>CAZINP010000001.1:0-86339 GCA_964540635.1 uncultured Gammaproteobacteria bacterium
CCAAAGTTACAATTGATAAAACCTGAGTTTCACCGCGATTAAACAAACCCGAACCATGGGTGCGCGGCAAAAAGGCAACTTCGGCTGATAATTTTCTAATTTGAGTAAGAGATCTTCCGTCAACTCTTTTGTCTTCAGCCAAAATGCCGCGGGTCACTTCCTTCTCGGCAAATTCACCGAAAATTGGTAAAGCCTTTTTGCGTCTTTCCTTACCAATTCCCTGCTCCTCTAAATATTTCATCAATTCTTCCTGGGCATTTGCCAAGGCTTCCTGGCGGGATTTTTTTGTCAATAAATTTTGATCAAATAAAATCGCGGGGACATTTTCTTTAATCCAAGCGCTTGATTTTTCCATCAGCTCTTTCATTGCTTCCGGTGTTTCTTCTTCGCCTTCAACCGGTTTGGCAATAACCGCCTTGGGTTTACCCACCGCTTTAACCACTTCATTTATTAAGGCAATTGGCTCTTTCAAATGTTTAACGCAAAACTCAATGGCTTGATACATCGTGTCTTCCGAAATTTCCTCGGCCCCGGCTTCTATCATTAAAACTTTGCCGTCAATGCCGGAAACAAACAAATCCAAATCGCTTTTTTCTCTGGCACTAAAGGTCGGATTTAAAACCCATTCACCGTTAATTCGGCCCAATCTCATGCCGGATAAGGGTCCGGCCCAAGGGATATTGGATATTGCCAAAGCGCAAGAAGCCGCGATTAAGCCGACAAAATCAGAATCATTTTCCTGGTCATAAGATAAAACAGTGGTTACAACCTGAACTTCATTTTTTATCTCTTTAGAAAATAACGGCCTGATGCATCTGTCAATTAAACGTGAGGTTAAAACCGCCTCATCGGTCGGTCGGCCTTCGCGTTTAATCCAACGGCTGCCTTTAATTTTTCCGGCAGCATAAAGTCTTTCTTCGTACTCAACTGAAAGCGGGAAATAATTAACGCCTTCGCGAATTCCGCCCATTGTTGCCGTACCTAAAACTACCGTATCGCCATAGCGTACGGTGCAGGAACCGCCGGCCTGAGCTGCTAAATGACCGGTCTCAATGATGAGTTTTTTTCCGGCAAACTCAGCTTCAAAAACTTTTTTTTCCATAATTTACTCCTGGAAGCTGAAATTTACCGAATGCGTTACTAGTATTTAACAAACGGCAACATCTGCCGGCTGTTAACTACTAACAACGTCGTGCTTCAGCTTCTTAATTTATTATTTTAATTATTATCTAACTTTTTTTCTATTATTAAACGGAAACAATTTCTTCTTTTGCGGGATAATCAAAAATCTTTCCGGATCAGATCCCAGGTCAATGAAATCATCAACACTCTCCCCCAGTTTCTGTGAAGTTGTTTTGCCAAAAGCAACCACTTCCACCTGACAACCTTTATTTTCCTTAAGATAAACAACCAGCGGAACATAGTCGCCATCGCCGGAAACCAAAATTACCACATCCAATTTGTCCGCCAATTTAATTGCGTCAACAGCCAGCCCAACATCCCAATCGGCCTTTTTTGCCCCGCCAACAAAAACTTGCAAATCCTTGGCTTTAACTTCAAAGCCTTGGCTTCCCAAGGCTTCAAAAAACGATTTTTCTTCGTCTGATTCTGATTTAATTACGTAAGCGATTGCTCTAATTAATTTACGACCAGCCGTAGCCGTACGTAAAACTTCATCAAAATTAACCTTAGCGCCGTAGAGATTCTTGGCGGAATGATACATATTGGCAACATCAACAAAAACACCAATTCGTTGCTCTTTGTGTTTAATCATATTTTATATCCTCCTATTGCTAGTTTACTCTTTTTCTTCAACCTCTTCCAATTCTTCGGCCGAACTCATAATGTCTTCATCAACGATATCATCTTTCTTTTCTTCAAGCGGCTTAACCACCTTCAATTTAAGATCTTTAACCAATTCGTCATAGGCCTTCTGGTCTTCACGATAAAGATAATTCAATAAACGTCGTCTTTCAGCGACTTTTTTCAATAAACCGCGGCGAGACGAGAAATCTTTTTTGTGTTCCTTCAAGTGCTTGGTCAGCTCTTTGATTTCTTCGGTCAAAATTGCGATTTGAACCTGAGAAGAACCGGTATCGGAAGCATGAGTTTTATACTTCTCAATAATCTTCTCTTTTTTTCTTTTGTCTAGCATTGCTTTGCCTTTCCTTTTACGGTACCCAAGTTTTGTCTAAAACGGCAAAACCGAGATATCGTAATTACTTAATTAACATACTTAATAATAACATTATTCTATTTTTTTGTCAATAAATATTGGGGGTTTTACCTCAACATTGACAAAATCATAAATTTATGATAGAATTTAATATTAAACTAAACGGTTATTAATATTTAACCGTTGATCCAAATCTCTCTTGCGTCATATTGACTAGTGGCCAGTGGAATGCGGGTCACTAATTTTTTTATATGACACAACCAAAAACCGACGCTGCCGATTTTAGCCAATTGGGAATTGCACCCAATTTGCTAAAAGCCCTGGCACCAAAATTCACTCAGCCGACTCCGATTCAATATCAAGTCATCCCGATTGCCCTAGAAGGCAAAGACGTGGTTGGTATTGCTCAGACCGGTACCGGCAAAACTTTAGCTTTTGGCATTCCCATGCTTCAGCTTTTGGCCAAAAACCAAGGCCAGGGCTTGGTTTTATTACCAACCCGAGAGCTGGCCCAACAGGTTGAAGAAACTTTATCTGAAATCGGAAAAAAATTCGGATTAAGAACCGCCATCTTAATCGGCGGCGCTTCCATGTCAGCCCAAATTCAAAGCTTAAAAAGAAACCCGCATATTATTGTGGCTACTCCCGGCCGACTTTTTGATCAAATCGAACAAAAAAATTGCCGGCTGGACAGAGTAAAAATTGTGGTTTTAGACGAAGCGGACAGAATGCTTGATATTGGCTTTTTGCCGCAAATTAAAAAAATTCTAAAAACCGTGCCGGAAAACAGACAAACACTTTTGTTTTCAGCCACCATGCCAACTGCCATTGCCCAAATCGCTTCCGCCCATATGAAAATGCCTTTGCGCATTGAAGTGGCCCCCTCCGGTACGTCTGCGGCCCAAATCAATCAGCATGTTATTTTTACAATGAAAGAAACAAAAATGCAGCTCTTGGATAAAATGCTTGCTGAACACGATGGTTCAATTTTAGTATTTTCGCGCACTAAATACGGAGCGAAAAAGATTGCCCACAACGTCAGAGGCATGGGCCATGCTTCAGCTGAAATTCACTCCAACTTGTCTCCCAACCAAAGAAAAGACGCACTGGCCGGTTTTAAATCCGGCAAATATCGTGTGTTGGTGGCAACCGACATTGCCGCCAGAGGTTTGGATGTTAATGATATTGCCCTGGTAATCAATTACGATTTGCCGGATAACAATGAAGACTATGTTCACCGCATCGGACGCACCGGACGCGCCGGCAAAGCGGGCAAAGCCATTTCTTTTGCCGCGCCGTCCGAATGGCCGGATATCAGGGATATTGAAAAATTGATCCGTAAAAAAATCAATGTTTTGCAAACACCGGAATTGCCGCCGCGCCGTATTCAAACTTTTATCAAGACAGAAAAACCAATCGGACCAATGGGTCGCACAAAAAGATATTCGTCTTATTCTGATGAAAATAATTCTAAACCCCGCCGACACTCCCGCAAGCCGAACAATCGCTACAACCAAAACTCCCGCCCCTTCAGACGCGGGCGATAAATTTTAATACTATTATAAAAATCCGCTGTTTATTAAAAGCTGAAATCAGTTTGGAAAAGTCATTATCAGATTTAACAAGAAAATCAAGCCATCAATTGACAAAGCCAATAAATAATCAGCCGACAATAGTCCGGTTCGCACAAGAAACCGAGATCAAAAACACTCCTTTTTTAAGGGGTGTTTTTATTGAATAATAAGTGACGATACACTATACTGTAGTTAGTTTTATTAATGTAAAATCTATGATTAAAATCAATAAAACATCAATTTTAGGCTTTACCATTTTTCTTATAATTATCTTAGGGCTAGGACTTTATTTCTTTCGACCGATAACCGATGAGCCCCAAAGTCAGGTAATTGACAATAGATACAAAACCGAATTGACGGGCATAGATTTAATTCAAAAAGATTTTGAAGAAGGAAAAATTGACTTGGAAAAATCTTTGGTTTATAAAATCAAATTTTTGTTCAACGATCCAACTCTGCCGGCTCAATATTTTACCAAAAACTCTCCGTTTGAGGACCAAGGCGCCTTGACTGAAGTTCAAGAAAATTGGGATAAGCTCTCGGTAGAAACAAAGGCTGCATTGAAGCCATATTTTTTAAGACCGGACAATCCCGAAAGTTATATCAGTCAAATTTTAAATGATGAAATTCAAAAACCGACGGTCGGTTTTGGTCTGGTTGAAACGGCTCGCGCCTTTGATCGCCCGATCCAGTACAAAAGTGATGACGGCCTAATTACGGCTGACGGTAAAATTAAGGTTTGGTATCCGGAAAAAAGGGAAATAATAAATAACGAGGAAAAAATCACAAAACTTTATTATTCCACCGCCCAAAAAATTGTCAGCAATCTCAATACTGACAGAGCTTATGCTCAATATGTCGGCCTTTTGGGTAAAATTCCACCGAGCGACAACACCCTGGGCGGCGATGACAAATTGGATATTTATGTCGGACCGGCTAATTATTCTTTGCTTTTAAATACAAACGGCTCATCTTCTTATGGGGTAAACGCGCCCGACAACGGCAACGGCAAAAGCAGTTTTATTATAATTAGGGAAAACCTTAATGATAAAAACCTTAAGACCACAACCGTTCATGAAATATTTCACGCCTTTCAAAGAGCTTTCGGCTGCAGTTTTATCAAAGCAAATTTATGGTGGATTGAAGGAACGGCAACGTGGTCAGAAGACTTTATTTATCCAAAAGATAACAGCGAACAAGGCTACGTTGATAATTTCATCATCAAACCGCAAATCAGCTTGAATTCCAACGGCGATGATTTTGAATACGGCGCCTACCTTTTCCCCTTCTTTCTAACCGCAACAAAAGATCGGGGCGTAATTGTAAAAATATTTGAGGGTTGTGGTCAAAGCTCTGGCTCGGCCCTGGAAAGTGCTGACAAAAATATTGAAAACGGCTTTAATAAAACTTGGCGGGAATTTACTCTCTGGAATTACAATAAAATTCCGATTGAAAGATATAAAGAGGCGGATCAAAGCAAATTCTTTCCGGCCCAATCGTCCCAAAGTGGAGCCAATGCCGACCTGACGTTCTTGGTGCCCGGCGAAACCAGTGTTAATACAAAAGAATTGAAGTTATTGAGCGCCCAAGTAATCGAAACATTTTTCAGCGAAAGCCAAGGCGTTAAAAAAGCAACTTTTACGGATTTGAAAAATTTTACCGGCAAAAACCAAAACGCATCAATCAAAGCGGTGATCTATCCGAAAAATAACGGGCAGCCTTATGTTGAAGATTGGAGCGAATTGGAAAAAAGGTCTTTCTGCTTTGACAAAGCCAATGAAAATTTTGAGAGAATAATTTTAATTTTTAGCAACGCAGATTTAAAGAATAAAATTGATTCCAGTGCCATCAAAGTAAAAACCAAAGAATCATGTTTTGAAATCGATCAAGGCCAAACCATGACTTCCAAACCGATCTTTGCCACCAATCCAAATTACCGTGGCACAATCAAATACCAAGCCGAGGGTGAACTGATAAAAGACTCCGTGCCGGAAAATGCTAAATATCCCTACTTGGGCAAATGGAAAATTAAAATAATTTATCGTGAAGAATGGCCGGCGCAAACAGTAATGGGCATTACTTCAAGCGCGATGTACTTTAGCTATGACCATTACCTGGAGTTTGATTTAAGCGCCGAATCAGTCCTTAAAGACAACACCTTTGTAGCCACAACCAAAGAAGGAAAATTTGAAACCCCGGGCTGGACCATTCATAACGAAATCACAAATCAAACCGCCACAATCCCCAAAGATACGAAAATGTGGGATGTACCGCAAAATGGAGTGATTTCAGAAATGACCGAGAATGGCTGTAAAATTAGTCTGCCCGACTTTGTCTTATACAATTCCGGTGGGTATCGCGACTTGCCCAACCCGATTGAATTTCAAATTAAAGATAATTAAAATATTCAGATAAAAAATCAGAGCCGGCTTCCCGCCAGGGAAGTCGGCTCGTTGTTTTTAGTTATGGCTATGGGTGTTTTGCACCCAACAGGCGTCAAAGAACGACGGATCCACTCCGATCTGAAGAAGATCGAAATTATCAAGGTTGGCCAGCTCTATCAGTTCCGGCGAGACTGTTCTGCTTATCGCCACGCAAGCAGCGCGACCACCAGGGTTTTTTCTCAACCAAGTTTTGATGGCAAAAGAATAGTCACCATCACCAGTTAAAACCAGCAGGCCCTGACCGGTCGGCTCGTCCGCAAAACTATAGATTTGATCGCAAATGGGCGCGTCCAAATCCGTTTTTTTTCCATTCCTCCTGATCGGAACAATATTGTACTTCGGGTCATTACCCGAAAGAATGCTCGCATCACATTTATTTACATATGAATGGTTGAATCTAGAATTCACGAAGAATTCAATCCGATCTATCGGAAAAAACTGATCAATCCGATCAAATACCAAGCGCATGGACAAGCGCTGGTTAAAGCGTTTGAGCGAACGCGAAAGTTGATGGGATAACCCGTTCAGGTTAAAACAAAAATTCTGACTGTCAACAAAAGCCAGAAAATGAGAGCTGGCAAAGCCGGCCTTCGGTTTAACCCGATCATACCTAACCTTAAGATTAGGATAAGCAACTAGTGAATTAGCCTTCCCGTCGTTGCTTTGGACCCACCTAAGCCAAACGCTCAGTGGCAGCCGCTCAAGCGACAGACCATCAATAATCTGCACCAAACTTCGGTGCGCAAACACTATCTCCCCGTCAATAGTACCAATGTAAGGGGCAGTGTTTGTCTCATCAGCATTTTTAAAGAACGCAATTTTTCTTATCAACTTAAACTCCTTTTTGGGCTACCCTCAATTAGGGTTAACCGGTAGAAACTGAAAGAGAATAACTCCTTTCTCAGTCGGGGTTGTCGCCAAACGGGGCGGCTCGACTGAATTATTGATGATACAACATTATTTTATTTTTTTCAAGCCATAAAAATAATTGGCAAAAATGTCTTTGTGTCGTAAAATATAATCAGCTAAGATTTATATCATAAATATGAATGCCCTAATTAAGAAGTTTTTAGAGCAACAAAAAAATGAAAAAGGATTGAGCGCTGAGACAATAACAAATTACGAATTCTATCTTAATCGATTTTTGCGTTTTGCTAAAATAAAATCACCGGAACGAATAAGCGTTGACTTGATAAAAAAATATCGGCTTTGGCTGGCCAAACAAACATCGGGCCGATATTTATTGGACAAGACGACTCAAAACTATCATTTGATTGCCTTAAGATCCTTTGTTAGATACCTGAATGAAAAAAAATTATGCGGGCTTAATTACAAAAATATATTCTTGGACAAAACGGAAAAAAAGAGTGTTAATTGCCTTGACTTAAATGAAGTTGAAAAATTGCTAAAAACTCCAATGGAAACTTCCGAAAAGCAAATTGTTAAATTAAGAGATCAAGCGATTTTAGAACTACTCTTTTGTTCCGGCATAAAAGTGTCTGAAATTACAATCCTAAAAAAGAATGATATTAACCTTAATCAAGATGAATTTATGGTTTATGGGAAAAGACAAAAACCAAGGATATGTGTTTTATCAAATCAAGCAAAATTTGCCATAAAAAAATATCTTGAGCAACGCAAAGACAAGTCGGACTATCTTTTCGTCAGACACGATCGAGCTAAAAATAATGGCAATCAAACAGAGCACTTAACTCCACGCAGCCTGCAACGATCCGTTTCTTACTACGGCAAGCTCGCGGGTTTTGGTAAAAAAATTACACCTCAAACCCTGCGCCACACTTTTACTTATTTGATGTTTAATGAAGGGGCACAAACTGAACAAATTCAGAAACTGCTTGGACATACGGCAATCACCAGCACCAAACAGTGCCAAAATCTGATCAGGCAGGATTGACTTATTGATAATTTTCTGATATGATAGGTCTATTCTGACGTATTTTTTTAACAATTATCCACTCAAGCTCGCGCCCCTGTAGTTCAACGGATAGAACGAGGGCCTTCTAAGCCTTAGATCGAGGTTCGATTCCTCGCGGGGGCGAGAGTTTGAGCGGATAAAAAATCGACCTAACATCGTTTGTGCCCCTATAGTTCAATGGATAGAATGCAAGCTTCCGGAGCTTGAGATGTGGGTTCGATTCCTGCTGGGGGCGTTGATAAAAATTAGTTTAAATAAATTTGGACGCAGAAGGGTGGCCATGGTGAAATGGTTATCACTAGAGTTTGTGGCACTCTCGTTACGGGTTCGATTCCCGTTGGCCACCCTTTTGCGTCTTAATAAAAAAACACCTTAAATAAAGGTGTTTTTTTATTATTATAAATTTTTTATTATCTTCGACGGCGGCTGACAAAAAAAATGTGCAAGACCAAAACCACAATAAAAGGAATGGCCAGCCAAGAATGCATTTCAAAAGCCAAAGATTTAGTTAACAAACCAAAAGTATATTTCTCCACTGTTCTGAATTCGGTAATGCCGTAGCCGGAAATGATCAATAAAAAAGAAAAAATAAATAAAAGATAGTGAGTGACTTTTTTAATGATTTTCATATTATTTTAAAAACTCTTTATCTAGGTCTCCGGTATCGGAATAACCTCGTTTTTCCCAATAGCCTTCAAAATTTTCATCGTTGGAAAATTCGATTTCTTTAATCCATTTTATCCATTTGTAACCCCACTTGCTTTCGGCAACCAGCTGGAAAGGAAAACCTCTTTCCGGTAAGAGTTTGGCTTCGTTCATTTTATAAGCCATTAAGATATCATTGTCATAAAAATAACTCAATGGAAACGAAGTTGAATAACCGTCAACGGCTCGAAAAATTACGACTTTTGCTTGACCGGTCGGCTTAACTTGATCAAATAAATCGCGCAATAATACACCTTCCCACAGGATTGTCACCGACCAACCTTCAACGCAATTTAATTTAACCACTTTTTTTTGACTCTTAAAATTTCCGATTATTTCATCATAGGTTAAAATCTTGGGATTCTCAACCAGGCCTTTTATTTCCAATTGATATTTTCCTTGATTAATATACTGAGGACCTTTAATTGAGTTTTCCCGAAAATTATTTACCGAGGATAAATTTTGGCCCTCATAATTATCAACTTCCACCACATCCAAATGCCTCGTCCCTAAAATTCGATTATAAGCCGTATGAAAATAATAGCTTAGGCCAACTACCAAAATAGCCGCAAAGGCAATCAGGATTAAATTGTTTGATTTTATTTTTTTTAACATACTCGCTTATATTTTTCCTGAAAATTGATACATTTATATTATAGCAAATTAATTAATTTAATTAAAAAATGAATTATTAAAATTGGATTTTAAACCTGAAAATGATATAATGCGATAAACAATCCAAACATAAATTCGCATAAATCTAGGGGAATTAAATGATACTCAACCCAAAAAAGAAATATCTTCAAATTGCCTTTAACCGCTCAATGGGCGAAGTTTTAAGTATGGTTGGCCAGCTACCTGCCGCAAAAGAGATCTTACTTGAGGCCGGCACGCCGTTTATTAAAGAATACGGCACCATCGGCTTAAGACGCTTGGTTAATTTTTGGGAAAGCATTAATGGTCAAAATGCCTATGTTGTTGCCGACCTTAAATGTATGGATCGCGGCTTTACCGAAGTTTCTGCGGCCAAAAATGCCGGCGCGTCAGCTGCCACTTGCCTAGGCTTGGCCCCAATTGAAACAATTGATGCTTTCATCAAAACCTGCCAAGACTTAAAAATTGATTCAATGGTTGATATGCTCAATGTTGAATTTCCGTTTGAAGTTTTACAACAACTTAAAACTCGACCCGATGTGGTAGTCCTACACCGTGGTGCAGATCAGGCCCTGAATTCAACCAAGGCTATTCCCTATTATGACATTAGCCGAATCAAGGGCACTTACAATATTGTTATTTCTGTTGCCGGGGGCGAAAAACTGGCCGATGCCAGACGAGCATTTTTTAACAGCGCCGACATTGCCGTTGTCTGGAAAGAATTTTATGAAAACCCCAATAGAGTCGGCGAATTAGCCCAGGAATTTTTAAGTTCAATCAAAGGTTATGGCAAAACCAAATAAAAAAAACTTAAAAATTTTTATTACCACCATTGTCCTACTCGTCCTTTTTTATTCCTTAAGTCTTACAAGCGTTATAAATGGTCGATTCAACCTGGAAACAATTATAAATTTTGGGGTTTTGGCTTTTATTGTTTTTTCGTTTTCAAAAAATAAAAAGAATCGGGATAAAATCATAAAAATGATTTTGGAAAAACAAAATTTAAAAGGCATTAAGATGCAAGATGCGGACCCGGTTTTAGTTAAGAATGACTTGGAAGAAATTATGGAATCGATTGTTGGCAAAAATTTGGCCGGAAAAATATCCCAGAATATACCTGATCAAAAATACCAAATTAAAAAAGATGAGTATGTCGTTGATATTTTAAAGTCAAAAAACGACATGCGCCTGAACCGAAAAAAGAGATATCTTCAAGTTGCTTTGAACGGCACGCTAAATGATGCCTTATTAACAATTAATACTTTACCGGTTTCAGAAAAAATCATCATTGAAGCCGGCACGCCCCTGATAAAAATCCATGGCGCTCAAGCCGTTAGGGCAATCAGAAGCCGCTTGCCGTTTGCCTATATTGTGGCTGACATTAAAATCGCTGATTTAGCCGAAAGAGAAGTTGAAACTTTTAAAAACGCCGGCGCTAACGCCGTTACCGCTTTGGGCGTAGCCCCGCTTGAAACATTAAACCAATTCGTTTTAGCTTGCAAAAAATACAATGTTGACGCCATGATTGATATGATGAACGTGCCCAGCGCCATTGAAATTCTTAAAAAAATGAGCGCCTTGCCTGAAGTTGTGATTTTGCATCGCGGCGTGGATGAAACCGAGAAAACCAAAGGAAAATCAATCCCTTACTATCAAATTAATCAGATCAAAGGTCAATATAATTTAATTGTTTCCGTGGCCGGCGGCGATACGCCCAAAGAAATTCAGAGCGCCGTTTTCAACGGTGCCAATGTGGTGGTTGTTTGGAAAAATTTTGAAACCGGCCAAAGTGTAAAAAATTTAGCGGAAAACTTTTTAAAAGAAATTAAATAATTAATAAATAATAAATAACTAAAACTATGGAAATCGCATTTGCCACTTTTTTCCTCTTCGGAGGGGGCTTCGTGTTCTTTTTTATCATCCTGCCCGGCATCAGAATCATCAACCAATACGAGAGGGGCGTGGTTCTGACCTTGGGCCGCTACTCCGGCACCAGAAATCCCGGTCTAACCTGGATTTTCCCGGTCATTCAAACCATGACCAAAGTTGACATCAGAATTTTGACAGTTGATATTCCTCAACAAGAAGCCATCACCAAAGATAATGTACCGGTTGGCATAAACGGCGTTGTCTATTTTCGCGTGGAAAAAGCCGAAATGGTCGTCTTAGAAATTCAAAATTACAAAATGGCCGTCAGCCAATACGCTCAAGCGGCCTTGCGCGATGTCATCGGTTCCGTTGAGCTTGATTCACTGTTAACCGAACGAGATAAAATCGCCGAAGAAATTGAAAAAATTGTTACAACCGCAGTTAATCCTTGGGGCGTCAGTGTTTCCAGTATCAAAATCCAAGACATCGAACTGCCGGCTGATATGAAACGCGTTATGGCCAAACAAGCCGAAAGCGAACGCGAAAGACGTGCGGTAATTATCAGAGCCGAAGGCGAATTAAAAGCTTCAGAAAATTTGGCTGCGGCGGCCAATAAATTAGCAACGGCTCCGGGCGGTTTATCTTTAAGAACTCTAAAAACAATTGAAGCGATTAATCCCGACCCGTCCAAAACCGTTATCTTTGCCCTTCCGGTTGAAGTCATGCAGGGTATTGCGGCCATTGGTGCAAACTTTGTCGGTAAAAAATAATTCCAAATAAAAAACATCCCGATTGTATCGGGATGTTTTTTATTTAATAATTTTATTTTTTCTTCGGTGCGGAAATATCAGCTTTTAACCAAAACGCGCCGAAATAAGTTGAGATTGGCATAGACATTGCCACCCCGATACTGCCAACCAAAGTTCTGACAATTTCTGTTGCCACCACTTCGTTATTAATAATTTGATTAAAGGTCAAATATGGTTCTTGTTTTAAGGTAAACAATAGCAACAACGGCAAAGAGGCGCCGGCATAAGTTAAAAAAAGCGTATTAACAATTGCGCCCAAATGAGTGTTACCAACGCGATAAGCCATTTTAAAAACTTGCATCGGTTTTAAATTGGGATTCGCTTCTTTTATCTGCTTAACTGCCTCCAGCTGACCAACGATTATATCATCCAAAACCCCAACCGCGCCAATTAAAATACCGGCTAAAAGCAACCCCTTAAAATCAATTGCCTTTTGACCGACGCCGATTAAAAAAACCGACTCCTCCTGGGCAAAACCGGTTAAACGAGTCATGGCGGTAAACACCGAAGAAAGAATAACAATAAGCACAAGGGAAAAAGTAACGCTTATAATTGCCAAGTGAGATTTTTTATGCCAGCCCTCAGTTAAATAAATTATAATCGTCAAAATTGTTAAAGAGCCGATTACGCTGATTAAAAAAGGATTTGCGCCATTTAAAATTTTAGGCAAAATAAAATAAACAATTATTAAGAACGTTGCGATCAAACTAATGAGCGCTTTTATTCCCTTACTTCCCCCAATGATAATCGTAACGACGGCAAAAATAAAAGTTAAAAGATAAATTGGGTTGCGACGGACAATATCAATTATAAAATAATTGCTTTGGCCGTCTGGCGTCTCAGTTTTTTGAACTAAAACCCGATCGCCAACCTTATAATGATTCACACTCACAAAGTCAATCTCAGAAATACCATTAATCTCTATTTCTTTATTTTTATCTTCCCCTTCAAGCCCTTTTAATAAAAGATCTTGCTGGGTTGCCTTATCGCCGTCTTCACGAGCGATTTCTTTTTCTTCTAAAATTTTTATTACTCTGGCTTCAAAAATCGTCTCGGTTGGAACAACCTCATCAGGCATGGCTTCTTGGGCAAAAAGATTAACCGGATAAGATAGGATAAATAAAAATAAAAAAATGAATATTTTTTTTAACATAGATTTAGTTAAACATTAGCCAGCCCGGCTTAAAAATTAACAACAAACCAACTGTAAATAAAATTAATCCGCCTGCCAACCTGGAATATCTGGCATATTTCGTAGTAACTCCTGTCATCTCTAATGTTATCATTGCAAGTAAAAAGACAAAAATATCATCAAGCATAAAGAAAAAAATGTACAACAAAATCAAAAAATAATACTGCCAACTTGATAAATTATTTAAAGCCAAGACTTGAGTATAGATCGCCGGCAAACCAGCCGAACAAACCAATTCAACCAAATTTACAACAAAGGCCAAAACGATAATGCCAAAAATCGCTAAAATAAAATTTTTTTGTAAAGCTACCGCCTTTAATTTCTTAAAAACTTTTTGACGATTCTCACTATTAGTAACCTTGCAGCCACTGTCTTTATCTACAAAAAATGCACGCACACTGTAAGAGCCCCCGGCCAAAGCGAATAAACCAACCAACAGTCTTACCCAAAAAACAAAGCCTAAAAATAAGATAAAGTTTAGCCATGCCGACATAAACAAAAAGTAAACCGAAGCCGACGCAACAATAAAAATAATTCCCAAAGTCCACATTCGCCTCTTATCTTCCATTCCCAGAAGCAAGCTGATTAAAAACAAAAGCGTCCATAAAGCGCAAGGATTGAATCCATCCAACGATCCTATAATCACCGCCAGGATCGGCAGAGAAAATTTAATTATATTTACTTCTCCAAATATTGGCAACTTAATTCTTTGATCAACTCCACTCTCAGCTTCCCCCAAAAAATCCAATCCAACATTATCCTCAAATGGTTTATCTAATTCTTCCACTCCAGACTGTGTCGGCGTGTTTTGCTCAACGCTATCCACTTCTACAAATCCTTCTCTTATAGCATTTTCCTGGTAAGAAATCGTTTTTACGTTAACAATCTCGGCGACTGAATCGGGACATAATTCCTTGCTGCACTCTAAAACACGCTTTGATATCGCCGATGATGTCATACCATTGGCATATCCGATGAAATAAGTATCACCAATCACCAAAAAAGGCACTCCATTGACTCCGGCGTTTAACTTTTCAGCTACCTTTTGCAAAATTTCTATATTGTCAAAATCGTTATAGATTTCAAATTCAAAAACGTTCAAGTTGGGATAATTTTCCTTTAACTCACTATTTATAAACACTCTTTCAGCGCTACAGTGAGGACAAGTACTACCATAGAAAAGATAAGCGTTAACCGGAAATGTTACGGCTTTAACGGGAATTAAAACCAAGAAAAAAAATAAACTGATAGAAAATAAATATTTAAATAGATGTCTCATGATTATTTGTCTTTATTTGCGCTAATTATCTCAATCAATTTTTCTTTTTTAATTTCACCACTTAATCTTAAAAATTCTTTATTTTGACTGTCCAAAAAAATAAAAACCGGTAAGTTTTCAACAACATTATATTTTTTTATCGCCTCCTTATCATTGTCAAAATCATAATATTCATTTTTTAACCATTCATTTTCCTTCTCAATTTCTTTCCAAAGCGGCCTCATGACCAAGCAACCCGGGCACCAAACAGCACCAATTTTAATAACCTTCATAATTATATTTTTAATTAATTATTTTAATCGCTTTGCCATTGATTAAAGCATCAGCAATCTTTTTATTTGCAGAATATAAAATTCTTTGATAAGTGCTTGCCGAAGTATTCATTTGTTTTGCCGCCTCGATTTGATCAAGGCCTTGAACATGTCTTAAGCGATACGATTCCATCTCTTCCGTACTTAATTGAACAATTTCAAGATTAGCCAAAGGAACACCTTGCGGTTTGAAATATTTAACTCTTGGATTAAATTTAATTCTGCGAAAAAGCTTTGGTCGTGGCATATTTTTATTATAACAGAATTACCTTAATAAGCCGACTGCCATTTGATATTTTAATAAGAAACGGCAGTCTCTTAACTTATTAAAGGAATTACCGACTAGCTGTCTGATTTAGGGCATGAAAAATCGCCGTACAAAGCAGAAAACCTGCCTCTTCCTCGGCCTTGATTTCTTCCAAAACCCAAACCGCGACCAACAGGCTTGGTTTTATTGCTGCCAGAGCAATTTCCCATGCCTCTTCCCGTCATCGGACCTTGGCCATTTGGCCCGGTTTTGTCTAAATTTGGCATAATTTTATTTATTTAAGTTAATTAGTAAAACTATTTATTATGAGTATATACCCAAAACTATATTTCGTCAAGTTTTAATTTCAATATACGATTTTAAATGGCTGTGTTATAATCATATATATAAACTAAAATTAAAAAATATGAAAAAAATATTTTTGGGTTTAATCTTAAGTTTTTGCTTTATTCTCTTCCCCTTTTACACAAAAGCTGCCTCTAAAGAATGGCAAGCAATAACCCCCGAAGGGTTTGAAGCGATAAATTGGGTAAAGGCAAGGGGTATAAATAGTTTTTTTAAACCTCAAACCAATAATGGCTACCTTGATTATCTAACTATAATCTATTTGCCATACAACGAAATTGGTCTGATTACCTCTTCAACGCCCAAAACCACCTGGACACCGGCTTCCTCGGTATTTGCGGATACCTCTGCCAACAATTGGGTATTTGAAAAAAAACCGGCCGAATTGTCAAAAAAAGATTATCCGGATGTTAAATTTGTTTGGAACATGCCGTTTTTTAATATCACCGGCACTACCACCGACCTGAGCCTAGCCTTAAAATTTAATTTGAATAAAAATCCTTTTATAACCAGCGGTAGCCGTCCAGAGCTTGATATGGCTCAGAACCGACGCATGCTAATTATTGATAATAAAAATCATTCGGCCTTGATTTCGGATTTTAGCGAAGAAACATTTATTAACAATGGCGATTTGGCGGTTGAAGGTTTTGCGCCAGATACAACATTTAAAGGAGAAAGTTTTACCATCTCTAGATTATTTGTTGGCGTAAGGCCGGGCAATAAAGAATTGGTTATTTATTGCAGCAAAGGCGCTTCAATTGAGGATGCACAAAATGCCTTATTGGCCGCCGGCGTTCCTTTGGAAAACCAACTCCAAGCCGATGGCGGCGCCAGCGCCACTTGCGCTTACAATTTGCCCGGTCAATTCTTTACCGAACCGGGCCGATCTTTGCCGGCCCTAGTTGGCGCTACTCCTTTTCTATTTACCGGCTCAATCATTAATGATCAAGTCAACGTTAGAAACGGTCCGGGAATAAAAAATAAAGCCGTTGATAAACTGGCCAAGGGAACAAAGGTTACAGCCTACGAAGAAAAATCAGGCTGGGTCAGAATAGGAACCTCCCCGCTCTGGGTTTTAAAAACTTTAATTAAAATTGACTAAAATAAAAAAAGCCCCCGACTCTCGGGGGCTTTTTTTATTTTATTTTCTTTTTTTAAGCGACGCCAACTCCTCTTTTAATTGCGAGATTCTTAACTCCCGATTTATCATATGATCGTTCATCTCAGTTAACTGTTTTACTTTCTTTTCAAGCTCCAATTCGTCCTGTTTCTTTTCGTTGATATCAATAATTGAGCCAACCATTCTAATTGGTTTTTTATTTTTATCATATTGCGTGATACCATTTGCCCTAAACCAACGATACTCTCCTGTTTTGCATTTAAGGCGATATTCTGTTTCATAAGGCTTACCGGTCTCCAAGCAGTTGTCAACAATATCAAAAGTTTTCTTTAAATCTTGAGGATGCAAAGATTTTTTGAAATCATCAAGGGTCGTACCCATTTCACCTTCTTTATATCCCAAAAGCACATAAGATTTTGGCGACCATAAAATCTTATTTGTTTTCAAATTCCAATCCCAAATACCGGCGCCAACGCCGTTAATTGCCAGGCGATAAGTTTCTTTGGCGTCAAAAAAACTTTTTTCTAACGCCTTCTGCTTTTTTATCATCTCTTCCAGAGATACTATTTTCTTTTCTAAATCAGATCTAAAATTCAATATTTCCCAAAAATGCTTTGGTTTTTCACGGCTTTCTTCAAGATATCCTTCAATCTTTAAAAAATAAGTAACCAAGGGGGCGGAAACAAAAGATAAAAATAAACGAATCGCGATGCTGCTCTGAAGTATAGAAAAATATACGCTAGAACCAAAATATGAGCCCGTCACAAAAACTAAAGAGTCAAGAAGATAAACAGAAAATATAACTAAAAAAACTCTAATAATCAAAAACAAAGATTTAACTCGAGAAAGCAGCTCCCAGATTACAGCTAAAAACAAAATATCTAAGATTATGGCTGAAATTGACCAAAAATAAACCCGAGCGGTTTGAGCATTTAATTGCACCCAACCCGAAGTGTCAACTTGCAAGCCAAGCAAATACACAACCCCGATATAGAGTAAAGATGAGAATAAAACAACCCAAAGTGCCAAGCGTCCAGCCTTTGGGCCTTCAAAAATATAGAGATACAAAATACCAAGCATTAAACTTGTAAAAAACGAAAATGAACCTACTAGGAAAAACCACTGATTAAATATTACGGCAAAGCCCATATCGCTAAGATGATGGGTCAAAACTGTCATAACCGCAATATGCGAATAAAGCGGGATAAGAGTAAACCTGTCTTTCAAACGATAAAGTATAACCACCAAAAGCCAAAGAATTAAAGTCTGAAAGCACAAAACTAAAAATGGGTTAAACATATATTTAGATTATTTAGCTTATTTAATTATACGACAAAACGCAAAGCTTAACAAAAAAAGAGCCACCCCCGCAGGTATTGGCTCAATACTTTTCAGCTTACATCCGACCATCTCTGACTCGGTTGCAAGCATACATCATTTTTTTCAGTTTATCCAAAGCCTCCTCAAGAAACAGGCTCAACCCGGCAACGTCCATGTGGGCACTACCAAATTGTTCGGCAAGAAGCTGATCTTCAGCAGTTGCCATTTCCAAAGCCTTGGTAAGTAACCGCTTGAACTCTTTTCGCCTAGAGGCCGGGCTGCTTGTTTTTTTCTCATCCTGAGAATCTGGTTCATCTGACGACGAGGGAGGGAGTAAACTCTTCCCAAGCTTTTTGCCCAAATTCAAGCGCAAGCGAGCAATGCTCATCCCGGCGGCTTCGGCTTTTTTAAGGAGACTCTCAATCTCTTCCTCTGAAACTCCGACAAAGAAATCTTCTTTTCCTTCAGTAATGCCTCGAAAATACGCCTCCATCTGCCCAAGAACATTGTCCGGTTTTCCCTGAAAATCGGGCGGCAAAACATCCAGCACCGGCTTTGGCACAGGCGCCTCCTGCGAAACCAGCGATTTTTGCTTCGCCTTGACGTTCACGCCTTTGGGCATAAACCCATGCATGCGCTCCCTTATAGCCTTGGTTTCGGCAATTACCCTTAACAACAATTGGGAGTGTTGCACGTAGGCATTAGGGGGGGAGATTGAGAAACATTTTGCCAAAACGATCGTCTGGATATGTGGCTACAAAAGCCAACCTGTCCAGATAATTTTTCAGAATATTCCGGAAAATATCCAGGTCGTCACTGCCTCGCCGGCGTCTTTGCGACGGCGAAACCGTGTGATTTTGTTCAGCCACGCCGCGGATAATTTCGCGCGCCTCAAAACCTGACTTGCCGATAATTTGCCCGGCTGTTTCCAGTTGTTGCTCCGGTGGCAAATCTTTCAGCCGAATAGCAGTTGACAAAGAGAGTCTTTTTTCTTCCGGCTTTTCGGGAGAAATCAACTCTTGAACCTCCGGCACGAGGTCAAGAATTGAAAGATGCATATAAACCCAAGCATCACTTTTGCCATACAGCAACATAATCTGTGCAATGCTCATGCCGTGATGGCGAAGGTCGCGGATATTCCAGGCAATTTCCAAATCAGATAACCCAACTCGGTTCTCGTTAGAGGTAACCTGAGCGATAAGCCGGCTGATTTCCGTTGTCGGACACTCCACGACCTGAATACGATAAGGCAAATTTGCCTGCTGAGTCGCGCGCCAACGGCGCTCGCCGTTTAGAACAACCCACGGATGGTCCTTGTCTTCCCCGTTGGGATTCCGATAGGCCTGAGCGGTTTCCTGCTGCTGACAAATCGCGATTGAATGCGATAATTGCCAAAGCAAATTTTGATCGAAAAACTTCCTTGGTTGTTTTTCGTCTCTGATTGCATCGTTTGGATCGATGTAAATCACATCGTCAACCTTAACCGAGTCCAAATCGCCTTTACCAAAAACCAAAACCTCATCCCACCAACCAGGGCCACGATTCTTCCGGTCAAAAAGTCGGCGATAGTACTCGTCAATACTCAAGCCGAGCAAATCCTTTTCTTGGGCCACCAGCAAATCAGCGCTTTGGGCCAGAATCGGAATATTAGAACCCAAAACAGGTTCATCTGTTTTTGACGCCGGCAGATCAGGACCACTGCCTCTTGCTGCGTCTTGCGGCTTGCCATCCTGCCTGGCCCGCCTTCTTTCCTCTTTTTTTTGCACTCGATCGCGTTTTGCCTGGTTGACCAGGTCTTTCTTTGTTGGCATTTTCGCTCTCCTCTTGTTCCTAAAAAATTCTTGATGGATAATGTAAAAAGAGCGACAAATCTTTGCTTACATTAACACCAAAAAAACAATAATGCAAGCCGCCAAATCACTTGCCATTCAGCGATTAGCTGATTATAATTAAACTGCAAAATATATGAGAAAAATCACTGAAATTATTTTGGAGTTTAAATCAAAATTTTCGCCTGAAAGGCTGAAAAACTATGCATTTTACCTTGCTCATTATTTTTGGGCGCCAATTTTTTTAACCCTTCTTTTCGTTTGGCAAAACCTGGCCTTTAATAACTGGCTGGGAATTTTTCCGGGACAATATCTTATTCGTCGCGGTTTGGTTACTTTTGCCTTAGGCACTGTTCTTTTTGGCCCGGCCGTTTTTTTTAAAAAAACCGTAAGGCACCTGTACCTATTTTTCGCCTGCGCTTTTGTTTCATCAATTTTCATTTCTGAATTTATTTATTATCAATATTTTGGCGCCTTTCTTCAGGCAAGCGCCATTAAGTATATTGGGCAGGCAACTACCCAAACGCAAACCATCTCCTCTTTCCTTACTTTTGGTCTTTTATTTTTTTTAATTAATTTTATTTTTTGGGCCATTGATTTATTTTTATTTTCAAAATTTAACCAGGAGCATTCTAAATTAAATTTCAAAGAAAAATTATTAACCTTTATTGTCATCTCTCTAATTGTTTATACCGCTTACGGCCATCTTGTAATGGTTGAGGCAAAAGAATGGGGCCACACTGATTTTTTGTACAAAAAGATTTTTGATTATGATAATTATGTCAGTAAAGTTGGCATTGTAAACTTTTTCTTGCAAGATACCAGCAAATATATTTTTAAAAAAAACAAAGTAAGCGATTCGGACAAAGAATTTTTAAAAAATTGGCTTTCAAAAAAATCAGAAGATAGTCGCGCCCAATATTTTGGCGCGGCAAAAAATAAAAACCTGATTATGATTCAGGTTGAATCTTTAGATGGAATTTTGGTAAACACAATAATTAACAACCAAGAAATTACGCCCAATCTCAATCAACTTGCTGCTAAAGGAATTTACTTTCCCAATTATTATGCTCAATTTGCCTTGGGCACAACCGCTGACGCCGAGTTCTCAATTCTTAACTCGCTCTATCCTTTGCCTGAAGACGTGGCCTTTGAGAGATACCCAAAGAATTATTACCTTGCTTTGCCAAAAATTTTAAATCTTAACGGTTATCAAACCTTTTCTTTTCACGGTGACGTTGTTTCCTTTTGGAATCGCGCCAATATTTATCCCAACCTGGGCTTTAGCGCTTGGTTTAGCCGCGACGATTTTGTCAGCAACAATCCTTTAGGTGGTGCTTTTGAACTTTCCGATCAAGATTTTTTTGAACAATCAATTATAAAGTTGGAAAATTTACCCAAACCTTTTGCCGCAATTTTAATGACTTTAAGCTTACACACCCCGTTTACAATTCCTGATGGTCAAAAATCTTTGAATTTGGAAAATGAAGATTATTTAAGCCAAAATCAAAAAGATTATTTACAAGCCGCCGCTTATACCGATAAAACTTTGGGGGAATTTATCAATTCCCTAAAACAAAATGGACTTTATGATCAATCAATAATTTTAATTTATGGCGATCATGGCAGTTATACTGATATTGAAAAAGTTATAGGGGAAAAAAATCATGTTCAGGAATCATTTAATAACGCTCGCGTGCCATTGATTATTTTAAATTCAGGAATTGAAACAAATATAACAATTCAATCTCCGGCCAGCCATATTGATTTATTTCCAACCCTCATAAATCTTTTGGGCATAAAAACTCAGATAAAATTTTTGGGGCAAGACATTTTTAACACCAAAGAGCCGACGGTAACCAAGCGAAAAAATATCAGCGGTCAAATTTCCGCAATTCTAGTAGACAATGTATTATTTGCCGCTTCTTCAAACGGAGAATTTAAAGACGGCATGTGTTATGACTTAAACGAAAATAAAAACTTGCCAATTGATTTTTGTCAGAAAATTTATCAGGATCAAAACGATACGATTAATGCTTCTGACATTATTATCAGGGGCAATCTCGCCGAATGGCTCAATGACTCAAAACCATAAATTTGTTATAATTAATAAATGTTAAATCTAGGAATTTTAATCGGACTTTTAACGCTTTTCTACCTTTTGGGCAAATCGGCTGATTTAGTTATTTCAAATATCAGAATTATTGCCGAAAAATTAGGGATAAAAATCTTTTTTATCGGCTTATTGCTCGGCGGCTTCACCTCTTTGCCAGAACTGGCCGTAGGCATTAATACGGTCGTTGACGACATCTCCTCAATTTCTTTCGGCAATCTTACCGGCGGGCTAATCGTTCTATTCGGCTTAGTGCTTGGTACCAGCGTTTACCTAAATAAAAAAATTGAATCTACGGAAAAAATCAGCAGCCTGATTGTTATTTTTGCCTATTTATTGCTTCCACTGATTCTCGGCTTATTTAATCTTTTGAATATTGTCGGCGGAATAATACTCTCTGTCCTCTATTTTATTATTATCATCTTTCTTTATCATCAGCAAAAACATCACTTCCTTGAAAATTTTAGGGTTAATTTTGAAAATGGAAAAATCTTAAAAAATATTTTTTTATTAATCCTTGGCATTGTTTTGATCGTCGGTTTTTCAAACCTGATTGTCAGACTAACTGAATCAATTTTGGTTCAATGGGAAATCTCGCCATTTATTATCGGTTTGATTATTTTTTCAATTGGCACTAATCTGCCGGAAATTGTAGTAATGATCAAATCTTACCGGAAAAAAATCAGCGATTTATCTTTAAGCAACTTGATCGGTTCGGGTCTAGCCAATGTCTTAATCGTCGGTTTTCTGATTATCATCAAACCTTTAGAAATAAACATTACTCCGGCATATTTGACTCTTCTATTTTTCTCGGCAATTACTTATATCTTGGTGATAATATTTTACAAATCAGGCAAATCGCTTGACTACCAAGAAGGATTTATCTTGATTTTAACTTATTTGCTTTTTTTGGTCTTGCAAGGATACTTCCTTTTCTTACCCCTGCCTTTTACTTTTAACTATATTAATTAAGTATGTTTCTATCTCTACTGCTGATTGCCGTCGGACTTGGCATCCTGGTCTATTCAGCCGATTTCCTGGTTCGCGGCTCATCTTCGGTTGCCCAAAAATTTGGCCTCTCGCCACTTTTTATCGGCTTAACCATCGTGGCCTTCGGCACATCTTTACCGGAATTAATCGTTAACATTTTTGCCAGTATAAAAGGCAGTGCCGATATAGCGGTTGGCAATGTTATTGGTTCAAATATCAGTAACATCCTTTTAATCTTGGGCTGCTCGGCTTTTATTTTTCCACTCAAGGTCAAACACACCACCATTAGCAAAGAGATTCCCTTTGCTCTCTTAGCGGTTGTGGCGGTTTTTATTTTAGCCAACGATTATTTAATTGACGGCTTTGGCAAATCTTTTATCAGTCGCGGCGACGGCTTGATTTTAATCGGTTTCTTCGCAATTTTTCTTTATTACACTATCGGCATCAGCCAAGAAGAAGAAAATAAAGAAGCCGATCCGATTAAAACTTACGGTTTATTTTTATCGCTTATCATGATTCTGGGAGGTATAATCGGTCTGGTCATTGGCGGCAATCTATTAGTTGATAATGCCATAACCATTGCCAAAATTTTTGGCGTATCAGAAGCCCTAATCGGCTTAACGGTTGTGGCCGTTGGCACTTCACTGCCGGAGCTAGCCACCTCCGTAGTTGCGGCTTGGAGAAAAAACAGCGACATTGCCATTGGCAACGTCGTTGGTTCAAATATTTTTAATATTTTCTGGATCCTTGGGCTGAGCTCAACGATTAATCCAATAAACTTTAGCGCTTCAATGAATTTTGATATTGGCGTTTGTTTTCTGGCGACTCTAATTCTAATTCCTTTTATGTTTGTCGGAAAAAGAAATATACTTGAGCGCTGGCAGGGTTTAATATTAATTTTATTATATATTTCTTACACTGCCTACTTAATATATCGCGGATAAAATTAGTAAATAAAAAACACGCTTAATTTAAGCGTGTTTTTTATTTTATTTAAATCTCTGATTTGTCTTTTGTTCTGGGTATAAATACAATTGAGGGGGCGCTTAAAAGAGACGTTGATAGTTTTACCAAAATGTTAACCAAAATTATTTGGAAAACCACATTGATTGGAACTGCGCCCAAAAAGGCTAAAAAACTAAAAATAAAGCTGTCAAAAATTATACTGATGAAATTGGAAACTAAGGCCGCCAACCAATCATTAAATCTCCTATAAACATAACTGAATACCTCTGTATCAATTAACTCTGAAATTATCTGTGCAATTACGCTGGCAAAAACAATTCTTGATACCGGCAATAAAATTGCCTCATAAGCGCTTTGATAAGCCCAGCTGGGATCAGCCGGGATTTTGCCCACCACCCAAAACAAACCAATCATTATTAAATTAAGAAGACCGGCAATAATCACCAGCTGTCTGGCGCTTTCTTTTCCCCAAGTCTTATGAACAAAATCGCGCAAGGTAAAAGTTAGGGGGTAAATAATTGTGCCACCGTCAACCGATAATTTTAAAATCGGCAAAAAAACAATTTTTGTCGACAAGATATTGGCAAATAATTGAAATGATAAATAAAGCGAACTGCTCAGCAAACCGATGTTAATTTTACTCATAATTTTGTTCATCTAAAAAATCTATCATAAAACATAAAATAAATAAAGACCAAATCTTTTCTTTAAAAAATAACCAAATTTTGTTAAAATATGTGTATATGCAAAACTTTGGATTAACTTCAGCCCAAGCGCTGGAAAAACAAAAAAAATACGGTTTTAATCAACTCCCGGAGAAAGGTGGCCGGCCAAGCTGGGCGATATTTTTTGCTCAGTTCAAAAGTCCCATAATCTATATCTTGTTGGTTGTTACTTTTCTATCAATGGTTTTCGGGGAAATAACCGATGCCGGGTTGATTGCCATTTTGATTGTCATTAACGTGCTTATGGGTTTTTATCAGGAAAACAAAGCCGAAAAAACCATGGCCAGTTTGAAAAAAATTATTCGGCCGATTTCCACTGTTTTAAGAGACGGCCAGATCATTAAAATTGAATCAAAAGAACTTGTTCCCGGCGACGTGGTTATTTTAAGCCAAGGCGATAAAATTCCGGCTGACGGAAAATTAATCTTAGGTAGCAGCATCTCTGTCAATGAATCAATGTTGACCGGCGAAAATGAAGCGGTCATTAAAACAGTTGAGGATCACAATGATCTTTTATTCATGGGCACGGCCATTGTTACCGGGCGCGGTCAAATGCTGGTGGAAAAAATTGGCCAAGACACTGAAATTGGAAAAATTGGCAAAAGTTTATCCGAAATCAAAGAAGATAAAACACCACTACAAAAAAAATTATCAAGTTTTTCTAAAACCTTAACCTTATTTATTATCTTCTTAAGTTTAATTATATTTATCATCGGACTTTTGGCCAAACAAGAGATTTGGGAGATGATAAGATTTTCGGTTGTCCTTGCAGTTTCAGCCATCCCGGAAGCTCTGCCAATTGGCGTAACCGTAATTTTAACCTTGGGCATGTCAAGAATCTTGAAAAAGAAAGGTTTAGTCAGAAAATTAATTTCAATTGAAACGCTGGGTTCAACCTCGGTAATCTGCACGGACAAAACCGGCACCCTAACCGAAGGCATAATGAAAGTAGAAAAATTTGAATTTGCCCACGAAGAAGAAGCAATAAAAACTTTGCTAATTGCCAATATTCCAAAAAGCGGTCTTGAAGTTGCCCTGTGGGAATTTGCAAAAAAAGAGGGTAAAAACAAATACGATAAAGAAATTGCCTCGGCCAAGCGCGTTTATGAAAACCCTTTTGATAGTGAAAAAAAATATTCCCTTAACGTAATTGAGGCTAACAAAAAACAAACTGGTTATATTATTGGGGCACCAGAGATTGTAATTAATTTTTGCAAAACAAATGAAGAAACAGAATCATCGGTTTTATCCAATCTTGAAAAATGGACCACGCAAGGACTGCGCGTTGTGGGCTTGGCCACAAAGAAGTCCGGTGATTTAGAAAATCCGAACGATTACCAATGGGCCGGTTTAATCGGTGTCGTTGATCCAATCAGAAAAGAGGTTAAAGAAGCAATTGATATGGCCGCTGAAGCCGGAATCAAAGTTAAAATTATTACCGGCGATTACCTTAAAACCGCCCAAAAAGTCGCTACTCTATTAGGCTTAAATGCCAAAGACGATTATTGCATGGAGGGTCGCGACCTTGAATCGATTTCTGAAGCCGAGTTGGCAAAAAGAATCGATAAAATTACGATTTTTGCCCGCGTCACTCCTCATCAAAAACTAAAAATTGTTAATGCCCTGCAAAGTCGAGGCGAAGTTGTAGCCATGACCGGAGATGGTATAAATGACGCTCCGGCTCTTAAGAAAGCAAATATCGGCGTAGCGGTTGGCAATGCCACCGACGTTGCCAAAGAAGCCAGTGATTTGGTTTTATTGGACAGTAATTTCAAAACCATTATGGCAGCCTGCGCCGAAGGACGTTTGATTTTTTCCAACATCAAAAAAGTCGTTGGCTATATGATTTCAAATTCATTTGCCAACATTATTCTAATTCTTGGCACCGTCATCTTCAATCTACCGTATCCGGTTACCATAGTTCAAATTCTTTGGATTCAATTAATTTGCGACGGCCCGCCGGATTTGCTTTTAGCCTTTGAACCAAAAGAGGAGGGTTTAATGAAAGAAGATCCGAAAAAGTTTATTGGTGAAGAAATTTTGAATCAGTGGATGAAAATGATTATTGCCCTAATCAGCACCAGCGTCGGTATAATCAGTTTTATTCTTTTTGTCTATCTATACAAGACAACTAACGACCTAGAGATGGCCAGAAC
Organism: uncultured Gammaproteobacteria bacterium; assembly: GCA_964540635.1. Taxonomy (GTDB): domain Bacteria; phylum Patescibacteriota; class Patescibacteriia; order Buchananbacterales; family UBA6539; genus 02-FULL-45-11b. The sequence goes on from CAZINP010000001.1 coordinate 26,782, forward strand.
GGTTGTATTTTTAACTCTCGGCAGCGTTAGCATTATTTACGTAATCTCATTTAAGAATTTAACTCATTCCATATTTACCAGCCGCAACCTTTTTAAGAATATTTACTTATATTTGGGTATAATTTACGGCTTTGCCCTTTTGGCGATAGCCGTGTATGTTCCCTGGGCAAGAAACTTGCTTCAACTTAAAATACCGGAACCAAAATTGCTTTTACTTATCGGCTTAATAGGCTTGTTTATTACCATGATGGTCGAGTTCGCCAAAGTCTTTAATCATATATCCAAAAAAAGATCATAAAATAAAAAAAGCCCCCGAGCTCGGGGGCTTTTTTTATTTTCTAAATCCCGGCAAAATACATGCTTAGAATTGTAAAAAATATTGAGACGACAAAAATACCGGAAATAGATGCGCTCAAAAAACTGTTATCTGGCATTTGAGCAAAAATTAAAAGAAAAAACACACCACAAACTTGCATAAACATTTTAACCTTGCCGTAAACATTTGCTTTCATTCTAATTTTTGGATTCTTCCATTTTAAGTAAAAGGCAGCGGCAATCGTCGTAAATTCAAGCGCTAAAATGGCAATGATTAAAAATAAATGTAAATAACGATAAATCAAAATCAACCCAACTGAACCGATTAATAATTTGTCGGCCACCGGATCAAACAGCTCACCCCATTCCGTAATTTGTTTTCTTGTGCGTGCCATTGTGCCGTCAATCGCATCAGTTAAAGCGGCAATAACAAATAAGGCGGCGGCAATGTCATAATTTCGTGTGAAAACCAACCAAATAACCGGCGGCACTAAAATAAACCTAACGATTGTTACGTGATTAGGTTTAACCCACTCCGGTATGGCCCACAAAAAAAGTCTCTTTACAATAAAATCATGCGGATGATGTTTTATTTCGTTTTCTTGCATATATAAATAATAACACCAAATACTTTTTTAAAAAAGTAAAAAATAATTAATCTTTAACGCAAAAATCGTTAATATTAATAATAATGTAGCTGACTCAAAAGATAAAAAAGTTAAATCTCATAAAAAATATGTAAATTTAGCCAAATTTGAAATTTATACCCTTGACAGTTTCATTATTTTCTCTATACTAAATTCATACTTTTCTGCATATAAATTTATCTAATTTAAGCAAAATTTTGAATAAATTAATTATCTTTTTTTTATTTTATGACAGATAGCGCTATTGCAAAAATCAAAAAAACTGAATCAGAAGCAGCCGCTTCCCTTGAAAATGCCAAGGCCGAGGTTGATAGTTTGGTTCAAAAAACCACAAAAGAATTTGAGCAAAATCTCTCTGAAGCCGAAAATTTAGCTTCCCCGGAAATCGGCACAATTTTAACTGAGGCCCAAAAGAGTTTACAGGGGCTTAAGATAAAACACGATGCAACATTGGCAAAAGAATTGGAAAAAATTAAGTCAGTAAGCTCACAAAAAATTAAAGCAGCAGCCGAGACGATCGTCAAAGCTATCTTAAAATAAATATGGCTCTAGCTAAAACCACAAAAATCGACCTAATCGCTTTAAAGAAAAACCGCGATGAAATCATGGAGCTTCTTCAAAATTTAGGTTTTGTTCAAACCAACGACTACCAGGAAAAAGAATTAAAAAAAGAAAACCTTTTTGAAAAAATCTCTGAATATGATTACAAAATCGCCGGTTTAAAATTTTGTTTGGACTTTTTGGGCGGTTATGATCAAACCAAAAAAACTTTAGCGCAAAAATTTAATCCGTTAATTGATATCACCCTAAGCGAAGCCGAATCAATTTTTAAAGAATTTGATTACATCGGTAAAATTAAAGAAATTCAAGAAATTGAAAGAGGAATTAATGAGGCCTCAAGCACAATTGATAAATTAAAAAATGAAGAAATCCATATTTTACCTTGGATAAATTTAAATTTTCCTTTTCAAAAAACAACCGATTCCAAATACGGACTTAAGCCGTTAATCATCAGCTCAACCTCATTTGACAACTTTGTTAGTGCCATTTCTTCCGATTTTCCTCAGAGTGAAATAGAAAGAATAAATACGGAAAAAAATGAAATTTATGCCATCCTCTATTACCGACTTGATCAAGAGCCTGCTTTAAATGAACTTCTAAACCAATTTTCAATCAAAACAGCCGAATTAACTGATTCAGACAAGCTTATTTCAGAAAGAATGTCTGAAATCGGTCATGAAACGAATTTCGCCCAAAGTCGGTTGGATAAATTAAAAAATGAGGCTACAGCCCTTGCGGCCCATCAAAAAGAATTAAAAATTTCTTACGATTATTTAAGCTGGCAAAGAGAAAAAATTATCAATCTCAGCAAAACCGGCAACTCAGAATTTACTTTCTCTCTTAACGGCTGGATTGATGAAAGTAAAATCACGATTTTGGAAAATCATCTTAAAGAAATCACAAAAACTTATATTATCGATATTCTCCCAATTGATCCCGATGAAAATATTCCAGTGATTTTTAACAACACTTGGGCCGCGCCCTTTGAAGCGGTCACCAAGGTTTATGGCGCTCCGCTTTCACACGAACCAGATCCCACTCCATTTTTGGCACCATTCTTTATTGTCTTTTTTGCCCTCTGCCTAACCGATGCCGGGTATGGCATAATTCTAGCCTTAGTTTCATTTTTAGCTCTTAAAATTTTAAAACCGTCAAAGGAATCAGCAAAAATGTTTAAGGTTCTAATGTATGGTGGTATTGTTACCTTTTTTGCCGGCGCTTTGGTTGGAGGATGGTTTGGCATCGTCATTGATGATATTAAAATTGATTGGCTCAGAAATCTTTTGGTGGGAATTCGCTTGATTGACCCGGTAAAGAATCCTCTGACCATGCTTGTCTTTTCTTTAATTCTTGGCGTTATTCAAATTTTATCAGGCTTAATGGTTGGCATGTATTGGAAAATCAGAAATAAAAATTATATCGATGCAATTTTAGATGAAGGAGTTTGGCTTTACTTCTTATCAGTAATTATTCTTTGGGCCATTTCCAAATTAGGCTACATCCCCCTCCCCGGCGCAACTTACTTTATCTATTCCGGCGTTTTGGCTTTAATTTTGACTCAAGGACGAAAAAATAAAAACCCAATCATGAAAATTGTCGGCGGCATAACCAGCCTTTACGGATTAATCAGTTATGTTTCTGACGTTTTATCATATTCACGTCTTTTGGCCTTGGGTTTGGCCACCGGCATTATTGCCATGGTAGTAAATTTGATTGCCGGCTTGGTTATTGATATGGTGCCGATTTTCGGTTATGTCATTGCGGTTTTTATTTTAATCGGTGGACATATCTTTAATTTAGGTATTAATGCCTTGGGTTCGTTTATCCATTCAAGCCGCTTACAATTTGTTGAATTCTTCCCTAAGTTTATGGAAGGCGGCGGTCAGGTTTTTGATCCGTTTCAAAAAGTTAGTAAATATTTAAAAATAACAAATAATAAATAATCTTGTCTGCCAATTTTGGCAGCAGAAAGGAAAAAATAATATGGGTCTAGGAATTGCTTTAGCAATTTTAGGTGCAGCTTTAGCTGCAGGTTTAGCCGGCGCCGGCTCTGCTTTAGGCGTTGGCATTGCCGGTCAAGCCGCATCAGGCGTCATCTCGGAAGAGCCGGAAAAATTCGGCAAGGCGCTTCTTTTGGAAGCTTTGCCGGGCACGCAGGGTATTTATGGTTTTTTGGCCGCAATCATGGCTTTGCAAAAAGTCGGTTTGCTCGGCGGCCAAGTAGCTGACATCAGCACACAGGTTGGTTGGCAAATTGCTTTTGCCTGCTTGCCAATTGCAATTGCCGGTTTTTCTTCCGGTTGGCTTCAAGGTAAAGTATCAGCTGCCGGCATGGGCGTTTGCGCCAAACAACCGAAAGCTTCAGGTAAAGCTATCATCTTATCCGCCATGGTTGAAACCTATGCTGTTTTAGGTCTTTTAACCAGTATTCTTTTATTAAACGGCATTAAAATCAGCTAAAAATAAAACTATGCCACTTGCAGATATAAACAAAGCAATAATGGCCGAGGCCGAAGAACAAATTCGCGCCATAAAAGCCGAAGGTGAAAAAAAATTGGAAGCGCTCAAGGCTGAATGGACAGAAAAGATTGCCAAACGTAAAACCGAAATTATTGCCGGTGCCCAGAGAAAAGCCAACCAAAAAATTCAGCAAATGCAATTTAAACTGCAAGCTCAATTTCAAGCCGAAACCTTAAAAGCTAAAAACGAGATTATAAATAAAGCTTACGAGCAGGCCAAAAAAACCTTAGGTGAGCTTTCCGAAAAAGAATACGAGGATTTTATGGTTAAATTGATTAAAAAAATCAATGTAACAGAAGGTGAATTAATCTCGGTGCAAGGCAAAGAAAAAATCCTCAGAAAAGCTTTGCAAAAATCTGAAAAGAAATTTACTATTTCAGAAAAAACAACAAAGGATATCGGCGGCTTTATCTTCCAATCAAATAAATTGGAAATTGACAACACTTTCTCGCGACTAATCTCTGATTTGCGAGAACAAACCGTTCTTGAAGTAACAAAAATTTTATTTTAACATCTTTTAATACCTATGAAAGGCACTAATTACATCTACGCTTCCGCCAAAGTCAGGGCGCTTGAGAAAAAAATATTAGACGAAACGGACATTGAGCGCATGGTTGACGCGCCGGATTTTTTTAGTGCCTTTAAGGTACTAAACGATACTGATTTTGGCGATAATCTATTAGACTTAGATCCCTTGGATTATCGCAAAGCAATTAGCGCTGATTTTGAACAAATGCATGATCTGCTTCAAAAAATAACGCCCGAAGAAAATTTGTTTGAATTAATGTTGCTTGAAAGAGATTTCATCAATATAAAACTTTTCTTTAAGGAAAAACATTTTAAGATTAATGTGGTTGATTACGTTCGTGAAAACACTATTTACGGAAAAGATCATTTAAAAGATTTTGTTTACGAAACCCACATTCACGAGCCGGCAATTCTTGAGGCTTATGTCATGGAACAGAAAGGCCAAGTTTTAGATCAAGAAATTAAAGATGTTATTTATAGAACCGCCAAAAAAATTACGGAAAAAACCAGGCCGGATGAAATTGACGCAATGCTTACCCAAGAATACTTTGATCTTAAATTTGAGTTAGCCAAAAATACGGGCAGTCGCTTTATTGTCAATTACATTAAAATGGAAATTGATGTCAGCAATCTTTTGGTTTGGCTTCGCGCCAAAAGATTAAAGTTAAGCAAAGAGCAGTTAACTCAAAAACTTATCAAAGGCGGTCATGCTGATGTTAAGAGAATGATTCAATATTATTCTGAAGACGCCAGAAGTTTGAAGTTTTTTGTTAATGCTCATTTTGACTTAAGAATTGTTGAAGCATACGATAATTTTTGCGAAAACGACAACTTGTTCGTATTAGAAAAAGCCTTGCAAGACTATAAAATCCGTTATGCCCAAGAAGCAAAAAGATACAGCTACGGTCCGGAAGTTTTATTTGGATATTTTTTAGCCAAACAAAACGCCAATAACAATATCAGAATTATCTTAACCGGCAAGCTCAATAATATGCCGGCCGAAGCGATTAAACAAACAATTAGAGAAGCCTACTAATATGGACTATAAAATTATTATCATCGGCAACGAAGACGCCATCACCGGCTTTAAGGCTATCGGCCTTGATACTTTTGGCGTTAAATCACAAGAAGACTGTGAAAAAAAGATTTCTGAAATATATGGCTCATCAGACTACGGCGTAATTTTTATCACTGAGGACTGGGCCGACAAAGTAAAAATATTTTTAAGTCAATTGCCGCCCAAAGCCTTGCCGGCCATTGTTGCTGTTCCCTCTCAAGCCGGATCAACCGGGGCCGGACTGGCTAATCTGAAAAAAATTGTTGAGCAGGCGGTGGGCTCAGATATTCTTTCTTAATTTTAAATATTAATCATAAAGATATTAAAAAATATGACTGCACAGAACGCAAAAATCATTAAAGTTTCTGGCCCACTAGTCATCGCCTCGGGAATGAAAAATGCCAAGATGTACGAAGTGGTTAAAGTTTCAGAACAAAAATTGATCGGAGAAATTATCGAACTCAAAGGCGATACCGCTTCGATTCAGGTTTACGAAGAAACCTCCGGGCTAGGACCAGGAGAACCGGTTTACCAAACAGGCCAACCGCTATCTGTTGAACTTGGACCGGGTTTATTAAAATCAATTTATGACGGCATTCAACGTCCGCTAAACTTGATCTGCGAAAAGGCCGGCGATTTTATTACCCGCGGCATAGAAGTACCTTCTATTGATCGCCAGAAAAAATGGCGCTTTGAACCAACGGTAAAAGTTGGCGATCAGGTTGAATCTGGAGACGTCATTGGCACGGTTAAAGAAACAGAATTGATTGTCCATAAGATTATGGTTCCGTTTGGAATTTCCGGTAAGGTAGAAAAAATAAATGCCGGTGATTTTACCGTTGTTGAACCGGTTGCCAAAGTTAACGGACACGATGTAATTATGATGCAGATTTGGCCGATTCGCCAACCACGACCAATCACAGAAAAGCTCTTACCAACCGAACCGCTTTTAACCGGCCAGCGCGTCATTGATGCTTTTTTTCCGGTTGTAAAAGGCGGAACTGCTTGCGTTCCCGGACCTTTTGGTTCAGGTAAAACCGTTGTTCAACATCAGTTGGCCAAATGGGCTGATGCAGACGTTATTTTATTTATCGGTTGCGGTGAAAGAGGCAATGAAATGACTGACGTTCTTCAGGAGTTTCCCGAATTGATTGATCCAAAATCCGGCAAACCCCTAATGGAAAGAACCGTTTTGATTGCCAACACTTCTAACATGCCGGTCGCCGCGCGTGAAGCTTCAGTTTATACCGGTATTACCATTGCTGAATATTTCAGAGATATGGGCCTTAAAGTTGCCTTAATGGGCGATTCAACCTCACGCTGGGCCGAAGCCTTAAGAGAAATGTCCGGTCGCTTGGAAGAAATGCCCGGCGAAGAAGGTTACCCGGCTTATTTGGGTTCTCGTACCGCCAGTTTTTACGAACGCGCCGGCTACGTAAAATGCTTAGGCTCCCAAGGACGCACCGGCTCACTGACTGTTATTGGTGCTGTTTCCCCTCCAGGTGGCGACCTTTCTGAACCGGTTACTCAAAACACTTTACGCGTAGTTAAAGTTTTCTGGGGCTTAGACGCTCAATTGGCTTATCGCCGCCACTTCCCCGCCATTAATTGGCTGACAAGTTATTCACTCTATTCTGATGACATTTCTGACTTTATGAGAAAAAACGCCGGTTCAGATTGGCCGGAAATGAAAACAGAAGCCATGAGCTTACTGCAGCAAGAAGCCAAGCTTGAAGAAATTGTGAGATTGGTCGGCGTTGAATCGTTATCAGCCAAAGAACAGTTAATTTTGGACACTGCTAAATCTTTACGTGAAGACTTCTTACATCAAAACGCTTTTGATGATATTGACACCTTTACATCCGCCAAAAAAATGTATTGGATGTTAAAAGCCATTTTAACTTTCCACGCCGAATCAACTGAAGCCTTGGAAAAAGGCGAAAAGTTAAAAGACTTAATTAACTTGCCGATTAAAGAAAAAATTGGCAAGGCAAAAATGGTTGAAGAAAAAAATCTCAACCAGCTAGAAAAGTTGGTTTTGGAAATTAAATCAGAAATTAACAAATAAATAGAATTAATATGCTTAAACAGTACAAAACCATCAAGCAAATAGCCGGCCCGCTTTTGATCGTTGAAGGCGTCAGTGACGTCAAATACGAAGAAATGGTAGAAGTTGAACTCTCAGACGGTTCAAAACGCCGCGGCCGTGTCTTGGAAATATCTCAAGACAAAGCCGTTGTCCAGATGTTTGAAGAATCTCGCGGCTTGGAAGTAGCCGGCGCTAAAGTTACTTTCCTTGGCAAAACCATGGAAGTCGGCGTAAGTAAAGACATGCTCGGCAGAATCTTTGACGGCGCCGGCAAACCAAAAGACGGTCTGCCCAATATTATCCCCGAAAAAAAATTAGATATCAACAGCGCCCCGATTAATCCCTACGCCAGAAATTTCCCCAACGACTTCATTCAAACCGGTATTTCCACCATTGACGGACTTAACACCTTGGTGCGCGGTCAAAAATTACCTATCTTTTCCGCTTCCGGCCTGCCCCACTCTGAATTTGCCGCTCAAATCGCCAGACAAGCCAAAGTCGCCAAACCAGACGGCACAACCGAAGGAAACTTTGCGGTTGTATTCGCTGCCATGGGCATCACCTTTGAAGAATCAGAATTTTTTATCAACCAGTTCAAAGAAACCGGCGCTATTTCAAGGGCCGTACTTTACGTTAACTTGGCCAATGATCCGGTGGTTGAGCGTATCACCCTGCCGCGCATTGCCTTAACAACTGCCGAATATCTGGCCTTTGAACTTGATATGCACGTTTTGGTGATTTTAACTGACTTAACCAATTACTGCGAAGCCTTACGCGAAATATCCGCAGCCAGAAAAGAAATTCCTGGCCGCCGCGGTTACCCGGGCTATCTATATACCGACCTTTCCACCATTTATGAGCGCGCCGGCAGAATTAAGGGCCGAAAAGGTTCCATTACCCAAATCCCGGTTTTAACCATGCCTGAAGACGATAAGACTCATCCGATCCCCGACTTAACCGGTTATATTACCGAAGGTCAAATTATGCTTTCACGCGAATTGCATCGCAAAGGTATTTATCCGCCGGTTGATGTTTTACCTTCACTTTCTCGTTTAAAAGATAAGGGTATTGGCGACGGCAAAACTCGCGAAGATCACTCCGGTGTTTTAAACCAAATCTTTGCTGCCTATGCCAGGGGCAAAGAAGCCAAAGAGTTAGCTGTTATCTTGGGTGAATCAGCACTTTCCGAAGAAGATAAAAAGTTCGCCCAATTTGCCGATGCCTTTGAAAATTGCTACGTTCGCCAAGGCCGCGACCAAGACAGAAGCATTAAAGAAACTTTGGATTTAAGTTGGGACTTACTTTCAATTTTACCGCGCTCGGAACTAAAACGCGTTAAAGAAAATCACATCGAAAAATATCTTCCCAAAAAAGATTAAACCAAACGATAAATAACCATCAATTTTTGTGGCTAATAAACTCAACGTCAATCCAACCCGCCAAGAATTGCTTAAGCTTAAAGTCAAGCTTAAGACGATTCAGCGCGGTCATAAATTGCTCAAAGAAAAGCGAGACGGGCTGATGAAAAATTTCATGGCAATCATTCGTCAAGCAAAAACTTTGCGAGAACAAATTGAACAAGACTTGGGCAAAGGTTTTTTCTCCTATGTTTTTTTCTCTTCAAAAATTCCAATGTCTGTTATTAACGAATCATTGGCAGTCCCAACCAAAAAAGTAAGCTTGCAGGCTAAAACCAGAAATGTCATGGGTGTGGAAGTGCCGGAATTCGTTTACCAAGAAAATGGTGATTTTATGTGTTATGATTTAGTTACCACCTCAACCAGTTTGGACAAAGCTTTAATCACTTTTTCGGAAGCGATAAAAAACATGGTTAAGCTAGCTGAAATTGAACACTCCGCAAAACTTTTGGCAACGGAAATTGAAAAAACCAGAAGGCGCGTTAATGCTTTGGAATATGTTTACATTCCCGATACGATTGAAACTATCAAATATATCACCAGTAAACTCAACGAACAAGAACGAGGAACAATAATCACCTTAATGAAGGTCAAAGAATTAATCGCCGCTCAAGAATAAAACAGTATAAACAAAAAACCCGGCATGGTCGGGTTTTTTGTTTTTAAAAAATTTGCTTGCTTTTCGGTAGAAAACTAGGTAAATTAATATTGGTTATTTAATGAGAAAAAATGGTATAATTATTTTTATGAATAACGATAAAAAATACGATGTGGCAGTCATCGGCGGCGGTCCGGCCGGCCTGATGGCAGCCGGTTGGGCTGCCCAAAACGGCGCGCGCGCCGTTTTAATTGAAAAAAATCCAATACTGGGCCGCAAACTTTTAATAACCGGCAAAGGGCGATGCAATTTGACCAGCGCCGAAGAAGATTCAAAAAAATTTATCAAAACCGTTGGCGAAAACGGTAATTTTTTACACTCCGCCCTTTATGCCTTTGGCACCAAACAAACCATGGATTTTTTTCAAAATCAAGGCCTGGCAATTAAAGTTGAACGCGGACAAAGGGTTTTTCCGGTTTCGGATAAATCTTATGATGTGCTATCAGCCCTGGAAAAATTTTTGCAAAAAGGGAAAGTCCAAATAATTAAAAATCAAAACGTCAAAGATATGGTTTTAAAAAATAATAAAATTGAAAAAATAATTTTAAACGATTCTGAAATCACGGCTAAAAATTATATAATTTCAACGGGTGGATTATCTTATCCTGAAACCGGCTGCCAAGGCGACGGCTACAAATGGTGCGAAAAAATGGGCCACACCATAAATAAAACCCGTCCCGGGCTGGTCCCGATTTTGGTTAAGGAAAAATGGGTTAAAAAAATTGAAGGCTTAAGCTTGAAAAACGTTTCCATTAGTCTTTGGCAAAATAATAAAAAACAAGCCGAGGAATTTGGCGAAGCGATTTTTACGGCCAAGGGCTTGAGCGGGCCGATTATTTTAAATTTAAGCAAAGTGGCGGGCGAATTGCTGCCCTTGGGCGATATTGAAATCAAAATAAATTTCAAACCCGCCATTACCCTGCAAACCCTAGAAAAAAGATTGTTGACTGAAATCGTACAATCACCAAACGAACATTATAAAAATTTTTTAACACGGCTTTTGCCACAAAAAATGATTCCGACATTTATTGAATTATCAAAAATTTTGCCGAACCAAAAAATCGGGCAGCTCACCAAAGAAAATCGAAAAAATATTTTAAAGTTATTAACCGAATTCAAACTAAATATTTTAAGCTTAGACGGCTACGAAAAAGCAATAATCACCCTGGGTGGAGTTGAGCCAAAAGAAATTGATCCTAAAACAATGCGATCAAAAATTATTGAAAATCTTTTTTTGGCCGGGGAAATAATTGACGTTCACGGACCAACCGGCGGCTATAATCTGCAGATTTGTTTTGCCACAGGTTATCTGGCCGGTAAAAACTCTGCACCATAAACTCATTTGACAAACAAGATTATATAAACTAAACTTTTCAGAATACGGAGGAAACAGAAATGAAAAGCATGATCATTTTAAATTTTACTTGGGCACACCAAGGATTGATTGCCACCGGCCAAAAGCCAACCCGACCCGAGCAAATCGATTGGCTCATTGGCCAAGGCATTCGAGCGATTGTTTCGCTTGAAGATATTCCGGATTCGATTGCTTTACTAATACGATCGTGCGGGCTAGATTATTTATTCTTTGACCTGGACGAGTGGTCTGACAGCGATCATTTCGATGTTAGCAAAGTACCGGAAGAAAAATTTGTGGAATTCAACGATTTTGTTTTAGGCTCACTTGGGCTAAATCGCCCGATTTTTGTTCACTGCTCCGGCGGCATCAGACGTTCACCGGAAATGGTTAAAAGGTTTTTGAAAAAATACCTACAACCAAAAATCTAAATGTTCCGACCGATTTGCGGCCGGTTTTTTTAATTTGCCAAAGACAAAAAAAACCGCTAAAATTGATAAATAATCTACCCACTATGAATTTCAAAAAACAAATTGTCCTAATCATACTTGACGGCTGGGGACATCGTACCGAAAAAGAATACAACGCAATTATTGAAGCTGATACCCCTTTTTTTGATCGACTTTGGCAAACCTATCCGCACACCTTGCTTGAGGCTAGCGGTTTGGCCGTAGGTTTACCCGAAGGTCAAATGGGAACCTCTGAAGTCGGCCACACCACAATTGGACTTGGCCGAACTATTGATACTGATCTGGTTAGAATTAATAAATCAGCCGCCAATGGTGAATTTAAAAACAATCCGACCTTTCATGGTCTTTTTAATCATGTTAAAAAATACGACTCAACTTTGCATGTTCAAGGCTTAATCGGTCCAGGCGGCGTTCACAGCAGCCAGGAACATCTATTTGCATTTATCAAGGCAGCTAAAGAAGCTGAGATTAATAAAATTGCCATTCACGCATTTACTGACGGTCGCGACACCGCCCCGCAAAGTTCAGCCGGCTTTTTAGAAGAATTGGAAAAATTTCTCTCAGAAATCGGCATTGGATTTATTGCCAGCACCAGCGGCCGCTATTACGCCATGGATAGAGATAACAATTGGGACAGATTAGATTTAGCCTATCAAGCAATGTTTTGCGGTCAAGCAAAAAAAACTTGCCAAACCCGCCAGCCATCAACGGTCTTAAAAGAACTTTATTTAAATAATATAATTGATGAACAGCTTGAACCGATTGTTTTTCTGGATGAAAAGGGCTGCAGTTGGCCCGTTGGGAAAAATGACGGTATCTTCTTTTTTAACTTCAGGTCTGATCGGGCAAAAATGCTAGCCAAAAAAATAATGGAAGATGCGGAAAAAAACAACTGGTATTTTGCCACTATGACAGAATACAGTAAAGACATAAAATCAAACATCGCCTTTCCTTCACTAAAAATTGAAACCACGCTGGCCGAACAAATTTCGTTGGCCGGCTTGAGCCAGGCCCATATCGCGGAGACGGAAAAATTTGCTCACGCCACCTTATTTCTAAACGGTGGTCGCGAAACTCCATACGAAAACGAAGTTGACATTCTAATTGAAAGCCGCAAAGACATAAAAACTCACGATCTAGCGCCAAAAATGAAGGCCAAAGAAATAGCCGATGAGGCGATTAAACAGATTAAAAATGGAACAAATTTTATTTTCATAAATTTTGCCAATGCAGATATGGTTGGTCACACCGCTAATCGCGAGGCACTAATTCAAGCTGTTGAAGAAGTTGATTTTCAATTTGATAGAGTCATTGACGAGGCAATTAAAAATAATGCTGCCGCGATCGTCACGGCTGATCATGGCAATGCGGAAGTATATTATGATATTGTTACCGATAGCAAACACACGGCCCACACAACAAGCCTGGTGCCGTTTATTCTAACAGAAGAAAAGATTGAACTAAGTGATCACGGCAGCTTAGCTGATATTGCGCCAACAATCTTAGAAATTTTGGAAATAAAAAAACCGGAATTCATGACCGGTAAAAGTTTAATTAAAAAATAACTTCTCAATGCCCCGCAAAAGCGGGGTATTTTTATTTTACTTCGTGATATTCTTTTTCCGTATTAACCAACCAAATATTTTCCTTATCTTTTCTTCCAGCCCTGATATTATCAACGGCAGTCATTGCACTTAAAATTGAATGGTCCATATTATTATAGTGATGCATTCCATTGCGACCAATCAAAAAAAGATTATCAAATTTATCAAACTCTTCTTTAATAAAGTTAAATTTTTCATATACTCCGAAATAGGCCGGATAAGCTTTTTTTTGTCTAAAAACTTTTGCCGAAACCAAATCATTTTCAATAATCAGCCCAAGGGACTTAAGTTCACTTTGGGCCATCTTAATAATCTTTTCATCCGTTTTTTCCCAAAGATCATCTCCTTGGTTGGAAAAATATTCCGCACCGACAACAAGCGATTGCTTGGTCGGCAACATGGCCGAACTGAAATTATTAACAAAATCCAAGCGACCCATCTTTAAATTTTTTTCCTGGACATAAATCCAATTATCTTTTATTTTTTTAATAATCTCTTCTGACTTTAAACCTTCAAACAAAAAACCAACTAGAATATAATCTCGATAAATTAAATTCTTTGCCAGTTCAAAAATATGATTATCAATCGCTTCTTTTAAATATTCGGCTAATTCATCAATCGGAATAGAGCTTAAAAAATAATTACCAGAAAAATTAACTTCTTGGCCATTGTTTAAATCAAACGATTTTACGTTCAATAATGAAGTGCCGTCACAATCAATTGAAATTATTTTCTGATTATAGTAAATCTCTCCACCTAATGAAACAATTTTTTTGGCCAGACTTTCATACATCTGCCCGGCACCCATTCTTGGATAATAAAATTTTTCAATCAGGCTGGTTTGGACATTCTTATTCTTTACCATCTTAAAAATTTTTTTTATAGCATGGGCTAGCACCTCTTTAATAGAAACGCCTTTAACTCGTTGCGAACCCCAATCTGCCGGAATCTTTTCGCAACCAACTCCCCAAACTTTTTGTGTGTAATCTTTAAAAAAGGTTTTGTATAATTCATAACCAAACCGATTAATATAAAAATCAGCCAAAGATTTTTCCGGCTTAATGGGCTTGAATCTTACATATAAATAACTTAAAGCAATTTTAATTATACGCCTAAAACCCAACTGACGCAGCGTTTTTAAATTCAAAGCAATCGGATAATCAAAAAAATTATTTTCAAAAATTATTCTTGTCTGCCTTGATACTTCAAAAAAATCATTCTTATCCGGAAGTATTTTTTGCCAGAAATCAAAGACTCGATCGGATTTGGTAAAAAACCGATGCGGGCCCAAATCAATCAAAGCTTTATTAAAACCAACTGTTTTTGATATACCACCCGGCCTATCTTCTTTTTCTAAAATAATAGGTTTAATTTGTGTCTTTTCCAATAATTCTAAAGCGGCTGTTAAACCAGCCGGACCAGCTCCCAAAATTATCGCTATTTTATTTTCCATCAAATTATTTAAAATGATAAACCCTAAAAACTAAATCGCCTTTATTGTTATAAATTTCCATTGGTTTAATTTTTAATTCTTTAAGCCTTGCTTCCGTATTTTCAATTAAAGACTTAAAGCTTGAAAAATATGTGGCATTAGCGTCGTAAACTTTGCTGCTTACCGGCACTATAAACCAAAAATCTTTTACGCCCAAAGATTTTAGTTCTTTAATGCCCGTGTTTGGGTCAGACCAATACTGAAAAAGCTGCGAAAGAGAAAAAACAGGCTGGTGACCATAAATTAGATGGCGATTAAAAATCCAAATTGAACTGAACCAAGAAATTCTATCATCATAGATCAAAACACTTCTATCTTTCAAAGACTCTGGCAGAATTTTTAATTCAAGCTCACTATTGCTTCTATAAATCTTTTCATCGGGATAAATATTCTCCGAAATAAATTTATCAAGCTGATTAAAACCAAAATTATATGACCTATCTAGGGCGTAATGACGACCAGGTAAGCCAAACGGTTTATTGGTCAAGTTGGTGTTAACCGAATAGACGAACTCAATAATTAAAAAAATAAAAATTAAAATTAAAATTGAATTTCTGATTGTATAAATCGCTCTATTCTTTAAAAAAGAACTTAGGTCAAAAATCAGCATAATAATACCGATAATCAAAAATGGTTCAATAATCGTAATATACCTGGCCGAAGGGCCCATGAACAAAAACATTAAAATCAAAAATAACAAATGCCAAAAAACAATCTTTTCAAAATTATTATTTTTTCTAAAAATCTGCTTTAAAAAAATATATAAACCACCAATAATCTTTAAAACAAAATAACCAAGTGAAGAAAAAGAAAGAATTGAAACGTATTCAGCAAAAAAGTTTTTTGTTAAACTAAAATTTACAACTTTATTTTTAATTATGGCAAAATCGTCAGGTCGCATCCCAACCATATGACTCAAAGAGGCATCAAAATGACCGCGAGAAATAAAAACAAAAAAATTGCAAATTACAATCGGCAAAATTGTAAAAATAAAACCGGCAGCTGCCAGATAAAATTCTCTGGAACGAAAAGTTTTTTTCTGATTTAAAATTATGTAAATAAAGGCAGCTGGCAATATGTAAATTGCGGTATACTTTGACATAATTGCCAGACCGACAAATATTGCTGCTAAAATAAAATAATATTTTTTTTCAAGCGAAAAATAATTAACAAAAAAATAAAGATACATTATCTCAAAAGCAAGAACCAAGCCGTCATTTAAACTCAATCGCGATATCCAGACCGCAAAAGTTGAAATTGCCAAAAGAAATATCGCCAAAAGCGCTTGTTTTTCATTTTTTTCTTTTTTAATTAAAAAATAAAAAAATAAAATAGCAACCAGATTCAGTATAGCAATAAAAAAACGAGCCGAAAATGCACTGGCACCAAATAATAAAAAAGCCAACCACTGAAAGAAAAAAAGTAGAGGCGGATGATCATGAAAAGATAGATTTGCCCACCACGGAATTTTAGAAAACCACTGAATTGGGGTTGTCTGCTGGCTGCTGCCCAGATAATCAAACCAACCCAAAGAACGAAAGGCGTAATGACCGTCATCATTTAAAAAATCAGCTTGCCCAAGGCCCCAAAATCTAAAAATAAACGCCAAAAAAATTATGGCTAAAAAAAGCAAAAATAACTTTTTTGAAGAAAAATTATTATTTATCAATTCAATTAATTTTTCTCTTAAATTAGCAATCATACCAATATAAATATACCACTTTTTTATATCTAAACATAGATTGAGCAAACTGTAACAGATTGCAATTTCTGCCGTCAACATATATGCAGGGGGTAATCCTGGAGTAAATTTGACCTAAAAATCACCCAAAATGAGTCCAAGAGGTCAGGTTCCAGGCATTAATTCCCAAAAAACAGAAAGACTTGTTGCCATACAAAGGTCAGAAAGGCAACGCAAAGGCAGAGGTTTACCCCCTGCCTTTGTTTTAAAAAGCAACCCTTCAGAGAAAGGGTTGCTTTAAAAAATAATCTAATCAATTAATTCCTTTGTTTTATCAACAATGTCCTGAATGTTTAAATCTGTTTTAGACCAAAATTCTTTGCCACCGGAAGCTAAAACTCCAGAAACTGTACTTGCGTCAACCTTGTTGGTTAAAACCACAATTGGTATTTCCCTAAACTTATCCTCTTCTTTCAATTGGCGCAAAACCTCCAAGCCGGTCATGTCCGGCAACATATAATCAAGCAAAATTAAATCGGGACTTTTCTCTCTGGCCAATGCTAAGCCGGAATTAGCAGTTGCTGCCAAATAAATTTCATAATCACCATCTAAAGCGATTTTTATATTTTCAGCAATTGCCTCGTCATCTTCAATGATGAGAAT
This sequence comes from uncultured Gammaproteobacteria bacterium, assembly GCA_964540635.1. Taxonomy (GTDB): domain Bacteria; phylum Patescibacteriota; class Patescibacteriia; order Buchananbacterales; family UBA6539; genus 02-FULL-45-11b. Next base: position 43,839 of record CAZINP010000001.1, read on the forward strand.
TTTTTTAGCCATATTTTATTTTATTATTTTGGCAAAAAATCTTTTTCCCTTTTGAATAACCACCCCGTCCTTATCAATTTCAGAAATTTCAAAATTTTCATCCTTAACTACTTTCTGATCAACTTTTACCCCGCCCTCCTTAATCAAACGACGAGCTTGGCTTTTTGACTCGGCTAATTTGGTGGCAACCAAAATTTCAACAATGTTTCTTTCTTTAATCTTGAATGAAGGAATATTTTCCGGATTTAAACCTTCTTCAAAAATTTGCTTAAAGCTTTCCTCAGCAGAAATTGCCTTATCTTTTCCGCAATAAATCTCAACCACCCGATAAGCCAAAAGCATTTTGAATTTTTTGGGATTTTGGCCGGCCTTGATTTCTTTTTCAATTTGGGCAATCTCTTCTTGCGGCGTATCGGTTAATATTTCCAAGGCGGGCAAAATCATTTCGTCTGACCAACTCATAACCTTACCATAAATATCTTTTGGTTCATCGGATAATGTTATCATATTGCCTTCAGACTTACCCATTTTTTTTCCGCTTGGATCAGAAAGCAATTTGGTTGTCAAGACAAATTTATCTTTGCCTTTCATGGCCTTCATCAAAGTTCGGCCGGCTAACATATTAAACGTCTGGTCATTACCGCCAAGCTCCAAATCAACATCCATTTCCACCGAATCATAAGCTTGCATCAAAGGATAAAAAAATTCATGCAAATAAATCGGCCTCTCTTCTTTTAATCTTTCTTGAAACATATCACGGGCAATCATTTGCTGAACCGTAAAATTCTGAGCAATATTAATAATATCGGCAAAATTTAATTTACCCAACCACTTTGAATTAAATTTAAATTCAATCTTATCAATGTCAATTAAATTTTTAATTTGCTTCTTCCAACCTTTTAAATTTTCCAGGACTTGCTCGTGGGTTATTTGCTGACGAACGCTTAGCTTGTCCGGATCACCAATCTGGCCGGTAAAATCACCAAATAGAAAAATGACGTGATGGCCCAGCTCTTGAAATTTGGCCAAACGCCTGATGGCTATGCCGTGACCAAGATGCAGGGTTGGCGCATTAGGATCAAAGCCGCAATATAATTTAATTTTCTTGCCTGAAAGCAAAACCTTTCTCAGACTTTCTTTGTCGGGATAAACATTTTCTGTGCCGCGATTTAAGATTTCATCAACTTTTTTTTCCAAATCTTTCATATATTTATTTTAATGATTTTAGCTGCTGATTAATTTTTTCTAAATTCTCCTGATTATCTTTCAGTTTCTGCTTTTCTATTTCAACAATTTCTTTTGGCGCTTTGGCCACAAATTTTTCATTGGTTAATTTTACCTCCAAATGATTAATAAAATCACTCAGCCTCTTTGCTTCTTCCTCAAGCCTGACTATTTCCTTTTTAATATCAATCATCCCGGCAACCGGCAAATAGACCTCAACCTTGGGTAAAATTAAGGAAAGAGATTCGGATGGCTTTTTACCCTTTGCCAAAACCTTTAATTCTTGAATTCTGGCTAAGGTTTCGATGATCGGCGCCTGCTCCTTAATAATTTTTTCATATTTGGAAGAAATTATCACGGCATTAATTTTTTGACCGGGCTGAATTCGGCTCTCTGATCTGAGATTTCTAATTCCCGAAACAATTTCTTGAATTAAAGAAAACTCCTGCTGAACTTTATTTTCGGGCTTGCCCTTGAACGCCGGCCAAGACTGAACCATTAACAGCTCATCGGTATTTAATTGTTTCCAAATTTCTTCGGTAACAAACGGACAAAACGGATGCCAAAGTTTCAGCAAATTTTGCAAGATGTATAATAATATCTCATCACTTGATTTGTCCTTGGAGTCAATTTTAGAAATCTCCAAATACCAATCGGCCAATTTTGACCAAGTAAATTCATAAACCCTTTCTCCCACAATTGAAAAATTATACTTATCCAAATTTTCAGTCGCATATGAAACCAAAGAATGCAATTCCGCCAAAATCCACTTATCCGCCAAGGTTTTGGCTTTTGGTTCTTTTTCAACCAGCTTGACTTCTGGCACTTTCAAAAGAATATAACGAGAGATATTCCAAAGCTTATTGACAAAATTACGATAGCCTTCAATCTTATTTTCCGAAACCGTGATGTCATTTCCCGGCGCCGTGCCGATAATTAGAGCCAGACGCGTCGCATCAGCGCCAAATTTATCAATTGCAATCAAAGGGTCAATGGCATTATCGGAAGATTTGCTCATCTTTTTACCTTTTTCATCTCTGACCATGCCGTGCAAATAAACTTGTTTAAACGGTATTTCCTCCAGCAAATAGGTAGACATGATAATCATTCTGGCAATCCAAAAAAATAAAATATCATACCCGGTCTCCATTAATGAAGTTGGATGAAAAGTTTTTAAATCAGAAGTCTGTTTGGGCCAACCCAAAGTTGAAAAAGTCCAAAGGCCGGAAGAAAACCAAGTATCAAGTGTGTCATTGTCCTGAACCCAGCCCTCCCCGTCCGGTTTTTGGCGGCCGACAAAAATTTCTTCGCCTCTATACCAAACCGGAATTCTATGGCCAAACCAAATTTGCCTTGAAATACACCAGTCGCGAAGATTTTCCATCCAATTAAAATACGTTTTTTCAAAACGATCGGGAATTATTTCAATCTCTTTTTCTCGAACGACTTCTAAACATTTTTCTTTGATTGATTTATTGCCGAATTTCTTTAATGGCAGATTAACATTAATAAACCACTGCTTAGAAATTAATGGCTCAATCACATGTTCGCAGCGATAACAAACCGACAAATTATTATCAACCTCCTCAATCTTTGAAATCAAGCCGGCATTCTCCAAATCTTGAACAAACGCCTTGCGACATTCGACAACGGGCAAACCTGCATATGACCTGGCCTTATCGGTCATTTTTCCGTCTTCGCCGATTACCTGGATTAAAGGTAAATTATTTTTTTGCGCCATTTCAAAGTCAATCGCCGAATGAGCCGGCGTCACACCCAGCGCGCCGGTACCCAAATTTGGGTCAACCGAATCATCAGCAATCACCTTAACGTGAACATCAACCTTGCCCAAATTTACATCCATTTCCTGGCCGATATATTTTTGATAGCGCGAATCGTTTGGGTTGACCGCCACAGCCGTATCACCAATTTTTGTTTCGGGTCTGGTGGTAGCCACAATAAACGGTCCATATTTGATATAATAAAATTTTCCTTTCTGAGGTTGATATTCCACCTCGTCATCAGCCAAAGTTGAAGCGCAACGCGGGCACCAATTAACAATCCTGTAGCCCTGGTAAATCAAACCATCGTCATACATTCTAATAAACGCTTCATTAACCGCTTCTGACAAACCACTGTCCAGTGTATACCTTTCGCGCGACCAGTCGCAAGAAGAGCCCATCTTTTTCATTTGACCTCTTATGGTGCTGCGTGAATTTTCAACAAATTCGTCAACTCGTTTTAAAAATTCCTCGCGACCCAAATCGTGGCGCGACTTGCCTTCTTCTTTTTTAATTATTTTTTCCACCTTTGTCTGAGTGGCAATGGAAGCGTGATCGGTCCCGGGCAGCCAAAGAGTTTTTTTGCCCTTAAGGCGCTGGTAGCGAATAACCAAATCTTGAATGGCCAACATTACGGAATGGCCCAAATGCAACACGCCGGTAGCGTTTGGCGGCGGCAAAGAAATCGTAAATGCCTCATTGCGTTTACCGGGTAAGTTATCAGGATTAAAAAATCCGGACTCTTCCCACTTTTTGTAGATAGAGTCCTCTACGTTTTTAGGCTCATAGGCCTTGCTAATTTCAGAGTCTTTCATAATTATCAGGTCAAAATTATGCTTTAATTATAGCCATTTTATTCGATTTTTGCAAGTTTTTCTAATCTAGATATTGTCATGAAATCAATCTTGACAGCCCCAAAGAATACTATTAATATTATAAATCGGCCAATTCATTTGGCTCAAAACAATAAAAAACCATAAATGGCATTAAAAGAAAACGAACAGATCATTTCGGCAATTGAAAATAGCCGCCATGTCTTAATTACATTCAAAAAAGATTACTCGGCCGACGCCCTATCAAGTGCGCTTGGGCTTTCTTTATTTTTAGAAAAGGAAGGGAAACTGGTTGACATTGCCTGTGACGATTTTAAAGCTTCTGCCAATTTTGATTTTTTAGGGAATATTGGAAAAGTTTTGGATAAAATTAACCATTTGCAGAAATTTGTTATCTCGCTGGATACAAGCGTAAATAAAATTGAAGAGTTCAGTTATAATTATGAAGGCGAACACCTCAAAATTTATATTACGCCAAAGAACGGCGCCTTTAGCCGAGAAGACGTTTCCACCTCTCAAACCGATTATCGCTATGATTTGATAATTACTTTGGACACGCCCGATCTTGATTCTCTGGGCAAAATTTACCAATCGTCCACGGATTTTTTCTTCAATACGACTATAATAAACATTGACAACAATCCTGAGAACGAACACTATGGACAAATAAATTTGATAAACTTGAATGCGACTGCCAGTGCTGAAATTGTTTATGACCTTCTTAAAAATTGGAAGCCGGACTTGATTGATTCTAAAATCGCCACGGCATTTTTGGCCGGCTTGATTGCCAAAACAAAAAGCTTTAAAACACCAAATGTCACTCCCAAAACCCTGGAAATTGCCGGCGAACTTTTAGCCGCCGAGGCTGATCGCGATTTGATTGTAAAAAAATTATATCGCAGCCGTTCACTTTCAACACTAAATTTGTGGGGCCGAGCTTTAGCGCGACTCAAAAGCCACGACAACAACCGCTTAATTTGGTCTCTGATTACTGATAATGATTTTATTGAATCTCAATCAAACCCAGGCGAACTGCCGGAAGTGATTGAAGAATTAATTTCTTTTATCCCGGGAGTGGAAGCGGTAGTTTTGTTTTATCAGCAAGGACAAAATGTCTGCGTGATTATAAAAACCTTAAAAAATCATAATGCCTTGTACCTAGTCGGCAACTTTGAAGCTAAGGGCAACACAAACACCGCCGAGTTTTGTCTGGAAAACAAAAACCTGGTGGACGCCGAAAAAGAAGTAGTGGAAAATATCAAAGAAAAATTGAAGTAAATAGGTTTGAATTTTAATTTTTTGTTGCTATAATATATAGATAATTAGCCAAATTGCTTGAGATAATAAATCTTTCATGCAAACAATACTTGGCCATTAATAATTTATTAAAACGTAATAATCCTTTGTGCGCCTGTAGCTCAGTTGGTTAGAGCGCCACCCTTATAAGGTGGATGTCCCTGGTTCAAGTCCAGGCAGGCGCACCAAATAAATATTGACTTTTTGAAATAAAAAGTCTAAAATACAGAAGTTAATAATACTGGGGGCGTATAGCTCAGTTGGTTAGAGCGTTACGTTGACATCGTAAAGGTCCATGGTTCGAGTCCATGTACGCCCACCAAAAAGCATCTCTTTTAGAGGTGTTTTTTGATTTATCATATATTTGATTGAATTATATAAATCTTGACATTTTTACCAATATTGCATATTATAACTATATCAATATTAATTGATATATATGAAACATAAATGTTGTTGCAATAAATCGGATTTGCTGAATTTGAATAATTTGGCCGATTTCCTAAAAATTATTGCCGAACCAAACCGCTTAAAAATTTTATGCTTGCTGAAAAACGACAAGCGCTGTGTTTGTGAAATATGGCAAGCTTTAAATTTACCGCAAAATTTAATTTCAAGTCATTTAAAGATCTTGCGACAAGCCAAACTTATTGATTTTAAAAAAGACGGTTTAAAAGTCTATTACTTTATCAATAAACAAAATATCAAAAAGCATAAATCATTATTAAATAAATTATTAAAATCATATGAATGAAAAAATTCAAAAAATCCAAGTCTTGGGCGCCGGCTGCCCCAGCTGCAAAAAAATGTTTGAACTAACCAAACAAACCGCCCTTGAACTTGGCTTGAAAATTGAAGTTGAATATATTACCGATATTACCGTGTTGGTTAAAATGGGTGTAATGTCCGCTCCGGCTTTGGCCATAAATGATAAATTGGTTTTTGCCGGCGCCTTGCCCAACAGTCAAAGAATAAAAGAACTGATTCAAAATTACGCCTTAAAACAAGAAGTTGAGAAGCCAAAGAGTAATTGTTCTTGCCACGGTTGTTGCTAAAAATTGTATGGATATTTTTTTTCCCCTTCAATCATTTGCCGATCTTTTTGTTTATAATCTTTTAGGTTTGAGCAAAGACTCCCATTTGGGCGAGGCTTTAAATTATTTTATTTATGATGTCATAAAAATAATCATCCTGCTTTTGATTGTTAATTATTTTATGGCAATTATAAGACACTATTTACCGGCCGAAAGACTGCGCAATTTTTTGGCTTCTCGGCGCTGGTTTGGATTTGACTATTTACTGGCCGCCTTATTTGGCACCATCACTCCTTTTTGTTCCTGTTCATCCATTCCCCTATTTATCGGTTTTATCAGTGCCGGCATTCCTTTGGGCGTGACTTTGTCATTCTTAATCACCTCGCCGCTGGTTAATGAGATAGCCATTGTACTTTTAATCGGATTGTTCGGCTGGAAAATTACTTTATACTATGTACTTGCCGCCATTGCTCTTGGCGTTTTGGGCGGTATGATTTTGAACAGATTAAAATTGGAAAAATACGTAGCCGAAGAGATTTGGAAAATCAAAAGTCAAAAACAAGAATTAATGATTGACAAGCTTAACCTAAAAACTTTGCTTAAAAAATTTTGGTCCGAGGGCTTTGAAATTACCAAAAAAATAACACCTTATGTTATCTTGGGCATTGGGGCGGGTGCAGTCATACACGGTTTTGTTCCAAGCGGATTTTTTGAAAAATATCTCAATTCACAAAACTTATTAGCCGTTCCCGTGGCGGTTTTGGTGGGAGTGCCCCTGTATGCCGGCGCCGTGGGTGTAATTCCAATCGTTCAATCTCTGGTGGATAAAGGCGTGGCTTTAGGCACAGCCTTGGCTCTAATGATGGCCGTCGTCGGCCTATCGCTACCGGAAGCTTTAATTTTAAAAAAAGTAATGAAGCTGAAATTGCTTTTATATTTTTTTGGCATCACCACCATCAATATAATTATTATCGGTTATTTATTTAACGCTTTAGCTTAAAAAAATGAAAAAAGAAATACTTATCGGCTCTGCCATTGGCACCACTTTAGTCATTATTATCGGCTTTGTTTTGATTTTACTTTCCTCTTTGGGGAATGAAGCAAAAAATAATCAAAATGATTTCGATCTTACTCAGAATCAAAACGCTCCCGCGGAAAAAATAGAAATTATTCACTTTCACGCAGCCCAGCAATGTTGGTCGTGCATTACCGTAGGCAATTATACCCTAAAAACCATCCAAGAAAAATTTCCGGAAGAATACCAATCCGGAAAAATCACTTTCACCGATATTAACGTTGAATCACCTGAAAATAAAAATGTGGTTTTGAAATTTCGTGCCGCAGGATCATCCCTTTTTATCAATACCATTAGAGACGGTAAAGATAATATTTCCGAGGAAGTAACGGTTTGGCGTTTGGTTAATAATGAAAAACAATTTATTGATTATTTTGAAAATAAAATTAAATCTTTATTGGGCAAATAAATGGAAATCATTAATTTTTTAATTGATAATTACAACCTTCCGGCCTTAAGCGCCTTTTTACTTGGCATACTAACGGCCATCAGCCCTTGTCCTTTAGCAACCAATATTACAGCCATTGCCTATATTTCAAAAGAAATTAATAATACAAAAAAAATAATTCTCTCCGGGCTAACTTATACTCTGGGCCGAGCCATCACCTACACCCTTTTGGCCGTTTTATTGTTTTTCGGACTATCGTCCTTTGAAATGTCCAGACTGTTTCAAGGCTGGGGAAACAAAATCTTAGGTCCAATCTTGATTTTTATCGGCTTGGTTATGTTCGGGATAATAAAAATAAAAACAGGTAACCAAAATCAACGGCTGGAAAAAATTAAAACATGGTTGGCCCAAAAGGGTTATTTGGGTTCAATGCTTTTAGGTGGATTTTTCGCTTTGGCTTTCTGCCCCTACAGCGCAGTTTTATTTTTTGGCGCACTTATGCCCATTGTTCTGAAATCAAACGGCGGTCTTTTACTGCCGATTGTTTTTGCCCTTGGAACCGGCTTACCTGTTATTGTTTTTGCCATTTTAATCGCTTACAGCCTGCAAAAAATGGGTAAGGTTTTCAAAGTTTTAACTGAATTGGAAAAATGGATTCGTTTTGCTATAGCTTTGATTTTTATTTTAATTGGAATTTATTATTCGCAAAATTTGTTTGATTATCTGTTGAAAATAATTTTATGAATACTAAAAAATTAATCATTGTCTGGCAACGACTTATTGTAAATGAAAAAACTGGCTTTCGCTGCGGCGCTACTGAAACCGAACTTTAAAAAGCCGTCAAACAACTTAAAAAGAAAATTAGTCCGATGGGAATAGAGGTGATTCTAAAAAAATCAAAACTTGCACTAAAAAAATTTGAAAATAATCCGACAGAATCAAACAAAATCACAATAAATGACATACCATTGGAAAAATTAATTAATGCCAAAACCAAAACAAGCAGGTGCTGCGGCGCATGCAATGGCAATGAGTGTCGTACAATGGTAATAGACGGTCAATCTCAAGAAGTGATTAAAGCCGATGTGATAATTAAGGCGGGACTGAAAGCTTTATAGTTAAAATAATTTAAAAAAATAAAAAAGCGAGCGCTCGGCGTGAGGCTCGCCACTGTTTTTCACAAAGATCTTACCAGCCCCTACTCGGGCTGAATTTCAATCACTTCGCCACCGCCAAACTTGGAGTGGATTAAAACCGAAGGATTACGACCGGCTGGCGTGGGCAGAATCTTGCCGGCCACTTTTGCGGTTACACCAAACTTCACTGCCAAATGGCAGAATTGCGCAACGTCAGACTCATCAATGACAACCAGCATTCCCTGGCCGCAATTCCAGGTGTCGTAGCAGTCATTTACGGACATGCCACGCCAATCAGCGCAAAGCCGAACGATCTCCGGCGGCTCGAAAAGGTCGTCCAATATCGCCGAGAAACCCTGGGGAAAAAGAACGTCGCGGGCAAATTTGCTCTTGATTGAGCCGCCGGTAACGTGAGCAATCAAGTGCATCCTAACCAGCGGCAGAAAGTCGGCTTCATACCAGCCGTGAAGCTTAGTCAAAAAGCAATCATACAAGAATGAGGGCACGGCAGCCGAACGAAGATGCTCCTTTGCCTCCGGCTCAATGGCCCAATTGTCGCCGAAACGCTTGGCAAAAGCTTTGCGCACAGAGCTGATGCCGTTGCTGCGAAACCCATTCTCTTGCAGAGCCACGACAACTTGTCCGGGCGCCAAAGTGTCACCGAGAATCATTTTGTCCGGGTGGTAGGCACCGATTGCAAACCCGGACCAATTGTATTTTGCCGTAGCCGCCTCATTGCTGGAACCAACACACACGCCAAGCTCGGCGGTTTCACCGCAAAGCATGACCATTTGGTTGTTGCCGCAAGCCACCATCAGGCCGTTAATCAACTGCCGAAAAGCCTGATTGGTTTGGTCTCCGGCTTGGCCAAGGGTGCAGACGTCCAAAACATTGCAGAAAACCAGAGGTATGCCACCCCAGCGCGTAATGTCACCGGCCGTCATGGCCAGCACGTCTTTTCCGGAAGCAAAATGAAACCCTGCGGCATCAGAAATTATCACTTTGGTTCCGATTCCGTCCGGCGCACACGCCAAGCTACTGCCGGGCAGTAGGCCCTCAACGGTAAATCCACGAGGCCCGCGGAAGTGGCCACGAGAAAAATCATGGATCTTAACAAACGGGCTTGCCTCATAAGTTCCGCGGCAACACTTTGCCGCAAAGGCGCTAAAGCTATCGCCTTCTTTTACGTTTACACCATCCCGGGTGTAGGGATCATTGCTCATTGTTTTCTCCTTTTCTGTAGTAGACAACACCGCCCACTTTTCTGGAAACAACCACCAAACGTTCTTTTTGAAGAGCCTCAATCGCTCTTTCCACCTCCTGGTGAGTACAAAAACCCAATGAGGCCGTTAGCGATCGCTTAAGAGCACAAACATTGCAGTCGCTGCTGTGCTCCAAAATCTTCAAAACTTCACCCTGTACATCCCTAGACATGAAAGTTTCCTTTCCTTGAGTTTTCAAAAAAGCGAAGCCTTCAAAAAATTGTCGGCTTGACGCCTTTATCTTATATATAATAAAGTGGCTTGTCAAATAAATTTATGCTAAAATAAAACCATGAAAACCAACTACGAAAAATCGTTTAAATTGTGGGAAAAACAGCCCTTTTTGAAGCGGCTTTTTTCTAAATATCCGAAAGCCAAGGCTTATTTGGTTGGCGGCGCCGTGCGCGATGCGATCCTAGAGAAACCAACAAAAGATTATGACTTTGTTATCGCCGGCCTGGAACCAAAGCTGTTGGAAAAATTTTTGCTTACCCAGGGCAAGGTTAATTTGGTTGGCAAACACTTTGGGGTTTTTAAATTTAAACCCAAGGGCTGGCAAGGGGAAGAAATTGATATCGCCCTGCCACGAACCGAACACTCCATTGCTTTCAGCGGCGCTTACAAAGATTTTCTTGTTACCAGCGATCCCAATCTTAAAATAGAAGACGATCTTTCTCGTCGGGATTTTACAATTAATGCCACGGCTTGGGATTTGAAAGAAAAAAAATTGATTGATCCGTTTGGCGGCCTAAAAGATTTGCAAGGCGGAATTGTCAAAACTGTTGGCAAGCCCCAGGACAGATTTAAAGAAGATTACTCTCGCATGCTTCGCGCAATTCGTTTTGCCTGTCAACTTAATTTTGAAATTGAAACCAGAACCTGGAGTGCCATTAAAAAAAATATAAAAAATTTAAACAAAAAAACCGGCGGCCAAAGAATCGTACCCCTTGAAGTGATTGCCAAAGAATTAAACAAAGCTATAATCAATAATCCGATTTGGGCCATAGAACTCTTAGATCAAACCAAGACTATTGATCTGTTTTTCCCCGAACTGCTTAAGCAAAAAAAATGCCCTCAACCAAAAATTTTTCACAGCGAAGGTGATGCTTGGGCGCATATGATTATTGCTCTAGAAACCCTTTTTAGTAAAAATTTTACCAAAGAGTTTAAAAACCAAAAGCCCACCCCTGAGGTTATTTGGGCAGTAATGTTTCATGATATCGGCAAGCCGTTTACCCTAACCATGTCAGATCGTATTCGTTTTAACAATCACGACAATGTTTCCGTTAAACTTTGGCAAAAAATTTCAGACGACCTAAGGTTGTCTTCGGCCGGCCTAGACACCGATAAGGTTAAAAACTTAATTGGTAAACACATGCTAACGATTCAGTCTCAGGTGATAAATATGAAAGATACCACCTTGGAAAAATACTTTTTTAACCCGCTTTTTCCGGGCGACGAATTAATGATGGTAATGTTTGCCGATATTTCCGCCACCATTCCGCCGTCAAACAAACCGGATTTTACCAGCTACAATCTACTTAAAAAAAGAATTGAAAAGCTGGGCCGTCAAGGAAAAAATAAAAAAACTTTGCCCAAGCCCTTTGTTGATGGCCACGATTTAATTAAAAATTTCAAACTTAAATCTAGCCCCCAGATTGGAATAATCCTAGAAATGCTGCGTGAGGCCCAATTGGCCCAAAAGATAAAAAATAAAACTCAAGGCTTAAAGTATGCCGGCCGATTTATTAAGAAAATCAAATGAAAAAAAACGAAATAACAATTGAACCGGAAAATAACGGCCAACGCCTGGATAAATTTTTGATTGAAATTCGTCCTGAGATTTCTCGCTCCCAAATCCAAAAGCTGATTAAGACCGGCCGCATTTTAGTCGAAAACAAACCCGCGAAAGTTCATCGATTTCTAAAAACCGGCGAAAAGGTGTCTTTAATTTTTGAAGAAAATAAACCTAAGGTTGAGGTAAAAAAAATTTCTCCGGTTCCGGCCGATAAAACCAAAGATTTATTGCCAAAAATAATTTTTGAAACCGATGATTATTTAATTTTGGAAAAACCGGCCGGACTGCTGGTGCATGCCACGGAAAAAAATGAAAAAAATACTTTGGTTGATTGGTTATTAAATTACTACCCGCCAATAGAAAAAGTCGGTGAGGATAAGTATCGAGCCGGTATAATTCATCGCCTGGATAAAGATGTCTCCGGCATTATGGTGGTAGCCAAAAATAACAACGCCTACTTTCATCTTAAAGATCAATTTAAAGAAAGAAAGGTTAAAAAAGAATATCTGGCGCTTGTTTATGGCCGAATTAAAGATTTTGAAGGTGAAATTGATTTACCAATCGGCCGCAGCAAAGACGGGCAATTTGTTGCCCACCCCAAAAAGGGTTCTGAAAAATTTCAAGTTGAAGATCGTTGGGCAAAAACAAAATATAAAGTTATTGAATACATCAAAGACTATTCACTTTTGGAAGTAAAAATTTTAACCGGCAGAACTCACCAAATTCGCGTGCATCTCTCAGCTATTGGCCACCCGATTCTCGGTGATTTAATTTACAAACCGAAAAAGAAATTTTTTCATTTATTTTCCAAAAAAATAAAAGTAATAGATCTGTCCAGAATATTCTTGCACTCAATAAAAATCGGATTTTTTGATCTGAATGATAATTGGCAAGAATTCCAAAGCCAAGTTCCGGATGAACTAAAAAATTTTTTAGACACTCTTAAAAAATAATGCCTTTATATGGCCAAGACCTTGAATAAAAAAAACGAACCGGAGATAAACGCCGGCATTTTTATAATTTCTGGGCCGTCGGGTGCGGGCGAAGATGCGGTAATCGATAGACTAAAAAAGAAAATCAAATTCAATACCGTAATTACCACTGTAACCAGAAAGAAAAGAAAGGGTGAGTCGCAAGGCAAACCATACTACTTTGTTTCCCAAGAAAAATTTAAAAAAATGTTGAAAGAAAAAATGTTTGTTGAATGGGCTTACGTTTACGGCTGCTATCGTGGCTGTACATATAAAGAAATTAAAAGATTAAAAACAGCCGGCAAACCCATAGTTTGGAAGGTTGACTGGAAAGGCGTTAAATCAATTAAAAAAATATTCCCTGGGGCCGTAGCCATATTTATTACCGTTCCTTCTTATCAAATTTTAGTAAGACGATTGGAAAAACGCGGCCTTGATTCCAAGGAAACCATCAAAAAAAGGGAAAAATACACCAAGGATTGGTTAACCCAAAAAAAATTATACGATTATACCGTAATAAACAGAGATAATCACCTGAACCAAGCCGTTGAAAAAATAGAGTCAATAATCAAAAAATCGATAAAAAGACTGGGCAAATAAACTCTTGACTTTATTAGAGATTTCGTTTATAATCTAAAAGTGCTTTATCTCTAACAGATAAGTTATTTTATTACAATTTTATGGCTAAAAAAGAAGTAAAAAAAGTTGACCATGGCGATAAGCTGGCCAAGAAAAAAATCGAAAAAGAGGAAATACCGGAAATTAAACCTGGCATGACCGTAAAGGTTCACCAAAAGATTACCGAAACCGGTCCTAAGGGCGAAAAACAGCGCATCCAGATTTTTGAAGGCATCATCATTGCTCATAAGCATGGAATGGAGCCGGGTGCGACCATCACCGTTAGGAAAATTTCTGAGGGAGTTGGCGTGGAAAAAATATTTCCCTTGCACTCACCCAACGTTATTAAGATTGAACCGATTAAACAAGCTAAGGTCAGAAAATCAAAACTCTACTATCTCAGAGACTATCGCAAACGCTTAAAAGAAAAGGCGATCAAAAAATAAATCAAGTAGATTCCAAATGCCCCGCCCTCGACTTCGTTCGGGGCGGGGCGTATAATATTAATGATATTTGCGGACGTGGCGGAATTGGTATACGCGCATGCTTGAGGTGCATGTGCCGCAAGGCTTGGAGGTTCGAGTCCTCTCGTCCGCACCAATTAGAAATAAAATTAATTTGGGCAGCTAGCTCAGTTGGTTAGAGCGCCTCGTTTACACCGAGGAGGTCATAGGTTCGACTCCTATGCTGCCCATTTAAAACCAAAAATATGTTTCAATTTTTTCTTGGCTTAATTATTGTCATTGTCGGCGCTGTAGTTACTATCAAATCAGACTGGTTTTACAGAAACTTTGGACCAATCCCCTCATTTGATAAATATTTGGGAACTGAAGGTGGCAGTCGTCTTGGCTATCAAGTAATCGGAATTATTGCCTGCATCATCGGTTTCATGGTTATGACAAATTTAATTGGCGTCTTCTTGATGGCAACGGTTGGTAGACTTTTTACCGGAAGATTAAACTAAACATAAAATATTTTTGGGCCCGTAGTTCAGCTGGTTAGAATGCCTCGTTTGCAACGAGGAGGTCAGCGGTTCGAATCCGCTCGGGTCCACCAAAAAATCTCAGTTATGGGATTTTTTTGTTTGATTTATATAAAAAAATTTGCTAAAATTTAAACGAATTATTAATATTCAAATATGGACAACCCGGAGAAACAAGGTTATATACCAAGCCAAGAGCAGGAAAATGCAAACCAAGAAAAAAACGGATTTACTGAAAGCGTCAAAGCAATTGATGAGTTATATCAATTGGTTGTTGACGACGCAGATATGGAAGCAAATAAGGAAAAAATTCTTCAACTTACCGAAAGAATACTATCTGCATATAATGTATTGGATCATTTCAAAAGAGGTGATGAAGAAAAAGTGGAAGAAAACAATGTGAATCCAGTTTCTCCTAAAATTCTGGAGCTACTCCCAACTCTTTCCAAAATGAAAGTAATTCATGGTGCGTTTTCAAAAAAAGATGAAAACGGGCAATCATTAATTGACAAAAATCCTCAATTAAATTTTTCAATCCGTTTGTTGGAAAGTGACATCAGATACATATTATATGATGGGATTTTACGTCTAGACAATAAAACTTTAACTGAAATTGATCCGCATCAAGCCAGGGATCTTCTTTTACTTCTTAGATTATCACTAGCCAAAGGCAATGACTCTGAGATAACTGATACGCTCAATTTTCTTAAAAATTATAAGAATTTATTTGAAAGACTCAATCAATCAAATGGTTCTTTGGAAATCGCAAATGAATATGCCAAACTTCAAGATTTCTTAGACACCGAAGAATTTGCAAGAAACCTGATAAGATCATTACACTTTAAACAAACAACATCCAAATCAACTGACACATACCTTGAAAATCAAGAGGGACTCCTTGAAAGAATTTTTATCAAGTTCGGCCTGAAGCCTGAAGAATTTTATGACATCCTGGACGCATGGGATAGCTTCAATGACGAATCCCGTAAAGATAATATTTTAGAAGCAAACATGAATACAATCCTCGATTTGGAAAAAGCACGGCTCGGCATCATTGTATTGCTTTATAGAGAATTTGGCATTAGAAACTTTAATCGCTACCCAAAATCAATTTTAATTGCTCAATTTGACGAATTTAAAAATAATGAAAAGCCTTATGGAATAATCCTTCAGGCCACTCACGACTGGAATAGCGCTTTTTCTCACAACAATGATGTGTGGGAGGATTTATTCTCTCAAATTAAGGATCAATATGGCTTAAGAATTATTGAAGCCAAAAGCAGGACCGAAATTGCCAGGAATTTAATTAAACTTAACAGAAGATACGGAGCAAATCATAAAATATCTTTTGCGTTTATTGGTGGTCATGGCAGCAAAAATTCAATTACTCTCGGTAACGAGGAGGATGACTCTCGAATATTAATTGAAGATTTTTTAGGCAGAGGAGTAAAAAGATTAGGTAATTTTTTTGAACCGAACCCGACCATAGTCTTAAATTCATGTTCAACCGGAAAAATGGGCGGCATTGGTCAAAGGATGTCAGAAACATACGACACAAAAATAATTGCACCAAATATTCCCGCCTCTCTTAAGAAAATTAATGCCATAATTTCAAATGGAAATATTGATTTTGATATAAAGTATACAAAAAAAGGAAGAAACAAAAAAGTTGATCAAGCTTTTTCTTCCGGTAAAAAAATATAAAAAAACAAATCGTGATCAATTTTAATTATTTTTATCAAAAATCTCTTGCGTGAATTTATAATTTATGCTATAATTAAGATAATCTAATTTATAAAGCTTCGATTTTTTTAAATCGTCGCTTAAAGGAGGTTATCATGCCTGCAAAAAAGAAAGCGGCTAAGAAAAAGGTAGCAAAAAGAAAGCCGGCCAAAAAAGTAACCAAGAAAAAGGTTGCTAAGAAAAAACCGGCTAAAAAGAAAGTAGCCAAAAAGAGAAGATAACATTCTCAATACAAAAACACTCGACCAAAGCGCCGAGTGTTTTTGATTATTAAATCAATTTGTCTTGTTTTGGTTTAACGGCTTTAATATTTACGCCAACCTTGCCATACACGCCATCATAACCCGGGGTAATTTTTAC
The DNA here is from genome assembly GCA_964540635.1 of uncultured Gammaproteobacteria bacterium. Classification (GTDB taxonomy): domain Bacteria; phylum Patescibacteriota; class Patescibacteriia; order Buchananbacterales; family UBA6539; genus 02-FULL-45-11b. The sequence continues at coordinate 60,340 of CAZINP010000001.1, forward strand.
ATTACCATTTCTTACAGCCAAAATTCCCTGAGCAATTTCTTTGGTGGTTATGTTTTTTAATTCCTCCGGAGTTTTATCAAGTAATATGGCAAACTCATTATCACCCTTTTTTATCGCTTCAAAATAATAATTCATTACTTTTTTTGAAGCCTTGCCAACACCGTAAATGTCACTGATAATTTCAGCTAGAGGCACCAAAGATTTATAACCAATTGTATCCAACTTATACCCAGCCGGCCTGTCAGCCAAAGCGGCGACTCGATTTAAACCGCCAATCGTCAAAGGTTTTTTGCAAACCGGACAAATATTGTTTAATTTTTTTGACTCTTCCGGCAGAAGCGAAACCTTGCAAGCACCGTGACCATCAAGGTGATATTTTCCCTCTTCCGGATAAAATTCAATGGTGTACAAAAATCTTTTTTTATCTTTTTTAATTAAAATCTGCGATAAATTATCAAAATCAAAATCATTTTTTACAAATTCAAAAACATTTGCCTCTCGGCCGAGATTGCTGGGAGAATGAGCATCGGAATTTGAAACCAAGGTAATTTTATCAAGTGCCGAAAGACGCCAATTCATTGGCGGGTCAGAAGATAGGCCGGTTTCAATCGCATAAATATATTTTTCATATTCGCCGAAACACTCACCTAAAGAATCAAATCCGGAGTATGAACCAAAAACCGAAAACCACGGCGTCCAAACGTGAGCCGGGATTATTAATGTTTTTGGATTCACCCCAAAAACAATCGCCGCCAAATCTTTGGCAGATATTCCCATGATCGGTCGACCGTCTGATTTCAAATTTACCTTTCGCTTTTCCAATTCTAAAATTATTTTATCAACCGTCTCAAAATCAGGCGCTAAAAGACAAGTGTGGATACGTCGCGTTTTCCCTCCTTGAGAATAAATAGAAGAAAGTTCCGAGCTTAAAATAAAACGAGTTGAGTTTTTATCTGACTTCAACTTAAAAAATCCATTCTCGGCCGGCTGCAACTTTGACTTTAATTCTTTAAGCCAGGCCGGATGCGTAAAGTCGCCGGTAGCGACCAAATCAATCCCCTTTATTTTTGCCCATTCGTTTATGTGTTCCAAATCTAAATCTTTCGAGCAAGCGCGCGAATATTTTGAATGGATGTGGAGGTCGGCAATAATTCTCATATTAGTTTAATAATTTTATCATTATTTTTATAATAAAAAAAGGGCGCCGAAAACAAACCGAACGCCCGATAAATTTCTCTTTGATGCCATTTTAAAAGCATCGCCAATTTTTCAAATGAACATCAACTTCTTGACCGAAACCGGCCGTTTTCACGTCTTCCAGGGCCGACAAAACGTGAAGAGCATGGGTGCCAAAACGCTCAACTCGATCCTCCTTGTTCGAAGGCGAGTATTCACGATTAAGCAAACCCAATTCACTGTGATTTTGGTAGATGGCCGGATGCGGCACTTCTACCACTTCTACCGAACCGCCCTCAAAGAGGTAAGAAAGCTTGACCAGCCCCTCAAGGCAAGTGCCGTAGCGTTCAAGCTTGAGCTCGTGTCCCAAGAAACTTGCAACCAACGCCGGCATAGCCCAGAAACCACTTAAAGGATCAGTGATGTCTTTCCATTTTGTTACTGAACGGATGATCGCCGTAAAAGCAACGTTGAGCAAATCGCGGTCAAGGGGCGTGCCATAGCGTTCAGATTCGGGGTGATAGCGCGAACCGATCACCAAACGAGGCAAATCATCAACACGCAAGCGCGCCAGGATCGGTTCAAGCAAATTGACGTCGTGCTGACCATCAGAATCCATGGTGACCAGATAGTCATAACCTTGCTTAACCGTACGCTCATACAGGCGTCGCAGCGAATAGCCCAAGCCGATGTTGCCATTGTTTGAAAGCAGCTTGACCCTATCGCCAAAAGACAAGACCACATCTTGAGTGTCGTCGTTTGAACCGTCATCGACGACGCAGACATCAAACTCAAGATCTTTGATCGTGCTAGTCACCGCCAGCAAACGCGGCAAAAAAACTTTCAGGGAAGTTCCCTCATTGCAGGCCGGAACGCCTATCAGACAAACTTTTTTTCTCATGTGCCCTCCTTTGCGGGTCAGGGTTTGGCTTGTTGAAATAATGACTTAATATACTCAATGGTTTGAGCTAAATTAGTGGAATTATCAACCAGAAACTTATTTTTCATCCGGCTTTTATTAAAAAAATATCGATATAAATCACGTTTCTCGGTAATTTTCGAAAGGTTCTCATCTCCATAAGGCGCTTCCTTATCCGTTGCCATCCTTGTTTCGATTCTCTCTTTGATTGCTTGATCATTAAAATCAGCTAAAATATAATACACGCCCAAACGATTTAATTCTTCTTCAATTGGATAAAAGTATTCTTCTTGGTCATAAAATAATTTTAAATAAACGCTAGCCGTTAAATGAAAACGATTAAAAATTAAGGGCTCAGCGGTAATATTTTCAAACACCGGCAAAAAAGATTTTAATCTTTTTTGATGATAAGCTATGGCCGCTGCTGGATTATTATTCTGCCTGATAAAATCCGGATGAACATAGCCGTGCAGAGTGGTAACAACCGAGTGTACATACTGCTTTTCTAAAGCTTCAACAATACTGGATTTGCCGGAGAGATTTCCACCCTCAACAATGATTTTTGGCACCATAATGATTAATCAATTAAATTCGTAATTAACACAAGCTGTTCTTCATTATTAATCCCTACTGCTTCACGCGGTTCGATAGGAACTGTATTTATTTTTAAACCTTGCCCGCAGGCCATCTTGGCCAAGTCCGTTAGGTAGTATTCTTGTTGATTGTTATCGTTCTTCAACCGATGTAGATTTTGCCAAAGCCATTCTGCCTTAAAGCAGAAGTAGCTAGGATTAACTTCTTTAATCTGTAATTGATTTCCGTTAGCATCTTTTTTTTCAACAATCGAACAAACTGTATTATCACTGTTTCTAAGAACTCTGCCAAAATCATAAAATCCGGCTTCCCAGCCTTTATACTCATCAACCTTAACCGTGCCCATAGTTAATTCACAATCACTTTCCAGGTGACTGAGGGCTAAATTTTTGATCGTATTGGGTTTTAACAACGGCATATCACCATACAAAACCAAAATATTTTCCGCTTGGTCTTTTAAAAATTTCTCGGCACACGCTACCGCATGGCCGGTTCCCAATTGTTCGGCCTGAAAAACATAATCATATTTATCACCCAGTGATTCTTTAACCAATTCAGCTTTTTTGCCAACAACAATCGTTGGGCGGGGATCAACTCCGGATTTTTCAATTGCCTCCAACAAATACTCAATTAAAGGCTTGCCCTTAAGCTTAACTAAAACTTTAGGCAGGTCGGGATTATTCATACGCTTGCCCAAGCCACCGGCTAAAATTAATATTTTTACTTTTTCCATATAATTAAATTTTAAACTCCAATCGACCAGAGAAAATATTTTGTGCACTTCTCTCTGATTTAGTTATTTCAAAAATTTTAGTCAAAATATTTATATCTTCCGTTGTTTGTTCCCGATTGCGACGGGCAAACATGGCCTGCTGAGCCTTGATTGCCACCGGCAAAGCCAGTTCAATTACGCACCCCAAATGAGCCGCATAGTTTGTAAACGAAACAATATCTTTGGTAATTGTGCCGTAAACAAAACTGCTAACCCCAATGATTCGGCCGGTAAAAATTGAAGTGTTGATTGCCGTGTGACTAAAATCACCAATAATGGTCCCCAAAAATTGTTGTCCGGTTTCCGTGCCACCCACCTTGACTGTACTGTAAGTATTTTTTAAATCGGAATTTGAAGTACCGGCAGCAATGTTTATCCACTCACCTAAATAACTATGTCCTAAAAAACCATAATGCTGTTTATTGGAATAACCTTGAATAATTGTCGCCTCAACCTCACCGCCAATTTTGCAAACCGGACCAAAACAGCAGTTATCTTTAATGGAAGCAAATTCTTTAATCAAACAATTTTTCCCGATATACAATGGCCCAAATAAACACGAGAATGGCAAAATTTTAGAACCCTCATCAATTATAATTATTCCTTTTTTTGTTTCAAAAACAACGTTATCAGATAATTCGACATTTTCACCGACAAATACACCAGGTTTTATTTTTTTATAATTTTTTTTAAGATAATCCAAATTCTGAGCAAGAATTTTTTGATTAAAAATAACCGTTTCCCAAGAATATTCAAATGTAGGCCAATCGATTTCAATGGGTTCGTTTGCGACACTGCTTTTTAAATGACCCTCAATGTCTTCAACTCGTTTTTTTGACAAAAAACCTATCGCTTTTTTGGAGTTAAATATCGTCGCCGATTCCTTTCCCTTTAATAACTCAAATAATTCTTTGGCCAAAAAGAAGCTTGGAATTAAGGAAGCGTCTAAGTATAAATAAAAATCGGAATCAGAAAAGTCAGAAATATAATCTGCTCTTACAATCTCACTTATTTCTTCGCGAACCTTGAAATCAATTTTATTATTGAAAATGTCACAAATTACCCGACGTAAGGTTGTTGCCCCACAAAAAATATCAAAAGCTGGACGAGTATAAGTTATTGGCAATAAACCCTTGATATCAGTTTCATATAAAATTATTTTCATATCAACTATAATTTCCTCTGAATAAAACTAATTATATGATCAAGCATTTTATCGCCTGCAGTAATTTGGTCCGTGGTTGTCTTGCCGTGAAGCTTACTGGCGGTTTCGGTATAAAAATAATCAAAATCTTTTTTTAAATCCTCGGGCAAATTACCTGAAAGCAAATAGTCCAATTCTTCATAGACCCAAATTATTTGCTGAAACCAAGAGGATCTGACTTTCCAGTTATGATTTTCGTCTACTGAATGTTTAATTTCATCAGGAATCTCATTACTCCAATCATTTTTTAAGGAATTTGAACTCAATAAAAGCTCATTTAACTTGCTTTGAATTTCGGGGTTAAATTTATTTTCTGATTCGCCCATAATTATTTAGCAATTTTATCCCAAACAAACTCAAAGATCATCTTCTGAGTTTGATATAAATTAGTATCTTTGATAATCACCCCGATTGGATTTTTATTTTCGTCCAAAGAAATCATGGCAACCTTGCCGGCATAAATTAATGTATATGTTGGTGCGCTCTCTTTTTCCGTCAACCACTTTCGCTCATCCAAACCCTGAGTCTGCCCACCGGGTCCGATTGAAATCACCTTAACACTCACACCGGCCTTAATGCGATCATTGGAAAAATCAGGATAAGCTTCATAAAGACAATTTTTAATGGCCGAAGAAGAAAACACATAATAGTTTTTTTCAGTACTCACTAAACAGGAAGAAATAACATCTTGCAAAATAATTTTTAATCCTAAATTGCCGTCGTAAAGCTTCATGACCGGTTTAGAGCCAGACTGCTCAAAAATTGATTTTAGCTGAGGGATAATATCGGCGACTTCATTTTTGACTTCTAATAATTCTTTTTGTCTTTTCTCTAAAGCGTCATTTAAACGAGACGGGTCTTCGGCACTAAAATATTGATGTTTGTCTTGATGGTAGTAACTAACCAAACCCAATTCAATCAGAGATTTTAGGATATCATAAGCTGTGCCACGATTTATCTCGGCACTAAAAGCAATTTTTCTAACCGGGGATGGCCCGAGCTTAAGACAGGACAAATAAACTCTGATTTCTTTTTCGCTCAAACCAAGTTTTTTGAGAGTATTCTCTATCATATATTAATAAATATTGATAATCATATTATACTCTTTGCCAAAAACTTGTCAATTTTTTTTCTACATTTTTTACAGAATAAATAAAAAATAGCTCAATTTAGCTATTTTATTATAAATAATTTGTCAATTAATACTTTATAAGCTTATTTAAAAATTCTATTGATTTAAAATCAAAATCTTTTTTTCTTAATATATCTTTAGCCGATTCTGACATTCGCTGATACATATAATTTACCTTGTTTACTGTTTTTTCCAATCCCTTATCTTTATAGTATTCAATAATATTTTTATCAAAAAATGAGAGGCTGTCAGCATTTTTTAAAATTTCAGCCAACTCGTTTCCACCAACCTCATGAACTTTGATTAATGATTTAACTTCTTCAATATGATCATTCAAACCAAGCTCGGCTAACAATTCTGAAGCAATATTTGCCGAATAATTCTGATGATTTGATTTATATTCCTGATAGGTTTCACTTAAACCTTTACGTGCTCTTCTTTGATCAAAAAACCTGTCGACATCGTGCATTAAAGCGGCCAATTGCAAGGACAATGGAGAATCTGACTTTAAGACAAAAAGCCACTCCAAAATATTGAGCGAGTGATTGATTTCATGTCTTAACCTTGAAACGCCAAGGTCTGATTTTTTTATCATCAAAGCCAGAGCTTCTTTGAGATAATCATTTAATAATAATCTATTCATATTCTTATATTAACACATTTTTAGATTAAAAAAAGGGCTCGGCCTAAACCAAGCCCCGGTAGGTTTTCAACCAATCGATAATTCCTTCGCAGAAATAATCAATTGACAATGGATGGAAAAACGCGTTGGGGCAGATGTTCAGATCAATGACCTGATCGCCGATAAACTCAACGCACATAAACTCACAGCCAAATTCACGTACAAGCAAATCAACTGTTCTCTGATGAGAAGCCAAAGTGTCAGGTACAAGTTTTTTGGGCTGTCTCAAGGACGGTTCCACGCAAAAAGCGTCAGATTTTAAAGCCGTAAAAACATGGCCAAAAACCCAATAGACTGTTCGCGTCACTTGTTCAGGGTTGGCTAAAACTTCCTGATAAAACCCCAACTCATCAAATGAGTGAATCCGCTTCGGGTCAACAATGTTGACTAAGTGGCCGTTGTTGGCCTTTTGAACGACCTGAGGCCCAAGCTCGCTAGGGATACTCCCCGGGTATCCAAAATACCAACGGGGCTGTTTGACCTGAAGTTGATCAAGGAAAGAACAAACCCCGACTCGATCAAGCAGCCTCTCGGTCAAAACCGGCGAGTTCATCACTTTAATCCCGGCATACTCCAAGGCCAGCATCGGGCTGTCCCACTCGTTGGGCTTACCAACGTGAAAATACAGCGCCAAGTCGGGCCGTTCGTATTTTCCCCAGCTTGAAATTCTCAAGCACTGAGCAAATTCCTTGGCACTCTGAGGCCGAATTACTTGCACCCCTCTTTCAATCAGGGCTTGAGCAATTTTTTCTATTTCCCCGCGAACATCGCTGGGCAGGTCAACAATCAAGACTTTGCACATATGAAGTCCTCCATGTACTGGTTGAAAATTTTGGGTTTGAAAGACCAATTTTCAATTCAAATATTTAAATTGAAAATTCATCTTTTAAAAAAAATAAAAATTGAGTATAATACAAAAGGCACTAAATTTCCTACCAGATATTTTTTGCCTTGCCTCCCCCTGACCGGGGAGGTTTTATTTTATCGCCAATGCTTTATTGCTTTTTCGTAGCTTTCCGGATTACCAACATCAAACCACTGTCCGGCAAACAAATAGCCATACAATTTGTTTTGTTCAACCAGGATGGGCAACACCTCTCTTTCAAAACGCTTCATTGTTGGTTTTAAATAATCAAAAATTTTAGGATCAAATATATAAACTCCGGCATTAATGACATTTGACAAATCTTTTCTTTGATCGGGTTTTTCCAAATATGAATAAACTCGACTGCCTTGAAGCCTGACCACGCCCCAATCAGCCGAGCGAGAAACCGAGGTTAAGGCCATGGTCACAAGACCGTTATTGCTCAAATGAAAATCAGACATATCATCCAAATCAATACTGGCCAAGACATCGCCATAGTAAACAAAAAATGGTTTTTGACCGATTATTTTTTTTGCCTGAAGTATGGGTTGGGCCGTACCGTTCTGAAATTTTCCTTGTTCAATATATTGAATCTTTACACCAAATTTTGAGCCATCACCAAAATACTGTTTTATTTTTTGCCCTTGGTGACCAATTGAAATTATCAAATCACGAACATCAAAGCGCCTTAAATTTTCAATTGTATATTCAAGGACTGCCCGATTATTTACCGGGATCATGCCTTTGGGCATTTCGTAAGTAAAAGGCCGCATCTTTGCGCCTTGACCACCGGCCAAAATTAAAGCCTGCTTGATTTTAGGCGAAAAATTTTTCGCCAAGACATACTCAATTGCATGTGACCTGTTTCTGATACGAGACCCGTCAATATATTCATCAAGTTTTTTTATAATGTCTTTTTTGAGAGTGATTGTCAGGCGTGATCGATCCATATATTTAACTTTATAATCTTAGCCCTAAAAAAATAATCTTGGGGATATTTTAATAGATAGTTCCGACATTATCATACTACATCATACAAATTTTAATGTCAATAATAAAAAACAGCCCTAATTTCTAAGCTGTTTTCCATTATCTTAAAGCAAAGAAGCGGCTTGCTTGTCGGCAATAACCGTGGCATCAAAATGATTCACCAAAATTGAAGCCGGTAAATTTGGGGTCGGCCTAGACTCAAAAAGCTTTTTGATTGCCTTTGCTTTGTCCTTGCCACTTGCTAATAAAACAATCTTTTTGGCGCAAAAAATTGTCGCTAAACCCATAGAAATTGCTTCTTTGGGAACTTCATTTTTATTCTTAAAAAAACGTGAATTTGCCTTTATGGTCTCCGGAGTTAATTTAACTAAACGAGTTTTTGAATTTAATGGGGAACCGGGTTCATTAAAACCAATATGCCCGTTATCGCCTATTCCTAAAATCTGCAAATCTATGCCGCCGGCTTTTAGAATTAAACTATCATATTCTCGACAAGATTTATCAATATCTTTTTTGGGGATTAAACCACCGGGGACGTGTGTATTTTTTAAATCAATATCTAGTTGTGAAAATAAATTTTTATCCATGAAATATCTATAGCTTTGAGGGTCGTTGGGTGATAGGCCATAATATTCGTCCAAATTAAAAGATTTAACCTTTTTAAAACTGATTTTCTTTTCTTTATTTAATTTGATTAAATATTGATATAATCCCAATGGTGTTGAGCCGGTCGCCAGGCCCAAAACCGAATCCGGCTTTTCTTCAATTTGCTTAACCACAAAGTCAGCGCCCAAAACCGAAAGTTCACTATAATCTTTAACAATTATAAGTTCCATAAATTATTAATATTTCAATTATTCATTAAAATAAGACCCGACGATGTCGGATCAAAGTTTTATCAAGCCTAGCCTTATTTTAAAGCAATTGCTTGAGAATGTCCACGGTTTCATTCCTCCCCCCAGAAACAACCACTGCACCCATATAACCGGCATTAAGCGCCGGCTGACAATCAGTATGAAAACGATTGCCAATGCTGATGCAGTCTCGCGATCGGGTTTTGGCCAAGTAAGAGGCGGCCAAGAAAAAATTCGGATCAGGTTTATAGAAATTAACCATGTCTGTTGCCATAAAACGGCAACCAATTTCTTCGGGAATAATTCCCAAAAGGCCCAAAATCTTTCGGCCGAGCTTTTCCGGAGAATTCGTGGCAAAAACCAACGAAAATGACCTTGCGGCCAACAAAATAACATCAACCAACTCTTGATCCCGCACCAGAAAAAGCTCCGGGCACAAACGGTTGCGCAGACCATTCCACTCCCGGGCATTAATCCCCAGGGAAATAACCGTTTCGGTCAAAGCAAACTTTCGGCCGTAACGAAGCTTAAGCGCTTCTTTTCTTTTCTTGACAACCACGGCCGCTTCCTCCGAAGTTAAGTCAAGCAACTCGGCAATACCGCTAAACTTCATTTCTTTCCAATGCGCGGTATATTCCGGGCAATTATAGCAAGTGTCATCGACATCAATGACAATGGTACTTGCGTTTTCCAAAGAGCCGATAATCTCCATCTGATTACTCCTGTCAGGTTGGGTTTCAAAAATAAATTATAGCAAAATATCTTTAAAAATCAAAATAAAAAACCGAACGCGGGGTCGGGGTTATTTCAAAAGAGCATCAACGATTTTTTGGAATTCCGAAATCGGATGTTCGCTATCAAGACCAATAATCGTGACGCCAAGCTTTTCCAGTTCGGCCAAAAGGTCGGGATTTTTTGTCACCGAAAGCGAAATCAGATGTGCGCTTTTGGGTGTTAAAAACTCACCTTGCCTGAGCCGACGAATAAGCCTGAGTCCGGGGGCGCGCCTTTCGAGGCTGTCAAAAGTCAAGATTTCAGCGCCCACGTTCATACTGCACAAAGGGTCAATCACAAATAAGTCATAGGCTTTTGTTTGCAATGACCGCAAGGCATCGGCGTAATACCGGGTTTCCGAAACCGGATAACCTGCTTCTTTGAGCCGGTCAATGTGAAAATGACTGCCGTAGTCAGTGTAGGATAAAATTTCCTTAGCAGACATCGGCGCGACTCCTCAAAAACGACACAATAATACTCACTGGTTTAATCCTTATTTATTGACTTCAAGCCAGACTGTCATGGGATTATAATTGGAACAATCCCTGGCACCGTGGTCAAAATACCACCGGGCAACTCATTTGTTTCCACAATAATAAGCGCTTTCCAAGCCAGAAACTTGACGATCTTCAAGCTTGGTGTCAATTTCAAAGCCGGCCTTTACCACCCGTTGAGCGATTTTGTAGTTACCGTTTACAACCGCCTCAAGAACTGCGGTAGCGATTTTACTGTTGCCACAAATAACCGACTTGTCTTCAATCGCATCAAGCAAGTATAAAACGATCAAGTCCAATTTCGGGTGATCGGGAACAGAATAGTAGGGACATGAGCCATTGTCTTCTTCCCTGGGCTCAATTACCTCATGGTTCAAAGCCTGGATTAAAGCATAGATGATATTAGCCCCAGACTTGACCAAGATTTTTACCGCCTCCAAATCAAGGCTATAAATCGCGCCTTCAATCGGCGTTTTAGAATAACCAAAACTCACGTAATTTACATTGGCGCCAAGCGAAATCAAAATAGAAATCGCTTTGATTTTTTCCGGTTGCGGCGCTTGATAGCAAACCGAGCTTAAAGCCGAGTTTAGAAACAACTCATCGGCTCGAAGCGAACAACACTTCTTGGCAAACGAAAGCCAAAAAAGCGCTTTTTTCATGGAGTGCTTGGCAATCGCACTCCTAATCCTAACCTCGATCAGCCTCCTTAGGATTATCATTTTCTTAAGCCTTTTGGTTACGGCCCTCGTTTCAAAGAACACGCAAGCACGAACAAGCAAGATAAGGTTAACAAATAAGCACAATAAAATCAAGAATGAAAAAACCGGCCTTAGCCGGTAAACAAATATTCGTAGATTCAAGTTTATTTCTGAATTTGAGAATAAAAAAATTGGATGCAAAGTTCCCGCGATGACCTATCCCGCTAAAGCGGGATTTCGCCCCGCAGATGCGGGGCTCAACTTTCCCAAAATGTTTTTTATCTGAATTTGAGAATAAAAAAATTGGATGCAAAGTTCCCGCGATGACCTATCCCGCTAAAGCGGGATTTCGCCCCGCAGATGCGGGGCTCAACTTTCCCAAAATGTTTTTTATCTGAATTTGAGAATAAAAAAATTGGATGCAAAGTTCCCGCGATGACCTACTTTCCCCCGAAGGAGTATCATCGGCTCTGTGAGGCTTAACTTCTGTGTTCGGGATGGGAACAGGTGTGACCCTCACGATAGAATCACGGGAACACTGCATCCAATTGATGTAGTGTAATTTTTAGGTAATTGATTTTTTACCCAATTCTTGTGGTTAAATAGATTGTATGTTAGTACGGCTCGGCTCAAGGTATCGCTACCCTTACACCTACCGCCTATCAACCTAGTAGTCTTCTAGGATACTAAATGAAATCTAATCTTGGGGACAGCTTCGCACTTAGATGCTTTCAGCGCTTATCTTAACCGAACGTAGCTACCCAGCTCTGCCCTTGGTAGAACAGCTGGTACACTAGAGGTTCGTCAATCTCGGTCCTCTCGTACTAGAGATTGGACCCCTCAAATTTCAACGCCCGCAGTGGATAGGAGACCGAACTGTCTCACGACGTTCTGAACCCAGCTCGCGTGCCGCTTTAATTGGCGAACAGCCAAACCCTTGGGACCTTCTCCAGCCCCAGGATGCGACGAGCCGACATCGAGGTGCCGAACCTGGTCGTCGATGTGGACTCTTGGACCAGACTAGCCTGTTATCCCCGGAGTAGCTTTTATCCGTTGAGCTTCCGCCGTCCTATATCGTACGGTCGGATCACTAAGTTCTACTTTCGTAACTGCTTGTCTTGTAGGACTCGCAGTAAAGCTGGCTTTTGCCTTTACGCTATCGGTTCGATTTCCATCCGAACCTAGCCAACCTTTGTAAACGCCTCCGTTACCTTTTGGGAGGCGACCGCCCCAGTCAAACTACCCATCAGATACTGTCTCCGCCCCAGATTCATGGGGATAGATTAGAATTATCACAACACAAGGGTGGTATCTCACTGTTGCCTAAGCTCCCACCTATTCTGAACAGGTGAAATAATAATTCAATATCAAATTGTAGTAAAGCTTCACGGGGTCTTTTCGTCCAGCTGCGGGTACCCAGCATCTTCACTGGACTTGTAATTTCACCGAGTTCCTCGTTGAGAGAGTTCTCAAGTCGTTATGCCATTCGTGCAGGTCGTAACTTACACGACAAGGAATTTCGCTACCTTAGGACGATTATAGTTATCGCCGGCGTTCATCAGCGCTTCGGTTTAAAGCTTCGCCTTGCGGCTAACCTCACCCCTTAACGTTCTGACACTGGCCAGGCATCAGCCCCTATACCTCAGCTTGCGCTTTTGCAGGGACCTGTGTTTTTGGTAAACAGTCGCTTGAGATCTTTAGCTGCGGCCCCGCAGATGCGGGGCAGTCCTTATTGCGAACGTACGGACGCTGTTTTGCCTAGTTCCTAAACGAGGATTCTCTCGTACACCTTGGCACACTTATGCCCACCTACCTGTGTCGGTTTGCAGTACGATTATCTAATAACCGTGCCGTAAAGCTTTTCTAGGCACCCTTTCAATCCAAATTGACTCTGCCGAGGCTTCGTCTGAGGCCAACTTGCGCCGGCCATGTCCATACCATAGAACACTTGGATTTACGAAATGCGTCCTTTCACGGATTGCTATTAGATAGTGCAGGAATATTAACCTGCTCGTCCATCGACTACGCCTTTCGGCCTCGCCTTAGGATCGACTAACCCTGGGTCGATTCTCGTTGCCCAGGAAACCTTAGGTTTACGGTGGACAGGATTTTCACCTGTCTTTTTGCTACTCATGCCAACATTCTCACTTCTATAAACTCCAGCCAACCTCACGATTGACCTTCAGCGCTTATAGAAAGCTCCTCTACCGCTTAATAAATAAATTTATTAAGCCCGCAGTTTCGGTACTACGTTTAGCCCCGGTACATTTTCGGCGCCATTCGACTTGACCAGTGAGCTGTTACGCTTTCTTTAAAGGATGGCTGCTTCTAAGCCAACCTCCTGGTTGTTTAAATCAAATGACCACCTTTTACACTTAACGTAGATTTAGGGACCTTAACTTGCGATCTAGGGCTGTTTCCCTTTTGACTAATGCAGCTTAGCCCGCATAGTCTGACTCCTAAGCATTCCGCCGTGGTATTCGGAGTTTGGTTAAAGACAGCAGGATCGCTCCATCTGCCTCTATTCAGTGCTCTACCCCCACGGTTACTGCTTAAGGCTAGCCCAAAAGCTATTTCGAGGAGAACCAGCTATTACCAAGTTCGATTGGAATTTCACCCCTAACCACAACTCATCCCCGAGTGTTGCACGGCTCGTGGGTTCGGGCCTCCCGTACCTGTTACAGTACGTTCACCCTGGTCATGGCTAGATCACCTGGTTTCGGGTCTTATGAATGCTACAATTTCGCGAGTTGATTATCCCGGCAAATTGGGATAATCAACAAGCGAAAACGGGGGTTAACCCTTGCTTTCACTGCGCCTTCTTCGCCGAAGCGAATTAAGCTAAGCAACATCCATAAACTCGTTGGCTCATTCTTCAATAGGAACGCCGTCACCCCGACAAGCGGGGCTCCGACTGTTTGTAAGCAAATGGTTTCAGATACTATTTCATCGCCCTCACCGGGCTGCTTTTCACCTTTCCCTCATGGTACTTGTTCACTATCGATCACTAAAAGTATTTAGCATTACGGCATAGTCGCCGTGGATTCCTACAGGGTTTCTCGAGTCCCGTAGTACTCAAGATAAAAACTGCAGAGCAATATTTCCTTTCGCGTACGAGGCTTTCACTCTCTTTGGCGCTTCTTTCCAAAAGCTTCCACTAGAAATTATTGTTTATGACTCCGCTTGAACCTGCAAGGGTTCAAAACATTTTTATCTTACAACCTCCTCTAGGCATTGGGCTTGCACCCGTAGTAGCTTTGATCAAGTTCTCTGCCAAAGAAATTAATCTCCGGCAAAAAACTTAATCTAGGCAAAAAGCCTACAGAATTTGTGCTCTTCCCATTTCGCTCGCCACTACTTTGGGAATGGGCAAATTACTAACCGCAAATTCCAGAAAGGAATTGGCGATAAGTAACTCGCAAATTTTTTTCTTTTCCTCTGGCTACTGAGATGTTTCACTTCACCAGGTCGCCTTCATTAACCTATGGATTCAGTTAATGATACTCTGATCTTCCATCAGAGTGGGTTTCCCCATTCGGAGATCTCCGGGTCAAAGGTTGCTTACCACCTCACCGAAGCTTTTCGCAGGTTGCTACGTCCTTCATCGTCTTTTAATGTCGAGGCATCCACCATTTGCCCTTGATTCTATTTAACCACAAGAATTGGGTTGCCAGCATGTCGGTACTGACTATCAATTCTCGTTTTATTAACCTCGTCGGGTTAATACTTCAAGGTATACGTTGCGTATTTTTATACGCTTATTAATTTTAGATGCTGGTTCAATTGTCAATGTCCATTTCCATTAACATCCGAAGTGAAATTTTAAAATCTTTTAAAACTTTACTTCGGAGATTACTTCAATTGATAGTAGAGAACAAAAAAACCGCCTGGTCCCAAGCGGCTGGCGGCAGACAAAAATATTAGTCGCTCATGCGCTTGGGGACGTAAGAATAAGATTACTGTTTATCATAGTTTGCTTATATCTTTTGGTTATTGCTCGCGCATGGCGAGTTAACAGTAGAATTATAGCGCATTTGAAAATTATTGTCAATACCTTATTTAGTCTCCTTTTTCTCAGTTTCGTCCAGATTTTTTTTGGCTAAATTTACAGCCCGACCAAGGTAAATCGTTAAAATTACAATCAAGGTGGTGATAAATAGTGCATAAACTGTTAAAGCAACCATATTTCCGCCCGGCTGAGGGAAAAAAGCGCTGAAAAAAGCTTTAATTGCTTCGTTCCAGGCCAAAGCGGCCACCAAACCCAAGCCGGCAGTCACCAAGTCACTGATTTTCTGCAAAACCTCAAGCCTTAATTTCTGTACTTCTTTGGTTACTTTTTTGTGAATTTCTTTTATCTCTTTTGGCATATTTTTATTTTATATTTTTTTTATTTGATAACCATCTTTATTGTCTAAAATCTCATAGCCGAATTTGGCAATCTCGTCACGCAAACGATCAGACTCGGCCCAGTTTTTTTCAAGACGAGACTTTAGGCGAAGCTCAGCCAGAGACTTAACTTCAGTCGGAATTTCAATCTCAATTTCCTCAAGCAAATTTAGTCCTAAAATTGAATCAAAATATTCAACTAATTTTAGTTTCTGATTGGCATCCAATTTTTTATCATCAAGCACACCCCACAGAATTGCTAAAGCCTTTGCCGTATTCAAATCATCGTTTATGGCTTGCAAAAAATCAGTTTTCAATTCTTTTTCTTCTTTTGATTCCTTACCGGCCTTTGTTTTTTCATTTTTTAATTCAGCGATTTTCTGGCGCGCACGCTGCAAAGCGTTTTTAGCTCCAGCCAAAGCCTCAAAGCTAAACTGAATCGGGCTGCGATAGTGTGTACCCAAAAGAAAATACCGATAATCAAGCGCCCCAAAACCCTTATCAATCAACACCTGCAAACGCAAAAACTCGCCGCTTGATTTTGACATCTTGCCGTCTTTTTCAATCAAAAATTCATTATGCAACCAATAATTTACCCACTGCTTGCCCCAAGCCGCCTCACTTTGGGCGATTTCATTGGTGTGATGAACGGGAATATGGTCAATCCCGCCGGTGTGAATGTCAAAATTCTTACCCAAATATTTTGAAGCCATGGCCGAGCACTCAATGTGCCAGCCGGGAAACCCGGTTCCCCACGGCGAAGGCCATTGCATTTCATGGCTTGAATATTTATACCGAGTAAACCAAAGCACGAAATCAAACGGACTTTTTTTATACTCATCTTCCTCCACTCGCGCCTGATTAACTTTCTCGTCCAATCTTAAGCATGCCATCTTGCCGTAATCTTTGAATTTTGAAGTGTCAAAATAAACATTGCCACCGGCAATATAAGTACATCCCTTCTTCTCCAAAACTTTTATCATCTCAATCATCTCGGCAATATGATCGGTTGCCTTGCAAAAAACATCGGGCTCGGCAATATTTAATAACGATAAATCATTTTTGAAAGCCGCTGTATAAAACTCGGCCACTTCTTTGACTGACTTGCCTTCACGCAGAGCGCCTTTTTCCAATTTGTCTTCGCCCTCGTCAGCATCTGAAGTCAAATGGCCGACATCGGTAATATTCATCACTTGTTTAACATTATAACCGTTGACTAAAAACATCCGGCGCAAAGTATCGGCAAAAACATAAGCGCGCAAATTGCCAATATGCGCATAATGATAAACCGTCGGACCGCAATTATAAATTTTAACCTCGCCCTTTTTAACCGGCTTGAAAAGCTCCTTTTTTCTTGAGAGTGTATTGTATAAATAAATATCCATAAACTTGATTTTATTGATAAAATCGTATCATTTTTTAACTGTTTTGTCCAAAAATATTATCTAATTGTGTATGAATCTGAAGTTGAACTTTGAAAAACATTATAGAAACCGAACTTATTCCAACGCCAAACTCCCAAATTATTTTGAAGACAATTTTTTTCAGAACGGCCACACTGGCTTTGCCAAACAATTAAATCAAAATTTCCGTCTGAATTAAAATCCTTCAGCGCCATTTCTTTTATCGGATAATCAAGCGCCGAGGAACCCCAAACCATTTTTACCTCGTCTTTATCCAATTGATACAAAAATAAATGATTGGAAACAGCCAAATCGTTTTCCTTAACCCAAAATGGTTTGGCTGGACCATAACTGCCGATTTTCCACAAAGAAAATCCAAACTCCGTTTTTTTATCATTGTTAAAATCACCAACCAAAACATTTTCCACTTCCCAATCGCTATCGGTGCGCCAAATAATTTTATCATCACTTAACAGATAACCAACATTTTTATAAACCACCACCTCCTCGTTTTTGCCGTCTTGATTTAAATCATAAGATTGATAGACTGTCCTCTGATTTAAATTATTGCCACTTATTGCCAAGATTTCTTTGGCTTCGTACTCATTGTCCTCAAAAAACAATTCAGCCGTTTTACCGTATTCAAATTCAAGTCGCTTAAGAATTTGCTCCTTGTCTTTTTTTTCAGCCCAAAGCGGTTGGAAGTCTTTATTAATATAAATCGGTAATAGTTGAATCTGTTTAATCCCCTTTTTATCAAAAATCGCTTTTATCGCCAAACCCCGGCGCGTTTGCTCGGACCACAATTGATCAAAAACAAAATTACCCAAAGAATAAAAAATATAGCCGTCTTGATATTTTTCCATTGTTTGAACAACGTGCGGATGCGACCCTAGAACCAAACTGGCCCCGCACTCAATGGCAGTGCGGGCAAACTTCTCTTGCTCATCTGTCGGTTGCGCTTCATATTCAACGCCATCGTGCATTGAAACGATAACAAAATCAACTTGTGGCTCCAGAGCCAAAACATCATTTTTCATTTTTTCCAAATCCATAGGATTAACCCCTGCTTGATTTTCTTTGGCAAAATAGCTGGGCGCCACATACAAAGAATAGGTGTAGGCCAAAAAGCCAAACCTCAAACCGTTCTTTTCAATGATTATCGGTTGGCCGGCTTCTGCCGAATTATTGCCTGCACCCACAAATTCTATTTTGGCCTTTTGCAATTCCTCAAAAGTTTTTTGCAATCCGGCTTGCCCGAAATTTGGCGTGTGATTATTGGCAAGCGAGACGAGATCAAAACCGGCTGCTTCAAGTCCGGCCACGGCTTTGGGGTCGGTGCGAAAAGCAAACTCGCCGGTTTGAATTGGCCGGCCCGAAAAAATTGAGGTTTCCAAATTGCCAAAAGCAATATCGACTTTGGCGGTAATATTTTTAGTTAGCTCAAAGGGCAAAAGCCAATTATTTTTACTTTTCATCAAAGTCTCAACAGAACGAGAAAGCATAATATCGCCCACCGCCAAAATTGAAACCTCATTTTCATCTCCCCTTAAAGCCGGCATTGCTGCTAAGAGCTCTGGATTATTTATCGGCTCAATTTCTTTTGGCTCATCAATTTTTTGAATAACATCATTTTGGACAATTTGATTTTCGTAGTACTTAGAATAAATAAGATAAAAAGATAAAAAAACACTTAGAATAAAAACTAAGATTACGAAAAAAAACAAAAAATTCTTTGCCGGCTTCATATATATATTATACTTCAAGCCTTAAAATTAAAAAACGCCCCGATTTTATCGGGGCGTTTTGATAATAATTTTTATTGGGCTAGAAATGCCGAGGACCAATCCGGTCGAGCCGGTTGATTTTCTTCCCTAATTATCTGGCGCCACTTTTCATCGGTTAATCGATCGTTAATTGGCCAAGGAAATTCGTAATAAGAATAAACCGCACCTGAACCAATTCTTAATTTACCGTCTATCGGAAAAACAACATATATTGTATCAACATTGCCGGTGGCCTCTTCCAGGACCTGACCAAGCGGATCGGTGGCCACATCAGCCACAATTGCCGCCGGCTCCTGATCAAGCTGACTCTTGCTTTCAATGCCATAATCCTTTACCGCCTCCAACCACATATGCTCCAAGCTGCCCCCATAAGTTCTAATAAATTCATAATCGTCGTCGGTCAATAATTGGTTAGCCAATTCTTTTTCGGAAATTTCTTTAAAGCGCAAAGACAACGTTTCCAAGCGATCAAGCAAATCAATCTGCGACTGATCAATTAAAGATCTTAACTGCAAACCTTCTTTTGTCATTTTGGCTAACGCCGCTAAACGGGCATACAAATAGGGATTTGGCTCAACATAACCCCTGTCGTCATTTTTCTCCGGAGGTCCGCCGCCCAATTCGGCATAAGTTTGCTTAACATACAAAATCGTATCATGTCTTAATTCCGTCCAGTTACCCAAAAAAGCGTTCAAAGATTTTTTCAACCAAGCATCGTTTTGCATAAAAGCCGGATAACCGCTTGGCGCTTCAGCCAAAAGCGGACGCAAGAAATAAAGCCAGCCCCAATATAAATTCTGAGTCCAGGTTGCACCGTCAAGCGAAGCAACATAGGTTCTCATCTTATTTAAATTTTGAGGATAGCAAGCATAATCGGTATCGCCTTTTTGCGTCAATAAATCAGCGGCCGTATTAGACCCAAAAGCGGCAGCCACATCCAAACCGCTTGGCAGCCGACGAGATGAATTCGGATCCCACAAAGTCGGATCAGTATCACAAGCATGCTGCTTGTCGCCAACTTCGCGATAAACCAAGCGCTGAAAAATATCAGCATCAAGCGTATAGCGCTGGCCCATAAATCTCAACCCCTTAATTTCTTCATCTCGGTTCGGCGCAAATCTGGCATCGGCAATGGGCATGGAATTAATTTTTGGATTAGGCAAGCTGGTCGTTTTAGTTATAAAGCTGGAAAATTTCTCCGAGTCAATCAAATCATTAACCAAAACTTTTTGACCGTAAACTTCATTTAATACTCCCGCAAAATCATCATAAGTTAAATCATCGGACACGCCGACAAAAAAGCTGGTCGGCTCATAAATTCTGTCCCACTTTTCACGCAAGGCTTCTGATGATTCCAGAGCTTGAGTTATCAAAACAGCCGATCTCGTTTCGTCTTCGGATTTTAATCTAAAGGTCATTCGGCCCAGATACATCATTGATTTAAAATATGCTTCAAGAGTTTGGCTTCGAGTGTAGTGACCCCTGGGGATATATTGAGTATAATCTTCATTTAACCAATCTTTAGGATCAATAACACCAACATTCATAATCGGGCTGGGGGCAATTTCGGCATGAGCGGCAATCAGCTTAAGCTCCGATTCAACCAGATCGGCCGCATAATCGACCGGCTCGGCCGTCGGATACAAAAGTTTATTTGCCACCGTAAAAAAGGCAACGTTTCTTTTGGCGGCGTTCTCCCAAGCCGTACCCTTTAACTGCTCGTACTGATCCTTTGAGACCTTTACCATTTCGTAAGTCAAACCCATTAACTCCGAATTTAATTTATTGGTTTCGATTGTTCTTAATAAATAATCAAAAGCTAAATGATAGTTATGAATTAAAGAATCGGTCGTAATAAAGCTGGGTGTGTATGAATAGCGATTGCTTTCATAAATACTGAAAAATTCTTGACTATACCCGGGCACAACCGCAAAATTATTTTTGGCAATTTTATCTTTTGTGGCCTGGTTCAAGTATTCAAACTGGGAAAGATTTATAATGTTAGACAAATCTGAGGCGGCTTGATATGTCGGCACGGCGGGATTTATATTTGTTGCCGGCTCTTGGTAATTGGCAAAAGCATTGGCGCTGGCAACTGGCGCGCCAAAAAATCCGACCACCTTGTCAATTATCGTTTTAACCAATTCAACCGGTTCCGGTTCAGGCTGAGAATTTTGCGCCACTTCGGTTTTTTTCATCATTGATGAAACATAACCATAGGCAAAATAGCCGCCTGTTCCCAAGGCCGCCACCACTATCAAGCCCATTATTAACCAACCGGCCGAAGACATATTGCCGGTTTTCTTAATTACCGGCTTTGGCTCAGCCGGAGCTTGCGGTTTTTCAAAAGGCGAAGCAGCCGACGGATTTATCGGAACAGGCGTCTTCGGGGCAATTGGCGTTTGCCCGGGGTTACTAAATTGATTAGAATTTTGATTTTCAAACATATTTTTATTTAAAATAATTTCAAAACAATTATACCATTTTTATATTAATAAAAAAAGCGCGAAAATCGCGCTATCTGACCTCGGACTTGTTTGACCTTTTAACCAAAATCTCGCAAAGCGAGCTGGCCATCTCAAAGAGCATTCCCCAGTACGGAAAAAGAATATCGTGTATTACTTTGCTGGCAAAAATATCGCCCTCGCAAAAATTGTATCCGGCACGAATCTCCACCTTGATCTCCGTATATTGCGCCTGAAGATCAATTTCTTGGGTGACAAAGGATACCCCGTCGTCAACCCATTGCTTAAAAAACCAACGCCGACGGAAAATTTGGACGTGGGAGGAAAGAATAACCGTCCTCTGTCCGACATGAGAAAGCTTGCCCTCAACCATATCTGCCCCAAAATTGGTGACAGTCTCCCCAAACTCCCAACGACATTCTTCTCTCTCGCTCTTGAACGCCACAAAAAAGGCGTCAAAAATTTCTTTTCCCGTAAACTTTCGGTCAAACTTAATGATCATCGCTAGCCCTCCTGTTTTGGCTTTCCTGATATTAACACGTCAAAAAATCAAAAGCAAGGAAATAAAAACCGCAACAAGCGGTTGCATTTTTATAATATATTATTTTTCAAACTTCAAATAATCTTTATCCCCCTTTATCATTTTTTCTATCTCATCGCGTAAAAAATCAGCCTTGGTTATTTCGGTATTGTTTACTTTCCAGGATAAATAACGATCAATTCGCGGGGTTAAGCGAAGAGTAAATTTAATCGTAGGCACTTCCCTGCCCTCACCCTTTTCAATTTTTTGTAAAAAATCAGCCAAGACTTTTTCCAAATCAGACAAAGCATAATAGGCGGGGAAAAAATACTGCGAAGTTGCTTGGTCCTGACCTAAACGCAAAAACATCTTATCAATATTTTTATTCTTTTGACAAAGATATAAAATCGGCTTTTTGTGCGCCAAAGCCAAAGCGATTAAATAGCCGGCTTCGGCAATCGGTTTTGTGCCCTCAATTATTACGCCGTCCATTTTTTCCAAAAACACTTCCCCGCTCTGGCTTATCTTTTCCAAGTCCTGCGTGGAAAAATCAGAAACCTTCTCGTCCTCCAAATTACTCATAACAATCACGCCTGATTTTTTTAAAAAATTTATAACAAATGAAGCCGCCTCTTTAATTTTTAAATCTTTTTGATTATCCGCCGCAAAATATATTTTCATATTATTCAAAAAACTCCCCGGCGATATTCTTTGCCATAACCTCTTTTATCTTATCGGTTTGTTTGGTTTGAGATAGAGCCCACATAAATTTGGCAATTGCCGCTTCAAATGTCATGCCTTTGATTAATATCACATTTTCAGGCACTAAAATTTTTCCGGAAAAATCATCGGCATAAATCATTACCGGCTTGGTTGCGGCAAGCTTGCTAATTTTTTTAAAAATATTTTCGGGTATTTGTTGTTGTCTTTTGGCATTTATAACTAAGGCGCCAGGAGAAGAAAAGTCAAAATCAACTCCGGCATCAAAAGGAAAACTCAGTATTTGAACTTGTGAATAAAGGTCGGGAGATAACTTATTCTTTAAGCTTTTGAAGGGTTTGTATAATTCGTTAAGCCTTACGGAAAAATCAATTCTTCCCAGAGTTGCTTTTTCCGGGGCACTAAAAACATTCAGAGAAAGCTCTGAAGAAAAACCCGCCTGATTGGCTCTAACCAATCGGTTACCAAACATCAAACAAACTTCATTGGTACCTGACTTGGCAATTTGGACCGAAGTAATGAGATTGGCCCGAACTTCCATTTTTTTATCGTTTTCAAAAAATCCCGAGGCGCCGGTGAAAATTATTGGACAAGGCAAACCGGCCAGCATAAACGAAACAGCCGCGCTGGCAAATAAAATATTGTCCAAACCGGAAACCACCACAAAGCCGATGGCTTGGTCTTGATGTTTTGAAATCAACAATGCCAGCTCTAGCCATTTTTCAGGTGAGTTATCGGCTGCCGGGTTGTCAGAAATTTCAATTAATTCCAAATCTGAAATAATTTGAAGTTCCGGCAATTGACGCTTTAAGTCTTCGCGACTAAAACCCGGCAATGAAGAAAAAGCCAAGATGTATATTTTTTTTCTAATTGAAGCCATAATTAGGCCGTCTCAAAATTATAAGCCGTCTTTACTTAATTATAGATTATTTTTTAAAATATAAAAAGAGGAACATCTGGTTGACAAAATAATAAAAAAATCGTAATCTTTATTGTTTCAAGCAAACCCACCGAAAGGGTAAGAGAATGGACTTCAAGAGAGTTAAGCGCGTCGAGATCTCTCTGCCCCACGGCGAGATCAACAACGCAAAGCTCGTTGGGCTTGGACTGGCCGTGCCTTGGCCGGCAAGAGACATCCGGCTTCTGGGCGGGAAAATATGCCTGGAGCTTGCAGAGTTCAATGCCATAAGAAAAGATGGCGAAAACAACTCCGTTGAATTTTATAACGGAGACGACTTTGTCTTCAAAGCCGAGATGGTCGCTTGCTATAAACGCAACGGTTGGGAGATCGTTGAAACAAAAAACGACCAGCTCGTGGTCCTGTTCTTTGCAAACCCGTGACTTCGTCACGGTTTTTTATTTAAAAATTTAATAGAGGCTTTGTATAACTTTTTGATAATGCTCCAAAATAATATGACGTCTTAGTTTTAAGGTCGGAGTTAACTCGTCTTTTTCTTGAGTAAACTCATCAACCAATAGTGCAAATTTCCTGATTTTTTCCCAGTCAGCCAGCTGATCGTTAATGTTTTCAATGCGTTTTGCAAAAAAATCAATTAACTTTTGATTATTAACCAGAACCGAAGGTTCAGCTGAAACAATTTTTATCTCCTCTAAACTTCTTAAAACCTCGGCCCAATCAGGAACCAAAAGCGTTGTTAAATAACTCTTGCCATCGCCCAACACTATTGACTGGGTAATCAAACGATCATTATTAATTAACAATTCAATCTGTTCCGGCCAAGCAATTTTACCATTGGCAAGAGAAATCATTTCCTTTTTTCTGCCAATAATCACTAAAAAGCCTTCACTGCTCAAATGGCCCAAATCACCCGTATGAAACCAACCGTCAGAATCAATTACCTCGGCGGTTAATTCCGGGTTTTGATAATAACCCTTCATTAAATTCGGTCCCCTTGCCAGAA
Source organism: uncultured Gammaproteobacteria bacterium (assembly GCA_964540635.1). Classification (GTDB taxonomy): domain Bacteria; phylum Patescibacteriota; class Patescibacteriia; order Buchananbacterales; family UBA6539; genus 02-FULL-45-11b. The sequence goes on from CAZINP010000001.1 coordinate 84,700, forward strand.
TCTCTTTGTCTTTGGCGATTTTAATTTCTACGCCCGGCAGCTGCTGACCGACTGTTCCGTATTTAATATTATCCAAACGATTTACGGAAATAATCGGCGCGGTTTCCGTTAGGCCGTAGCCCTCCGTAATTTTTATGCCCAAGCGTGCAAAAAATCTGGCCAATTTATGATTTAAACTGGCACCACCGGAAATGGCAAAGCGCAATCGCCCGCCAAAATTAGCTCTAATTTTTTTAAAAACCAATTGATCGGCCAAAAAATGACGCACGGTTCCGGGTTCCTGTTTTAGCGCCCAAATAAAAATATTATATTTTAATTTCCCGCCGTTTTTAACCTTATCCCAAATTGATACATGAACCTTTTCAAAAATCCTGGGCACACAAACTAAAATCGTCGGCCTCACTTCTTTTAAATTCTCCGAAAGCGTTTTAATGCTTTCGGCAAAAGCCAGACATGATCCGCGACAAACCATTGGTGCCAAATAGCCGGCCGTTCTTTCTAAGGCGTGAGTTAGCGGCAAAAACGAAAGCATGGTATCTTTTTCATCGCATGGCAGGGCAACAACACCGGCCTGAGCATCAAAAATCAAATTGCGGTGAGTAAGCATTACGCCCTTAGGCATAGCTGTGGTGCCGGATGTATATATTAATGAAGCCACCAAATCCAAATCAGTTTCAGGAATTAATTTTTTGTCAGACAAACCCAAATTCATCACTTCAGAAAAACTAATCATTTTTTTGTCATTGATTGTATTTTCCTCCTGATGATCTAGTGATAAATAAATAATGATCTCCAAACCATCAAGCTCATCTTTAATCAAGAGTAATTTATTATATTGTTCTTGATTTGAAACAAAAATAATCTTACTTCCGGAATCCTTAACAATATGTTTAATAATAGTTGGCGATAGGGTTGTGTGTATGGCAACGTTCACACCACCAATCGCAGCAAGAGCCAAATCAAATTTCACCCATTCCGGTTTATTTTCCGAGAGCATGGCAAACCTATCCCCCTTTTTTAAACCTAAAGCCAAAAGCCCCAGCGCCAATTGATCAACGCTATTTTTTAAATCAAAAAAACTTATTGGCACATAAGTGCCTTGATGCTTATATTTCAAAGCCGGCTTTCCGGGAAATCTTTCAGCCGTCTGAACAAAAGTGTGATAAATATTTTGCATAAAAATATTATAACAAAATCCGCAGTTTTAGCCTACCCATCGTCCGAAGGCGACAGGCAAGATAAAAGCGCGGATTAGGTAATTACAATTTTAATCTTTTTTAAAATTACCACAAGAGCACAGACGGTGGATAAATTGTTAACAATCACTTATTTTGTTTTAAATCTTTACAAAATCACAATTTTCAGTTATATTAGTGAGGTAATTTTGGTAAATTAACAATAATATTAATTGAAGGTAAGGGCAATTTTTCGCTACTTGCCCTCATAGTTCAATGGATAGAACAAGGGACTCCTAAGCCTTAGATCCAGGTTCGATTCCTGGTGAGGGCAATTAAAGGAAAACTGCATGGGCCCGTAGCTCAGTTGGCTAGAGCGCCGCATTCGCATTGCGGAGGTCAGGGGTTCGACTCCCCTCGGGTCCACCAGAAAACAGTTGTATCTTCAAAACCCAAAAGGTTAAG
>CAZINP010000001.1:86439-165874 GCA_964540635.1 uncultured Gammaproteobacteria bacterium
GAGCGTCCCGACCGCGTCGGGAAGGTCAGGGGTTTTACTCCCCTCGGGTCCACCAGAAAACAGTTGTATCTTCAAAACCCAAAAGGTTAAGAAAATAGTTAAGGACTAGAGCGTCCCGACCGCGTCGGGAAGGTCAGGGGTTTTACTCCCCTCGGGTCCACCAATCCAAATTTGTCAAAATATTTAATGTAAAATGAATAAAACATTGTGTCTCAATTATCAGATTGACACTCAACGTTTTGCTCGTTTGCGTCAGGAACCCAAAACCGATAAGGAGATATGCGGTGTTTGAAAGGATTACTGGCTGCTTGATTATTTTGATAAGCCTGGTTGTTCTTGTTATGGCGGGTTTTGTTCTGTGCATTGCAATAGACAAAACCGGCATTGAAGCAACAAAAACAACAACGACCGAGGTGACAAAAAAATGGTACGAACCCCCAATGACAACCTCAACGTTTGTTATGCACGGGAAAATGCTTGTACCAATTACTCATCGAAAACCCGAGGCTTACAAAATCGGCTTCGTGTTGGAAGGCAAAGAACGAAGCCTCAAGGTTCAAATTGAAATGTACAACCAGCTTACGGTTGGACAACAAGTTACAGTTGAATACGGCTTTGGTCGTTTCAGCAAAGAACCATATGCAACAAAAGTTGTGTTTACGGATAAGAATAGTTCATGATCCCAATTCGGGGTCTTTTTTTATTATTTTACGACACTTATTTTGGCTTAAAAATAGATAAAAAATCATTATTTTTATTTTTTTCATTAAATATTCACAGAATTTTATATTTAAATATCTTATATTCCTTTGATTTTTATTAATTCAAATTGCATTATTTTTACAATTTATTTAATTTTAAATAAAAATAAGCGTCGTAAAATTTTTATATTCAAAATCAATGCCTAATATTAAATATTGACCACTGACCCTTGACAAAAATCAAAACTTAGTATATAATTATTTAGCTGTCGTGGCCTGTGCTGTCATAGTGCACAGTGGTGTTTTTGGGTTCACCGCTCGTGCGGAGGGCACACTCCTTCGTCAGACCTCGGGCTGGGGTCTGCGCCACGATCCGGGAGGTCGGCTCTTGTCGTTTCCAGTCCCTAGCGCCCAGGGTTTTGCGGGGTGTCTTGAGCCGACCTACCCTTTTTTTATATCAAATTCACGAATTTATCCACTTTTGACAATCAGAATACTTTCGTATATAATACTTTTATCTTTTGGGGCCCTTAGCTCAGTTGGCTAGAGCGCCTCCATGGCATGGAGGAGGTCAAGGGTTCAACTCCCTTAGGGTCCACCAGAAAACATCCTATTATGGGTGTTTTTTGTTTATCCACTCATATAGAAATCTAGACATCATTTGAAAATTATTTTACAAATTGCTAAAAGGTATTAAATTTTAAATTTATATTTTATTTTTCTCTTTCTTTATTAATAGGAAGTACCGTAAGAAGGGGATAGTTACTCAAAAGCAAACAATTTTAGCATTTTTCGTAATTTCTTATATTTATATCTATTGCCGATATATTGTTTCACGCGGAACAAACCGAATAAAAAAAGGGAGTGCAGAGCAACTCCCGTACGTACGGAAAAACGACTATTCGCTGAAATCAGCGAGAACCCGTAAAAACGGGTATTGTTTTTGCCCGTAGGCATAACCACGAAAGATATCGCGCATTCCACGATGCTCTTCATGGTATCCGAAATTGAAAGATAATCGATTGGCAAGCCACCAATAACGAAAACCTTCTGTTTTTACAAATTCCTCCCAATACTCAGGGACGAATTGCACCAGCTTGGCGCTGTATCCGCGGCCGGCCGAATCAACTGCGACCTTCATCGGCCTCAAATCAATTGTGGCCACAAACGTCCACGGGGCGGTAAAATGCCAACCGCCTTTAGTTTGCGTCCAGGTATGCCCGCTGATAACATTTCGGGCAACTCCCAGCTCAGTGGGTTCAGTATAGTTCGGAAAACCGAGCCAAAAAACGAAGAGAGCGCTTGGGGCCAAAATAGACCCGAAGAGAAGTTTTTTGGTCATTTGACCGCAAACTCTCCTTGGTTGGGTGAAATCTCAGAGACCACCTCTAAGAAGGGGCAGTCAGCGCCGTCGGCCGCATCAAAAGCGTAGCACTTCAGGATCTCTTTGAGGTCCTCAATGTCTTCGCCGGCATTGCGACCATGCCAAGCGATAAAGGTTTCAAGACCTTCGGGGTCAAACCGGACCAACTTCGCATTCAGAATGCGTTCGTTGGCCGATATCTGCACCTGATATGGCCTCAGGTCTTTGGTGTGCAGGCTGTCGCGCAAGGGGACAATAACCACCCAGCCGCTTTTTTCCAGAACAGTGATCTGTCCCGTGAACCGGTTGAAAATAAAACCGAGTTCGTGCTTTTCCACGTTTTTCACGCAGGCGTTAAAAAAAACGCCGGAGGCGATCAGGGCCAGCACAACAATCGCGCCGGTCAAGGAAAACAGTTTCGTTTTCAAGTTCATGTTAATATCCTTATCGTTTTATCAAGTCCCCATGACTTGACAAAAAACTGTAACAAAATAATTACAAAATGTCAATTCATACTCACTTGACATCAACTTTAACCTGTGATAACATATCAATATATATTGATATGTATTTATGAAAAAAAGCGATAACGAAAATTTAAAATTTTTATCTACCATTTGCGCCCCCGCTAGGCTGGAAATAATTTTAAGCCTCAAAGAATCTTGCTGCGTTGGGCAATTGTGGCAAAATTTAAATTTATCCCAGAATCTAACATCACATCATCTTAAAGTTTTAAAAAAAGAAAAACTTGTCAATTCAAAACGCCAAGGCAAAAAAATAATTTATTGTTTGGATAAAAAAGTATTAGAAAAAAAATTGAAAAAATTGGAAAAAGCTTTACTTAAAAACAAATAAAAAATTTTCTTGCCAAGCCTTTTGTGAGAGGGTATAATATCACTGTTATATTTTTTAAGAATTTATAAATAAAATAAACTTATGTCAGAACTGAATCTAAACGATCAAAACTTTGAAACTGAAGTCTTAAAAGCCGATGTTCCGGTTTTAGTTGACTTCTGGGCTCCCTGGTGCGGTCCGTGCAAAATGCAGGGCCCAATCATTGAAGAGTTGGCTAACAATTTTACCGGTAAAGCAGTCAAAATCGCAAAGCTTAATGTTGACGAAGCCCCAATGTCCGCTTCAAGATTTCAAATAATGAGTATCCCGACCATTATGATTTTTAAGGGCGGCAAACCGGTTGACCAGATGGTTGGCGTTCAAGACAAAACCACGCTTGAAGGCAAGCTTTCCAAGCTGATGTAATATGGAAAAAAAGGTTTTTGATTTAATTATCATTGGCGCAGGGCCGGCGGGTTTAACCGCCGGCATTTATGCTGCCAGACGAGAATTAAAAACCTTGATTATTTCCAAGAACTTGGGCGGCCAAGCCATTTTAAGTCACGAGATTGAAAATTACCCGGGCCTGGAAGCAATTGACGGCGTATCTTTAATTCATAAATTCAGCCGTCAAGCGCTTGAATTTGGGGCGGAAATGAAATACGGCGAGGTTGTTGAAATCAAAAAAAATAAAAACATTTTTATTGTCCAAGACGAAAAAAATGAATCATACAAAGCTAAAACTGTAATTTTAGCCCTGGGCTTGAGTCCAAAAAAAATTGAAGTGCCGGGCGAAACAAAGCTGACCGGCAAAGGAGTTTGCTATTGCGCTACCTGTGATGGCCCGCTTTATCGCAATAAAGAAGTGGCGGTTATTGGCGGCGGCAATTCCGCTTTGGGAGCTGCTAGATATTTAAGTGAAATTGCCAAAAAAGTTTACTTAATTCATCGACGCCCGGAGTTCAGAGGCGAAGCCGTTGCCGCCAAAGCTTTAACTAAAAAAGAAAATGTAAAAATACTGCTTAGCACCGAAATTTTAGAAGTCAAAGGGCAAAACTTTGTTGAGGGTTTATTAATAAAAAATAATCAAACTAATAAAATCAGCGAGATTCCCATCAATGGCATTTTTGTTGAAATCGGTTATATTACCAAAACCGAATTTATCAAAGACTTAATCAAACTCAACGATAAAGGCGAAATAATCACCGACCAAAAAACCAAAACTTCCGTGGAGGGAATTTTTGCTTGTGGCGATACCACGGAGATAGAAGACAAACAAATTATAATTTCAGCCGGCCAAGGTGCCCAGGCAGCCTTACAAGCCTATAAATACATCAAGGAAAAAACCACAGCCCTCCTTCCTGATTGGGAATAAAATATTTTAAAAAATTCAGCCTTAGAAACGCTGTTTTTTTATTGACAAAACCCACTGCCCTGCTATGATAAAAATGAAAAGTCCGCCACTTTACTGAAAGGGTAAGCAGAATGACTTGCGGAACCGACATTCAGTCTTTGCCCAATGGCTTTGCCGAATTTTTCGGCGGCCCGCAAAAAATGCAGGCGCACTTTCGCGCCACACCCCTGGTAGTCGCGCGAAAAATTGAAGCCAAGCTGCAAGAGGGCGGCAGCCACGAAGTGGAGGTTGAGTACCTCAAAAGACAGCTGGCAAAAATCCAGGGGCATTTGGCCGGCAATCTGGTTACCGAAGAAGCAATCGCCGAAGTTGCCGATGAGCTTCGTGGCTATTGCCAATACCACGACTTCTTCTGCTTGGTTGTACCCGAGGGGAAAACCAGGCCGCAGGTCTGGGAAGAAATTCAGCAAAAACTGGGCGACGATCCGGTTGCCCAAACCAACTTTTTCCTCATGGTTGCCATGACCAAGGCCGGCTTGGAAATGGAAGATGCTCTTCGGGCGGCAAGCCCAGGCAATGAGGCTGAGGGATGAAAAAAGACTGGTCAATGCTTTTAACCTTAGCAGAGACCGTTGTGTTCTTTGCCAGCGCCATTCTGGCACTAAAGTATGTACAAAAAGACAACTTTGATTTGGCCATAGTTTTCGGCGGCATCGCCGGAGCGTTGTTCCTTCATATCATGAAGTGAAAATCAAAGTACAGCCGACCACCAAGTGTTGGCTTTTTTATTGACAAAACAACGATTATTTATTATATTAATTTATCGTTCTTTTCAGCCCGAAGACACGAAAACCCAAAGCAAACCCAAGAAAGAGGAGAAACAAAATTGGACGAAAAAAAAGGTTTTCAGTCAACAATCCCATCGGTTTTGGATCTTGTTATAAAGGCATTGCCGATTGGCAAAGCTGCACCGCTAACCCACGAAGAAAGGGCACTGGTCAAGATGCAAGATGATCTTGCCCGGGCAATTTCTCGTAAGGACCGTAAGGCCCGCGGCCGCATCTTCAACGGTCTGCCCGAAATTGAGGCCAAGCAGTTTTTGGTTCTCATGCGCCTAATTGACAGGCGAGTAATCTCGGAAGGCGGCATCTTGGTCGCAAATTTGGTTAACAGCTTTGTTGACCACAAGAAGGCCAAAAGGCTTTTTGAGCTTCTTTTTTCGGCCGTATTTTTTGACGCCTACAACCAGCAAGAGGGGGATCGTTTTTTGATCACGACATTGTTTTTGCTTGGAGCTCACATCAACTTTTCGTCGTCATTAGTCAAGGCGGCAATAAACGATGTTGAGCTGGCAAACAATGTTCAGTTTATGGCATTCTACTGCCTTAAAAACGGCCTTGGCTTTAAAGCCGTGCCGCAGGGAAATTACTACTTTCCCTGGATTGGTCAGCCTGGTTCTTCGGAAAAGTGTTTTGCCTGGCCGCTTCAGCCGTCACATCTTGAGTGGACCAGTGCGTTACTTGCGCCTGTTCAAGCCAAATGGCAGGCCGAAGATGATTTTCTGAAAATGATCTCGGAGAAGCCGGCTGATTGGTCAATTATTGACCGCCTCTGGGAGCGCCTTAAGGCCGAAGCCATTTACGGCTTACATTTGGACGGAGACCACATCCGATTCAACTTGCCGGAAATGGCAATCTATCGCCTGACAGGGCTAACCCTGCAAAGAGGCGCGAACCTTTTTCCGGATACCGACGTCCAACTGCACACCGAAACTTTCGGGATCAAGCAGGACATCCGTGGCAGGTTGGTAAATGGTCGGTTGGATTTTGCCGAAGAATACTGGTGCGAATACGCCCAGTGGTATATCACGCTGGCCGTGGTTATCGGCTATTTCCAGGTTGTTACCGGCCAGGATCCGGACAAAGATCCGTGGTATGCCCAGTGCCACTCCGGCAAAAGGTGCGAAACCATTGAACGCCGACCGGCCAAACCGCATTTTTACACCTTGCGGCCGGGCCACAAGGCAAGCGAAGAAGCGAAGACAAACTGCCTTTACTACTTTGGCCGCGAACTGGCGCCGGGCAAGACGTTTCGCGTCGGCAAAAAAATGGTGATTGTCACCAAGCCAAAAATCAGCACCGTGGTCACCCCGGAGGGGATGAAGCGCCACGCTGGCTGAAAATGCAACCGGTCATACGGCCGGTTTTTTTTATTTGTAAAAGGCAGAGCAATAAAGTAAACTAGAATTAATTATGAAATTTCCCAACACTCAAATCGAGAAGCAACTCTGGCAAGAGGGCTTTGCCTTTATTGCCGGTACCGATGAAGCCGGCCGCGGCGCTTGGGCCGGACCAATTGTTGGCGGCGCGGTTATTTTGGATCCGAAAATAAAGATTAACGGTTTGCGTGATTCCAAACTTTTAAGCGAAAAATCGCGAGAAAAACTTTATGAGATCATTGCCCAAAAGGCTGTGGCTTTTGGGCTGGGGATTATCAGCCGAGAAATTATTGATAAAAAAGGTCTAGGCTTTGCCAATCGCTTGGCTTTAACCACGGCTCTGGATAACTTGGGGAAATCTCCAAATTACGTTTTAGTTGATGCTCTTAAAATTGAATATAAAAATTTACCAATCAAAGCGGTAATTGACGGCGACTACAAAATCGCTTCCATTGCTGCGGCTTCTATCATGGCCAAGGTTACTCGCGATCGGATAATGATTGAACTCGGAAAAAAATACCCGGCTTGGGGGTTTGAAAAACACAAAGGCTATGGAACCAAAAAACACCTTGAGATGATTTCTCAATTTGGAATTTGTCGTCAGCATCGCCAAAGCTTTATGCCGATAAAAAATTTGCTAAAATAGTTATTTATTGTATACTAAAAAAAGATAATTCATGGCAAAAACAAAATGGTTTATTCAACCAGAGGCAAAGAATTATTGAATCCGGAGGAAATATTTAAGCGCCTGGGCATCAAAGAGGGTGATCGCGTGGCGCATTTGGGCTGTGGAGGCGCCGCCCAGTTTGTCGTGCCGGCCGCTAAACTCGTGGGCAAAGAATCAATCCTTTACGCGGTTGATATTTTAAAACCGGTTTTAGAAGCCACAATTAGCAAAGCCCGATTGGAAGGAGTTTACAATATAAAAGCCGTTTGGTCCGATTTGGAAGTTTATGGCGCCACCCGCATTCCGGCCGAAAGCCTAGACAGCGCTTTCCTTATTAATATATTATACGAATCAAAAAATCAGCTTGAGATTATCAAAGAGGCCGCACGTTTAATAAAACCAAGTGGCAAATTGCTGATTGTTGATTGGAGCCAAAAGCCGGGCCCGATCGGTCCGAGCTTACAGGCTAGAACTAATCAAAAAAAGGTCGAGGAAATGCTTAGAGAAAACAATTTAAAAATTATTGACCAGTTTCAGGCCGGCACTTACCACTACGGCCTGATCGCCGAAAAATCATGAATTACTTAATTTCATTTTTCCGCTTATCACATTTATTTTATCTTCGCCCGCAACCAATGGTTTGGCGTGGGGTGATAATTCTGATTGTAATTAACTGCCTTTTAATCGTTTTGGGCCTTGTTGCTTTTTTTGCCGCACCCAAAATCAAAGACGGGCTGAAAGTTAAAGGTTTGAGAAAAATCGTGCACATGGGTTTAACCATGGGCATTCTCGGTTTGGTTTACATCTTTTTTGCCTGGCAAGGTGTGGCTTTTCTTGCTGCCAGGTTTTGGATTTTAATTTGGGCGATTACTATTTTAGTTTGGCTTGCCTTTATTGCCAAGTATATGATTAAAGAGGTGCCAAAATTACGAGCCAGAATTGAAGACAAAAGAAAATTTGATAAATACATTCCCTAAAACACAAGCAATCAACATAGCGCCCCGAAAAACGGGGTGCTTTTAATTAAACCAATATGGACAAAAAACTTCTCGGCCGATTGGGCGAAAGATTGGCTAAAAACTTTTTGGAAAAAAATGGTTTTGAAATTCTTGAAAAAAATTATTTTGTCGGCAAGCTGGGGGAAATAGATTTAATTGCAAAAAAGAATAATCTTTTGCATTTTATTGAGGTTAAAACCAGAACCAATAAAAACTTCGGTTGGCCCGAAGAAAGCGTAGGAAAAACAAAATTAGAAAAAATAATTCTTTGTGCTCATGAATATTTAAGTGAGAATCAATTAAATAATTTATGGGAAATTGATGTTATTGCCATTTCCATAAATTTTCAAAAACGCCAAGCCAACCTCAGATTTATAAAAAATGTTTCAATTGATAAATAAAAACCGTTCTTGACAAAAACATTAAAATAATCTATACTATTTTTAATAGAGATCAGTTGAAACGGTAGCCAGTGGCTACCGAATTTTTTTGCCAAATTATTAATTATAAATAAATTAACTTAAAAAAATATGGATCAACATTCAATTGCCGAAGCCGTCAAACAAATTTGCGACGAAAAGGGAATTTCCGTTGAGGCTGTTACTCAAACCATTGAAGCGGCTTTAGCGGCCGCTTATCGCAAAGACTTTGGCGAAAAAAACCAAAACATCAAAGCGGAATTTGACTTGGAAACCGGCAAGGTCAAAGTTTTTGACATTAAAACCGTGGTGGAAGATTTGCCGCCAGAACTTTTGGAAGAACTAAATCGCCAAAAGGAAGAAGAAGCCAAAGATGCCAAAGATATTAAAAAAGAAGTAAAGAAAAAATTAAAGGAAGAGGTGGAAGAAAAAAAGTCAGAAGCGGCCGAAGGAGACGAAGAAGAAGTCAGACGCTTTAATCCTAAAACCGAACTTCAGGTAAGCGATGCCAAAAAAATTAAAAAGTCATACGATGTTGGCGATGAGATAAAAACCCAGTTGGAAGTGCCGGGTGATTTCGGACGCATGGCCGCTCAGACCGCCAAACAAGTCATTATCCAAAAGCTGCGCGAAACCGAACGCGAAACCATTTTTGAAGACTTCAAAGCCAAAGAAGGCCAAATCTTAATGGGCACAATTCAGCGCCGAGAAGGCAATTTGGTTTTGGTAGATATGGGCCGAATCAGCGCCATTTTACCGCCGGAAGAACAAATCCGCGGTGAAAATTATACCCCGGGTGCCGGCATGAAATTTTTTGTCGTCTCGGTCAATTCCACGACCAAAGGTCCGGAAGTGGTTGTTTCGCGCTCTCATCCGGAAATTGTCAAAAAATTATTTGATTTGGAAATTCCGGAAATTCAATCCGGTGTGGTGGTTATTAAATCCGTAGCCAGAGAAGCCGGCTCTAGAAGTAAAATCGCCGTCTTTACCGACCAAGAAAATATTGATCCGATCGGTTCGTGCATTGGCCAGCGCGGCGCCAGAATCCAAACCATCATCTCTGAACTCAAAGGTGAAAAAATTGATATCATTAAATATTCTGATGATCCCAAAGAATTTATCACCAATGCTTTGTCACCGGCCAAGATAAATGAAATCACCATAAACGAAGAAGAAAAAGTGGCAACTGCCAAAGTGCCGGAAGATCAATTGTCTTTAGCCATTGGGCGCTCCGGCCAAAATGTCAGATTAGCCGCCAAATTAACGGGCTGGAAAATTGACATTGTTTCCGAGTCAGGCAAAAAAATTGATGAGGAAGAAATTGAACAAGAAGAATCGGAAGAAGAATCTTCTGACGAAGAATAAAACAGTATTAATTAATTTGTTTATCCCAATTATTGCTTATGAAAATTGAAGTAAAATCCCTGCCCCGAGCTCAAGCTGAAATCGTGGTGGAACTAAGCCTAGAAGAATATCAACCTCACTTAGAACAAGCGGCAATTAGAATTTCCGAGCAAATTAAAATTCCCGGCTTTCGCCCGGGTAAAGCCGGTTTGGATATTGTCAAAGCCAAAGTCGGCGAAAAGGAAATCTGGACCGAAGCTTTTGAAGGCGCGGTCAAAAAAACCTTGTTTGCCGCTTTGCTAGAGAAAAAAATCGATTCAGTCGGCCAGCCGGAAATTGACATAGTCAAATTGGAACCGGGCCAGCCCGTTATCTACAAAGCCATTGTTAATTTGTTTCCGGAAATAAAACTGGCTGACTACAAAAATTTAAGCGTCACCAAAAAACCGATTGAAATCAAAGAAGAAAAGGTTGAGCAAACGCTTAAAGACTTGCAAAAAATGCGCGCCAAAGAAGTTTTGGTGGAGCGCCCGGCAAAAAAAGGCGATAAAGCCGAAATTAATTTTGCCGCCTTTATGGACAAGGTGCCAATTGAAAACGGCCAACACCAAAAATACCCGATTGTCATTGGCGACGGCCAATTCATTCCCGGCTTTGAAGATAATTTAGTCGGCATGAAAAAAGATGAAGAAAAAACTTTCCCCCTAAAATTTCCGGAAAATTATCCGCAAAAGAATTTAAGCGGCCGCGAAGTGGAATTCAAAGTTAAAATGCTTGCCGTCTACGAAAGAGAATTGCCGGAAATCAACGACGAATTTGCCGCCGGTTTTGGCCAGTTTAAAAATTTAGCCGAAGCCAAAGAAAAAATCAGAGATAACTTAAAACACGAAGCCGAACACGAAGCGCATCATCAGCTAGAAGAATCAATTATTGATTTGCTGATTGAAAAAAGCGAATTTTCCGATGTGCCGGATTTGCTGGTCAACTCTGAAGCCAAAAAAATGATGGAAGAACTGGAACAAAACGTAATGATGCAAGGCATGCCGTTTGATCAATATTTGGAAGGGTTGAAAAAGACCAAAGACGAAATGCTTTTGGAATTTGCCCCGCAAGCCTTAAAGCGCGTCAAAGGCGCTTTGGTTATGCGTCAGGTGGCTACGGCCGAAAACGTTCAAGCAACCGACGAGGAAATCAAGGCTGAAATTGAACGCATGTTAGCCTACTACGGCAATGATGCGGAAATGGCCAAGAACTTCCAAACACCCAGCTACAAAGAATATGTTAAAAACATTCTGGCTTCCAGAAAAACCATGGCTAAACTGGAAGAAATAATGGTTAAAGAATAAAAAACTCAAATAGCAGACCGCCCCGAGTCTTCGGGGCGGTTTTGTATTAAAAGCGTTATTTTGATAGAATTAAGGCGGGATATAATACCAATATATTAACAATAATTAGGAATTCAATATAAAAAGTGTGTTGATTTTATTAAATAACTCAATAAAACTATGAAAAAAACTGTTCTAATCGCTCTGCTTGGTTTTAGTTTAACTTTGATTGGTTGTGTTCAACAAACTCCGGCAGAAAACCAAGACATAAGTCAGCCAACACTAAATGTTAATCAAAGCACAAATCAACCGGCTGTAAATCTTAATCAGGGTGCTAACACCAACCAACCAACCGCAAATGTGAATCAAAATGTAAATACTAACACCAATAAACCAGTTGATGCTTATGCAGATTGGCGAACTTACACTCACCCGTTCTATGGCTGGAAAATTAAATATCCAAAAGATTGGCAGTTTAAAGAATTTAATCAAAGTATTGCTTTTGCTCCACAAAATATCTCTTTGGAGCAAGAGTGGACTTCGGGCGCTATTGTATGGATAGTCTACCAAAATCCTGATCAACTAAGCTTGGAAGAATTTTTTAATGGCACGAATCAACCAAACTACTTCAATGACGCCGCAAATGGAATAGCAAACATTACTGTCGATGGGGTTTTGTCGAAAAAATTTAACGGCGTACCCGGCATGGTAGCATATACTATTTCTACAATTCCAAAAGGTGCAGTAATTGTTGAGCTTAGGGATAATGGAGAAAAACATAAAACTGATGGTATTTATGATATGATGCTTCAAAGTATAGATTTCTAAGTAATAAAAATAAATACAACGGCATGTAACGCGGTTTTGGCTAAAACAGGCAAAGACCGAATCACTAAAACCCGACGCTATGTGTAATACATTTTGGAACACTAGGAATACGAATTTACTCTTTTCAGTCCATAAATTAAAGCGATTAGAACTTTCAATAAACTCTAATTAAAAAACTATGGCATATGAAAAAATAAGGCCAAAATTTGGCAAAAAATTATTAGGACTAACTTTATTTGTATTGGTACTAATTGGTATGGGGGGAGGAACTGTCTATGCGTCAACCAGCGCTTTACCGGGCGATCTACTTTATCCAATAAAAGTAAACTTTACCGAGGAATTGGAGGCAGCCACTAAACTATCCGATCAAGCAAAAGCCGAATGGGCAATTGAAAGAATCAATAGAAGGCTGAACGAAATAGATCAGATACTTTTAGTATTGGATGATGTTGACCCAAAAATCATTCAATCAATTCAGACAAATGTGGAAAAAAGCGGTTCAAACGCCATAATAGCCGCCCAATCCTTAGACTCTGAATCTGTTTCAAAGATTTTATCCAAATTGCAAACAGCAACCGAATCATACAGTACCACCTTAGGTTCTATCCCCGAAAATACAACTGACGAAGAAATTGGAACTGCCTTAAACACAATTCTTGAAAATGTCCAGGACGTAGAAAAAGAAACGCAAAAAATCGCTTTAAGTTTTTTCGTGGGACAAAATTTTTTTCCGGATGACAAAAACACACAACCTAAAAATAATCAAAATATTGGGAAAATAAATATTATTAGTCCCAAAATCGGAACCCAATTAGTTTCCGGGGTAGCCACAACCATTGCTTGGGAGCCTGTAGAAAAGGCCAGATCATACGAAGTGACTGTTACTCATCCGGGAGGTGAAGTAATCGGCCTCATTTTTGGTCAGATTCGCAGAACATCGGATGCTTCATATCAAATGGAAACGAGCATTCTCTGGCCCGCTGACTATTATCACGGACCTGCGCCGGAACTTAAAATAAATACTCTTGCGCCAGGTTACTATAAAATCAAAATAAGGGCCGAGGATTTTGATGGGAATGTATATATTGGAGAGTCAGAAAACTTTTCCATTGTAGCGCCCGAAAGCGACCGAGGAATACTGGCCGTGGAAATAATAAATCAAAAAGATAACCCAATCAATGAAAGCAAAGTCAAAATTGAATCGCAGTCAAATCAACAAAATTACGAGGCGACCGCCGATTCGAATGGCTTAGCTGTCATCAATCATATGCAACCGGGCATATATAATGTTGAAGTGATTCCACCGAACTCATATTACAGCGCCAGATTCTCAGTTTATATTCAAGCGGGAAAAACCGCCCATCGAATTGTTCGCCTGGGCAGTAAAACCGAACCATTATCACAAGAATATGAAAATAAAGATGATTATGTTTCACCCACGATAAAAGTAAACGTGGAGGACGTATTGCCAAGCTCTATCTCGGCTAAAGAAAACTCCGGAAAATCCATCCTATTTGCACGCGCAAGTTTGACGCCGGATGATTCTATTGCATTTAATCGATTAAAACTTGGTTGTGCCGGCGACAGTCGCGCCTTCAGCGGTGCAACACTTACTACAAGCAACGGCATTTCCAAAAATATCCAAATGCGCCCAACATACGGCGGATTTGAATTGGAAGTTGCCGTAAAAGATATCGATTTCAGTATTTTAAAAGATGAAACAACTACGATTTCGCTTTTCTTGAATGTTCGTGACTTAGACCAAGCCATTGCATCAGGCGCACAATATCCAAAAAAAATCTCATGCGGTTTACAAGAGATTACTTTTGTAAGTCAGCGAACAGGTCGTCCAATATCACAAAAATATTTTGACATTAATGTAATTACAGCAATACGGGCACTAAAAACTACTCTGACAAAAGAATAATTCAACCATAGATTTTAATGATTAGCCTTCCACAAAACCATGGCCAAAATCGAAGAAATAATGGTTAAAGAATAAAAACCTCAAATAGCAAACCGCCCCGAAGATTCGGGGCGGTTTTGTATTAAAAGCGGTATTTTGATAGAATTAAGGCGGGATATAATGATATTATGTGCTCAATAAATTTTAATTATTTTCTCTAAAAATAGGCAAAATAATTGCCTGTTCGCATAAAAGTAGTTAAGTGAAATTGAATTTTGGTTTATACTTCAAGCCGAGTCTTATTCAATAACAAAAAGCGTATGAAAATTTTTGCACAATTTGTTTCGAGTCTTGTGGGCGGCATATTGTTGGGCATCGTTGGTTTAGCTATTGGTGCTACAATTGGCGGCAATTTCGGCTTTCCAGAATTTGGAGGTAACGCCGGTTATGAATCTGGCGGTGTATTTTTTGCAATTGTTGGGATCTCACTTGGTAGCTTGCTCGGAATTATGGCAGTAAAAAAAATGCAAAAAGAGCAACACAAGTATACGGTCGCCTCAATTGCCGCCACCATTATGATTGTCATCGATGTTCTCTTGTTTGATTACAATATGCCGCCAGTTATTGCACTCACAATACTTTTGATGCCACCAATAGTATTAACAGTAATAACAAATTGGCAAAAATTTTCCAAAACAAAAAACTCATAACCAGAACCAAAATTCAACATCACTTAACACGGCATAAGCGGCTACACTCCCTTTGGTCGTTTCGCCCATATTTGGCGCTGGTGTAGCACTCCGTGCTAAAATTGTACCAGCGCCAAACATCGTTTATGCCGGGACGTTAGTAAAAATACTAGCAATTTTATAAACATGAAATTCTCTGAATTATTTAACGTAAAACGGAATCGTAATGATGACTGGTTTGATCCCATATTGGAATATGACACCAAACTTTTCATTGATCCTTTTATAATATATAAAAAAGGATCAGGAATTTTTCAAGGTGCACATAAAAAAATTATTAATTTTTTCAATGAATCTTTAAAGGTTGTTGCGAAAGCTGACACTGACACTAAAAATTTATTTTACAAAAAATCGAAATCAATATTAGTCTTTCCCGAGGTTGAAGAATTATGCTTGGGTTATACAGTCGCAGGAACCAGTGGCGCCGGCTCAGGTCTAGAATTTGCTGAAATTATGATAGAGGCAATAAAGACTGCGCTAGCTAGGGGGGTTCAAAATATTCAGCACCTTGAAGAATTAGAAATTCTAAATACTGGTATTGGCGCCGATCGCATAAGCGATATCACAGCAAATATTTTAAAAAAAGAACTGATTGCTTATACTCAAAATATTTGCAAAAAATACAGCATACCAACAGCGCAAATCAAAATTAGAAATTCTGATTTCGATTTTAATAATCAAAGGTGGCTTTCTGAATCTATTAATCTACCGATTAACCCCAAAAATTCTAAAGCAATACTACTGGTACCTCAAAATTTTTTAGATGAACTTCCAGAAATCAACTCATCTAATTTCTGGGATTATTTATGCAACTACGAGAACAAAAGACTGAGAAACGATTTTAATTTTGACATATCGCAAAAAGTTGATAAAAAAACTATCGTGGAAATTGCGAGAAATCATCCCGATCTTCTTAAAAAGTATATTGATCGTGAAGAAAGCCATGGAAAAGCGACTCCATACAACTTTAAACAAGATTATAAAAATTTGATAAAATGGCACGATCGTGGCCAAATTTTTGTCAATAATAATCCCATACAATTAAAATCGCCAAATACAAACTCAGAATTTGATGAAGTGATCAAAAAAATTACTAATGCCTACAAAAATTTTGTTGAAAACCAAGGTGGCAATGAACTTCTTTGGAATGATAATGGTACTAAGCGAAATGAAAGTGCTGCTCAAAGAGCCTTTGCTGGTATAGCCATTCCTTATTGCCAAATTAATAATATAGACGTATCCAAGGAGGCAAATTTTGGTCGAGGCCCAGTAGATTTTAAATTTTCTACTGGCTACCATGCTAGAAAACTTATCGAAGTTAAGAAAGCTAGTACTGCCAGTAGATTAATTGAAAAAATTAAAAATCAGCTACCAACCTATCTAAAGGCAGAAGATGTCAAGAAAGGTACTTACTTGATAATCAAATACTCAAGAAATGATGAAAAAATAATTGATAAAATAAAAAAAGAGATCAATAATCTGAATAAAAATTCTAATTTTGACATTGATTATCAAGTAGTTAGTGCAGAAAAATTCCCTAGTGCATCACGATTATAAAAATTGCTAGTACTTCTACTAACACCTGCTATACGAACATTGCTTGTCCCCGTTCGTGATGGACTCCGTCCAATTTTATCACGACGGTGACGGCGCAACGTCGTATAGCAGGGTAACGTTGTATGCAATAAAATTAATTTTTATGGAAATAAATTCAAAAAATATTTTTAAAGTTTTTACAATTATAATATCAATTGTTGCTTTAGTTTTTTCATTTCTTGCGTGGCAGGTTAATAATAAACAATTTTTGTCTTCAGCAAGACCATATGTTATCGCTGAAAATTTTGGTACGCTTACTAACAACTACTCATATATACCTCAACCAAGTGCTCTAGCTATAATTGTTCTTAATGTACCTGCAAAAATAATACGCGAAGAAGTAATTTATTATTCAGACAAAAATATTGTTTATAATAGCACTAATACAGATGAAGTATTAATACCTGGAAATCAGATGCAATATAAAAGGGAATGCCCAGAAGAGATACTAAATAAGCCAAACTTGACAAGATTTGTAAAAATTGATTATAAATGGTTGTCTGGATCAAATGAAAAATATTTTTTTGAAGCAAGTTGGAAGTTTAACACACAGGATAAAAGATGGGAATTAGAATACCAAAAAGCAAATTAATTTTACTGCATACAACACGGTTTTAGCGAAATTAAAACTTCGCCAAAACCGGGAACGTTAGGGGAAATATGACTTGCTTCCTGAAAAAAAGACCACGCCCCTTGTCGAAGCGTGGTAAGAAACCAGTTTGGCATTGTTTGGCGGCGAAGGCCGAGAATCAGCTCTTGAATAGCTCCATTGCCACATCGGCGCCGGGAACATGACCTAAGCGAGCCATGAATTCCCAAAGCAAGAGAGCAACGGCAATGTATGCTACTGCTGAGCCAGCGATTCCTACGCCATTCATAGCCGGATGTTCTGTACGCCTCTTATACTCGACGATGAGTTCGAGGCTGCCAACAATAAGCAGGATGAAAAACAGAACAAGACCAACTTTGAAGGCAAGAAAACCAGAGGCGATCACCCCGATAGTAAGAAACACCAGACCAATGCCGGAATTCACGGAGTAGGCGATGGATTTCATGATTCTGCCGCCATCTAAGGGATTAATCGGCAGAAGGTTGAAAAGATTGACCATTGCCATCCAGCTGGCTGCAGCGGCGAAAAGCGGATTTTCGGTCAAGACATAGATAAGGCCGGTAAACAGCACCAGGGCAAAGCCCCAGAGCGGCCCCATGATCGCGATAACCACTTCCGCCCCTCGTGAAGGAAATTCCGCATCCGCAACAGCGGCGGCACCGAGGAATGGCAAAAAGTAGATACCTTTCGTCTTGATTCCGTATCGCCTCATCGCCCAAATGTGCCCACTCTCGTGGATGAACAGCATAACCATGATCATCACAGCAAACTGCCAGCTCAGAAGATAGGCATAGGATGCCATAGAGGTAACCGCAAGGCCTACCTTACCTACCTTTAATCCCTTAACCACCTTGGCAAGAACCGCTATGATCTTCGGTCCCACTTTGATGATAAGGGCAATCATCCCTGCGCCAAACTTTCTCATTCTATATTCTCCTTCCAAGGTTCAATATCATGATCCTCTCATGACAGAGGTCTCCACACTGGAAAACACTTTATGTTAGCATAATTATTGACATATGTCAACCGCAAAAACCACAACTAACTATTTACATAACTAGTAACGCAAGTCATACTTCCCCTAACACTTTTTATCTGGCTCACTCACTAAATAAAATTACTTATAAACACTATGGGCAGTTACATCGAAATAAACGACACACTTCAAATTACTAAAAAACAAGGGTTTCCTTCCGAGCTAGATTTTAAAAAACATAGAAATCACCCGCTTACTGCGAATAACTTTAAAGGTAAAATTTTTAAATTTAGAAACAAAGATAAAATCAGAATCTACCACGCTCCGCCAGTCAGAAATTTTCTTGTTCAAAATATCGACAATAAATGGTTATACTGGGGCTTGATCCATATACTTGAAGTCACCCACAATCAAGTTAAAAAAACTACTTCTGGAAAATTTAAAATTGTTTATATTTACACTCCCGAAGAAATGAAGCAAGCCCATAAACTGATTGATAGAAATAAGAAAACGGATTATTTTAATAATTAATTTTATTCAACCGCGCATCCGAATTAACTACTCCACACATTATTTAAATTTACATGGCAACACCCATAGTTCACGTCGTTTTGACGGATAAAATATTCAATAAATTTTTTATTAACAGAAATAAAAAAGATTTTTTTATTGGCACATCTTTTCCCGACATAAGATACTTAAGAATTATCAAAAGAGAAAAAACGCATTTTGAAAATGTCAAAATGAAAGATATTGAAAAAGAAAATGATTTTACGGCCGGATTAAAATTTCATTCTATTTTAGATCAAATCAGAGAAGATTTTATTGTTAAAAACAATGCCTATGATTTATTTCCCAACTCAAAACTTTCCACTCTTGCCTTAAAGCTGGCAGAGGATAGGATCTTATACAATAATACTCAAGACTGGCAAGAATATATTGATTATTTAAATGAGGTTTTAGTGGATGAAATTAATTTTGGGCTGAAGGCAGATGATATAAAAAAATGGCACGAATTGCTTCAACAACTGTTTTCTCATTCACCAAATAGACAATCAATCCAAGATTTTGCCTCTGAAATCTTCTTTTCAAATCATGATATTAACGAGCTTGATAAAATGGCGACTCAACTTAGTGCCAATAAAAAACTGATTAAAATTATAAAAAATTTGTACGCCAACTTTGAAACTTTAACCCAAAATTATATAAAAAATAATTAATAATTTTATTATTATGAAAAAATCAATCGAATCTATGTCCCAAGAGGGTAAAAAACCTGAATCGTTGAATGTCCCAAGCGAAAAGTTAAGCTTAGGAAGATCGGGAAATTTAAGAGATGCAATTGAGCAACTCAAGGGCAAAGAGCCGGGAACATACATATCATATGTATCAGAAAAGTTTAATATTCAAGGTGAAGTAGAACAAGCATGCGCTGAGCAAGGATTAGAAAATATTACCGTCGAGAATCTTCCTTACTGGGGCGGGGAACGGATGTACAGAATAACGGTTCAAAAATCAGAGAAAGAATAACCAATAATTATTCGGACAAAACAAAAAAATAATAAACTCAAAAAATTATGAGAAAATTATTAATTTTGACAATTGCAATTTTAAGCGTTGCGACTGTTGGATGTTCTAATATAAATTATTCAAAAAAGAACGTTATAAAAACAGGCGGTGAGGAATACGTTGTTGACTCAAGCGATCTTTACAACGTAGATCCGATTGAAACAAACTCAAATCTAGAAAAACTCAACGAAAATGAGCAAAATTGGCTAATCCACATGCGCGAAGAAGAAAAGTTGGCGCGAGACGTATACGAAACCCTTGGCAAAAAATGGCAAATGAATATTTTTATAAACATTGCCAAATCAGAACAAACACACACCGACTCAATCAAAACACTTCTTGAGCGCTATAATATACAAGACCCGGTAAAAAATGACGCCATCGGAGAATTTAATCTTGCAGAAATAAAACAACTCTATAATGACTTAATCCAAAAAGGAAATAATAGCCTTGTTGACGCACTTGTGGTAGGTGCGACAATAGAAGATTTGGATATCTTTGATTTAGATGTTGCCATTAAAGAATCAAGCAAAACAGATATTAATACCGTGTATGCAAACCTGCAAAAAGGGTCACGAAATCATATGCGTGCGTTTATAAAACAGATAAATAATCAAGGAAGCACTTATTCTCCCTCATATATATCCGAAGAAACATACAACGGCATAATATCTTCATCTCAAGAAAAAGGAAGGGTGCAATAGGTTTTAAAAAATATATGGCTTACTACAATAAAATTGGATTATTGGTTTTAAATGAAGACAAAACAAAATTTTTAGTTTGTGAACCAGGATCACTTTACAAAGAAAAAAGCGTAACGCAATATTTAATGCCCGGCGGACAATTTCAAGAAGAAACAATAGAAGAATGCTTGAAGGCGGAAATAAAAGAAGAGCTTGATTGCGATGTTGATCTTAACAGCATTGAATTTATTGATGACTATGTTGATGTTGCTGCGTCAAATCCCAAAAGAGATGTTTTAATTAAATTATACAAGGGCTCTTTGGTCGGCACACCAACCCCGTCCACAGAAATTGGGGCAATCCACTGGCTGAGCAAAGATGATATAACAAATGAAAAAGTATCGCCAATAATCAGAAATAAAATAATCCCGGATTTAATCGCCAAAAAAATATTGAGATAAAATTAATACTCGCAAGGTTAAACCCTTGCCAATATAAACATCAAGTGTTAATCTGAAACCGGCAATTACGCCGAAAAAACGAAAAGCAACTTAATGGAGGATAATCTCGTGCCTATTCAAAGTATGGATGAGGTCGCCATTCAAGACGGAAAAGGTGGCCGGGCAGTTGTCCGGCCGGGCAACAAAGTGTGGTTGTCGCCGGAGGGAAACAACGAATCCATGCGCCAGTTTTGTCACGGCCAAGAGCCATACACAATCAAGTGGATTGGCAAATGGCCGTGCGGCGGAGTAAATCTTTATCTAGAGGGGCGAGGCGAGGGAGCTTCAAGCAGAAACTTTCAGAGCTCCCCGAGAGAATAAATCTCTTAAAACGGATGTCACATTGGGAGGCAAAATTTGTCTCCCTATTTTTTAAATATTGATTTTTATTTTCCTTGTTAACCACTATTGACAATTAGGTTAACCTATGTTAACCTTAATATATAGTACGGTTAACAAAAAATATGGAAAAAATCACCAAAAACTACATATCCGTAGCTGAATTAGCTAAATTACTTGGCGTTAGCCGAATTGCCGTTTTTAAACGCATTAAAAAAGGCCAAATCCCGGCTGAAAAAATTGGTCGTGCTTATGCCATTAGCGCCGAGGTGGCCAATGAAATTCTTGCTGACGGAAAAGATCAAGAATTAAGTGCGGAGAAGAAAAAAATAATCCAAGAGGCAGTCACCAAGGTCGTCAAAGATTACGGTGAAACCTTAAAGTTGTTAGGCAAAGAATAATTTATGTTTACCCAAAGACTGACAATTTCTGAGGTTAAGGACGTGGCGCATCGTTTGGCTCAGCAAACCTTGGGTTGGAGCGAACCAATTCCGGACTTTGCCACTCGTTTTGACAACGTCCTGGAGAGTTGTCTTGATCAGCCATTCCAAACCTTTGCCAGAAAATCGCTTTATCCGGGATTTATTAAAAAGGCGGCCACGCTTTTTTATCTGATGATTAAAAATCATCCGTTTAAAAACGGCAACAAAAGAATTGCCATGACCACTTTGTTTTATTTTTTGTATAAAAATAAAAAATGGCTGAGAGTTGATAATCACGAATTGTACAACTTTGCCAAATGGGTGGCTGAAAGCAATCCGAAATTAAAAAACGCAACCGTTGATGCGATTGAAATTTTTTTAAAAGAATATTTAACAGAAATATAAATTATTACAATTATGAAATGGTATTTTGCCTCCAGAACTCGTCATCAAAATTCAATTGATAATATTGTTGACTTTCTCAAAACCCAAAACGAAAGCATTGTTTTTGAGTGGTCAAAACTGGGCGTGCTCACCCCTTTTAAAGAAAATTTTGAGCAATCTGCGCGTATTGCCGAGCAAATCAGCTCAGCTCTCAAAGAAGCTGAAATTTTTGTTTTAATTTCTGATGAAGCGGGAACGGATATGTTTATTGAACTGGGAATTGCCCTGGGCAATTGGCTCCAAAACAAAAAAGTTAAAATATACGCCATTGGAAAATTTAACGATCGATCGCTAATGCATTTTCATCCGGCCATTAGACAGGTTGAAAAATTAAGTGATGTTTTTAAAATTGAAAATCCTAATTTACTCGGCCAACCCGGAGCCGAAGTTATTATTAATTTTGACCCTCACGCTTAATCATAAAAAAAGCACGTCCGTTGACGTGCGAGGTGCAATTTTGGAGGGCAAGACTTACTTTCCCCAGACGACTTTGATTCCAATGGAGACGATGATAAAGGCGGTGGAGAACAGGAGGTTGTAAACATCTAAAACTTCGGCTGTTCCACCGTTGAAATTCTTAATCATCATTATAAGCCAGTTGAATGTCACCAAAAAAATCCCAACAACAAAAACAAAGCACGACGCAAATTTCATAGCCATTTCCTTTCGCCAATCAATCCACATCCATCGGCAATCCTATTATCCAAATAGGATTATTTTATTCAAAGAACGAATTTATTTTATATTTAGACGATCATAAAGTCAAGAAATTTAAAAAAGGCTCCAACCAGCAAGACGGCGGGGAGGAATGGTGGGGGTCTTGCTGGCTGAAGCGAAAGTGGGGGTTGATGGAGGGGAGGAACTAGCCGTCGCATAGGGAACTTGGCCGGATGGCCATTGCTGTTTTATACGGCAGACGGCCGGGGAAGGGTCATCAACCCCCACGGGAAAACACAAAGAGCGTAAATTAATCATACCAAATTATTCCAATTTGTAAATATGCTTGAAAAATCGGTTTTTTTTGCTATAATAACCTTGTTTTAAACTAATCGTTTTCTATGAAAAATAAATTCCTAGTTTCAGCAATCTTGCTTACATTAATTTTACCGCAAACAGCGGCCGCCGAATTAATAAAAAGCCAAAATGGTAACACCGTCTATTATTTAGACAATTTTAATAATCGCCACCCTTTTCCCAACTTAACCACTTTTCAAAGTTGGTTTGGAAATGATTTTTCAAGCACAAAAATCGTCTCCGAAGAAGCTTTAGCCAAATTGCCTTTGGGAAAAAATATAACCATTCGTCCGGGTACATTTCTGATAAAAGCCCAAACCGCACCCACGGTTTATGCCGTTGAGCAGGGCGGGGTCATCAGGCCGATTTCAAGCGAAATTGCGGCCGAAGAAGTTTTTGGGCAAAACTGGAATAAAAAAATTGTTGATGTGCCCGATGTTTTTTTTGGCAACTACACCCTAGGCAAAACCATTACCAGCGACAACGATATTCCGGACAATGTTTTATACTATAATACCAACAAGAAAAAATATTATTTTAAATCAATGGGAATTGTGCGACCGTTTTCTTCTGAAAGCGCTGTTTTGGCCAATCATCTTAAGCTAAGCGATGCTATTGCCAAGCCGTATGACTTTTCCGAAAGAGAAAAACCAATAACCGGGTTGGATAAAAGCGTTTTTAATCCGGCCGAATCAGCTTATGTTTCAAGAGTTGATTGTGAAAATAAAAAATTAAAAGCCGCCGTTATCGTGGTGGCCGCTCAAGAAACCAAGGGCGAGGAATTAAGTAAAGTTGAATTGATAAAAAATAAAATCAGCGAAACCTATTCTTGGGCCACCAGCGGACTTTCCGAAATCGATCTGAATTATCCCACTTCTGTAATTTATGACAACGGTTATATTTTATCTACAAACGAAGACGGAACAACCGAAATCAAAAGTGAGTTATTAAACACTTTCTATGAGACCAACCCGGATGATTTTGATATTATTTTCATTTTTACCAATTTCAAAACCCCGGAAGAAAACACCAACGAAATTGCGCATTACGCCACCATCACCAACCGTCAAACCGGCACCGGTCGCTATCAAATTGAATCGGCTCACGTTTACGGTTCAGCCGGCAAATTAAAAGGCGCGATTGTTATGGGCAACATCAATAAATACGATTTTGCCACTGAAAAAGGCAAAAACCAAGTTTTAGACATAATCTTACATGAAATCGGCCACCAGTGGTTGGCTTATATCAACTACTACGACGGCACCGAGACGGCAAATTACGGCTTGTTGCGAGACGACAAAATTCACTGGAGCTACTATGCCGGTTTTATCTCTCCCTTGGGCGGTTCCGGTTGGATTGATAATGGGGACGGCACTTTTACTTCCGCCCTGGCTCAATTGCCCGAAGGATCATTAAGAAAATACAGCACGCTTGATTTATATTTAATGGGCCTTATTCCGGCTCAAGTTGTTGGCCCCGTTTTTTACGTTCAACCAACTATTCCAAATCAAGTCGGAAATATCATTGACGGCAAAAAAGTTATGGTAAATATTGATCAAATTATCAGAGGCAACGGGCCAATCCAATGCAATTTAAGTAAATAATATAAAAATATGACCAAACTTAGCCGCTTAATCTTTTGGCTGCCAAGAGCCCTCTCCATCATTTTTATTTTATTTTTAAGTTTGTTCTCGCTTGATGTTTTTGGAAACGGTTACAATTTTTGGCAGACCGTTCAAGCTTTATTAATTCACAACATTCCTTCAATTGTTCTGCTCATAATTTTATTGGTTGCCTGGAAATACGAACTGGTGGGAACAATCATTTATGCGCTATTTGGAATTTTATATTTTGTTCTGGTCTTAAAAACAATTTTGAACAATGGGTTTGAGTGGTTTTATTTGTCGTGGGTGTTTTCAATTTCGGGTCCGGCGTTTTTGGTGGCACTACTTTTTTTCATCGGTTGGTTAAAAAAGAAAAAAATAAATTGACAAAAAGGTTTTAAAATGATATAATGAATATATCAAGGTAGAGAAATTGCTACCTTTTTATATTTGTAAAAATCAAAATGAAAAAAACCAAAATAAAATTGGCTTCCAGTCTGGCCGTCTTAACTTTATTTTTTTGTTTTTATCCAAATTTTGCAGCCGCCAAGGCGGTTGATTCTGATGCAGACGGCATAAGTGATGAAAAAGAAACAAGCTTTTTCCATACTGATCCAAAAAATCCCGACACCGATGGTGATGGCATTAATGATTGGCAAGAAATTCAAGACGGCTCTAGTCCGCGCCACGCTGGCAACGTCAGACTGTCTTCTCTGGATTCAGACAACGACGGCTTAATTGACAGCTGGGAAATAAGAATTGGCACCGATTTATTAAACCCTGATTCAGACAACGATGGCTATTCGGACTGGACAGAGGTCAAAAACAGCTACAACCCCAACAATCAAAACCGTGTTAAGATCGAAAAACTGATTAAGGTTTCAATCGCCGATCAAAAACTGGCTTACTACTTTGGGAAAACCAAGCTTGATGAATTTAAAATCTCAAGCGGTGTTAGGGGTATGGAAACGCCACAGGGGGAATTTTCTATTTTAGACAAAGTGCCATCAAAAAATTACGGTGGGTACGGCTACAACTTTTATTACCCTGATACAAAATGGAATTTACACTTTACCACTAAAAAATATCGTTACTATATCCACGGCGCTTATTGGCACGACAAATTTGGCCAGCCGATGTCTCACGGTTGTGTTAATGTGGCCTACAAAGACATGGAAAAGCTTTACACTTTTGCCCAGGTAGGCACAAAATTATTGATAAATTGAGATTTGTGGTAAAATCTAGCTATGGAAATCACACATAAAACTCTAGTCCAAAGCAAGGCCGAAAAGGCTGTTTTTGCTGAAATTAGCGAAAAACTAAAAACGGCCCTAGGCAAGGACTTTAATAAAAAATTTATCAGTATTGATTATCCGGCAAACGGGGTAAAGGCTGATTTTTGCGTGCCCTGTTTTTTGATGGCTAAAAAATATAAAAAATCTCCGGCCGAAGTCGCCAAAGATTTAGCGGAAAAAATTACGGCCGGTGAAATTATTTCACGAACCGAAGCCGTTGGTCCATACTTGAATTTTTATTTAAACCCGGAAAAATTCAATCAATTGGTTCTAACCGAAATTGCCAAAGCCAAAGAAGATTATGGGAGCAGCAAAGTTGGCAAAAACGAAAAAGTAATGATTGAATTTTTTTCACCCAATACCAACAAACCTCTCACCATTGGCCACTTGCGCAATCTTTGTTTAGGTGCCAGCTTGGCCGAATTAATGAAATTTACCGGCCACAAGATAATAAAATCAACAATTTATAATGACCGCGGCATTGCCATTGCCAAGGCCATGGTTGGCTATCAAAAATGGGGTGAAAACAAAACTCCGGCTCAAGCAAACTTAAAACCCGATCACTTTGTCGGCAGTTTTTATATTAGATTTTGCAGCCAAGCCAAAGACGATCAAAATTTGGAAAAAGAGGCTCAGCGCATGCTTATTGCCTGGGAAAAAGGGCAAAAAGAAACCAAGGCCTTATGGCAAAAATTAATGATTTGGGTGCTTGACGGCTTTAAGGAAACATTAAAAAAATTAGGCGTGCCTTCTTTTGATGAAGAATACTATGAAAGCGAATACTACCAAGAGGGCAAAGAAATTGTTGAGCGCGGACTAAAAGAGGGGGTTTTTGTTAAAAGCCCTGAGGGTGTAATTTTAGCCCCGCTGGAAAAATACGGCTTGCCGGATAAAATCGTTTTAAGGCCGGACGAAACCGCACTATACATCACTCAAGATTTATACTTAGCTTATCTTAAAAACAAACACAAGCTTGACCAATCAGTTTATGTCGTTGGTTCTGAACAAGATTTATATTTCAAACAATTGTTTAAGATATTAGAGCTGCTCGGTTTTGAAAAAGCAAAAAATTATCATCACTTATCTTATGGCATGATTCGTTTGCCGGACGGAAAAATCAAATCAAGAGAGGGCTTGGTGCCCGGAACCGGCGCCGATGACTTAATGGCCGAGTTGGAAGAATTGGCGGCGGCCGAAATTAAAAAACGCGAACCGGAACTTGATTTGGCTGAGCTAAAAAATCGCGCCAAACAAATTTCTTTAGGCGCTCTTAAATACTATATCTTGGCCGTAAAACCTCAAACAACCATGGTTTTTGAGCCTCAAAAATCAATTGCCTTGGTTGGCAAAACCGGACCATATTTACAATATGTTTTCGCCAGAATCAGCAGCATCTTTGCCAAAGAAAAAATTAAAAAAGTGTCAGCCAAAGTTGATTTTTCTGCCTTAACCGATGAGCTGGAATTGAATTTGTGCAAAACCCTATCACAATTTCCGCGCATCATAAATTCTTCTGTCCTTGAATATGATACATCAATTTTGGCCGGATATTTGTTTGATTTGGCCAAAGACTTCAGCTTATTCTACGAAAAATTGCCAGTATTACAAGCTGAGGCAAAAACCAAAGCCGCCAGATTACTCTTAATTAACGATGTTAAAATTGTTTTAAGTACCGGGCTTAACCTGCTGGGCATTTCTGCCATGGAAAAAATGTAAAATATGGAGAGAAGAAAACCATTTAATGATCAAGACGGTGAAAGAAACAGAATAATCAATGAACAGATTATTTTTGCACAAGAAAGTGGAAAACGTAATGGATTTGAAATAGGTCAAACCGTTGCCCACCCGAGCGATGATTTTGCCTATGCCCTTAAAGAAATTAATGGCGACCAGGCTGTGGTTTGGTTTGGGCCGGGACGAGAAGATACGATCAAAATATTTCCACTGAATGAATTGTTTGACCCAAATTTGTTAAAAAAAAGATCAATCATTAAAGATGCTTCCAAGCGTCAAGAAAATTAAATAACCATTAAACATAAAACTATGGGAAAACCAACTGTTAACCAAGACACCTGCATCGGCTGCGGCAGCTGCGAATCAATCTGCCCGGCGGTTTTTAAACTTGAGGGCGGCAAAGCGCAAGTTATGGAAGCCGACTACGAAGCAAACAAAGAATGCATTGACGATGCCTTAAACTCCTGCCCGGTTGGCGCAATCAGCTAACCAGACAAATATAAAAAAGTCCGGACTCAAGTCCGGACTTTTTTATATTTTTTTATTCAGCCGAGAGTTCGGCGCTTTTCAAATCCATGACCGGAATTTTTTTCACGTTATCCGTCACTACCATTTTATCCTTGTCAATAGAAATCACTTGCGAAAAATCAACAACCAATTGCTGCGAAAGCAAATCTTTAATCAACCCCGTTTTTACAAAAAAAGTTATAATTTTTCCGGTTTCAGCTTCCATTTCAAATCCGGCAATCTTGCCCAAGGGCACTGAGCTTTGCGTAAAAACCGGCAAATTAATCAATTCGTGATTTGAAAGATTCATGTCTTTTATTTTATTTCAGTTGGATTGTTATTCTTTTTTTTAATGCCAAACATTAAATACTGCTGGGCAACGGTTAAAAGGGTCATGGCAAACCAATAAAGCACCAAGCCGGAAGGCAGAGAAAAACCGATAAAAAAAGTCATAAGCGGCATCATAAAAAGCATTTGTTTATTCATCATCGCCATCATATCCTCATCCTTTGCGCCTTCCTTATCTTTAATTTCTTTTGGCGGAGTTTTGGTTGAAAGCATTTTGGTCTGCCAAAACTGAGCCAAGGCGGTAATGCCGGCTAAAATTATATTGGGCTTGCTTAAATCAAAAATGCCCAAAGAAATCGCATTCAGATGACCGGGATTGGAAACAAACGGATAAAGCAATTGTAGGCTTTCGGACTTTAAACCGCTGGCAAACACCCGATACACGGCAAACAAAAAAGGCAACTGAATCAAAAGTGGCAAACAAGATGACATCGGATTAACTTTATTTTCTTTATATAAATCCATCATTGCCTTTGCTTGTTGCTCCTTATTGTCTTTAAATTTCTTTTTTACTTCTTCAATTTTTGGCTGCAACTCTTGCATTGCCTTTTGCGACTTTATCGTTTGATGGGTCAGAGGATAAAGCAAAGCTTTTATGGCAATCGTTAAAATTACAATCGCCACCCCCAAGTCGTTGCCGGGAATTATATTATAAAGAAAAATCAAAGCATTAAAAAGCGGTTGAACAAGAAAGGTGGTAAAAAATTGAGACATATAATTTTATTTTAGCGGATCGTGGCCTCCGGCAGAAAACGGATTGCAGCGCAAAATGCGATAAATTGCTTTCAGCGAGCCTTTCAATAATCCATATTTATTAATTGCCTGATAACCATACTCCGAACAGGTGGGATAAAATCGACAACAACCAAAAGGATAACGTCTTTTTAGGATGCCGTGATCAGGAGAAATGGTGTTTTGATAAAGCCTAATAATTGATAAAACTAATTTCTTCATAATTTGACTTATTTTAGCAATTTTGCTTTGAAAATCAAATCAGATAGCTGGTCTTTTATGCCCTGAAAGTCTAATTCCAAAGCTTGGGCGTTTGCTGTCAGGACTAAATCATATCCAACAATTATTTTGTCTAAATTTATCCTAAATATCTCTCTAATTTGACGTTTTAAACGATTTCGAACAACAGCTTTTTTGCTAACTTTAGCGGAAATTACAACGGTTAAACGTATTCGCTCAAGATCATTTTTTGAATACTTTAAACGGAAATAGGGAGAATACACGGATCTCCCTAATCTTATAGTCTTTTTTATATCTTTTTCTTGATGTAGGCGGTTTTTAGCCGGCAACATATTGAAGCTCTAAATACTCAAGCTTTTTCGACCCTTGGCTCTGCGTCTCTTAATCACATTTTTGCCGTTCTTTGTGGACATGCGTTTTCGAAAACCATGAGTCTTGGCCTTTCTGCGGGTATTAGGCTGATAAGTTCTTTTTGGCATAACAAAAATTTATTTAACTAGCTAATATAGCATAACAAAAACAACCCAATATGTCAAAAGTAGGGGCTTGACCATTTCAAATAAAAATAATAATTTAATATACACAGCTAATCCACAGGCTATTCACGTTTAGGCACCATAAAACGTTTTTGTGGATAATTGGTTTGTGCTATAATAAAAAAGCTAAAAATAAATATAAATTTTAAGATTTATATTTATCATTTACACTGAATATTTATCTAAATTTCATGGAGGAAAATAAAATTTGGCAAGCCGCTTTGGGAGAATTAGAACTGGCTTTATCAAAAGCGAATTTTACCACTTGGTTTAAAAACACATTTATCTCATCCATTGAACCGGATCAGATTATTATTGGTGTTCCCAATACCTTTACCAAGGCTTGGTTGGAAAAAAAATATCACAGCGCTATCTTAAAGGCTCTGCAAAAAATAACCGGCGCCAGAATTCATAATATTATTTATCGCGTTGAAACCAGGCTTAAAGCTGACGGCAACGAACCGGCTGCTCCTATCGTTGAGGTTGAAGAAAAAATTATTGAAAAAACCCCAAGCCATACCGCTGAACTTTCTTCGGTAAATGAATTCGGCTTAAATGCCAAATACAATTTTTCCTCTTATATTATCGGCAAAGCAAACGAACTTGCCCACGCAGCGGCTCTAGCAATTTCGCAAAGGCCGGGAACGGTTTACAATCCTTTATTTATTTATGGCGGCGTTGGTTTGGGCAAAACCCACTTGGTTCAAGCTATTGGCAATCAGATTTTGCGGCTCTATCCGGACAAAAAAGTATTATACGTTTCTTGCGAAAAATTTACGACCGACTTCATTAAATCAATCTCCAGCAATCGGGCGGATAAATTTAAAGAGACTTATCGCTCGGTTGATGTTTTGTTAATTGATGATATTCAATTTATGGCCGGAAAAGACGGCACTCAAGAACAATTTTTTCACACCTTCAACGAATTACACCAATCAAACAAACAGATAGTTATAACCTCTGACAGACCACCAAAGGCCATTCCGGCCCTTGAAAGCCGCTTGGTTTCACGCTTTGAGTGGGGGATGATTGCTGATATTTCTACCCCCGACCTAGAAACCAGATCGGCGATTTTAAGGGCAAAATGCCGCGAAAAACTCTGCGAGCTTGAAGAAGATGTTATAAACTATGTTGCAACCAACGTCCAAAATAACGTTCGCGAGCTTGAGGGCGCTTTAAACAAGCTTTTGGCCTATAATCAGCTTAACGGCACCATTTTAAACCTAGAAAACGTTAAAAAAATCCTTTCCAGTCTTACCTCGGTTTCACGCAAAAAATCTACCACCCCAAAACAAATAATCAATGTTGTCGCTGAATTCTACGATATCGCCGTGGAAGATTTAATTGGCAGCTGCCGCAAAAAAGATCTGGCTGAACCCCGCCAAATTGCCATGTATTTAATGCGCGAGGAATTAAAAAATTCTTACCCAACCATTGGGCAAGAAATCGGCAATCGCGACCACACCACAGCCATGCACGCTTATTTAAAAATTTCCAACATTATTAATCAGGACGAAAAGATTAACCAAGACATAAAACTGATTAAAGAAAAATTGTATAACTAATAAGCTTGGGATGAGTTGTTGATAAGTTAAAAAATTTTGTGGCCAGTTGTTTGGAAAAATTTGAGGATAAAATGAAAATCAACGGTGTATGAAAATCAGACAAATTTAAAAGGTAAAATTTATCAAAAGGCCATCAACAATTATCAACAAAAAATATCAACAAGCAAATCTGTAAATCAGCCCAGTTTTAAAGGATAAAAAAATTATCCCCAACAATCCACACCCCTTATTATAATAATAAATATATAAATAAGAAAATATTATGAAAATCTCCTGCACCCAAGAAAATTTAAATCAAGGATTGTTTGTTACCAGCCATATTGCTTCTAAGAGTACGGCTTTGCCAATCTTAAATAACATTTTGGTCCAGGCGGGAGTTAATGAAATTAAACTTTCAGCTACAAATTTAGAGATGGGTATTACCTGTTTAATAAGGGGTAAGGTTGAGTCCGAAGGAGAGCTGACAATCCCTTCCAGGTTATTGGCTGATTATGTCTCAACTTTACCAAAAGAAAGAGTTGACCTAACGGCTAATCAAGACGGAACCGACAGTGGCAGCCTAACCCTAACTGTGAAGTGCAAAAATCACTCAACAAAAATTAAGGGCCAGCCCGCGGTTGATTTTCCTCTTATCCCTCAAATTAATAAGGGCGAAGGATATTTATTAAATTATACTGAGCTTAAGCAAGCAATATCACAAGTTATATTTGCAGTTTCAGCCGCTGAAACCAGGCCGGAAATTAATGGCGTTTTATTTAATTTTGAAAAAGATAAATTAATTTTAGCGGCAACCGACAGTTACAGGTTGGCCGAAAAAACATTGGCGCTTGATAAAAAATCGAAAGGAAGGGCTCAAAAAGTTATTGTTCCCACCAAGACGTTGCAGGAGTTATTAAGAATTTTGGGTAGTTTTAAGGATCCGGCGGCAATCTCACAACTTGATGAAATTGGCATTTATGTTTCAGAAAATCAAATTTTGTTTGTGATTGGCAGCATTGAATTAATTTCGCGTTTGGTTGAGGGTCAATATCCCGATTATCAACAAATTATCCCTACCCAATCAAATACCATTGCCTCTGCCAGCACGGCTGAATTGATTGGGGTGACAAAAACCGCCAGCCTTTTTGCCCGCAGCGGAATTTATGATGTAAATTTGGAGTTCAGCCCGGAAAAGAAAGAAATAATTATCTCATCTGCCAATTCCCAGTTGGGTGAAAATATTTCAAATATTGGTGCCGAGGTCTCGGGCAAGGCTAATAATATCATTATGAATTATCGCTATTTACTTGATGGCCTTCAAAACGTTAATTATGACCAAGTTAAACTGGAGGTGATAGATGCAGCCAGCCCTTGCGTTTTAAGGCCGGCCCAAAAAGAAAGTGATTATTTGTATATTATTATGCCGATTAAACAGTAAAAACAATAATTTAAACAGAGGCTCAGCCCCCGATTTGGGGGCTTTTTTTAACCCTTGACATAATCTAATTTTGTGATATTTTGTGTATTATTAAAATTGAAGGCTCCAACCAAGGCAAAGGAGTATTTCTGTGCGCATAGTATATGTCAGTGACTCAAAGAGCCTTTTCGGACTCTTTCGTTGCACAAGTTGCAATCAAACATGGGCGCCGGGGAATTTGCCCAGACACATTAACTGTGTTGAAAAGCCGGACATTGAACTTGTGGTTGGCCCCGCGGCCTGTGGTGAACTTGAGAGCTGGGCCAAAAAACACGGTGAAGATGAACCCCATTTTTCCATGGGAATTTCGTTAAACGAGTTTCGCCGGCAAGTGTCAGAGTCGGCTAGGGTTTAGTGAAAAATTGGTCTTTGTATTTGACTCGCTTAGGCGAGTTTTTTTATAACCAAAAAGCCCGCTTGGAGGCGGGCTTGCTTTTGATAAATATTATTGAATGTTGATTTTAAGTGGCGATGTTTTGTAAGTATAACCGTCGTCGTTTGTGATTCTGGCGAATAGGTAGTAGGTTCCGGTTTCGCTCGGACCATTAAACCACTTCAGGTTTATTTCTGAGTCTGGAAATTGTCTGGCCGTGTTTATAAAATTTTCTTGGCCGGCTTCATTTTGATAAAAAATATCAATTTTAGAAACTGCTTCCGGGCTGCTTAATTTGGCCTTAAGTGATATTGGGAAATCTGATTGCTTTAAACTAATTCCATCACTTAAGCCTTCCCAGTTAAAGTTTGCTTGGATTTGTGGCAGCTTGAAGTTAAGGTCAATGCCGGCAATATTGTTATTATCCAAATCATCATAAGCAATTGCTTCAAAAGTATAATAGCCGGTGGTGATTGAAGCGTCCGCCAAGGTCACTTGCAGGCTAAAAGGCGCCTCAGTGACCGATTTGAGCAATTGATGGTTTAAATAGTACTCAACCTTTTTTATACCTCGTGGCGCGCTAACGGAAACGGTGGCAAAGAAGTCTCGGCTTGTGATTAGTTGGTTGGGTTGTGGGCTGGTAATGGTAACCTGTGGTCTGTCCGCGGCGCTATGGGTATCATCAAATTCCGTGGGTGGCTCTTCAGAAATTATATTGTTTCTGTTGGCCCAATCCAGGACCGCCTCTTCCCAGCGCTGAAATTGAAGACTGGAGCGATCAGGCGGGGTATCGCCTCTCGGGTCGTCTTTGTCAATGTAGTATAAAATTGAGTGAACCTGGCGGTAAGTTCTCTCCTCAACCAGAGATTCCGGTGTTAAGTTGGTGGCGAGCTTGCCGCTGATTCTGTCAACTTTAACCTTTACGCCTTCGGCAATTGAACCGTTTAAAACCGGCTTGTCAGTCTCAATTGGGTCGTAAGGGGTAAATTCTTCAACCGGCATGTCTTTGAGGGCTCCTTGCATAAATTTATTCCAAATTGGGGCAGCCAAGACGCTACCGTCTGCGCCACGCTTCATTTCTCTGTTGTCGGCATTGCCCACCCAAACGCCGGCCACTAAATTGGGTGTATAGCCCAAGGTCCAGGCATCATGAAAATCATTGGTGGTACCGGTTTTGGCGGCCACGGGCCTGTTGGGCAAGGTTAAATAGTTTTTTTCGCCAAAGGTAAATGCTCTGGCGGCATTGTCAGATAAAATACTGGAAACTTGCCTGGCAATCTGTGTGTCTAAAACTTTCTTTTCGCTTTTTTCATATTTTTCCAAAACATTACCGTCTTTATCGGTTACTTCCAAAATGCCAACCGGTGGATGATACTCGCCTTCAGTGGCAAAGACCGAATAAGCGGCCACATGATCAATCATTTTGACTTCGCCGCCGCCCAAAACCAAAGATAGGCCAAATCGGCTCTTGTCTTTGAATGTGGTATAACCTAAATCATCGGCCAGTTTCAAAACATTATCAACGCCGGTTAAATAAATAGCTTTAACCGCGGGAATGTTTAATGATCCGGCCAGGGCTTTTCTGATTGATACCGGACCGTTTTCTTTTAGGTTGTAATTTTTAGGTTCGTAGTTTTTACCGTCATAATTTATAAAAACGGTGTTAACGTCATAAAGTATGGTTTCCGGAGTGTAGCCTTTGATAAATGAAGCGGCATAAACAATTGGTTTAAAAGATGAGCCAGGTTGTCTGGGACTGATGGTAATATTGACCTGGCCGTCTATATCATCGTTAAAATAGTCGCGAGAGCCAACCATGGCTAAAATTTGGCCGTTTTTTGGGTCTAAGGCTAGAAGCGCGGCATTGGTGGCATCTGATTTTAAATTTTTTTCTACATATTCTTGTACAGCCTCTTCGGCGGCTTGTTGCTTGTCCCAATCAAGGGTGGTAATAATTTTTAGGCCGCCTTGATCAACTGTTTGTTCATCGTATTTTTCCGAGAGGTACTCTTTAATATACATGACAAAATGCGGGGCATAAATTGATTCGGTTTTTTTCTTAAAAACAACTTCTTCTTCCTTGGCTTTTTGTGCATCCTCTTTGGTGATGTAGCCAAGCTCGGCCATACTGTCTAAAATCCAGGCTTGTCGGGCAAAGAGGCTGTCGGTGTGGCTGCCATAAGGTGAATAATAAGTAGGGGCTTGCGGCAAGGCGGCCAAAATTGTGCACTCGCTTAAGTTCAAATCTTTAACGCTTTTGCCGAAGTAAGTTTGAGCGGCCGCCTCAGCACCGTAGGCGACTGAACCGTAAGGAATCTCATTGAAATACATCTGTAAAATTTCATCTTTGCTGAATCTTTTTTCAATTTGATATGATAAAATCGCTTCTTTGATTTTTCGGGTGTAGGTTTTTTCCGGAGAGAGAATGGCGCTTTTAACCAATTGTTGTGTTAAGGTTGAGCCGCCAACTTTGCTACCCGTTAAGACATTTTTTATCATGGAGCGGATGATGCCGGTAAATGATATGCCCTTGTGTTGATAAAATTCTCGATCCTCGGCAGTTAAGGTCGCATTTTTGAGATTTGTCGGGATGTCTTCAAGCTTAACAAATGTTCTTTTTTCCGTGCCGTGAATATCATAAAGAAGGTGTTCGCCGGTTCGGTCATATATTTTACTTGAAAGGGCCACCGACCTGTCAATGATGCGATTTGGGTCAGGCAGGCTGGCTGCAGCCCAGGCTAATAAGATTACACTAAAAACGCCCAAAACCGCTATGCCGGCCAGGCCGACTGTGACCAAGCTTTTGAAGTTCACCTTAAATGGCAATTTAAATTTTTTCTTTTTTTTGAAATATGAGCCCGAATAAGATTTTATAGGCATATTTTTATTATCAATCTTTTTAATTTTTAATTGAGGAATTGGCATCTGCTTAAAATTTTCTTTTTATACTCTAACATTTTTTGGCTTATTTTTCAACCTTTATAATAAAAAACACCTTGGATTGTCCAAGGTGTTTTTGGTGATATTTTTAATTTTGTAGCGACTGATTTTTTGCGGCGTAATTTTTTAGGGCCGGCACTAAGTCTTTGCGGCCTAATAATTCTTGAGTTGAACCAAACTCTTCAACCTCTCGATTAAAATTTTCACCGTCAATGATCAAGGCGATTCTTTTGTTTTCCGGTAAAGTATATTCAAATGCTTTTCTGATTTCCAAGGTGTTGTTATCTTTGTCAAAAAATGCCAGGCAATTTTTGATTTCATCAACGGTTTCAGCGCCGACTCGCGTAATGACCTTGTCGTTTGCGCCATCGTTTTTTGGGCAGTCGGCGAGATTAACGGGAGTGATATCCTCAACGCTTCTGATTTGGCGCAGGATCTCAAGAGTTTTTATCAGCTGCTCTTCTTGGCCGGCGTGGCGTCGTCTGGCTTTTTCGTATCTATCTTTGAGGTCTGCTTGTCTTTTTGCCAGCTGACGCATTTTTTCATCAATTGCCAGATCAAGCCTGCCTTCATTTTGGTAAAAAACCATTAAGCTATAATGACTTTTTCCACTTGGCAAGACTTCTTGAGCAATGGTTAATTCTTCTCTGGTTTCAGCTTCAATGGTTTCTGATGGTTTTTCACCGCAACGTCCGGCTGGTCCGGTCAGGCAGCCCGGGTCGGCTTTTGCGTCTTCTGAGCGTTTAAGTAGAACTAATTTTGACTCTTGATTTTGTCTAAACCAAACAAAGCTGCCGGCCGAGATTAAAGATAAGCCGCTTTTATTGTCTCTCCTCAAGTCAGAAACCAATGGTGAGGATGTGCCAAATTCTTCGTTGGCAAATTGGTCAATGGCCGCAGTCGGGTCGCCGGCACCAATTTCAACTTGCCAAACGCCATTTTCAAATTTTACGTGGCCGGTGATAAAAAATCTATCGTGGCCGGGCCAATCGGCTCGGGGTGGATTTTTTAGGAGTTCGGCAGAATATTCCAAATTTTGAGAAAGTTGAATTTCCCTGGTTTCATTTTCCGGCGCCGTTTGACCCATTACTTCAATTGATCTTCTAGACATAAAATTTAGTTATTATTTTGCAAAATTTTAACTCCTTTTAAGCGAAATTATTTTGTTTTTGGCTGCCAGCCAAGTTCTGATTGATTTGGACAATCTCCAATATCGCACATGGCAAAGTCACATTTTTTGCCTGTTTTGTTTTCGCAATCTTCTTGTGAAATATATTTTGGAGCATCAATTTCGTAATTTTCATCAATATTAATTAGATTTGCCTCGGTTTTTGTTTTTCCTAAAGAGCAGCCGCTAAGCAGTAAGAGAGTGACAACAAGAAAGATGTTGATTTTTTTCATATTATTTTTAAAATTTTATTGATAAAGCCCTCTTTGCATTGTCGGTATTTTTTGCCGTCGCCCCTCGCCTTCTTAACGGCTAGTTTTTTTATTTTTTCGTATTCTTTAATTGCACTTTTGTTTTTTATGAAGTAATTTCTGAAATTAATCATCGTTTTCCATTCTGATTTATTATATTCAACCAGGTGAAGATGAACGCGTCTTTTACGGTTTTTGTATGGGTAATCGGCTCTAAAGAATAATCGTTTTGGATAGCTGGCAATTTCTCTAAATTCCCAACCGCCTAAAATAAGTTTTTCTTTTGCTTTGTTGAATTTGGATTTACTAACGCCAACGGCAATGTCAATAATTCCCTTGCCGCCCAAATTGGGGATTGAAGTTGAGCCAACATGCTCTATCTTTGCATTTTTTTTCAGGGCGTTTGCGATTTTTCTTTTTTCAATTTGAAAAAATTTTTTAAAGTCCGGATTATATCTGTGAAAAACGTATTTATTCACAAGAGACGTTTCGTTTTATTTTGATATAGCACTTAAAGTATTGCCAGTGCCAGAGAATATGAAAAATGGAAATTATGGTCATGGCAATGCCGGCTTCAACGTGCCAAAAAAGCATATTAAAGGGCAAGGGAAAGACGATTTGGAAATTAATTCTTATTACCAAAAGTATGCCAAGTATGGCGCTAACCAAAAAGCTGGTCAGCAAAGCAAGGTTCCAAATTCGACGATGATTAACAAGACTGATTTTTTTAATTTTAGAAAGCCAAAGGGTAAAGAGATAAAAAACAATAGTGGCAAGGGCGATTGATCCTAAATGATAATTTTTTTCGGCTGATGTTGATGTTCTGGCGGCGGTTGGGATCTGGTCTTTTAGGTTTTGGGCAATTTCTTTGGCTTGGCTTGGTTCGAGGCCGTAGTTGTCGTGCAGAGTCTGAAAACTATTTCCGGTTTTTATGGTTATCTTATAATAATCAGACAGGGCTTGAGCATATTTGTCCGGATCAATTTGATAAATCTCGGCAACCTCTTTAACGTTTTTTGTTTTTAGATCTTGGCCGGAAATTAAATCTTCTGCCACGGTTTGGGTGGCGCTGGTTGTTGTTTCTTCGGTTTCTGATAAATCGCAAATGTCATTGCTGTTTTCGTCAACATAACGGCCGCAATTACCCGGGTATGGATCATTGGTTAAGCCATAAGGG
Source organism: uncultured Gammaproteobacteria bacterium (assembly GCA_964540635.1). Taxonomy (GTDB): domain Bacteria; phylum Patescibacteriota; class Patescibacteriia; order Buchananbacterales; family UBA6539; genus 02-FULL-45-11b. The sequence goes on from CAZINP010000001.1 coordinate 125,225, forward strand.
CAAGACTCAAGCGCTAAGGCAGCCAGAGGGAATAAAATAGTTAAGGTGGTTAGGATGATAATTTTTTTCATTTGGTTTTTCCTCTAAAAAATTTAGCCGCGTCTTCGGGCGCAACCGGGTTAATGATCATGCCTGAGCCGATTTCCACGCCGGCCCAAACCGAACCGCGGGGAGTTATTTTCATATATAAATGTTGATCCTCGTCTTTTATGACTTGATGGAAGTAATAGTTATAAGGCAAGCCGAGTTCGCATATTTTTTTAAGAATTTTTTTAAGAGCTTTGGCGAAAGAATCTCTTTCGGCCGGTGTGAGTTGAGTGATATTGTCAATGTGTCTTTTGGGCATTAACCAAACTTCGTAATTGTGTATGGGCGCCCAAGGGCAAAAACAAACAATATTTTTATCTTGGCAAATTAAACGTGGCGAGTGACTTTCTTTTTTAATTACATCGCAGTAAACACACGTACCCTTTTTGAGCTTGTAGGCTTGAACCCTTTGTGATTTGTCGCGCAGATGAGGCGGCAGAAATTCGGTGGCAAAAATTTGGGAATGAGCATGTTTAAGTGAAGCACCGGCCGGACCGCCATCGTTTTTAAAAATTAAAATGTAGTTGATTTTTTTATCTTTGGAAATCGCCTCGGTTCTTTTGGCGTAAACTTCAAGAATTTCAGCAATGCGTTTGGCGCTTAAATCGTCGGTTTCCAAAAGATGATTTGGCGTTTCAATAACCACTTCTTGCTGGCCATAAGCTTTTTTATTTTTTGTGCTTACAGCTGGAAATTTGTTGGCAATAACTTTAATGGCCCAAGGTTCATTTTTTTCCTTGCTTTTATTAACCGTTAAAAGGGCTTTACCGGATTTTTTAACATTTTCAGGGCAAAAGGCGCACTCACTTTTTTTGAGTTGGCTGGGAGGAATTGCCCTTTCAGTATCATGTGGCCGCTTACCGCGGCGTGGGGCGATAATAACGTATTTTTCTTGAATATAATCTTTTCTAATTTCTGGATTTTTCATATTTATATTTTTTATTTTTTAATAATCGAAAGTATTTTTTCAGTTGATTCTTTAACTGACGATGAGTTGTCTATTATAATTGGTTTAAATTTCTTATAACCATTTTCGGTTTTATCAAAAAGACTGCCTTTGGTTTTTTTCTTTAAGTCATCAGGGTTATTTAAGGCGCGACCCATTAATCTTTCAGCCCTTATTTTTTCCGGAACAGTAATTAAAAAATAATAGTCTGGTTCTATGATGCCAAGTTTTTTATAAGGTGGTAAATCTTTTATATTGGCACCGCGCAATTGATGATAGACGAGGGTGGAAAAAATATATCGATCGCAGACAACCCAATTTTTCTTAAGAAGGTTTTTGATTATCTGTGATTTATAAATTGCCGAAGCAATATAAAAATATAAACTAGCGCTAATGGGCGTTTCTGATTTAATAAAGGGTTTTATGAGGTTGAAGCCATGGTTTTTATTTTCAATGTCTTCGTAACAAACGGCATTAATTTTTTTTCTTTTCAGTTCTTTGACCAAACTTCTACACAATAATGATTTGCCGGAGCCGTCAATGCCTTCAAAAACGATTAATTTATTTTTCATAACATTTTTAGAATATTTCTAACTCTGGTTAAAACCTTTTTATCCTCTTGTCCGGCCGCCACTTCAAATTTATATCTTATTAAACGTCGACAGATTTCTGCAGCCGCTTCTTTTTGAACCACTTCGTCGTTGACAATTGAGCGACCAATCATATTTATTCCCATGCTGGTGGCCGAAGAAATGGTTTTTAGTTTTTTGCCGTTTACTGGGAATTTTTTGGCTAATTCATGCAGTAATTCGTAATTTTCTAAATCACGGTTGTATGATGTGGCCTGGTGGCAGCGTCGATCTTTCATGCAAACGTCATAAAAATCGGCCGAGGCGGCCATAAAGGCTAAATTAAGAGGATGAGTAATAGGCAAATTATAAACAGGGAATGTTTCAAATTTTATATAGTATGGTGCTTTATTGTTTTTAAGCTCGTGGTAAAGTTGGCTTAGGCAAACACCAAATTTTCCACTGCCCCCGCCCGGACTTAAAATAACCGTTAATTTTTTTTGAGTGCAAATGAAATTGTTTTTGTCAAAGTCATTAAAGTCAATATTTTTTTTGGGGTAGTCTTTAATGCTGGCAAAATAATGAACCTTTACCTTTTGCCTTTTTAAATTTTTGGTAAAACGTTTTATCTCCTCGGGTAAATTTTTTGGATCATCTATTCGAGTAATAACAACATTTTTGACTCTAATCTTGTTTTCTTTGAAAATTTTAAGAACTCGTATTGATTCCCTGTCGTAGGTAATTTTGTGGTCCCCCCTAACTCTTTTTCTAACAATATCTTTAGCTGAAACAACAAAAACGATTTCGGCCGAACGGCAGATTTTTTTTAAAAGTAAAAGCTTGGCATTTTCCGGGTAGCCCGGCAAAACCCTGGCAGAATGTTTATCGTCAACAATTTTGCCGCCGAACTCAATGTAAGTTTTTGTTCCGGCGCGATCAATTAGGTCTTTAATTCTTTTTGATTGCAATCGTAAATATAAATTGGAATTAAAGCCGATTTTTTGATAATTGGCCATTTATTTATATATTAAATTGACTAATTTGCTCCGCAAACGGCAATGGCTAAGGCATCAGCCGCATCATCCGGCTTAGGTATTTCTTTAAGGTTTAGCACAACCTTGGTCATTTGTTGAATTTGTTTTTTGTCCGCTTTGCCGTAACCGGTTAAGGCGATTTTGACTTGCAGCGGGGTGTATTCTTTTACGTCCAGGCAATTCTGGCCCGCACAAAGCATGGCTACGCCGCGCGCTTGCCCTACGGCAATCGCGGTTTTGGCATTATTGCAAAAGAAGAGTTTTTCTACAGCAACACAATCTGGTTTATATTTTTTAAATATTTTATCCAACTCTTCTTTAATTTGACTCAATCTGACTTCGTCGCTAAGTTTTGATTTGGTTTTAATAGAACCGTAATCAAGTGCTTTGAGTTTATAGCCTTCTTTTTCAATCACGCCAAAACCCATATCCGCAATTCCCGGGTCAATGCCTAAAATAATTTTTTTAGCTTTTGCCATTTTAATCTTCCAGGTTGGTATAATAATCACTGACGTCATCGTTATCGTCTAATTCAGCGGCCATTTTATCAAGTCTCTCCTGGACTTCTGGTGAAGCTTTCTTTTTCTCTTTGGGCACCATTTCGTTTTCAGCATAATCAACGGTTAAATTGTTTTGTTCCAGCCAATCTTTGACTTTATTTAAATCATTGGGCTGAGTGTAGATGGTTGTGCCTTCGTCTTCGCGTACCAAATCCAAAGCGCCGGCATCAATCAATTCCAATTCTTGCCCCTCGTTAATTTGGCCGGTTCTAATTACACCCTTGGCCTCAAAAAGCCAAGCCACCGCTCCCGGACCGCCCAAATTTCCGCCGTATTTTGTGAGGATGTGCTTAACATCCGAGCTGGTTCGGTTGCGATTGTCGGTCAGAGCTTCAATCATAATAGCGATTCCATCTGGTCCAAAACCTTCATAGGTAATGGTTTCAATTGGTCCGCCGCCCAATTCGCCCGTGCCGCGCTTAATTGCCCTTTCAATGTTTTCTTTTGGCATGCTTGCGCCCCTGGCCTTATCAATTGCAAGTCTTAAGCGAAAATTTATATCCGGGTTTGACCCGCCTAATTTTGCGGCGATAGTAATGGCGTTGGCTAGTTTGGTAAACATTGCGCCGCGCTTGGCATCAGCTGCGCCTTTGGCCCTTTTGGTTGTTGCCCATTTACTGTGTCCTGACATAAAAAAGATAAAATAAAAAATGATTTAACTCTAAATATTTTAACAAATTTTTGTGATTTTTTCAATCTTTTATTTTTTGCTCATAAATATAAAAAATGGTATAATTAGCCTATAAATCTTAATAATTTTTTATGCATCAACTTGACGATTTGGCTAAAATTAAGAAGTTGGACGGCGGTAATGTTTTGGATTCAATCCAACTGCTGGATAAACAATTAAACCAGGCTTGGTTTGATTTTAAAAAGGTAAAGGTGCCGCTTGCTTTTGCCAAGATTAATAAAATTGTTGTAAATGGCATGGGTGGATCGGCTTTGGGTAGCGATATTATTAAAAATTTATTTGCCAGCAGTCTAAGGGTGCCGATAATTATTACAAATAGTTATGAAGCTCTGGGCTGTGTTGACGACAAAACATTATTTATTGCTTCTTCTTATTCCGGGACAACCGAGGAAACTTTAAGTGCAATCAAGCAGGCACAGGCAAAGAAAGCAAAAATTTTTGGCATCACTTCCGGTGGCCCATTGGGCGAAATGATTAGAAAAAATAAAATATCTGGCTTTGTTTTTGATCCAAAATTCAACCCTTCAAACCAACCGCGAATGGGTTTGGGATATTCTCTGGCGGCACAACTGGCCTTGTTTTCCAGATTAAATTTTTTGAAATTTTCCCAAAAAGATGTTGATAGCGCAGCTAAGACAATTGTAAAGTTTAATCGACTTTTTGGTGCCAAAGTTCACTTATCTTCAAATTTGGCCAAACAACTATCAGTCTCAATACAAAAAAAAATTCCAGTGATAGTTTCGGCCGAATTTCTTGGTGGCAATGCCCATGTTTTAGCTAATCAAATAAACGAAAACGCCAAAAATTACGCCAGCTATTATTTAATTCCCGAGATGAACCATCATTTATTGGAAGGCTTAACTTTTCCCAGAGATAATCAGGGGATTTTGCACTTTTTGTTTTTTGGCAGCCGGCTTTATTCTCAAAAGAATCAAGCGCGTCTTCACATCACCAAAGACGTGGTTAATAAAAATAAAATTAAATTTTTCAGTTATGAGTTAACGGCAAAAGATCGAATTTCTCAAGCTTTTGAGATGCTGGTCTTTGGCAGTTATTTTAGTTTTTATTTGGCAATTTTATATCAACTTAATCCCTCTAAAATTCCCTGGGTTGATTATTTTAAAGCTCAACTGAAAAACTACTAATTTTTTATGAAATTATTCAATAAGATCTGGCGGCAATTTGAAAACCAAATTTTTTGGCAGTATTTTTTGCTTTTTGTTTTGTCACTTTTTCTTTTTGGATATCTTCAGGCCGGTCCGACCTTGGCAGATCCCGATTCTTTTTATCACGCAAAAATTTCACAGCTGATTTATGAGCAGGGCATTGTTAAAGATTTTCCTTGGCTTACGGCCACCAATCTTTCGCAGGATTTTATTGATCATCACTTGCTTTATCATTTGATTTTAGTCCCGTTTGTGGCAGTTTTTAATCCTTTGGTTGGGATTAAAATTGCCTCGGTACTTTTTGCCACGGCCTTTGTCTTGGTTTTTTTCTGGTTTTTAAGAAGCTTTAAGGTTCGTGGCGCTTTATGGTTCAGCCTGTTTTTACTTACGATTAACCCTTTTATTTTCCGGCTCAATTTAGCTAAAGCCCCGGCCCTGGTTTTAATTTTATTTTTTTTGATTATCAATTTTCTCTTTCAGCGGCGATATTTGGCCTTGTCGCTTTGTTCTTTTATTTTTGTTTGGCTTTATGGCGGTTGGCCCAGCGCTTTGGGGTTGAGTTTTATTTATTTATTTTTAAATTTGATTTTACCGGCTTCCTGGCGAGGCAATGTGGCGGTCAGGCTGGGAAAAATGAAAGTTACCTGGCAGGCACTGGTTGGCTTTTTGGCTTCGGTTTTTGGAGTGAGTATTGGCATAATTTTATCGCCATACTTTCCGCAAAACTTAAAATTTTATTGGCAGCAAGTTGTTGAAATCGCCTTGATAAATTATCAGGGGGTAATTAACGTTGGAGCAGAGTGGTATCCGTATTTACCTCAAGATTTAATTTTAACCTCTTTGCCCTTTGCGATTTTTGTTGGCTTGGCTTTGATTATTTTTATTTTAAATATTAGGCACCAGCCCATAGTTAATTGGTACATTTTAATTTTAACCTTGATTTTTGCCGCTTTAACCTTTAAATCTAGGCGTTATGTTGAATACTTTATTCCTTTATCATGGTCTTTTGTGGCTTTAACGATAAATAATTCTTTGGATGAAATTAGAAATTATTTTTCAAAAATTTTACCTTTGCCGTATCAACGGCTTTTTCCTCTTATTTTATTTTTGGCCTTTTTGCCGATATTTTATCATGATTTAAGTCTTGTTAGAAATGATTTTTTGAATGGCGTTTCTTTTTCGCGTTTTGCCCAGTCCTCGGTTTGGTTAGAAAAAAATTCAAACCAAGGCGACATTGTTTTTCATTCTGATTGGGATGAATTTCCAATTCTTTTTTATCACAATCACCTTAATTATTATTTGGCGGGCTTGGATCCAACTTTTACTTATAAATATGATCAGAACGTTTATCGCCTTTGGACCCAGATTACGGCCGGGTACAATGTAGGCAATTTGTCCAGAATAATAAGTCAGGTTTTTGGCGCTCGTTATGTTTTTATTGATGTTAATCAAAATTCTGATATGGTTAATCTTTTCTCCAATCAAATGGATTTTAAAGAGGTCTATCGTGATCAGGAGGCAGTAATTTACGAAATTAAATGATAAAAATTTTTTTTAAATATCTTGATGTCACCAAGCTGGAAAAGGTGATACTTGTTGATATCATTTTTTTCTTTTTTGCGGCTGTTTTGTTTTTTAACTTTTTCTTACCAAATACTGAGTTTAAAAATTTCATTGAAAACGGAGCGGAGTTTAGTCAATTGTCCGAGTCATTTCTTTCTGGCCGCCTTGACTTACAAAAACCCGGTGATTTGGATTGTTCTTATGGTAACGAAAAATGCTATTGGGCTTTGGGCCCGGCGCCCGCCGTGTTTTTATTGCCGTTTGTTTTTTTAGCTAAGCTTTTTGGGCAATTTTTTTTCCAAGGTTATTTGAATTTTTTCCTGGTTGTTTTTATATTTTTAATTTGTTGGCTTCTAGCTAAAAGATTTGGTTTTGATAAACATGATTCTTTGTGGCTTGCTTTTGCCTTTTGTTTTGCTTCGGTTTTTTTAAGCGCTGCTTTTTATTCAAGTTCTTGGCATTTTTCCCATGTTGTTAATACGTTTTTTTTATTATTAAGTTTCTTGGAATTTTTTGGCAAAAAACGTTATTGGCTTATTGGAGTTTTCTTGGGTGCTGTTTTTGCTACACGTTTAAACTCCGGACTTGCCATTATCTTTTTTATCTTGGAAATTTTGTTTGATCGTGAGGCGGTGTGGAAAGAAAAAATTAAATCACTAAGCTTGATTTTTTTACCAATTTTTGTTTGTTTTTTGGCTTTGGGCGCTTATAATTATGCTCGTTTTGATAATTTTTTTGATACGGGTTATGCCAGGGCTCAGAATGGCCAACCATTTCAACAATATTTGAAAGAAAAATTTGGTCTTTTTAGCTGGCACTATTTATTAACAAACGCTTATTACTCACTTCTTAAATTGCCCGAGCCAATTCTTGATTTTGGATATATGCTAAAGGCGCCGTATTTTAGAGTTAGTCCTCTGGGCCTTAGTTTCTTTTTTGTCTCACCAATATTCTTTTGGATATTTTTTGCCGGATTTAAAACAAAAACCTTGAAATTTCTTTATTTAACTTCGTTTCTGATTTTGCTCTCGGTTCTTTTGTATTTTAATAGCGGATACCTTCAGTTTGGTCCTCGATATTTTATGGATTTTCTACCCTTGCTGTTCATTGTTTTGCTTTATAGTTTTAAAAATTCAAGGCTTACGGCCAAATCAAAAATTTTAATTACCACAAGCGCTTTTCTTAATTTGTATTTATTCTTAGGTTTTTTTATCCTGTTTTAGTATATGAAAATTGTTATTGCCGTACCGGCATATAATGAAGGAAAAATTATTGAAGCCAATATTTTAAAGCTGGCGGAGTTTGCCGGCCAAAAAATAAAAGACGAATGGGTGGTGGTGGTTGCCGACAATGCTTCACTTGATAATACTGCCGAGATTGTTAAACGCATGGCGCTCAAATTTTTGCCAATTAAATATCTTTTTGTGCCCGAGAAGGGCAAGGGCCATGCGATTAAGGCGGCCTGGGAGTCAGAGCTTGCCGATATTTATATTTTTATGGATGCTGATTTATCGACGGACATTTCGGCCCTACCTGAGTTGATAGAAAAAATAAAAGCCGGTAACGACTTGGCCGTCGGTTCGCGTTATTTGGCTGACTCTAAGGTAACTCGATCAATTTGGCGAATTATTTTTTCAAGATTTTATTTTTTTATTTTAAAAATGTTAATTGGCCTTAAGTCAAGCGATGCTCCTTGCGGTTTTAAGGCCATAAATAGTAAAACTAAAGATATAATTTTGCCCCAAGTTGAAAATTTAGAATGGTTCTTTGATTCGGAACTATTGATATTATCCGAGAAAAATCATTTTTTGATTTCCGAGGTTCCCGTGGTTTGGCGAGATATTCGTGAAAGCAATGATAAAAGTCGGGTCAACCCCTTTGTGGTTGGATGGGATTATTTGAAAGAAGTAATTAGGCTTAAAAAAAGTATAAAGTCCAAAATAAGTTAATAATCTAATTTACATTAAAAAATATGGAAAAAATTTTTATAATTATCCCGACATATAACGAGAAGGAAAATTTAAAAAAATTATTGCCCCAAATTTTTGATTTAAATATTGAAGGCTTAAGCGTCTTGGTGGTAGATGATAATTCGCCCGATGGTACAGGTGAATTGGTTGAAGAATTAAAAAAAGATAATTTAAGCTTGGATGTTTTGCACCGTGAGCAAAAAATGGGTTTGGGTCGGGCCTATGTGGCCGGCTTTAAGGAGGCTTTGGCTCGAGGGGCGGATTATATTTTTGAAATGGACGCTGATCTTTCTCATGATCCAAAATATTTGCCCGATTTTTTAGAGGAGATAAAAATGGCCGATTTAGTTTTGGGTTCGCGCTACATCAAAGGCGGCGGGGTTTCAAATTGGAATTTACCGAGGCGTTTAATTAGCCGTTTTGGGAATATCTATGCTCGTAACATTCTCTGGATGAAACCTCATGATTTAACGGGTGGCTACAAGTGCTATCGACGGCAAGTTTTAGAAAAAATCGGTTTGGATGAATTAAGTTCGGTCGGATATAATTTCCAAATAGAAACAACCTATAAGGTATACAAGCTTGGATTTAAAATCGTTGAAACCCCAATTATTTTTACCGAACGAGCCGAGGGGAAATCAAAATTCAGTCCGAAGATTATGTTGGAAAGTTTTTGGCGCGTCTTAATTTTAAGATTTAAAAAAATATAGAATTTGAGCTATGAAGGTTTCCGTGGTAATCCCGGTCTATAACGAACAAGAATATATTTTGAAAACAATTGAAGCCGTTAGGGCTCTGGATTTTGGTGGTTGGGAAAAAGAGATTATTGTGGTTGATGACGGTTCCAGTGATCGTACGCCGGATATATTAAAATCAGAGTCAGGGATAAAGATTATTTTGAGTGACAAAAATCATGGCAAGGGTCATGCGCTTGCCCTTGGCTTTAATCAAGCAACCGGCGATATTATTGCCATTCAAGATGCGGATCTGGAATATTGTCCTTCAAACTTAATCGGTTTAATCAACCAAATTGTTAACAATAAAGCTCAGGTGGTTTTTGGAAGCCGGATGAAGGGCAATAATCCAATAGGTCATTGGCGATATTATTTGGGCAATCTTTTTGTTTCTTTTTTGCTTAATTTATTTTTTAATGCCCGTCTGTCGGATGTTGAAACCGGGCATAAAGTTTTTCTCAGGTCAGTAATAAGTGATATTGATTTTAAGGAGAAGGGATTCGGTTTTGAAATAGAGTTTACGGCAAGGGTTTTAAGAAAAAAAATTTTAATAACCGAGATGCCAATTATCTATTCTCCTCGCAAATTTTGCCAAGGCAAAAAGATTAAATGGCTTGACGGCCTGGAGGCAATTTGGTTGATAATAAAGTATCGTTTTATCAGGTTATGACATTTTTTAGATTAATCCGGTCAATTCAGAAAAAGGAATGGCGCTTTGTCATTCTTTTGTCGTCGGTGCTTATTTTTATAACATCATTACCTTTAATTTTTGGCTGGCTAATCAGACCAATTAATACGCAATTTACCGGGGTTCATATGGCCATGCTTAACGATTGGTTTGTTTACTTTTCATACATTGAGCAAGTTAAGCAGGGTCATTTTTTATTACTTGATCTTTTTACCTCAGAGTCTCATCGGGCGGTATTTAACCCTTTTTGGTTAACGGTTGGTCTGCTGGCAAAATGTTTTAAATTATCAAATATTTTAGCTTTTAATTTTGTTAGAGTTTTGTTGATACCAATATTTGTTGGCCTAAGTTACTTGTTTGTTTCGATAATTTTTAATGATTTAAAAAAGAGAAGGGTTGCCTTATTAATTCTTTCGTTTTCTTCCGGTGCCGGCTTTTTATTGATTGATCGGCTGGTTCGTTTTCAAGGAAATTTTGTTGATGGTCGGTTTAATTGGCCAATGGATTTGTGGGTGCCGGAGTCAAACATTTTTGCAACTCTATACTACTCACCCCACTTAATTGCTTCTTTAATTTTAATTCTTTTTATTTTATTGTTTACAGTTTTGTTTGTTGACAATAAAAAAATAATTTATTCGATACCAACCGGATTGGCATCTTTATTCCTAATTTTATTTCATCCGTTTCATGCCCTAACAATATTCAGCGTTATTTTGGTTTATCTAGGTTTAATTATTCTGGTTAAGCGGCAAATAATTTGGTCATATATTTTTTATTATTTTATTATTGCCTTAATTTCTTTTCCGGCAATAATTTATTATTCCACCCTTATCAGACATGATTATGTTACTCGACTGAAATATGTTCAAAATGTTTGTTTAACGCCGCCTTTTTGGATAACGGTTTTTGGTTTTGGGATTTTATTTTTTTTGGCGCTCGGTGGAATTTGGCTGTTGTTAAGAAAAAAGATGTCAAATTTAAAAGTTGATTCACCCTTGGTTTTTTTGGGTGTCTGGTTTTTGGTTCAGTTTTGTCTTTTGTTTTCACCCATTTTATTCCAGCGTCGACTGGTTGAAGGTTTGCATTTTCCAATGGTTGTTTTAAGTTTAATTGCTTGGTATTATTTTTATGAGCATTATTTGAAAGAAAAGAGCAAATTAAAACAATTAATTGACAATCAAAAAGAAGTAATTTTTATTTTTATCTTGATTTTTTTAAGTTTATCAAATTTCTTTCTTGTCTCCGGTGATATATATATGTATCAAAGTCGCAAAGAGTTTACATATATTGATAAAAGTTTAATTGAGGCGATGGATTTTTTAAAAAATAAAAAAAATAGTTTTGTTATTTTTAATACTTCACAGAATATTGTCAATATTGTCCCGGCCTTTACCGGTAAAAGTGTTTACGTCGGTCATGGCGTGGAAACAGTTAACTTCTTTTCAAAGCAAAATGAGGTTGATTGGTTTTTTGACACAAATCGTCAAGAAAAGATAGAAAAAGATTTTTTAGCAAACCGTTCAATTGATTACATTTTTTATACCGATAAAGAGCAGCAACTTGGAGAATATGATCCTCAAGCTAAGGATTATCTCCAACTTGTATTTGAGAACGATAAAGTTAAAATATATCAAGTTAAATAGTTATGAAAAAAATATTCAAACTTTTTGAGAAAAAAGAAGTAATTTTTTTAATGTTCATGACATTTATTATTGCGGTTTTGATTATGACCCCCCTTATTATTGGATATTTGTTTGCACCGGCGGGATATACTTATAGCGGTATTGGCAGTTTAACTCCGGGTGACAATCCTGTTTACTATTCTTACATTAATCAAATAAAGAACGGACAATGGTTAATTAAAGATTTTTTTACCGGAGAGAGGCAAGATTACGGAATGTTTAATATTTTCTGGTTTTTGGCCGGAAAGTTTGCTTGGCTTTTTGATTTATCGCCAATTTTTACTTTTCATTTTTTAAAACTCTGCTTGTTACCTTTTTTTATTTTGACAGCCTATTGGTTTATTTCGTTTTTCTTTGAAGAAATTAAACAAAGACGCATCGCCACTTATTTTTTTCTTTTGGCCGGAGGTCTTGGCGCCTATATAATTTTGCCTCTGACCTACGCGACCGATTTAATGACAAAAAAAGGATACTGGACGCCAAATGATATTTGGATTCCCGAGTCCTTAGCTTTTTTGTCGCTTTATAAAACGCCACATTTTATTGCTTCGTGGATCATGATGATGCTGATTTTATTAATTCTGTTTTTGGCAATAAGTAGAAATAAACCCATTTTTTTTGTGGTTGGCGGTTTTTTGTCTTTGGTATATTTTAACTTTCATCCGTTTTATGTCCCCATGATTTTTTTAACCAGCGGCGTTTATCTTTTGTATGAAATTTTCAAAGAGAAAAGAATATTGTGGAAAAAATGTTTTTGGTTTTGCGTTTTTGTTTTGATTTCCAGTCCTTCAATTTTTTATCATGCTTGGCTTCTAAAAAAAGAACCGGCTTTAAGTTCGCGGGCTTGGCAGAATATTACTTTGGCGCCGCCCTTTATTTTTATTATTGTTGGGTACGGCTTTCTTTTTGTTTTTGGCCTTCTTGGAATTTATGGTTTATTTAAAACTAAAAAAATTAAAGATAACCATATATTCTTGTTAATTTGGCTTCTGGTTTCCATTGCTTTGGTGTTGGCTCCTTGGCAATTTCAAAGCCGTAATACGCAGGGGATTCATTTGCCCTTGGCAATTTTTTCAGCTTATGGTTATTTATTTTTTAGAGATGGTCTATTTTTTAAAAATATTTTTGCGAAAGTAAAGTTTATTTTGAATGACAAGTTTTTGATTTTTTTGTTTTTTATTTTAATCTTTTTTCCTTCAATTGCTTTTAATTTGGTTAGAGATATTTATTATTATGTTGCCAAACCCAAAGATGTTGTTGATTTATTCTTTGTAAACAACGAAAGACTGTTTGGTATTCATTTTTTAGATGAAGCCGATTCTGGCCAAGTAATTATCTCACACCCGTTAAATGGTTTATATGTTGGGGCACTAACCCAAAATAGATCATATTTTGCCCACCCGATTGAGACAACCGATTTTAAAAGTAAGTCGTTGTGGGTTTTGTGGTTTTATAAAGATAATAATCACGGACAAGAAAAGGAGAAGTTTTTGAGTGAAAATAATATTAATTACGTTTTTTACTCTTCTTTGGAGAAGGAGCTGGGTTCTTTTGAGCCTGGGACCCAAGACTATTTAAGTGAAGTTTATTCAAATGATGAAGTAAAGATATATAAAGTCAAATAGAAATTTTTATGATAAATTTGATAAAATCCATAACGAAATCTGAGTGGAAGCTGATTTTTCTTGTAACGGTTATTGTGATTATTTTAACCCAACTCCCTGTTGTTTTTGGTTATCTTAATTCAACATCAGAAAAGGCGTATATTGGCATTCACTCTCAGACCTCGGTTGATATTTTGGTTTATTTTTCTTACATCAAGCAAATAATGGGCAATAAATTTTTACTTCTTGATAATTTTACGGGAGAGATGCAAGACTATGGCACATTTAACATCGTTTGGTTTTTGGTCGGGCTTCTTGGCCGGGCTTTGGGCTTAACGCCTGGTATTGCCTTTCATCTTGCTCGGGCCATATTGGCGCCATTTTTATTGATAACGGTATATATTTTTTTAAGCTATGTTTTTGAGGATAAATTCAGGAGACGTCTTGGTTTTATTTTTATTTCTTTTGCCTCCGGTCTTGGTTTTTACTTATTTCCACTTTTTTTGTCTGGGTTTTATGATCCAAATAATTTTTTCCGGCAAGCTTGGTGGCCACACGATTTATCTCAACCAGAGATTTCAATTTTTAATACGATTTATCAAAGCCCGCACTTTATATTATCTTGGATTTGCACCCTTTGGATTTTTTTATTTGCCCTGTTGGCATTTGAAAAAAGACGTCCGTCTTACGGTTTTTATGCCGGTCTGATTGCTCTGGCTTATTTTAATTTTCATCCCTATTTTATTCCTTTGATATTTGGAGTAATAGGAGTTTATGGAGTCTATTATTTTTTAAAACATCGTTTATTTGATTTTAATTTATTATTTGGCTTTATTTTTGGGGCTGTTGTTGCCAGCCTTTCTATTGGTTATCATTTTTTTCTTTTAAAAAATAGCTATGTGATCTCGACTCGGGCAACTCAGAATGTGACATTGGTTTTTTATCTTTGGCCGGCAATTGTTGGCTTTGGCGCACAGCTACCATTTGCGTTTTTGGGTTTTGTTTGGGCCTATATTCGCAAGGAGCTAGATGATAAGTTTATATTTTTTACAATATGGCTTTTGGTTAGCATTATTCTTCTTTTCGCCCCGATTCAGTTTCAGTCAAGATATTTTCAGGGAATGCAATTTCCGTTGGTTATATTTATTACTTATGGTTTGAATTTGCTTTGGCAATATTTAAAATCAAATTCAAATTTATCAAAAATAAAATTTTTAGTTAACCCGTATTTGATCACCTTGGTTTTTATTTTATTGTTTTGCATGAGTAATATTTTTAACCTTTTTAGGGATTATTACTATTGCACAAACAGACTTTCGCTATTTTATATTAACCGTGATGCTTTAAACGGGTTTAATTGGCTTGATCAGCAGCCCGATAAAAACAAATTGGTTGTTGCAAGAGAATATTATGGGCATCTTGTTCCGGGTTTTAGCGGAAATAAAGTTTATTTTGCACATGGTCACGAGACTTTATTTTACGACTCAAAAAAGATAGAAGTAAACAATTTCTTTTCTTCAAGCACCACCCAAGAAAAAAAATATTCCTGGCTTTTGGACAGAAATATTTCTTATATTTTTGATGATATGGAGGATGGTACGGTTGTTTCTCGCTTTGAGTCACTTCCTTATTTGAAAAAAGTTTTTGACGCGCCCAAGGCAAAGATTTACGAAGTGATTAAAGATTAATTTCGCCCAAATCTATTTTCGGTCCAACACTTTGAGTTTTGTCAATTTTTATTCTTGTTGAGCGCCAAGGAGTAATAGTAAGCTGGCCGACTTCTATCTTTTCAATTTGTATAAATAAGCGACAGGGGTAATAAGGTTGCAAAGAAATAATTTTTAACCAATGATTGGACTGAACATAAATTTGATTTAAGGTGTCGTTTTTGTTCAGCAGGCCATAATTAAATAATTGATATTTTTCGTATACAATTTTGTTATCTCTTTCGCAGGTAAGATGTTGCTGGTAGTCGGTGGCAAGAGGAGAATTAATTTTCCAAAATAGTTTAAGTTGATTGTTTACCGAATCAAATCCAAGAAAGTCTATTGAAGCATTAATTGATGCTTGTTTTTTTATTTTAATATCAGGCATTTCTTGATATATTTTTACTAAGTCTATTTGGTCACCCTCTCCGCGTTTTAGGATTGCTCCTTGGCTGTTGGCAAAGATTAAGCCAAAGCCCGAAAGGTTTTTTGTCCAATTTTCCACGGCGAGATCATATTCTTTAGCAAAGGCTTTATTTAGGCCATATTGAATTTTGTAAGAAAAAATATCTTGAAAATCAATAATAATATATTCAGTTGAGCTTGGCAGGGCATAGTCTTTGAGTAAAAATTGCTGTTTATTTAAGAAAACATAATTAAAAGAGTAAACTTCTTTTCTTGAGCTCAGCGGGGCTAAGAATTTATAGCTAGCGGCAACAGATGATTGTTTTGGTATCTTGTTTATTAATTCATTGTAGGCGGCGATTTCTTGCTTATCACTTGGTTTAAATAATTCTTGTGCCAAGCCGGGCAAGGGACCAAAACCAAAACCGCTATAAGCAACCGCAGCAATCACAATTACCAGTGTTAATTTTTTTTCCAAAAACAAATAATTTAAATATTTTGGCGGATGATAGTTGACGTCGGTAATAGCTTTTGTGCCAAATATCCAGGCAATAAAAATTCCTGGTAAAAGCAGGGCTGAATATTGAGTATATAAAATCATTCCTAAAAACATCCAATAAACACCGCTGACCAATTGAATAAAAATTAAAGCACTCAGCAGTAGATAACGCGGCTTAAATAGTGACACATAAGCGCTAGGCAAAAGCAGGGCAGTAAAAAGAATTAAGCTTCCCGGGCTGAATATTTTTGGCAATATTAACCATGGGTGCAATAATAAATTTTTTATCATTTCATCAAGGCTGTTTCCCAGCCAAGAATAATAGAGAAGAAATTTATATGAACCGCTTAGGGAATAGTAGCTACTTATCTTGATTGCAAATATAAAATAAAAGACACTAAAAATAAACGGACAAATTATCCATTTAATTTTTTTTCTATCAAAGAGGGCTAGTATCGAAAAAACCACCATGACCAAAGCAACATCCTCGCGGCACATTAAACCTAAAGCCATTGCCAAAATAAATAAAGTAAATTGATTTTTTTGGTAAAAATAAAAAGTCCAAAAAATCGCCAGAGTGGCAAAAGGCAAAAAACTTACTTCAAATAAATTAATATTTTGAACAAAGGGATTGAAAAGCCAAAGAAAGGCAAAGAGAAATCCCCAACCTGACCCCAATTTATTTTTGGCAATTAAATATATCGGTTGGGCGCAAAGAGCTAGGGTTAGCGTCTGAAGTAAAATTAAGAAGGTTGGTTGTGGCCAAAGTTTATAAAATGGTAATAATAAAAATAAAATCGGACTAAAGTGATCACCTAAATAAGTTGGCGGATGAATACTTGAAGCAAAAAAGTTTCCGTGGCTGGAATTATAAAAAACATTATTAATAATGCCTAAGTCCATGGCCTCATACCCATAATGAAAATACTTTATTAAAACAATTGTACCAAAGGTGATTAAATAACCAATAACAAGTAATAAAGTAATTACCGGTTCGTATTTATATAAAAAATTTTTTAATTTTTGCCTTAAGTCCATGATATTATATTAATATTAAATTGTATAAAAGACAATAAAAAAAATCGGGGAGAGCGTCCCCGATTTTTTGTAAATTTTATTCAATTCCACCGGCGCCGGTCGCAATCAATAAATTATCAATGACAAAGTAGGTAATAATATAGGCGCAAACTACAATGGCAACGCCAATAACAGCCGCACTGATAATACCTTTGGCCTTGCTAATTTTATCATCATTGCCAGCGGCTGTCATCCAGGTAAAGCCCGCATATAAAATTAGAACCAAGAATATAATTCCCAAAAAGCCTAGAGCGATTTTGACGATGTTAGAAATTGATTCAGCCAAGGTGTTTGAGGAAACGTCATCTTGACCGTATATATCTTTAACCGGTTCAAGTTGTTCACCGATTAAATTTCCAATTTCGTCCCCGGCCGCAAAAGTCAGGGCTGGCGCGATTGCCACTGTCATTAAGTTGATGGCCAAGATTAGGCCAATCAAGCTAAAAACTTTAAATTTCATAGGCTTTTATTTATATTTAATTTACTTTTTTATTATATCAAATTTTATATAGATTGACAAATAAGCTTAAATGTGGTAATATTTAATGTTTCTTGGTGTGAAAATAAGGCAAAATAGGAGAATCTGCCATGAAAAAAGTGCTCTTTGCGGCTGTGGCCGCGATGGTGCTTGGCGTTGGATGCGCCACGGTACCAAATGAAAACCTGTTGCGCCAAGGCGCACTGGTTAACTACTGCACCGACAATGCGGTGGTGTTTCTGGTCGTCGGTGATTCCGGCGACGGGTCGGTTTGCACCACGGTGCCCAAGGCCCTTAAAACGCCCGAAGGCATCAAACCCGGTGTCGCCCCCGTCAGCCTGTATGGGAAGCGGTACTACTGGGTCGAGACGACCAAGGTCGGGTGTCAGCACCCTTATCAAAAAGGGAATATCTGGGTGGACAAGTTTCGCTCCGATACCCAAATTGAGGGGGTAGCTTACGACTTCGGGATTTACGCCCGATAGTCAACACCTTCCACCGGTTTTACCCGAGGCGGAGCGCTCTTAGCGCCCCGCCTCTTTCTTTTGCTGGAATAAAAAAAGACGGGACGCTAGGTCCCGTCTCGGATAATTTTATAATGTTTAATCCAGGCCAGCCCCACCGCGCGTTGCCTCAAGGGCCTGATCAATAACAAAGTAGGTAATAACGTAAGCCATTAAAATTATAAGCAAACCAATGACTGCTCCTTTCATGATGGCCTTGGCTTTATCAATTTTTTCCTCATTGCCGGCTGAGGTCATCCATAAAAAACCGGAGTATAAAATTAACAGAAAGAAAAGTAAGCCTAAAAACGAAAGCAGCATTTTAAGAACCGCGCTAACCATTGAGCCGATTGAATATTGAGTGCCAAGGCCGGAGGTTTCAATAAAAGCCTGATTTTGCTTATCCAGCTCAGCTTGAGATTCGCTGTCTAGGAGTTGCATCTCTTGCTGGGCCAAAGCCGGCATTGCCATAAAACCCAAAGCAAAAATCATGGCGGTTAAAATTAAATTTTTTAAAATTGTTTTTTTCATATTTATGAGCTATAAGGCACCGAGGAAGTGCCGCTGATTAACATATTGGCGACAAAAGTGTAAATGGCGGCCGCACAGATGATAATAATAATTCCAATAATTCCATTCTTAATTATGCTCTTGGCTTTTTCAATTTTTTCCTCATTGCCGGCAGAAGTTAGATATAGGAAGCCGCCGTAGACGGTAAAAGAAACGAAGATTATGCCAATTAGGGAGATAACCGTTTTGACGATTGTGCCAACGACTCTGGACAGTCCGGTTTCGTCAACCGAGGTGTCATAACCGGCGCCATTGCTGCCAGCAGCTTGGTTTAAAACTGAATTTATTGTATCGGGTTGAGTCGCCGCGGTCGGACTTTGGGCCAAGACGCTAAATGGTATTGTAAGAGCAGCAATCAAGCAAACGAATAAAATAATTTTTTTCATAAGTATAAGAATATTAATCGGTGGTTTCAAATGGCTCATCCGATTGTGAACCGACATTATAACTCGTGGCGCGCCCAACGCCATATATAACAAAGCGGGTAATGGCGTAGGCGGATAAAACAATAATTAGGCCAATAATACTGCCGCGCAAGATTGACTTTGCTTTATCAACTTTTTCCTCATTGCCGGCTGAAATTAAGTAAAGGTAGCCGGCGTAAACCGTATAGGTTAAAAAAATTAGACCAAGAATTGATAAGAAGACATTTATAATCTGGCCGATTGTTTGGGCAATTGGTCTGGAGCCAAAACCGGCCGACGAACCAACCGTAGCTAGTTTGCCGGATATATTAAGGGTGCTTGCAGTACTGCCGGTTGTCTGAGCAAGAGCGCCTAGAGGTATGGCAACCAAGAAGGTGAGTAAGAAAATTGCAATTAATTTTTTTTGGATTATTTTCATATTATTTGATTGTTTTTTCAAGGCTGGTGGTGACAAAGTAACTGATGCCGTAAGCAGAAAGCACGACAATTAAACCGACTACGGCTGCTTTAATGATGTCTTTGGCTTTTTCAATTTCATCTTCTCGGCCCATGGCCATTAACCATTTATAACCGCCATAAATTATTAAAACCAGAAAAATAACACCCAAAAAGCTAAGAAAAACACTGATGGCCGAGCCAACAATATTTAAGGCTTTGGTGTCATCCGACCCGGTAGAGGGCAGGTTAACGGCACTTAGAGCCCCTTGCATTTGAGTGGTTATGCCACTTGCTGCCAAGCAACCTAGGGTGGGGACGGCAATAATTGTTGAGGCGAGAATCAGGCTGAAAAAGATTTTTTTGTATTTATTCATAATTAAATTTAAGCCGAAACACGGCCGATATTAATTAAGATGAATTCGGTAATTATTCTGGCAGAAATTATGATTATCAAGCCAATAATAAATTGTTTAATCATCTCTTTGGCCTTTTCGATTTGTTCTTCATTGCCTTTAGCTGTCATCCACAAAAAGCCGGCATAAATTACGCCCAACAAGAAAACGGTGCCCAAAAAAGTCAAAAGATAATTAACAATTTTCATTAAACTGTTTAAAAATGTGGTTTGATCAACCTTAACCGCCTGTCCGCCACCAATAGCCGTATCGGTGTAAGTTTTTACGCTTCCAGAAATTCGATCAAATACCGAAGCGGCATACAAACCGGGGGCAAAGGTTAATGCTAAAAATAGGGAGATCAGTATTAAGGCGAATAAATGTTTTTTTAAATTTTTCATGAGGTTTGAATAGTGGTTCCTAAAATAAATAAGGCGATTTCAACTATAATGCGTGCAGAGAGAATAATGGCTAAGCCGATAACGGCGTTAATCATAAGGCTCTTGGCTCTGGTTACCTGCTCTTCGTTGCCCTTGGCCATAAACCAAAGATAGCCGGCATAAATGATATTTACCATAAAAAGCGCTCCCATTAGAAACAGCATGCCATTTAGGAAATTTACCCAAGCCGGAACAAATTCAATTGATGGTTTACCGTCACTTCCTTGGCTGTATCCCGCACTTTTACCGGTGGCGGAAAATCCTTTGATAATTGTGTCAAAGGCGCTGGCCGAAGCGGCTTGGGCCCAAAGTAATCCAAAAGTTAAAATCGAAGCAGTATTAAAAATTTTTTGACCGATATTTTTCATATATTAATTTCCGGTTGCTGCTTTAAGGGCGGCCAGCATGGTATAAACCAAAGCGTATGAAAGAAAAATAACAATCATGCCGTTTATGCCGTTGACAATAAAGCCTTTGGCTTTGCCGATTTTCTCTTCGTTGCCGCCAGCTGTCATCCATAAGTAACCCCCAACCAAAGTAATTGTCATAAACACGACACCAACAACGGCAAACATATAATTTACAAATCGTCCGATTATTGTTGGCAGGTCGTTACTGGTTTTAAGGCCGGTATCGCCGGCAGTTTGATTGAGTCCGGCCTGGACCTGTCCCAAGCCGGTTGAGGCCGTGTCAGCTAAAACTAAACCCGGCAGAATAATTAGAGCCAGAAGACAGAAAATAAATATGTGTTTTTTAAATCTCATGTCCGTAGTGTGTTAAAGGGGAGACCCCAGAAAAAACCGGCAGCCTCCCCTTGTTTTCGTATGTGAGTTAAGAAATTCTGAAATTAGATTGCGCCAGTTGCGGTTAAAAGCTGAGAAATCACAAAGGTAGCCAAAGCGTAGGCCGTGAAAATAATTACCAAGCCGATAATGCCGGCAGTAATTACCTTTTTGGCTTCACCAACTTTTTCCTCATTGCCGCCGGAAGTCATCCACCTGAAGCCACCCCAGAGAATAATGATGATGGCTAAAATGCCCAAGAAGCCCAATAAAACGTTGACGACATTCATAACGCCCTCGCGAATATCATTGGTACCTAAGCCGGTGTAAGTGCCATATTCAATACCGGTGTCTAAAGCCAAAACCGGCATTACGCTTAAAGCGAATATGGTGGTTACGGTCATTAGGGTTGCGATTTTTTTCATTTTTTTTGCACCTCCCTTCAAAACTTTTGTTTTGAAAAATTATTAAATTTTAATTAATATTCTTATCTAATTATAATAAATTATGTATAACTGTGTCAAACAATAGTTTTACCACAGTTATACATAATTCATTCAGTAAAAAGGTTAGAGCAAGTGCAGCTGAAGTTTGTGCTGACCGCCTCACCAGCTTCATTTTGTCCGCCAACCATCAATACATTACACGTGCAATCGGGGCAAGATTCGGCACAGCTGCTTTGACAAAGACTTTGAGCCTCACTGTATGTTATTTCTTTGTCGGTATAAGAAAAGCTACACCTGTGTTCTTCCCTTGTTTCATCTGCTTGAGGTGTTGGTTGAGCTTCTATGTTTGGCGCCACTGCCGTGTTGGGGTTTGATTGTGTATTTTCTGATGGCGTCTGTGAATTACTCTGACTTTGGGTGGCGCCAGAACCGGGTGATTCAATTTGTTGGGTTTGAAACCAATTTTGGTTAAAAATTTGAGCGGTGGCGCCAACTTGACCTTTGGTTAAAGCGGCGATGGTGGTATTTACGATTAACCAAGAAGTTAGCATGATTACCAGGCCGACAACGGCCGCGGTTATTGCTTGCTTGCCCTTTTCTATCATTTCCGGTTTACCGGCAGAAAGTATCCAGAGTACTCCGCCGTACAAAAAGGCCAAAAGCGCCAAGCTACCGGCTAGGCCGAGCAATAATTGTGTAAAATTTACTACTGTTTGCATTATTTCGTTAAGACCGCAATCATTGACATTTCCACTTGAAGCTCCGGTATCAGTACACTTGCTTGGTATTAATCTGCCGCCTGATATGCCGATGGCGGAAAGAAAAGCGTTACCTTCAGCGGCTAGGGCGGGAGTTATTAAAAATAAAAACCCAATTAAAATCAGGCCTACGGTCAAGAAGTGTTTTTTTCTCATATTATATTTATTCTAACTAGTAAGTTTGCTGAATTTTTTGAACCGCCAATTCAACCGCATCTTTTAATTCTTGGCCATTTCTGACCATTTCAATCATGGAATTAAAATTTTGCTGCATTGTTTGCGGATCTTTGCCTTGGTACCAGCTTTTAGCGGTTAAAAGTTGATCGGCAAAAACTTTTAATTTATCGTTTGCCTGTTGATCAGTAACCAGCGCGCGCAAAGCCGTGGGCTTGCCGGTGGCCGTAAGATACTTTTCCGCTTCGGCTTTTTTGGAGATGAATTGAACAAAGTCCCAAGCTTCATTGATATTTTTACTCTTTTTTGAAACGGTATTTATGCTGTAATTGGCAAAATTAATTTCCGGACGGCCTTCAATTTGCGGAATTTTGCTGATACCATAATTGAGCTTGCCGCCGCGCTTGGTTTCTAAATATTTAATGTCGCTGAAATAGCCAAAAATCATAGCGACTCTGCCCTGGGCAAAAGCATCCAAAGAATTAGGAAATGAATCGTTCCAGGTATAGACTTCCCTTGAGGGGTTGGAAAAATCAGTAAAAAATCTGATGGCTTCCGGACCGGGATTGTAATTTTTTATTGTAATATCTTGTGGAACAACACCAAAAGTGACTTGATTGCCGGTTGTCATTTTTGCCCCATTCTGCATCATAAGAAGTGATAAAATGTCGGCTGAATAATTAATGTTTTTTCCAGACCCCAAGGCCGCACCCGACTGAACCAATTCGCCGTTTTTATCTTGATAGGTCAAAGCCTTTACGTTTTGTTGCAAGGCCAGCCAATTGGTTGGCGGTAAAGGGATGCCGGCGTTATTCATCAGGTCGCGATTATAAAACATAACCAGGGTGTCCATATAAAGCGGCAAGCCGTAGATTTTATCGTCCCTGACAACATCACCATAAACTACATCCAAATAAGCGTCTTTTAATTGAGACGGAGTAATACTTGTGTTTTCCCTGACTTCGGTGATAGTTTCTTCTTTGATATTTAAAGTTTTTTGAACATACTGATAAGCTACTTTGGTTTTGGCTGGCATGGGTTCAATCTTTGAAAGATATTTGGTAAGCAAGGTGTTGTTAATGGTGAAAATGTCCGGACCGCGATCTTCGGCCAAAGCATTGAGAAGCTCTTTCTCAAATTCTTCTTCCCTAAGCTTGCGATAGGTAATGGTGATGTGCGGGTGCTGGGCGCGATAATCGTTAATCATTTGTTCATAAGAAGTTGAGTCATCTTCAAAGCCCCACCAGGTCAGTTCAACCGGCTGCAGCGCTTGTTGTTCGGAGGGAGTAATAAAATTACAGCGAAAACCTGAGCCAAGCAAAAAAGAAATTAAGAGAAGTGAAACCGTGATTTTTAATTTTTTGTTTTTCATAAATTTATTCCAGACCAATTTTTAAAATTAATGTCGGGTTAAATTATTTTTTTTAAATATTTTTTGAATTCATCTTTTATGTCTTTGTCCTTAAGGCCGAATTCAACATTGGCTTTAAGCCAGCCAAATTTATTGCCCAGATCATAAACTTCGCCTTCAACAACTTTGGCATAAATTGGGCGCTTTTTAAGTAAATTGGCAATAGCATCAACCAGCCAGAGTTCGTTGTCTTTGCCTAATTTGGTATTCTCCAAAGCCTCAAAAATATCAGGAGTTAAAATGTAACCGCCCAACGAACCAAGACGACTCTTAGTTTTTTCCGGACCGGGTTTTTCTACAATTGATTTTGATTGATAAACGCCGGGTTCAACCTCAATACCTTCAATGACCGCATATTTTTTAGTTCCTTCGTCATCAATTTCTCTGGCCGTGATCACGGGGTCGCCGTATTTTTCAAAAGTATCAATTAATTGGCGAATGTGAGGTTTTTTTCCGCAATTCCAAATATCATCTCCCCAAACAACGGCAAATGGTTCATTGCCAATGATTTGTTTGGCATTGAGGATTGGGGTACCGTTGCCGTAGGGTCCTTTTTGACGAATATAAATAAAGTTGGCCAGTTCCGCCACTTCTTTGATTGATTCGCACTGTTTGGTTTTTCCGGCCTTGGTTAAATAATTTTCTAAATATTCATTGCGATCAAAATGATCTTCTATTGCTCGTTTGGTTGAACCGGTAACTAAAATAACGTCAGTAATTCCGGCCTTGGTTGCTTCTTCAACTATGTATTGAATGATCGGTTTATCTAAAACCGGCAGCATTTCTTTAGGTTGAGCTTTTGTCGCCGGTAAAAAACGTGTACCTAAGCCGGCAACAGGGATGACAATTTTACGAATTTTGGCCATATTGGATTTGCTTATGAGATTAAGAGGAGGTTTGAGTTGTTAAATTATTATCTTTTATCCTTAATTTTATTGTCTCAAGCATTTAAATTATAACAAAAAACCTTCAATTTGTAAAAAACGTTTAAATATGATAAGTTGTAGCTGTTCGTGCCTGCATCCCGTATAAATCGGAGGGGTGGCCGAGTGGTTGAAGGCGACGGTCTCGAACACCGTTTGGGCGCAAGTCCTCGCAGGTTCGAATCCTGTCCCCTCCGATTTATACGGGAAAACCGGTTTAAGGCCGGTTTTTTTAAATTGTTTTTTATTGGTTTTTTTGTTATATTTATTTAAGTTAATAATTAAAAAATATATGAAAAAACTCTCTACCATTTTTTTGATTCTGCTTTTGTCGGTATTTTTTGCCGGTTGTTCCAAAGAGAAGGAAAAAGCAAAGGAATCTTTTGGCAGCCAAGATCTTAATTGTCAGGCGGTTTGCGCCAAAGCTTCATCGCTTTGCCCGACGATTATGCCCAATGAATTTTGTCTGCAGGCTTGCCCTTTTTGGAGCGATGAACAAAAGCAACAATTCAGTCAGACCAAAAATTGTCAGGAAATGGCCGGCCTTGATGGTGATGAGGCAGAATCATCAAACCAAGAACAGGAAGATAATACTCAGGCTGACCAGAGTGATTGCGAATTAGCTTGCTCTAATTATGCCCTTAAGTGCCTTTCTTCGTCTGAAGATACAAGTCAGGCGGCTTATAATCAAAAATTCTTTTCTTGCATCCAAGACTGTTCTGGCTGGAAAACAAGCAAGGCCGAGTGCGTGATCAATGCTTTGGACTGTTCTTCCATTACCAATGATTGTGATTTATAAAAAAATATGAAAAAAGAATTGATAATTGGTCTTGGCGCTATTGCGGCCGTCGGGGTGGTTGCTGCCGGCGTTTATTTGAGTAAGGATGAGATTTCCGGGCTTGGCATTGAGCCGCCAAAGGAGGGGGAATATCAAGAAAAGATTGACGATTTGTATTTTGATGAATTAAAAAATCCGGAACGTTACATTTTTTGCGTAGCGAAAGAAAAAATTTCTGGCACTTATTCAAACCAGATTATGGCCGACGAAGAAGGTGAATTAAATTATACTTCCGAGGGCGTTGAAGTTTTTGACAAACAAGACAATAAAATTTATATACTGTCACGAGAAATTGTTTATAAATACCAAGGTCAAGCCGTGTCGGAAAATGCAATCGGTTCCGGTTTGATTGAAATTGAAGAAAGTGGCCGCTTGGTTGAGTATTATAAAAAAAACGATGCACCTATCAGGCTTGATTATAATTCAAATATTTTGTTCCCCGCGCCTGAAAGAAAAACCAAAGATTGGGTCTATGTTAACTCGGTTTTAACCGGCACTGCCATGGGCTTGACCCAGAAAACTACCGAAACTAGCAAAGAGGACGCAAAAACTTTTTGCCAACCATTTGGTCTGGGTGGCTCAGCCTCAAACAAGGGTGCTGTGATTGCGCCCGATTCTTTTTATTTTAGTAAGGATTGCACAACTCCAACCGTTACTCCTGGCGTAAGTTTTTACGGCAATTTTGATTATGTCTGCGACAATCTTGATTACCTTAAGGCCGTTGATTTATTGAAGTATTATCGGGATTTGGAAGATTTAAATAAAAATAAACTTGAAAATGTTTACGAAACCGAGCCGATTGAAGCAGAAACCGCTTCCCAAAAAATTAAAGAGGACGGTATCAGGGCAAACGATGATGATCTGGAAAAAATTCCAAACGCCGAAGAATTAAACAAATTGCTGGAAGAAGCTAAGGCAAACGCATCCGCCAACTAGTCTCGTGAAATGTTTCAAAAAATCACAAATATTTTTCACTTTTAACGTTTTTAAGGGATTAAAAAAAATATTTTGGAGGTTGGCATTTTGAGATGGTTGCTGCTTTGAGGGCTTAATTTTTTGCCTTGATTTTTTGGTCAGTATACCATTTGGTTTGACATTATTCTTTAGAGAAAAACATTTAACAAACTTTAAAAATAATTATGATTAATAAATTTTTTTTATTTTTGATTGTTATTACAACCTTTTCTTTAAGTGGTTGTTTGAATCAAAAAAATGAAACATCTAAGCAACCGGCCGATAATTTTCGGGATAGTAATCAGGAATTATTAAAAAATTATGATTTTTCTGAGATTACCAAGCACGATTCCAAAGATGATTGCTGGCTTTTAATTGAAAATAAAGTTTATAATGTAACCGATTATGTAAATTCTCACCCCGGTGGCCAGGCGATAGTTCAAGGTTGCGGCAAAGATTCAACCGAACTTTATAATTCTCGTCCAATGGGTTCGGGCACGTCCCACTCCGATAGTGCCAAGCAGCAATTAGAAAAATATTATATTGGAAATTTAAAATAATATGGATAAGCCGCCTCGAGATTCCGCCAGGGCAATTGTTATTAGAGACGGTTTTATTTTGTTAATTTACAGATTAAAAAATGGCAAGGAATATTTTGTTTTGCCGGGGGGTGGAATAGAAATGAATGAAACCTCCGAACAAGCAGTTTTACGCGAAGTAAAAGAAGAAGCCGGCATTACAATTAAACCCGAGAAATTAATTTATGAATTGATTGAAAGCAGTGGAGCCAAACAAGATTTTTGGCTTTGTTTTTATATTGAGGGAGAACCGAATTTAAGCCAAGACAGTATTGAAAAACAAATTGAGTCGGAAGTTAATGTCTATAGACCGCAATGGTTTGATTTGAAAAAGATTAATGAAATAATTTTATTGCCGCCATTAATTAAGGAGGCCCTGGTTTGCGATATTAAGGCCGGTAAATTTGTTTATAAAAAAATTCTTGAAAAATAATGAAAAAGTTTTTTTTAAAAAACCGGAAATTATTTTTTCTTTTAGCAATCATATTTGGAATAATATTTTTTGCGTTGATTTTTAAAGAGTTGCAATATTATCGTCAGGTTACCGTCGGCTCAACTCAAATTAAAGTAAGACTGGCCCTAACGCCAAATCAACAAGTCAACGGCCTTAGTCGGCAAAAAAATTTTGGCAATGTTCAGGGGGTGCTTTTTGTTTATAGTCAGCCCGCGAGACCAACCTTTTGGATGAAGGAAATGAATTTTCCAATTGATTTAATTTGGATTGGCAATAAACGGGTGATTGGTTTGGAAAAAAATCTTTTGCCGGAAGGAAAAAATCCTCAAAATTTATATTCGTCGCCGGGCGAGATTGATTATGTTCTGGAGGTTCCGGCCGGGTTTATTGAGAAAAACAATATCAAAATTGGAGACGGATTTATTTGGTAAAGCCTCGCTAAATTTATTAATTTTTTACAATATTTTATGGGCATAGGGTTTGCCTTTTTAGCGCTTTTATCTTGGGGGGTTGGCGATTTCTTAATACAGAGAAGTACGAGGCAGCTTGGCGATTTGGCGGCCTTGTTTTACGTCACGGTTTTTGGGAGTATAATGTTTCTCCCATTTGTTTTTTCTGATTTTTTAGAGCTTATTAAAAACTCACCCCAAGATTTGGGCATTCTTTTTTTAACCGCCGTTATCATAATGGTGGCGGCAATTTTTGACTTTAAGGCTTTGCGTTTAGGTAAAATTTCGGTAGTTGAACCGGTTTTTGCTTTTGAGGTTCCGATTACGGTTATTTTAGGAATGGTTTTTATCAATGAGTTTTTAACCTCGACGCAACTTTTTTTGATTTTCTTTTTGGTTTTAGGAATAGTTTTGATTGCCGTTAAGAAATTTTCAGATTTTAAAAATATCCGTCTTGAAGCGGGTGTTTGGTTGGCGCTAGCCGCGACTTGTGGCATGGGCGTAGTTAATTTTTTGTTTGGGCTCAGCGCTCGGGAAACCAGCCCATTAATGATTAATTGGTTTATTAATATTTTTATCGCTTTTGTTCTGTTGTGCCATTTTGTTTTTTCCAAAAAAATAAAAGAAACAATAAATTTGTGGCGAAGTCATAGGAGTTTAATTATTTCTGTTTCAATTATAGATAATTTTGCCTGGTTATTTTTTGCGGCCGCCACCACCTTCATTCCCATTGCCATTGCTACCGGTTTTTCGGAAAGTTATATTGCCTTAGCCGCCGGTTTGGGTTTGGTTTTTAATAAAGAGAAGCTAAAATTGCATCAGTGGGTCGGTTTGGTGGTGGTAATTTTAGCGGTTACGTTTTTAGCATTTGTCACCAAATAATTTTTCCAATTCACTTAAAAGTGCTATTCTTAATTTAATATGTCAAAGAAAATATTTCTATTCTTATTTTTTCTTTTCTTACCCTTGTTTGTTTTTGCCCATCAGCCGAGACTGGCTTCCGGAGTGGAGATGCAGGTTATCCAGGAGCCGGAAATATCAAAGGCTTATTATGGAGTTTTACGGGGCCAGCCGGAGTATTATCAAATTCAGTCTGATTTAGATTTTAAATTTTATATTAATATTTTGGTGCCGGATTTGCCGGAAAGTCATCGCGATTTTAAAGTTGAAGTTTATAATGAAGATTATTCGCAATTGCCTTTTTTAATTTTGGATGGTCAAAGCTTTATTTGGCAAAAATACTACGAAGAATATGCGGGCGACACATACTTAAAAGGACCGGAAGATAAGCAAGATCTGGGTCCGGGAACATATACGATAAAAGTTTTCTCTGAAAATAACGAGGGCAAATATGTTTTAGTGGTTGGTGAAAAAGAAGTGTTTGGTTTAGCTCAGGTTTGGGAAATGGTTACGGTTTTGCCGATTATTAAAATGAATTTTTTTAATAAATCGCCGTTTATGCTTTTGTATTCGGTTTTTGGGGAGTATTTAATATTTGGATTTTTAGGCCTTTTTGTTTTTGTATTTTTTATTTCATATATAATTCGTCTTTGGGAGAAGAAAGAATTAAAAAGAAGAAAAAGGCGTTAGCAATTTTTTAGGTAAAAGGAAAGCGGCTCCGATATCCGATCGGAGCCGCTGATTTTTTACGCGTTGCGCCCGGCTAGAAGCCGATGAGCTGGGCGGCCAAGAGCCGCGCCACGGCAAAGCCGGTGAACTGATCACCAAGCCGTGTGGCTTGTCGCCAGGGCACGAACCGGCAGCCGTAGATCAACTCGGCCATTTTACTGACCGGTTTGACCAGCCCTTCGCGAAACTTGAGAAGGCCATCTTCGGCCGGCTCAAGCTGAATGGGCAATACTTCCATGGCGTAGTACTTTACGCCTTCACCCATCTGCGCGGTGTCAAAGAAGGCGGAGTTGGAGTTGCCCGCCTCACCGTCCAACGCTTTCATGCGTTTGTCCGGGGACAGCCATCCGATCTCTTCTTCCAGTTCCCGCACGGCCGCCTCAAAGTTGTGCTCGCCTGGATCCATAAATCCTCGAGGCACGTTCCAGACCTTGCCGGCACTCTGCAGGGGGCGGTTCTGCTGGACCAGGCCAACCATCAGCTTGCCTTCAACGACGGAAAACGGGATGGTGACCACGCCACCACCGCCGAGTTCGTGGAAGCACCAGGCGTCCCAACCGCCAGGGGTGAGTCCGTAAAGGAGCTCGCCAAACTTGGGGTTGTACAGGCGAAGCAGAGAAACTTTCTCCACTTTCTTACCGTTTACTTCCAGGCTCCACCCGCGGCTTGCCTGCTGTTCAGCAGGGATTTCTGTAATATAATTCATTCGCTATACTCCTTCTTTACCACTTACTTGTGGCAAATAGAAGCCAAAGCAACCGCTTGTCATCCGAGCCAGGCTCAAGACTATTTGCCGAACTTATTCCGGCAAAAGCTAAATTGCTACAAAAGAACTAAAAAAAGCTTAAAGATAAGCTTTATATATTAGCATAAATTTTAAGTTTTGTCAACCTTAAGTCCTTTTTGTTAAATACTGATATTTTTCCCTGGCTGCTTGGGCTTTGCCTTGGTTTCTATTGGCTTTTACCTTATCACCCATCTCTTCATAAATTTCAGCAAAAGCGTCTAAGGACATCACTTCCAGGTTTGGAATTTTTTTGAGCAAGGCGTAGTTGTGTGCCGCTTTAATTAATTCAAGGGCCATATCCAAATGATCTTTTCTTTCTGATTCTTGCTTGGTTTGTCTTTGGCGTCTTGCCAGCTCAATGTGAGCCAAGGCCTCGTCAATGCGTGCTCTCATGGCGTCGTAATTATGATCAAGCGCTTCCATGCTGGAAGCTACCTCTTCAAAACCTTTGATTTTATCTTTAGGCTTTAGGTTTTTAGAAAAGGTTAGGCCGTATTTGATTTTTTCGGCCAGAACGCTATCGCCGGTACGGTTGGCGGTTTCCAGGGCTTGGCGATTGTAATCAAGGGCTTTTTGCGGATCTTTTTCTTGACTGGCTTTCCAGCTGGCAATATTATGCAAAACGGTTGCAATGATGGATTTATCGTCAATTTTTTCTTCATTGTCAAAAATGATGGTTGCCAAGCGATTAAGCAGTGTCTTATCGCGACGCTGAAAAGCTAAATCCAGGTATTCAACCAAAATTTGCTCTGGCAAATCGTATTCATGAATAAAATCAATTACTTCACTGCCACGGCAGTGATAAATGTTTGTCGGACCGAATTTTTCTCTAAACAATGAATCAAAGCCTTTTTCTAACAAATCATAGTTTAAATTTTTTTCACCGCGTCGTTGAATTAAGCTTCTTAAATTTTTGGGGTCCTGTAAAATTTTTTGAACTTGATTTGTATCTTTTGAGCCTAAAGCGCCTTCTAGGGACTCAACAACCTCCAGAGTTTGCTCCGGTTTTTCGTGGATTTGCCAGTTAATTGTCTCTTTGTTTCTATCATTTTCCATGGCTTAATCCTAACAAAAAAGTTAAAAATAAACAATGTTTAGTATTTACCGATCTTAGAAATTGTAATAGAATAAAAACGAATAAATATTAACTATAATTTATGTTTGCCAAGGTAAAAGTTTTAGTTGCGGGCTGTTTAGCTTCCGAGTCCGACGGCCGCACCTGCCCGACAGTGACCTTAGTTCAGGATAAAAATTTGAATATTGTAGTTGATCCGGGGACGGTTTCTGATTTTAATTTAATCACTAAATCTTTAGCCGAAAATGGCTTGGAATTAAACGATATTAATTTGGTTTTTTTGACCCATTGCCACTTTGATCATTTTTATAATGTTTCAGCATTTAAAAGTGCCGAAGTGTTTGACTTTTGGGGAATTTGGAAAAATAATTTAATTAGGGAGAACCCCGGTCAGTTAAGTGAAAACATCTCTGTTATTAATACACCGGGCCACAGCTATGATTCGCAAACAATGTTGGTTAAAACCGAGGAAGGACTGGTGGCAATTTGCGGTGATGTTTACTGGAAGGAAAATTGGCCGGTTATTGACGAGTATGCTTCAAAATTAAATCAGTTGGCCGAAAGCCGAGATAAAATTTTGAAAGTGGCTGACTTTATTGTCCCCGGTCATGGTTTAATGTATAAAGTGAAAAAATAATATGAGTGAACCCGAAATAAAGATTGGTCGATATCGCCACTACAAGGGTTTTGAGTACGAAGTTTTTGCGGTGGGTAAACACAGCGAAACATTGGAAGATTTGGTTTTTTATAAAGCTTTGTATGACAATAAAACTTCAAAGTTTTGGGTTAGGCCTAAGGCAATGTTTTTAGAGGAAATTGAAATAGACGGCAAGAAACTGCCACGGTTTGAATATTTGGGAGAATAAAAAAATACCCCCGCTTTTTGGCGGGGGTATTTTTTTATTTTATTCTACGGTAATGGTTTTTACTAACTCGCTGGCGCCATTGATGGTAAAGATTTTATTTTTATCTAGCAGGTTTAGTCTCAGTCTTAGGGTGTAAGTGCCTCTTTTTATTCCGGTAACATCAAGGGTAAATTGAAATTCGGCTTGTTCGCCCGGTTTGATTTGCGATTTGTTTATGGGCACGGCCGGTACCATGTTTCTGATCCAATCATATTTGTCGTAGAAGACGCTTGGTTTGCCGCTGGTTTGACCAAAAGCTTCAAGGGCGGATTTTTTTGAGAGCCAAGTGATGTCGCTTTCGTTTTTGAGAATCATTTTTACCGATACCGGTTTTGAGGCATATTTGATTTTGGCCGGAATATTCTCAGAAATTAGTTGGGCGTTAAGCTTTGCCGATTGGGTAGCGGTTGTTTTTTGGACTTGACCGGAAATTAGAACAAATTTTGTTACCGAGGTTATTTGAGTTGGGCTGGTTTGATTATAATAAATAGCAAAGTCTTCTGTAACCATGCCATTTTTGTCAATTGGTGCGGTTAAATTAAAGGTAAAGGTTGCAACTTGACCAAACGAAACAGCGCCTTCGTTCATTTCAACCTTGGCTGGAGCTGTAAAACTTGAAGTGGTTTGACCTTGGTCGTTGACCTGAAGCCAAATTGCTCCTTTAGCCCAAGTGGCCGAGCCGGTATTTTTAAAAGCAATGGTTACGCTTTGGCTATTGCCGGTTGCCATGGTAATTCCTTGCGGTTCGGTTGAAATAAATTGTCCTTGGTAGGTTCCGGCCGCGACGGTGGTGGCTGATGCGCCTGAGCTCGTATCCTGTTGACTTGAAGTTGAATCTTGAATTGTGTCATCCATATAATCAATTATTTCTCCGGCATCATGAATATTTAATAAAGCGGCACTGACTCTTATGGCGCTGTTTTTTTTATCAACCCCGAAGACTCTGTCAAAAACCCCAAGATTGTAAATTCTCATTCGCTCACCGTTCGAAATTAAATAATAAGCGCCGTCAACATTTAAAAAGGTGCCGTCTTCAAATTTAATCGGTGAGGAAACCGGATAAATATCAAGAGACGATGCTTGCACCAGCTCCGTGGGTGCGCTATCAAAATTATTTTGCCAAACCAGCGAGTTAACCTCATGCCTTAAACCATCTTTTATTAACCAGATTGTGCCATTGGTGTCTTTGTAAAGTTTTCCTTGCGGGTAAATTGAGTTTTCTGCAATAATTTGGCCGAGAGTAAAAACACTGAGCTGATCTTCGGTGGCGGATCTAATTTCGCCCGTAGCGGCAAATGAAAAATCTGAAATCACCGCCAAAGCACTTTCGTTGATCAACGGTCTTTTTTGACCGTTTTCAATTAGAAAAATTTGACCGGACAAACTTGACTTTACCAAGGTCTTCGAACTGTAATAAATTTTTGTGCCGTCCGGATAATATTTCAGGTTGTCTTGAGTAGTCAAGATGGCATCACTTAATTTATAGTCGCCTAAGAATATTTCTTTACTCGCAAATTGGTATTTTAAATTATTTTTTATCAGCCAATAGTTTAAGCCATCGGTAACAACCTGGCCATCTAGAAATTTTTGATTGGAAAAATAACGATGCCAAATCCGCCAAAAAAGACGATTGCCGCCGTTTTGATCGGTCACACCCAATTCCGGCGAGTAGCCAACATATGGGGTATAGATATAAAAATTGGCGGTGGCTTGGTTTTGCGGAGTAACTAGAAAATTATCAAAAGTTTTTGAAGTTAAGCCAACTCGATAATTAAATTGAGAGGCTTTTAGGCGATAAGCTTCTTGGGTTTCGGCTGCCGCTTCAATTTGATTATAGAAGCCACGATATTTTTCTCGGCAAGTCCCGCCATAGCAGCCAAAACCGCAAGCCCAATCAAGCGTTGATTGAGTCGCGCTTGTTTTGCTGAGCAAACTTTTTTCTTTTTCTAGAGTGGTCAGAATAAACTTTGGGCTGATATTGTGTTTTTGGCCGACTCGCCAAATCATTTCAGAGGCTAACATTTTTTTGCCGTCAATTGTTTGGCTGTAATTTTTGAGAACACTGTTTTTTTGCTCAAGAAAATTTTGAATGGCCGAGATTGAAAGTGAGTTTTTATCACTTAACTCTTCATCGGTAATGATATTGTTAGGGTCAAACGTACGACAAAAGGCCGGTGCGGGCAGAGAAATGATTAAAAGAGCTAAGAAGGCCAATCTTAGCTTGAAAATAATTTTTTGGCTAATTTTTGTTTTATTTTTTTTCATTTTTTTCTCCAAAACATCAATTATTTATAATATAATTTTAGCACATTTTTTGGCCCTTGTAAATTTATTGGCATTGGTATTTTAATAAAATTTGTGTTATAGTATAATAAGATTGAGAGGAAAAATAAAATAAATAATAATTTATAGAAAGGGGGTGAGAAAATGAAAAAAATTGCAACTTTAATGACGTCAATTGCTTTGTTTTCTTTGATGGTGATGCCAGCCTTTGCCGCTACTGATTTCGGATTGGGTTATGGCACTTATCTTGGTCTTGGTACCAATGATATCAAAACCGGTATCATGAATATAGTTCAGTATCTGCTCGGATTTTTAGGTATCATTGCCATTTTGATTATCCTTTATGGCGGCTTTACCTGGATGACTGCAGCCGGCAACGAAGAAAAAGTAGGCAAAGCCAAACAGATTATCTCCGCCGGTATTATCGGTTTGGTTATAATCTTTGTTTCATACGCTTTAGTGACGTTTGTTATCAATCAGTTAATCAGCGCAACTGGCGCCACCGCGTCTTAATAATTTGGTAAACTTTTTATGGGAAACTATAGTGGCTGGAAAGACATTCTCCAAATTACTCTAACCGAAACTTGGTTAAAGATAGTTTATCTTTTGCCAAATATCATTGGAGCGATTTTGGTTTTTTCTTTAGGAATATTTTTTTCTCGACTCTTAGGTCGACTGGCCGCTAAAGCGATCAAAAAAGTTTATGTCGATAAGGCTCTTGAGACTACCGGCGCCAAAGGGGCTTTGGAAAAAATCGGTTTTAGATCAGAGATTAGCGCGGCCTTTGGCTTGCTGATTACCTGGTCTTTATACGCGGTTTTTTTGGTAGCCGCCGCTGACATTTTGGGTCTAACTCAAATTTCAGCTTTCTTAAGCGATGTGGTGCTCTATATTCCAAACATTATAATCGCGGTTGTTATGCTTATAATGGGTGTAATAATTAGCGGTTTTGTTCAGGTTTTAGTTAAGGAAACGGCTTTGGCGGCCAATTTGTCCTCCTCCGAACTTCTTTCGCGGGGAGCGAAGTGGTCGATTATTGTTTTTTCCTTTATGGCAGCACTAATTCAGCTTAGGGTGGCAACTGAATTAATCCAGATTCTTTTTGCCGGACTAGTCTTTTCTTTGTCTTTGGCCTCGGGTATTGCCTTTGGTCTTGGTGGCAAAGATAAAGCCAAAGAAATTATTGATCAGATTTTCCGAAAATAAAAATACTTCAATAAGAAGTGCTTCTTACAAAAAAATCCCCCGTTAGGGGGATTTTTTTATTTGGTATTTAAATTAAAGAAATTATTATCCAAAATAAAACGGCCAAATCATTTTTAAAGTAAGGCACATCAATTAGACCGTGGATAAGAACGTATATCATGGCCGATGCTATTCCCACGTTTAAGGCAGATAATAAATTTTTATTAATTACATCTTTTGTTTTTTTGAAAAAAGAAATTAAAACAGCGATAAAGCCTAAAAGTCCCAAAAGACCAGTTTCAAGCCAAAAGTTTAAGAATATATTATGAGGATAAAGTAACGGTTCCATTTTGAGTGGATCGCGCAGTTGGTTTTGCATTTCAGCAAAGCCGCCAATACCGGCACCAAAAATAAAATTCATAGGCGAGTTGACCAGAAAATTTTTTGCCATCTGCCACAGAATTAAACGATTTTGTCCGGAGAGATCTTTAAATAAGATTATTGGAATTATTTTTTCGCGCAGCCAAGGAACGCCAAGGGCGATAGCGCCGGCCAAAATCAAGGCAGCAGCTGTCCATTTTTTTGAAAAATAAACAAAGGAAAAAAATATTAAGCCGGCCAAAAGACCAAGCCAAGAACCTTGAGAAACGCTAAAGCAAACAGCAATTGCACCAAGGATCAAAACCAGATAAATAAATAGGTTTTTGAATTTTAAGATGCCATTTTTTAAATTATCAATCAGCCAGCCGAAATATATAAGCATAATCGGACCCAAGAATAAACCAATGGCATTTGGCGATGTAAAAAAAGATGTAACCCTTCTTTTTTCCGGTAAAATCCAGGATGGCTGAGCAATGCCAAAGGCGCTAAATTTTTGGTAAACGGCAAAGATGGCAACCAGCAAGCCAATTAATCCTAGAGAATAAAGAATTATTTGTTTGCCATTTTCTTTTTTGTTTACGTCCCGTAAAACAAAAAAGAAAAGGATCGGCTCAATAAAATATGCTTTCCAAATGCCGGCCGCAGAAATTTTATCAGGAGAAAAAAATATGCTGGCACTGGCGGCAATAATTATCAGCAATATGGGGAGATGAAAGAATTTAAATGTGGGTAAGAATGTTTCTTTATCAAAAAATATTTTATTTATCAACCAGCCCAAAAAGGTGGTTAATAAACAAATTTCTAGAAAGGTAAAAGGCAAAAAACCGATTTTTGAGCGAAAAAGATAGGTGGGAAGCAAAATGATTGTCAGGCTGGCTGCCAGGGCCGGCTTCTTAACCGATAAATAAGCTAGTCCAACAAACAAAAAAAGAAGCAAAAAATTAATTTGCCACCAATAAGCATTCATTAAGGATTGGATATCAACCGGAAAATCAAAATAAAACATAAAATTAATTTTTTATCAATTCAATGACCATGGATTTGCTGAAACCTTTGAAAAGGTACAGGGCGATAAAATAAATTAAAGCACCAAGGCAAACAGCAAGGGCGAAATTCAGTCCCGGAAACAGGTAAAGGAATCCGGCCATAACCGAACTTGCCAATAAAGATTTAATGGCCATAATCGGTTTTGGTAAAAAACCGATTGCTTTTTTCATAACCATGGCGGCTGTAATTAAGATAAAGACTTCGGTAAAAACCGTCATCCAAGCCGCACCCCAAAAAGAATAGCGGGGAATAAATAGTAAATAACCGGCTAAAGATAAAATGGCGTTAATGGCATAAAATTTTATCATTTCTTTTTGTTTATCCAGGGCAACAACCGCATAGCCAAACAGGCCGGCCAAATAAATGGCGCCGGTGGCTAAAAATAGAATCTTGATAATTTCACCCGAAACGGCAAAGTCCGGGCCGGCCATTAAAATCATTAAGTCCCGACCCAAAAAATAACCGCCGACAATCATGGGGATGGTCATTAAAATCAAAAAGTCAAAGGATGTTTGGATAACAATTTTAAATTTATTAAAATCTTTAATCGCAACAGCCGAAGCCAGAAGCGGCAAAATCAATCCCAGAAACAAATAGGCAATATTTATTAAAACTTCAAGAACTTTGTAAGGAGCGCCATAAAGACCGGTTTCAGCCGAAGTTCTAAAAATTGACATAATGATAATGTCGCCCTTGAAATAGACCAAGTTTAAAGCAATGGTTAGGGCAATCGGCCAGGTCTTGGTAATTATTTTTTTCCAAACTAACGGCTCAAACCTGGGTTTTAGAATTACTTTTTTGGCGGCAAAGACAATCAAAATTGCCAGAATTAAAAAACTGTCCGCCACCGTTGCCAAGATTGTTCCGGATAAACCCCGATCAAAAAATACGACCAGGCCAATTAATCCCAAATAAACCAGTTTGGCAACCACTTCGGCAATAACAATTTTTCCCATAATCAGATGTTTCTGAAAAAGGCTGGTTAGAGTTGAGGTAAGCGAGGAAAAAACAAAACCAAAAGCGGCAATCAAAATATTTATTTTAACAAAAGCGGAATATGGAAAAAACAAAACCAAAAGCGGAACGGCAATTAAAAAAAGCAATGAAGCGGCCAAACGAATTGTGAGAGCATTGCTTAAAATTTGACTTTCATTTTCATTGGGGTCAGAAATTAGCTGAGTAGTGGTCATCTGCAAGCCTAAATCAACCAGGATGCCAAATATTGCCAAGAAGGCGTAAACAGTGGAATAATCGCCATAACCGCTTTGGCCCAAGTATCTGGCCATTAAGCCAAAACCAAAAAGGGCAATGGCGATTGTTAGGGCCTTGCCGATTACTTGAATTAGGGTATTTTGAGCGATTTTTTTTGCTTCATTCATATATTTTATCTTAACACAAAAAACCTAAAGTACAAATAAAAAAAAGACGCCAAGACAAAGCACTGGCGCCGTGATTTTGTGAAAGGAAGGAGCCTAGGCCCCCATACTCCGGTCAATTTCATCTCGTAGCCCACCCTGAGGGGGCGGCGAATCTGATTCAGCCGGTGGTGCCGGTGCCGGCGCATCAACCATCTCCGGCGGCAGCATGCCCTCGTCAAAGTTTTTGGCCAGATCAGACTTTGGTTCAAGTCCGGTTCTTAGACCAAGCTTCTCGGCCAGGCAGCCGGGAAGTGGAACGCCGGCGTCAAGCATTTTTTGAATAGACAGGGCTGCTTCTTTGGGCAGGCAGTCAAGTTCCTCTGTCACCATCTGAATGGCAATAATGCCTTCCTTGCCGTCAACTCTGAAAAGGTTGCCGATCCTGCCCTCATCGGTTGCCACCCGTAGCGCCTCAATGAGCTTCTCATGAGCTGTGGTCAGCTTAAGATCATTGCCCATTTTCAGCGTAATGAACCGAACTCGTTCGGCGTGTAAGCTTTCCAGTTGCTCGCGCCTTTTTTGAAGTGATCCTTGCCTCTTTAAAATGGCGTCTCCATCACCTTGCTCAATGGCGACTTGATCGCCGTTGTCTTGGGTTAGGTAAAAACCATTTTCATCGTGGCAAATTACCGCTTCACCTTTTAGCTGAATTCCCGTTTTTTCCCGGATTAGCTCCAGGAAGAAAGCCTCATCGGCCTGAACGAGAAATTGTCCTCGGATAATCTTTTCGGTGAGCCGGCTGATGTGGCCGGCATAACTTGCCCCTCGCTCTTTTGCGAGCCAAAGATTTTTGCCTAAGGCTTTTTCTTCCGGAGACAATTTGTCCTCGGTTGTTTTAGGGAAGATCTTTTTAACTGATAGCTTCCCGTCTTCGGAGAAGGTGACGGAAAAATTCACGTCTCCGGCAACGAGCCTTACCTCAAAGCTTTCGGTTATCCTGAGGTTATCGAGGGAGTCGAGCATTTGCTCGATCATCTCAAGCGCCGAATCAGGCGCATTTTTTGCCAACGCAATAAGCGCGTCAACATTTTCTTTGATCTGCGGACGGTCTTTTGCCAGCTTTTCAAGTCTGGCAACGACTTCTTTTTCCCTTTGTCGTCGCCGAGGCGAGCAAAGTTTTCTGAGCCATTCTAGCATGCTGAGTTCCTTTCTTCTTTTGTAGAGTGCACTTCTTCCGACTTGGGTTAAGTCGGTAATTTGAAATAATAATAAAAAATTTAAAATATGTCAACCTCATTGAAAATTCGTTGACAAAGCGGTTTTATTGTGCTATACTGTATTTATAGAGGTTCGGAAACGATACTCTTTTTTATTTCCGCCAAGCATCTTGGCAGAAATTAGCCAAAATAAAAAATAAAAATAAAAATATGAACGCAATCCACCCCGGACAATTAGTTATTTCGGTTTTTGGCATCCAAAACCACAGAAAATCTTTATCGTGGCGCGCTATTTTTAATGTAGTTGGCGCTTTTTTTATGGTAATAGCCTGTGCGGCCATATTAAGTTTTTCCTTGGCGCGTTTTGGTTCAGTTGGTTTCAGTTTGGGTGCGAGCCAGGAAAGGGCTGCTTATTTACCCAGTCAGGCCATCAGTTCTCAGTTGACGCAAGGATATTTGAATTTAAGATAAATCGCCCCTTATTTGCGGTTCTTATCCAACCGCCAAACAAACTCGGGGCAGTTTAAATAAAAGTTCTTTTTCGTCAGACAATTAAAACAAAAACAAAAATATGCGGCTTTAGGCCGTATATTTTTTTTACTTTTTATTTAATTGTTTTTATCTTATGTCTTCCTCTTTGAGACGATGAAATTTTTTATTGGTTTCCGCCAGATCAATTATTTTTTTAGACACATGATCTGGCCTGAATACTTGCTTAAAAATAAACCGTTGTGTTTCGCCCGCGGTTTGAACATAAACGTCGCCAAAATTTAAGATTGTTGGAAAAAA
>CAZINP010000001.1:165974-169020 GCA_964540635.1 uncultured Gammaproteobacteria bacterium
TTTCGCCCGCGGTTTGAACATAAACGTCGCCAAAATTTAAGATTGTTGGAAAAAATCCTTTGGTTTCAGCGGTTACATCCTGAACCCTGAATAATTTTTGTTCGGAGGTAACGCGATTAAACAAACCTTTTTGTTCAATATCTAAAATTCTTTCATTGGTTATAATCCAAACATCCAGATAATAATCAACAAAAGAAAAAACCAAAAAAAGCCAGATGTAAATATAATATAAACTCAACAATACATATAATAAGGGAATTTGCAGTCGCGTGGGAATGGCGGATTGGTAAATTGGACTTAAAAATAAATAGAACACGGGTGGAATCAAGGCGACTAAAAACCAAAAAATAACCTTGATAAAAAGGACGAAGGGATGTCTTCTGATGAGTAGAATTATTTTTTCACCATCAAGTCGATGGGGGAGAAAAAAATTAATCATAAGAAAAAATGCTGTCAATACTATAAAGATTAAAGCTGAAACCTTGACTCCAGTCGATTGAATTGACGTATTGCCAAGAAACAAAAATAACCAAAACGGAAAATATTATAATAAAAGAGACGGCGAGTAAATTTACGAGCGTAAAAAGGCCATAGCGAATTAGATGGGCGACATTAAAAATCAAAAAAATTAAAAAAATTCCGATGCCGATCAGATATACATAGTAGAGAATAGAGATGGGGATTAACATATTATAATTGTTTGACAATTATATTATAACAAAGAAGCTTCTTTGTTGTCATTTTTAATGCCTAGGTGTTTGTGAGCCAATTCCGTGGTTACTCTTCCCTTTGGCGTTCGCTTCAAAAAACCGGTTTGCATCAAGAATGGTTCGTAAACATCTTCAATGGTTGCCATTTCTTCGCCGGTTGCCGCGGCCATAGTGTTAAGTCCGACCGGACCGCCGTTAAATTTATGAATAATTGTTTCCAGGATGTGGCGATCAATATCATCAAGGCCAAATTCATCAATATTTAAAAGATTTAAGGCTTCGTGAGTGACTTTTTCGTTAATTTCGCCGTCAGCTTTTACCTGAGCAAAGTCCCTGACGCGTTTTAAGAGACGGTTGGCAATACGCGGGGTTTTGCGTGAACGTTTGGCAATTTCCTGACCGGCCGGTTCGTCTATTTTGATATTCAGAATTTTTGCCGATCGATTAATGATTTTTCCAATCTCATTATCTTGATAAAAGTTAAGATGATAGATATTGCCAAAGCGATCACGCAAAGGCGAAGAAAGCAAGCTGATTTTTGTGGTGGCACCGACGATGGTGAATTTGGGTAAATCAAGCCGTAAGGTTCTAGCCGAGGGCCCTTTGCCGATAACTATATCCAGGGCATAATCTTCCATAGCCGGGTAGAGGATTTCTTCTATCATTTTGTTGAGTCGATGTATTTCATCAATAAAAAGAATGTCGCCATCTTCCAAATTGGTTAAAATGGCCGCCAAATCACCCGATCTTTCCAGGGCCGGTCCGGAAGTAATTCTCACATTTACGCCCATTTCATTGGCAATAATATGAGCTAATGTGGTTTTACCCAAACCCGGCGGGCCGTAAAGCAGTACATGTTCAATCGGTTCTTTACGCGCCTTGGCCGCTGACATGAATATTTCCAGATTGTTTTTAATATTTTCTTGGCCCACAAAATCGGAAAGTTTTTTGGGACGCAAAGAAACGTCAAAGTTTTCTTCGTTTTTTTGTTCTTTGGGGTCAATTACCCTTGATTTTTTGGGTTTTTCTTTTTCCATAGCTAGCCCTATTTTACCTTTTTATGACCAAAAAAACAACTGTTATTTCTAGAATAAAAAAACCGCCAAAAAAGGTTTTAGCGGTTTTTGTAATTATTTTTTTCCCAAAGCAAATTCAAGCGAGCCTTCAAGTTCGGTTCT
This sequence comes from uncultured Gammaproteobacteria bacterium, assembly GCA_964540635.1. Classification (GTDB taxonomy): domain Bacteria; phylum Patescibacteriota; class Patescibacteriia; order Buchananbacterales; family UBA6539; genus 02-FULL-45-11b. The sequence continues at coordinate 167,863 of CAZINP010000001.1, forward strand.
GGTAAAATCGTGGTTACCGCCATGGCCCTGATATTCCAAGGGAGATAAAATGTCAGCCGCAAATTCAGTGCCGTTTTGAGGGTTGATATAAACAACGGCTTTGACCTCTTGGCCGGCCATTTCCCCGCTTACCACTTTGCCTTTTAGCACAAAGCCATTGTGATTCCTTCCACGCTGATAGCTGGTCCACTCGCTTTTTTTGAGCTCTTCTTCACTTAAACCAAAGTCTGCTTTTCTTCTTTCGATTTCATCATCAATTATCGGCAAAGGTTCAATTTCTAAATTTAATCTTTTAGCCATGCCCTCCAACCATTCTATGCTTTCTTTGGTTTTTTCTTCTTTCTCTTCCCTAATTTGAGCTAATTGTTCCGGTGAAGCTTTTTCCATAAATTTGATTAAATATTAAATCGATTTTTAAAATAATCTTTGGGCTGCTTCTCGGCTTCAAAAATTTCATTAGCCTCATCGTTTAGTTGGCGAATATAATCAAAGAATTCTTTTTTTCCAAAAGACCTTAAGCCCAAATCCTGGCAAACACTTAAAATTTCTTGGGTTGCCTTGTCCTTATCTTCATTTTCATCAACCATTTTTTCCGCTTCAAAATAATAGCTGTGATTTGGCACCTCTACCAAGGCAAATTCAATTCCTTGATATTCAAACACTTTGGTTTTTCGGTGACAGAGCACGCCCTTTTTATAACCCAGAGCAGCAAAAGCTTTTACCAAAGAATCAAATTGTTTTGGTTGGGCTAAAACTGATATTTCTTCGCGTTGATCGGTGGCACCCCAAGCGCCAAGTTTAATCATTATTTCGGGTATGCCATTTGTATCGCGCAAACGAATGTCTTTTTTTCGGTTTTCTATTTCGCCGGTTGAATAATCAATCAAAACCCGGTCTTTTTCGCCGGTTTTTTTGCCTTCTTTTTCAAATTTAAAAATTAAGTCGTCGTACTCTTTTTTTGTAATCGGTCCCCGAATTTCTATTTCTATATTTTGCATAAATTTTAGCCAATGTTTTAAACATTTTATCACAAATAGGTAAAACAAAAAACCCCTTTTTGGGGCCTGATTTTTTGGTATCTTATTTATGCTGGGCGCAGTCCCGACTCGTCGGGACGACCGTTTGCGATGTTTCTTCAAAAAATTCTGGTGGGCGCAG
>CAZINP010000001.1:169120-240809 GCA_964540635.1 uncultured Gammaproteobacteria bacterium
GACTCGTCGGGACGACCGTTTGCGATGTTTCTTCAAAAAATTCTGGTGGGCGCAGTCCCGACTCGTCGGGACGACCGTTTGCGATGTTTCTTCAAAAAATTCTGGTGGGCGCAGCAGGGCTCGAACCTGCGACCGTTTGCTTAAGAGGCAACTGCTCTACCAACTGAGCTATGCGCCCGAAGGGGGAATATAAAAATGGGCGAGGCGGGACTCGAACCCGCACGGCTTTGAGGCCAAAGGATTTTAAGTCCTTCGTGTATACCAATTTCACCACTCGCCCTCAAATATGGCTTTTCCTTGCGCTAAAACATTAACTAATATATTATAAAAATGCTATTATGTCAACTGCTAAAAATAAACCGATTTATTTAATCGCCCACAACGTCAGGAGTCTTTTTAATGTCGGCTCTTTTTTTCGTTGTGCTGATGTTTTTGGGGTTGATAAGATTTATCTTTGCGGCTACACCGGTTTTCCGCCAAGAGACCAAATTTCAAAAACCGCCTTGGGGGCTGATGAATGGTTAAAGTGGGAGCGCAAAAAACAAACTTTGACCTTGGTTAAAAAACTGAAGAAGCAGGGCATAAAAATTATTGCTCTGGAAACGGGCGAGAAAACCACGCCTTTGCCTAAATTTAAACCCAAATTTCCTTTAGCTTTGATTATCGGTAATGAAATTGAGGGTATTCCAAAGAGCCTTTTAGCCCAGGCTGATGAAGTTGTTAAAATTCCCATGCTTGGCCAAAAGGAATCTTTGAATGTGGCTGTGGCCGCCAGTATTGCTTTGTATCATTTGCGCTACGGCAAATAGGGCTTGCATTTTTTAAAATTTCTGCTATAATAATTTTTGTAAAACACTATTTTGTGTCGCCCGAGCGGGTGTAGTTCAGTGGTAGAATGTCTCGTTGCCAACGAGAAGATCGCCGGTTCGAATCCGGTCACCCGCTCAGGCGACATAAGCAAAATCGCCCTTTGGGCGTTTTTTTCTTAAATTAAAATATCTGCTATAATGAGGTATGGATATAATTCTAAACAACAAAACCTTAAAAGCGGCTTTGGCCGATGAAGCCTCATATCTACTAGAGCGGCAAAAGCATACTCGCTATCAGATTATTGGTCAGCCCAAAAAGTTTAGGCGCGTCTTGATTCATGGCGCGACTTTTGTTTTAACGGCTGATCAGCATGATAAAGTCCAGGTTAAAACCAATTATTCAATTTATATTGTTGACGGCATTATTAAAGAAGTTTTTCCCAAAGGAAGAAAAAAAATTCCGGAAAATAAAATAGACGTTATTTATGACGCCTCAAAAAGAAGCGGCATTGTTATTACCCCGGGTTTTATCAATGCTCATTCTCATCCGCCAATGTATCTTTTGCGCTCATCAATGACTTTGGATAAAGGTGATGTTGTTTTGCAGGTGGCCAAGATGGCCAAGCTGGAAGCTCAGATGAGAGATGATGATTTTTTTCTGGGCGCCGTTGGTGATTTTACGGAGGAACAAAAAAACGGCATCACCACCACTTTAAGCCATTACGGCGTTTTTGAGCCGATAGAAAAAGCCGCCAAGCTAACGCGCCAAAATGTTATCAATGCGATTTCGGCTGTTTCAAATTCACACCCAAACAATTCCCCAAAAATGATTGAGCGATATTTGAAAAATAAGAAAAAATATTTTTCCAAACCGGCTTTGGCCATTCATTATCTTCATCGCCCAAGCTTAAAACAAATGGAAGAGATTAAGGGTTTGGTTAAAAAATATAAAGTGCTTTTAACGATGCATGCGGCAGAAACTGAATTTTGGGTTCAGGAGTGTGTTAAAAAATATGGCAAGAGAACCGTGGAAGCGGCTGTTGATTTAGGCTTGGCCGGTCCGAATTTGATTTTATCTCACGGGGTTCATTTAAGTGAAGAAGAAATTAAGTTGATTAAAAAATATAAAATCGGGGTTGTTCATTTGCCCACCTCAAACAAGATTCACAAGTCAGGCGAATTAAAGTATCCGCTCTTTGTTAAACATGGCGCGGATAAATTTTTAGCCCTGGGTACAGATAGCGTGATTTCAAAAAACACTCTTGATTTATTGTCTGAGGCCCTGCAGATGCGCATTATTTTTCAAGATCGCCAGCGTGTGACTTATGAGGATTTATTCAAAATGATGACTTCCCAAGCCGCTTCGGTTTTAAGGTTGGGAAAGGTGGGTAAAATTTTACCGGGTTATCGCGCTGATTTGGCTTTTTGGAAGCTGCGCGACAGAGGATTTATGCCTTATAACGAAAAAAAGCCGATCAGTTTGATTGGCAATATGATTACTCATGGCGGGCGTAATGTTAGGGATTTGATGATTAATGGTGAGTTTGTTATTACCAATCGTTTGCATAATTTAATCAATGAAAGCAAATTGCTTTCTGAGCTGCAAAGAGTGCATATGGATTTGCGTCAAAGACTTGACGATTAAATTGATAAAATAAAAAAACCCGCAAAGCTTTGCGGTTTTTTTATTTTATTTGAAATTGTTTTTTATATAAAGTCGCTGCGGTAATTTGGGGCGGTTTTTATTTTTTGTAGTGAGTGCGGATGACTTTCACGCAAGCCGGCGGCTGAGATGCGCACAAACTCGGCATTTTTGCATAAAGTTTTAATGTCTTTGGCGCCATTGTAACCCAGACCTTGTTTTAAACCGCCAATTAACTGATATATAATTGTTTCAACTGATCCCTTGTATGGCACGTGGCCGACTACGCCCTCGGCAATCATTTCTTCCGGTTTTAATTTATCAGCTTGCATATATCTGTCAGATGAGCCTTTTTGCATCGCATCAACTGAACCCATACCGCGATAAACTTTCATTTTTTGGCCATCAATTTCAATGACTTCACCCGGCGCTTGATCGGTGCCGGCAAATAAGCTGCCAAGCATGACGGCGCTGGCCCCAGCCGCTAAGGCTTTAACCACATCACCCGAAAGCTTGATTCCGCCATCGGCAATAATTGGCGTGTTTGTTTTTTTGGCGGCTTTTACCGCATCCAAAACAGCGGTTAATTGCGGCACGCCGATACCGGCAATAACGCGAGTAGTGCAAATTGACCCAGGTCCAACTCCAACTTTAACCACATCAGCCCCGGCTTTTATTAAATCAAGGGTCGCTTTGCCCGTGGCTACATTGCCACCGATTATTGTAATTTTTTTGCCGTAAAGTTTTTTTAATTGTGCAATGGTTTCGGCAACTTTATAATAATGTCCGTGAGCCACATCAATAACCAGGACGTCAACTTCGGCTTCAGCTAAAAATTTGGCGCGGTTAATGGCGTTCTCACCAATTGAAACCGCGGCGGCGCAAAGAAGTTTTTGGGCTTTTACCTTTTTTACTTCTTCGGCTTGAATTTCGGGAGAAATATTTTTATGGATTACGCCCAGGCCGCCGGCTTTGGCCAAGGTTATGGCCATTTCGCTTTCGGTTACGGTGTCCATGGCTGCCGACATCAGTGGGATTTCCAATTTAATATTTTTGCTTAAATATGTTTGAGTTGATACTTGGCTGGGAGAAACGGTTGATTTTTGCGGCACCAGCAAAACATCGTCAAAAGTTAGGGCTTCTTTCATAATAAAATCTTATTAATAATGGCTTTATTATAATTTAATTTTAGGATATAATCAATTATATGAAAAAAGAAAAAATTCCTCAGATTGCGGTGATTGATTTCGGTTCACAGTACACCCACCTTATAACCCGGCGCATTAGGCAGCTGGGTGTTTTAGCTAAAATTTATTTACCCACCGTTAAGCCGAATGAACTGAAAGGCATTAAGGCTTTGATTTTATCCGGCGGACCGAACAGTGTTTATGATGACACGGCGGTTTTGTATGATAAGAAATTACTTTCTTTTCCCGTGCCGATTTTAGGTTTGTGTTATGGTCATCAGCTTTTGGCTCAACACTTTGGCGGTCAAGTCAAACCGGGCAAAACCAAGGAGTATGGTTTTGCGGAATTTAAAGTTTTAAATAAATGTAGTTTAATTAAAGGTTTGCCGGAGAAATCAAAGATTTGGATGAGTCATGGTGATAGTGTGGCGATTTTGCCGCCGGGCTTTATGGCTTTGGGTAAAACCGCCGATTGTGCAATGGCGGCCATGGCCGATGTTAAAAGAAAAATATATGGATTGCAATTTCATCCGGAAGTGGCCCATTCGGAATGCGGTGATAAAATTTTGAAAAATTTTGTTTTTAATATCGCCAAGGCCAAAAAAGATTGGTCGCTTGATTTATATTTCAAAGAGATAATCGCTGAAACTAAAAAAACAGTCGGCAAAAGAAAAGTTTTTTTGTTGGTTTCCGGTGGCGTTGACTCTTCGGTTTGTTTTGCCCTTTTGGAAAAAATTTTTGGCAAAAAAAATGTTTTTGGTTTGCATATTGATTCCGGGGCCATGAGATTAAACGAGTCTAAAAAGGTTAAAGTTGCTTTGGCTAAAGCGGGGTTTGATAATTTGCATATTGTTGACGCTTCCGAAGAGTTTTTAAAAAATCTTAAAGGTGTTTTTGATCCAGAAAAAAAGCGCGAAATCATCGGTAAAACTTTTTTGGAGATTAAGGATGCGATAATGAAAGATCTTAAATTAAAAAAATCAGATTGGCTTTTGGGTCAAGGCACAATTTATCCGGACACAATTGAAAGCGGCGCCACCAAACACGCGGATAAAATTAAAACTCACCACAATCGCGTTGCGGAAATTCTTAAACTGGCCAAGCTTGGTGCTTTGGTTGAACCGATCGCCGGTTTATATAAAGATGAGGTCAGACAAGTGGGGAAAAAATTAGGCTTGCCCCCCGGCTTGCTTAATCGTCACCCGTTTCCCGGGCCGGGATTATTTATTCGTTTGCTTTGTTATGACGGCAAAAAAATAAAAGTTGTTAAGGAAAAAAATATTGCCAAAATTATTGGCGGGAAATATCAGGCAAGAGTTTTGCCGTTAAAAAGTGTGGGTGTTCAGGGTGATAATCGGACTTATCGCCATCCGGTTTTATTGACCGGCCCTCAAGATTTTAAAAAGTTGCATGGTTTATCCGTTAGGTTAACCAATGAAGTTAAAAGTATTAATCGGGCGGTGTATTTGGTTGCACCTCAAAAAATTGATTTGGAAAAAATTAAACTTCAAAAAGCGGAGATTACCAAGCCCAGATTGGATTTATTGCGTCAGGCCGACGAAGTGGTTAATCGTCAAATTAACTTGAATAAATTGTATAAAAAGATTTGGCAATTTCCGGTGGTTTTAGCGCCACTTGGTTTAAAGGGCGGTCAAGCGATTATTTTGCGGCCGGTGGAGTCAAGGGAAGCCATGACGGTTAATTTTTATCAAATGCAAAAAAATGTTTTAAATCAATTAGCTAAAGAACTCTTAGCAATTAAGGGTATTGATTTGGTACTTTATGATATTACCAATAAGCCCCCGGGTACGATTGAGTGGGAATAAAAATATAAATGAAACGTCAGCTTAAGGGCTGATGTTTTTTAATAAAAAAAGACCGCGCAGAAAGCACGCGGCCAATCAATGAGCGAGGTGGATTCGTGTTCAATCACGATTTTCCCCGTCATTTTCTTGTTTTGGTGGGCGATCATCGCCCGGACAGTTTCCGCCGGGACAGTTAATGCCCTCGGGAATTTTTTCATGGGGCGCAGCTACCAACCCATGGTCGGTGGCAATGCCAGGAACAACTTTGCCGCACATGCGGCAAACTACCATCGGTTGAATGGTCATACAAACTCTCCCTTGGTTTTGTAATTCATCCTATTAGAATTACAACAGTTAAATATATTATAAAAACATTAATTTGTCAAGGTTATTGGCGTTTTATTTTTTAAAAAATTTATAGATAAAACCAATAGTAGCCGCCACAACGGCCGAAGCGCCGGAAAAAAAATAGCGACCAAATGATTTTTCTGAAATAGCTTTAGTTTCTTTTGGCTTAATATTTTCTTGGGAATTTTGCGCACCAAGCACTTTTGGTTTAGCCATATCTTTTTTTGTATCATCATTTTGGTTTAGAACATTCATTTCTCCAGGTGTCGGCGTTTGGCTGTTTTGCCAAATAAAATTTTCATCCAGCACCTGGCTTTGGCCGGTTTTGCCTTTATTATAAATCACCTGGTCAATAATTTGATTATTCGGCGCCATTAATTTTATGGTATCACCGTCATTGTTTAAGGCAATTTTAGTTTGTGAGCGAAAAAAGGCCAGATATTGTCCGGGCTTGATAATTGTGTTTGGCGGAAGAATAAACGGTTTGGTTTTTGCCCCTCCGTCGCTTAGCATGAAATTGCTGAGATCATACGGTTTTGTTTCATTGGAAAAAATTTCAATGAATTCGTTGGCAGCCTCATCTTCTTTGGGATCAGCCAAAAATTCAGAAATAAAAATATTGGGCAGGTATTCCAAATTTTTTACAACAAAGCTTTCGGTTGAAGTTGAAGTATTTGGTAAAGGTGAAGTCGAAGTTGCCTTGGCGCCATCTTTAATTTTAACTTTTAAAATTTCCGTACTGCTGGCAAGTTCATCAATAATAATTTTAAGTTTTACTTCGTAGCTGCCAGGAGTAATATAAATTTGTCTGGCTCGGGAGCCAAAAGCCATTCGACCGTCGCCGAATTCCCAAACAAATTTCATTTCTCGGTTAAATTTGTCAAAACTGTCGCTGGCGTCAAAGAAAAGCGTTTCAAAAACCTCACCCGCTTCCGGACCGGTTAAATTTATAATTGGACGCACAATGCTTTGGCAGATATTTTCTTGGCCGGGAGTCGGGCTTTGCCAGCAAAAATCATCATCGGCATTTTTATCAAGATTTTTTTGCCAAGAGGCATTGTTCATCTCGCTGTTTTTTAAACTAACTTCGTCAATGATTTTATTTTCGTTTGAATAAAGAGTAATTTTTTCTTTGGTATTGGCAATGGCAAGATTGGTTTGAGAACGATAAAAAACAACAATGGCCTGTGGCGCCAAACCAACCTCGGCAATTACGTAAGAATATTTATTGGCATTTTTGAGAATAAAATTTTTTAAGTTTATGGTTTTGTTTGAAATATTTTTAATCTCAATAAATTCATTTTTTTCCGGATTTTCAGTCGGGTTGGGAAAAATTTCATTAATAATTAAATCGCCCTTCTTAACATCTTGAATGATAGTGGTAATCAATGGGTTTAAAAAAGAAGAAGTGGTTGTTTCTGAAGATTGGTTTGATGCTTCTTCGCCAGGCTCCTCATTTGATTCATCTGGGCCAAGTGAATTTTGAGCTTTGGGCGTGCCGCCGACTTGAGCCGATGTTTGCCAAAGGCCGTCAGTTTTTCGCTCCAAGGTATTTTTGGTTTCATTGTCACCACCCGGCCAACTCTCAGCAGCTTCAATTTTATCAATAATGTTATTATTTTGATCGTATAAAATTAAGTTTTCGCCGGTGTTTGATAGGCTGCCGGTATAAATTTGATCGGCCGTTATTGTCGGTAGGGTTTGATCACCGGTTCTTTCCAATAGATAAAAACCGGATGCATTAATTTTACCGGTTAAATTAATTTTAGGACTGCCGTCCTCAGCTTCCAGACGCCAGCCGGCTAAATCAACCTCTTCGCCTAACGGATTGTATAATTCCAGCCATTCGGCGTTGGCTGATTCGGTTGTGCCCATCCAGGCAATTTCGTTTATAGTTACATTCTCAGCTGCCAGGCAAATTTTTGGAAAAAATATTACCAGGGCAAAAAGCAAAAAGCCTTTTTTCATAATTTTTATTAGTAAATTATTTAAAAATAAAAAGCGCCCAAGAGGCGCTATATTGATTTAAATATAAATACGAAAACCCCGATCAAACGGGGCTTTTCGCGCTATGTTGAGCCTTAGCTCAATTTAAATTTAGAATTTTTTGATTTTTTTGTCAAGAATTTACGTTGACAATGCCTAAAAAATAGGCGATGATTAAAATAATATGAAACCAAAAGGGCTGGAATTTAATCTTGGGAATATCCCCGAACCAAAGCCGATTTTATCTAATCCTGAAAATAAATTGGGTTTGGGTGAAGTGGCTTCTGATGCAAGAGAAGTCGGAGAAAGTATGCCGCAAAATGTGCCGGAAGGGCGCATTGTTTTTTTAGGCCCAAAGAAAAAAGAGGCTGAAGCTTTTAACCAAACTGAAACTGATAATAAGGAGGTTGAGCCTGAGGGAAATTTTTTAACACTGGCACGAGACCAGAAAAAGACCGGGCCAACCGGAGTAATTGAGGTTGAAACCGGCCAGCCGTTGGTTGAGGAGAAAAAATTTAATCCGACCGAAACTTACGTTGCTTTGAATTTGGCGGTTGAAGAAACGATAAAAAATTCAGAATCTTACCGGAGGATTTTAACAGTCGTCGGTTCTGATAAGCGACAATGGCTGATTGGGGAGTTGTCAAGGATGTCAACAATGGGTTTGTCTAATGATAAGGATACGGCCAGAAATTTGTTGCGTTTGCTTGGTAAAAGTAAAGGCGAATCCTCTTTGTTGGCTGATTATTCTTTGGACGATTTAAGGTCGGATTTGAGAGCGATTTTCAAAGAAACCCATTCTCAAATAAATATCAGCAGCTATTCGCAAATTGACCGACTTGACTCAGAAACGGTCAGAGATGTTATTAAAAGACTTAATGCTTTGGCAATGGAGTCTTCTCATTTTGCCAGCGGTGATAAAAATAATGCCTTGGCAAGAAGATTGTTAGATTTGGAAATTCAGGAATTAAGAGCGCTTTATCCGGAGCCGAAAATTAAAAAGGAAGAAAAAACCCCTGAGGCTCTAAAATTAAATCAGGAAAAAGAAGAGGCAAATAAAAGACTTTTAGAAGAGTTAAAAGCTTTGGCTGAAAAGGCCGGGCAAGAGGGCCTTAACCAATGGTTTTTGGATAAAATTAAAGAATGTTTTTCCGAAAAAAGATATAAAGAACTTCTTGCGGCCGGATTGGACGGTGTTAGGGTTGTAGAAGTAACCAGTGCTTCGGTTAATCGGGTTGTCGGCCAAGATGTTACTCGCCCTGTTTTCTATTTTTCTGATGATGAAAGTTACACTAAATTTTGCAAGTCTTTGTTGGGAGAGGACGATGATTCCTCGGGAGTTTTTTTGCCACCGAAATTATTTTCAGAGGGCGATTTGGCAAAAACCGGCATGTTAATTACCGGCGGTGGCACAGGTACGGTTATTCACGAAATGATGCATTCGGTTGATCCGAATCTTGGTAAAAGGAAAGGACCCAATCGAGTCCTAGATGAGCTCTTTGCTTATTACAACGATATTGTTGTGAGAAGCCAAATTGACGAAAAAGGTAATTATCAGCCAACCAATGAAATTGATGAAAAGTTATGGGACCAATTGGCAGAAGCATTATCTCATGAGGGTTATATGAAGTCATATAAAATGGATAAAAGTTGGGGTAGGGGTGGTATGAAATCGTTTTGCAATAATTTGGTTTTGAAAGCCAAGTCTTTAAGGACTAAGTTCGGGGATATCGTGACCTTGCGCAAGATCGCGGAAACGATTTCGCCGCTTGATCTTTAAGACTGTTGAGTTTAACAATTGACTTTTTGTTTTTGTAACATTAATATAAGTAGGTGCCTATTTGGGCGAGTGGTGGAATTGGTATACACGCATGCCTTAGGAGCATGTGCCGAAAGGCTTGAGAGTTCGAGTCTCTCCTCGCCCATTATTTAAAGCCGTCAATCGGCTTTTTTTGTTTTTAATATTGACAAGTGTGGGGGAATTGGTAAAATATATATAGGATTTAGGCCGTCTTATCAAATAGCGCCGTCGCATAAAAATAAAAAAAATTGAATTAATCAATTTTTTCCGAAAGATTTTTTGCGCCGTCGCGCCAGAGAGCCGTCGCCAATTTCTGTGGATAAATTAAAAAATATCAATGTTAAAAATTAAACTGACAAAAATTTTATTTCAGAAATCGAGTGTTAAGCTCGAGATTGGGGGTTCAGTTTTAAATTTATTTAATCATTTCCGGCAATAGGCCGGATTTTTCTTGTCTGCTTTTTTGCGGAAGCCTTTGAGCTTTTCGCGCTATGTTGAGCCTAAGGCTTTCGTGAAAAAGCAGAGATTGAATAAACTGATTGTTATAAAGAAAATAATTTTAGATCAAACAAATTTAGCCCGCTTTTTTCACGATCAATGCCTTAAGGTCTTAGACTTTTCCCGGATTGCGCTAAGGTAAAATGATCAATTTCTATTTACATTAGACCACGAGCTTTTCGCGCTATGTTGAGCCTTGGTCAGATTTAATGTAGACAATTGATGTAAACATTTTTCCTGGTTTCAATTGGAGAAGGTTTAATAGGGCATTGATCATGGCAAAGGCGGGTGAGAATTTATCCAGATATATTCTATAATGATCGTTTGTAAAATTTATTTACGTTATTATGTGTGTTCTTTGATAATTATATAATCGTTAGCGTCACCCTTACGCCAATTCAAATTGGCATGAAATAAAATGATTGAACCGAAAGTGGAAAGGAGGTCCCAGGATCTTTCTTTACGTCCTTGATCATGGTGATCAGGCTATTGAATGGCGAACATAACGTTTTTTTACAACGTTTCCTTGGGGGAGGAAACGTTTTTTAATGCAGCTTTTCACGGAAGTTGCCTTGGAGGTATAATATAAGCGTAAGCAGTATTTGTAAATAAATTTAAAATTAAACTAACATTTATGGATAAGCAGCAAAAATATTATTCGGCCTTCTCTGATATTGTTGAAAAATTTTTTCAGTTTTATCCATTTTTAAGCACACGAGAGGCGAATAATTTTAAAAGGCAGGCCAACGCTTCTTATTGTCAAATTAAAAAAATATCAAACGATGAAGAATTTTTAGCCTTCGCAAAAGAATTTATTGCCTCCTTGGGTCATAGTCATGCTAAAATTGTCGGCAAAACACTTATTTATCGCCCCAAAGACTGCCAAGTCAAATACATAAATTCAAAATTTTATCTTTTTAAATCCGGAAAATTAGTTGGAGAATTAATTACAATTGATTCGCAAGCCCCAAGGCAAATTTTAAGGTCTAATCAGAAATATATCTCAGCTTCAACGCCGCAATATTTAATGGCTCAAGGGTTGGAACGATTATTTAATTCCGATTGTCCAAAATCCGTAGTGGTAAAAGTTAGGACTAAAGATGGAGTTAAAGCGATTAAATTATCTCGCCTTGGGGTCAAGCCTAAAAAGTCCAGAGCCGGTATTAAGTGGCGATTTATTAGCGGTAAAGTTGGTTATTTGAAAATTGGCGCTTGGAGATTTTCTAATTTTGATGATAAAAGGTTAGAAAAAATAATAAATAAATTCCTAAATAAAAAAATTAATAAAATTATAATTGATGTTCGTGGTAATGGTGGCGGTCGATCAAAGACTGCCGATGGTCTGGCCGGTCATTTTTTAAATAAAAAAATAAAAATTGGCAAGAGTCTGGATCGTTTTAACCATAAAACGGACTACTTTGTTTTGCCTAAGAGACCATTTGTAAAAGCGTCTGTTATTATTTTGGTTGATAATTATTGCTTAAGTTCAACCGAACTTTTTGTTGCCGGGCTAAAGGATAATAAGTTGGCTTTTGTAATTGGGCAGACTACCGGTGGTGGAACTGGTAACCCAAAAAAGTTTGAGATTGCCCTTGCTCGAAAAAGATTAAATCTTTATGTGCCTACTTGGGTTTTTTATCGTAGGAATAGAGAGATGATTGAGGGTAGAGGCATAAAACCCGATATTGAGATCGACGAAAGTGTCGGTGATTTATCAGTTAATAATGATTTTGTTCTCGAGCGAGCAGTAAGTTTTTTACTGAACAAAAAGGGGTAGGGCGGCTATAATGCAGTATTTGTCAGGTTTTTGACGGAATAGAATTTTGTATTTTAATAAAATTGAAGATTTGTGGTATAATTAAGGGTGAAATAAACTTAATTTTTTATTATGTCATTAGTAAATCTAGGTTTAATATTTGTTGCAGGTCTTGATTTTGGGGTTGCTTTGCTAATTTATTCATTAAATCCCAGGAATAGGAACAACATTTTAATATCTTTAACCATTCTCTCTCTGGCAGCATGGACGTTGGGAATGGGTATGTTTAGAAATGCTTATACGGAAACTGAAGCATGGATATGGGTCTGGGTACAAAATGGATTTGGTTCTATTATTCCAGTTTTTCTCTTTCTTGTGTCGATTTATTTTCCTTACCAATCAGTTAGGGTTAAGCCAAAGCATATATTATTAATTGTACTAAGTGTGGTTTGGATGTTGGTGGTCGTTGTGGTGCCAGGATTTTTAGTAAAAAATATCAAAATAGTTGTACCAAATAATTATTATGATATGAATCGTTTGGGTATTGCATATTTTAATATCCATTTTTATTTTTACTTAGTTCTTTCATATATATTCTTTTACAAAAAATATGTTAAGAGTAGTGGGATTATCAGAATGCAATTAAATTATTCAATATTGAGTGCCACTACAGTTGGAATTATCGGTTCAGTTTTTGGCGCCTTAATTCCCTTAATATTTAACACTTTAGGGTATTATTGGATCGGGCCATATTTTGCCGTTCCAGCGATGTTGATATTGATAAGTTTTATTTATAAGGCTAATAAATAACGTTTTAATATAATTTAATTATGTTAAATTATTTTTTGAGAAACTTGATTATACTCTCAAATTTGCTTACCGTAATATTTTGTTTATCTTTGGGAATCTATAGTGTTAGACGAAGGTATGGTGATATTATAATCAGACTTTGGTTTTTTCTTTGCCTCGCCGTGTCGGTTTGGTGCGGAAGTTATATCCTATTGAATTTTTCTGACGAATCCGGCTTAGCGATGTTTTATATTAGATTGATATATATATCAATATCTTTGATACCTGTTTTATTTTTGCATTTTGTTATTAGGTATCTGCATAGATATAGTTTTGATAGAAAGATAATTGGTTTAGGCTATATTATTTCGCTTATTTTTATTTTTTTATTTACGTTTACCAATCTAATTATTTCTGGAACAAAGTATACATATGGGTTTGGTAGACATGAGAGTGTAAATAATTTTGCTTATTTGTTTTTTTTAATATATTTTTTTTCTTGTATTGCGTGGGCAATCATCTTGCTTTATCGTGAGTATAAAAATAGTGTCGGGGTTAAAAAGAGGCAAGTTTATTTTTTAATTTTAGCGTCATTCTTCGGTTTTGTTGGCGGGTCAACTAATTTTATGACCAATATGTGGGGTGTCTTTCCGTATGGTCAAATGTTTGTTTGGTTGTATCCAATACTTATAACCTATGGGATATTTATGGATGAAATTAAATTTAAATAATTTTATATATATGTCTAAAGAGTTGTTAAGAAATTTAATTTTCGTTTCTAATATTTTAACCGTTATTTTTTCTTTTTCTTTGGGCATCTATAGCATAAGAAGAAGATTTAATGATATTGTTATTAGGCTGTGGTTCTTTTTATGTATCGCGGTTTCCGTTTGGTGTGCAAGTTACATTTTTATTATGATTTCTCCAGGTAAGGGAATTGCCAATCTTTTTTTGAGAGTGGTATATTCTGTTGCATCACTTATCCCTATTTTATATTTTCATTTTATTTCTTCTTTTCTGTTGAAAAACTACAAAAATAAAAAAACTATTTTTTTAGGTTATTTTTTAGCTTTGACTCTATTGTTTTTATCAATTTTTTCCAATTTGATTGTTATTGGCGCGAAGTATTTAGATGGATTTGGCTACACTCAGAACACAAATAAAAATGGTTTAGTTTTATTTATTATTTATTTTCTATTTTATATTTTTTTAAGTTTTCGTTTATTGATATTGGAATATTTTATTTCTATAGGTTATAAAAAAAGACAAATTTTTTTTATTCTAACGGCATCTTTGCTCGGGTTTGTCGGTGGCATGTCAAATTTTATTTTTGATCTATTGGGAATTTATCCTTTTGGGCAAATAATAGTTTGGTTTTTTCCAGTTCTAATCACTTATGGAATATTTATGGATGAAATTAAATTTAAAAATTATTAATTTTAATGTAGTTATAATTAATTTATGTCAATTAGCATTGATTCGATAAAAAAAATATTAGATCTAAGAAACGAAGTTTTGTTGACCCCAGAGGCTATGGCAAAAAATTTAAAAGCAACGTTTTTGGTTTCAGACAACTTGTCCCCAGAGATTTTGAATTTTAAGAATAAGTTAGAGTTAAGTTTCACTGAGCTGGGTGTTGATGTTATTCCATACGCTAAATCTTTTGATAGAATGAGATTTAAAAATATAATAAGGAGAACCTTGCTATATTTTAAAATCATTTTAAAGATAATAATTTCAATATTTAGAGATTTTAAAAAATTTAATCCTAAAATGCTGCCGGACAATTTTTTTCAGTTTTGTTTTGGAGGAAGTTACAAAAAAAATATTGCGATTTTTGTTTTTGGAGAGGTTGACAGTGTTTTTTATCCAATAAATCACGTAAATAATTTAAAAGATAACCCGATAATAACAGTTATTGAAAAAAAAGATGAGGTTAAAGGTGAAAAAAACTTTAATTTTCATATGGATAAGGCATTAAGTCTTTTTTCTAAGCTAATGACCAATATTGCCATCACGGTAAGTGCAGAGGCCTGGACTATTTATAGTTTTAATTTATCTCATCCAACCTATGGTTTTGATGATAACTTTAAAAATAATATATTAAATTCGTTAATCACTAAAATTTCAGCCCCAGTTGTGCCACCGAAAATGAAAGAATTTATAATAAAAGATGATAATTTTGAGCCCAATGATGAAAAATATAAATTTTATATTAATGATATGGTCGTAGGAAGCAAATTATTAAAAGAAACTAATTTATTCCCCGAAGGTAGATTGGTCAGCGACCTAAACTTTAAAAATTATTTCTATAGATATATAGGTGAGGTGCATTTAGATAAAAGGAATGGAATGAGTTATGGTTTTATTGCTCGTCAGTTGCCAGTTTTATTTTCTGAAGTAAAAGAGATTAGTAGTTTAGACATAAAAAAGTTTGGATTGAATGATTATTATTTTGACGATAATAATTGTTTATTTATTAAAGTGGAAGTTTTTAAAAAAGATTATGTATTGAAAGTTCCTGAAGTTTGGGTTTTAACAACAAGATCGGGTTGCGATAAAACAAACATCAACCAATCAGAAGATATAATAAAGATAGGCTTGGTGAACGGCAAAATGATGATGGAATTGCCAACAAATTTCCAGAGAAAACAAAATTATAGGCCATCATTTGATACTAGGATAATCTTAGCGCATGCAGTAAGTAATGCAATTTTTGGTTCGATTATTAACAAATTTAATCCCGGGTCTGATTTCGCTGTTAATTTGGGTAAGTCTGGCATGGCAATTGTTCATTGGCATGGTTATATAAATAATAATTTTTTACCAAAAGGTTTCATTGTATATGGAAAAAATAATCCTTCTGTATCTTGTTCTGCGCTACAAACATCTATTTATGCTATGCAACAAAAAGAGCATTTAATTGTACCGCTTATAGAAAAAAATGAAGAATATGTGGGTGATTTCCATATTGAACCACAGCATGGCGTAAATGTTGTTTATGATGGTATTGTTAATTTGGCAAAATTTTTATTATCAGATAAAAACATTTCAGAATTAGGCAATAAGTATTTTAATTAAAATTAAATGTTTACGGGCTTTAATTATTTTAATATTTGTTTGTTGTTTGGGGGCATAGTCGCCCTGGCTGCTGGTTTTGTTGTTTTTATTAGGAATAAAAATAATAAGGTTAATCAATCTTGGTTACTTGTTACGATTTCAACGGCTTTTTGGGGTTTTGGTTATTTCGCAATGATTAGCACGTTCGATAAAACCATATCGTTATATGCAAACTGGTTCTTGCATTTTTCTGCCATTTTAGTTCCACCATTATTTTTTAGATTTATTTTGAGGTTGACAAATAATATTAAAAATTATAAAAAATCACTTTTTATAATTTATTTGTTTGCCCTGGCTTTTTTAATTATCAACCCGACTAAACTTTTTGTTGTCGACGTAAAACCTAAATACATATTTCCTTATGTATGTGATGCCGGCCCACTATATATTTTATTTGCGCTTTATTTTTTCTCAGTTGCCTCGGTTTCTTTATACGTTCTCTTGTTAACTATAAAAAAATCAACCGGCGTGTATTATCAACAATTAAAATTAGTATTTATTTCTTCATTTTTTGGTTTTGCTGGTGGAGGGAGCGTTTTTCTTTTGACTTTCAATATTCCTTTCCCTCCTTATCCGATAATTTTATTCAGCTTATACCCTGTTGTTATTAGTTATTCTATCTTGAAGTATAGATTTTTAGATGTTAGATTGGTGATAGCCCGTACAATAATATTTGGTTTATTTGTTGGATTGTTAACTTTTACTTACTCGGTAATATCTGCTTTTATTGCAAGTTATTTTGAAAATTTAATTGGGTTCAATTCATATATTTTAACCGGTGTTGTTGTATCGTTTTTGGTAATAACAGGATATGCTCCTCTTAAAAAAATCCTTGAAAGGTTGACAAGCAAATTCCTTTTTAAAACTACATATAATCCCGACATTGTTCTTTCTGACATCTCAAACGTCGCCTCTTCAATTGTTGACCTCCGTCAGCTATTAGCTTCAATTTCAAATATTCTTGATTCTGCTTTTCATTGCGAAAAAATTGCAGTGGCAATGTTGGATAAAGAAGGAAAATTATATCTGGCTCATCAGCAGGGGTTTGATCCAGACGCTTTGAAAAATTTCACCATGGGCAAGGAGCAGGTTTTGCCGGCATACTTCAGTTCAAGTCATGAAGTTCAGGTAATTGATGAATTAAAAACCAGATATGAAGCCGGTGAATATCAGCCCAAAAGCGTTGAGTTGCTTGACTCTTTGTATGGTATGGACATTGCTTTGGTGGTTCCGCTTTTTGTTAAAGATGAAATGATTGGCGTATTTGTGCTTGGTAATAAAAAATCGGGTGAACCGTACAGTCATCAAGATTTGAATATTATAAAAATTATTGCCGGTCAATCAGCCATTGCCATTGAGAATGCGAGTTTGTATGATGAATTGAAAGATTACAACGTTAAGCTTGATCAGGAAGTAAAAAAGAAAACCGCGGAGTTGCGCAAGGCTAATGAAGAATTAAAGCAATTGGATGAGGCTAAGTCTGAGTTTATTTCCATTGCTTCCCACCAACTGCGCACGCCGTTGACGATTATCAAGGGTTATATTTCTATGATGTTGGAAGGGAATTTTGGCAAAGTGCCGGTTAAGATTAATGATAATTTGAAAAAGGTTTTTAGTGCCAATGAGCGTTTAATTAATTTGGTGGAAAATCTTTTGGATATTTCGCGCATTGAAAGCGGGCGCCAAGAGTTTAATTTTTCGCGAGCCAGGCTTGAAGATATGGCGGCGGTTGTTGTTGATAATTTTAAAAATAATGCCAAGGATAAAAAGTTGATTTTGATTTTTCATAAGCCAAGTTCTCCTACGCCGGAAGTTAAACTTGATGCCGATAAAATCCATGAAGTAATGATGAATTTTGTTGATAACGCAATTAAGTACACCAAAAAAGGAAAAGTTGAAGTCTCAGTTCAAGCTAACGACGGCCATGTTACTTATTGCGTTAAAGATAATGGCATGGGCATATCTTCGGAAGTCATGCCGGTATTGTTTCAAAAATTTTCTCGTGGCAAAGGCAGTTTTAGAAGTCATACCGAAGGTTTGGGTCTTGGGCTCTATGTGGCCAAGATGATGATTGATGCGCACAAAGGAAAAATCTGGGCCGAAAGTGACGGTGAAGGCAAGGGGTCAAGATTTTGTTTTTCCTTGCCGATTGTTAAATAGATTTTCTAACGGTTAATATTTATGAAAATAGCTATTGCTTCAGATTCGCATGATAATTTGCCTAATATTGAAAAATTTTTAGATTGGGTGAATAAAAATAAAATTGAGATGATTATTCACTGCGGCGATTTAGCGGCACCGGCAGTAATCAAAAAAGAATTGGCGCCAAATTTTTCGGGACCAATTCATTTTATTAACGGCAATGTGGCTGACAGGGAATTAAATGAAGAAGTGGCAAAAGATTTTAACCATGTTTTTTTTCATCGTGATTTGGGCAAGATTGAAGTTGATGGAAAAAAAATCGCTTTTGTCCATTTCCCTTGGGCTGCCAAAGATTTGGCCGAAGAAGGCAAGTTTGATTTAATTTTTTATGGTCACGACCACAAGCCTTGGGAAGAAATGATAGGTAAAACCAGATTGTTGAATCCGGGAACGTTGGCCGGCATGTTTAACAAAGCCACTTTTGCGGTGTATGATACAAAAACCGATAAGGCGCAATTAATTTTATTGGAAACGATTTAGTTAAATAAAAAATACGGCCGAAAATTCGGCCGTTAGTAAGCCGGCTGCCTTTGGCCGGCTTCTTGCATCAAGGCAATCATTTCGTCCAGGAAAAATCCCTGAGACGGATTTTTTTCTTTTAACCGTTGAGCCAAATCAAGTGCGGTGCGACCGGCGTAGTCGCGCACATGCACATTGATTTGCCAGACGGCAACCAGATCTTCAACCGCTTCGCAGATGAATTGCTCCACAGCAAAGTGAAGCAAGGTTTTGCCGGTTTGGGGATCACAAGCGTGAACGAGCTCATTCTGGTTAATGAACAGGCAGTCGCTTTTGATCTCTTCCCAAACGTCATCCCAAAGCCCATTACGGGCAAACTCAAAGACGATAATCATAAACGCCTCCTTGTCTTTTATTCGGTTGACAAAATAATATAGTATAAAAAATGATTTTTGTCAATAGATTTTTTATTTTTTGATCCATATTGTATAATTAAATTAAATAAAATATGAAAAAATTTATTATAAATTTAACTAAAAAAACCGGCTTGGAAGTTTTGAAGCGATTTCATTCCGACAAAACTTTTAAGATTAAAAGTAAGTCACAAATTGTAACTGCGACCGATTATTTGGCTGACAAAATTATAGTTACTGCTTTAAAAGAAAAATTTCCCAATTACAAAATTTTAAGCGAAGAATCGGGCGGGGATAAAAAGAAATCAGACTATCTCTGGGTGGTTGATCCGATTGACGGCACAACCAATTATTCAATCGGGAGCCCGCTTTTTGCCGTCCAGCTGGCTTTGTTTTACAAAGATCAACCGGTGATTTCTTGCGCTTATGCGCCGGCGCTTGATGAATTATATTTTGCCGAGAAAGGCAAAGGGTTTTTTTTGAATAATAAAAAAATGCGGGTTTCTAGTACCGCTGATTTGGAAAAATCATTTTTTCTTTTCTGCCATGGTTCAAAGCCAAAAGATATTAAACGTGCAATGAAAATTTACAGTCAAGCTAAATTAAAAACTTTAGACTCGCGCCAATTGGGCACCGCGGCTTTGGAAACAGGTTTTGTGGCTTGTGGCCGCACTGATTGCATTGTTATTCCCGGGGCCAATGTTTGGGATATTGGTCCGGGTGTTTTATTTATTCGGCAAGCCGGTGGCAAAGTTACGGATTTTTCCGGCAAGGAATGGAATTTAAATTCTTATGATTTGGCTGCTTCTAACGGCAAAATCCATCCCCAATTATTAAAGTTATTAAAAAATAAATAAAAAAGGGCTCCGAAGCGCGGGGCGCTCCGAAGCCTGAATCGTCGGGGGTGAGATAATGAGCGGTGGGGAAGAAATTCCCCTACGTGTGGCCGGATGGCCACTTGCGACCGAACAGTCGGCGCAAAGTGTTCATTCCTGGATCCTCCTTACCCTGGGGGGGTGCGCCGTGTCGTCAGGCGGCCGCTTCGCCGTTCTTCTTCGAGGTGTTGCTGCCGAGGTTCGCGCCGTGCCGGGGATTCTTCGCTTTGCGGCGGGCGTGCTTCGTGGTGCCAAGGTTCGCGTTGCGGCTGTGCATATTGGGGGTCTCCTTGCGTTTTGGCTTTGCCAATCCTTGTTAGCTGCAGCACTACCTGGCTGCCACCATTATCTGAATGGTGTTGCCTTCAAGCAACGTCCGTAAAGCGGAAATTAGCAAACCATAAAAAGATACTATCACACCAATTTAAATAAATCAAGATGTTCCCAATAATTATATGGATCTGCATATTCGCGTAATCCCCAATTCAAAACATCAGGAAATCATTGAAGAAAATGATAATTTTTTAAAAATAAAAATTAAAGCCCCGGCCAAAGAGGGCAAGGCTAATAAAGAGTTGATTGAGGTTTTGGCCAAAAAGTGCAAAGTAGCTAAATCGCAGGTTGAAATTATCAAAGGCTTAAGCGGAAAAGATAAAGTTGTGCGAATTTATGGCTAAAATTAGAGAAGAATTTTTTTAAAGATTAATTTTTTTATTGACAAAAAGTGAATAATTTGGTATAAATAATAGTCAGGATTGTTTGTGTTGTTATGTTTCGTAAAGAAAGGAAGACGTTATGCCCAAGGTGTTTGTTCTTTTTGTCTTATGTATTGCCAACATCTCCTGTGCGCAGGAGGTGGGTGTTGCCCCAGATGAGTTCTTGAAGGCTTGCCGCCAAGGGTTCCGTGCCGATTACGGTTCTGACTCGGCTGCCGCGGAGTTGGGTTGGGGAACGTGCGAAGTTCTTTATAGTGATCGCGAGGTTGTAAACTCGCTAAGCTATGAGGAATGGGAGGCACTTCCTCGGCAAGCACCTGAAAAGGTTGCCGCCGATTTGCCCAACACCCCTGTGGCCAGAACTGTCACGGCCAGCTGGTATGCGTGGACTGACGGCAAAGTCTTGAACGTGGTCTACAACTGCGTTTGGGGTAATGCCGAAAAGGAATTGGTCCATGGCTGCGCCACCGGCAACGAAGAGGCTGATCGCTGGGGGGCATCCTCCAACCGCCATTTCTATGGCAAAGGCGATCGATTTTGGTACCAGGCCAACCGGCCTTGTGTGACCAAGATCTGGCTGGGTGCTCCCGGCCAAAACGCCAAAGAGACGCTCCGGCTTCGGCTGGAGCAACTCAAAAAGCTTCGGGTGATCAAATAACCCCGAAGTCCCCGCGCAAAAAACACGCCCCTGTCTTCTCTGAAGGCAGGGGCTTAAACGTTGATCAAATTTTTAATTAGAATTTTACATTTGAGGATCAGGCGGTGGCGGTGGTGTCGGCGGATTGGTATTTGGATTGCAGGCATTCCAATCATTATTTCTATAGGTGCAAGGTTCGTCTGCGTTGTCTCGGTCCCTTGTGTCGACATGAACCAAACCACATCCCTCTTCAACATCTTCGGCAACTTCTTGTTCCGAATCGGTACATTCACGAATTATATTCATTTTAGTGCCGGTGCGGCAACTCTCTATTCGATTTATTAAAGTTTCAACAGCAGGGACGTTGCAGGTTGTTGAATTATCAGAACCGGTTGAACAGCATTTCATATCTAAAGCTATTCCCGGGCCATGGTTTGGCCCATCATTGGCCCTATATGAAGTGCCAATAGTGCAACCGGGTGGCAAGATATCACAACCATTGCTATTATCGCCATCGATGCAATCAAAGATTTCTCTAACATTTTCTAAAAATTCTTTGGTCCCGGTAATTGATGAAACATTGGGGTAGGTGGGTAAACCGTTAACTCCCATAGTATACATTTCACTCCCATCATCTTTTAAGGTTATATCTGGATTAAAACACTTTTTGCATGCTTCAATATTATTTGGTCCACCGGCCGCACCAACAACCTCACAAAGACATTTATCGTTTGCGCGGCAAGCCTGATCTTGACCTAAGTCAGGGCAAGACCCTTCTTTGGCTACCAGCACTCTAACGTTGGTACCAATATATGGGTTATCATCGGCCGGACCGTAAATTCTTTCGGCGCAATTATCCGGGTTCTCGCCGCAAATTACCAAATCTTCACCTTTAAGTTCTCCGGGTTTTGTTGTGCCGTATTTATCTTTTTTGGCATTACACGTCAGGGTACCCCAAAAAGGAATTGTTTGCACTTTTTTACCCGAGAGCAGCTTGTTTTTTTTCAGCCTGTCTATTGGCCTATCTCCCGCACCGCCACCGGCGGCGATTTTAAAATCCGATTGAATTAAGCTTTCGTTGGCAAAACAATTTGGAACGAGCCCGCAAACCTCATCAACCCTTTGATCATAAAGAGTGTCGTAATTTATTGCGTCCTTGGGGATGGATAAAGCGATGTAATTAAAACACTTTGCGATACCTTTTTCGCTTAGCAGTTCAGAACAATATTTTAGACTATTGGAATTACTGAAAGCTCTATCGGAACGTCGTTGAATTTCCATTAAATCAATTAAAGAAAGAGATTTGTTATAAATTAAAACCTCATCAATTGCGCCTTTAAAGTAAACTTGATTACGCCCGGCATCGCCTTTGCTGAATTCTTGCAATCCCGCCAACGAAGCAGCCTCTGAACCATCGCCAATAAAACCAAAACGGGTCAGGCTGCTGCCAAGCGGTTTATTGTGATGAACGTTTGCTATAGTTGTATCTTCTTTTCCGTCAATATAAAGTGATTTTTGACCCAGCGCGTAATTGTAAACACCGCAAACGAAATGCCATTGGTTATCATTTAGGTTATTTGTCTTGCTGTACAAATCATTAACGGAATTATCTTGAGCCGAGTGAGTTGAAAAACCAAGTTTACCGCTTGGGGTAACAAAAAGATTGTAGTATTCAGATCGGTCAAAATCAATTAGCGCCCAGTTATCAAAATCACCGCCGGTATTTTCGTTAGTCTTAAATCTGGCGCAAACCGTTAGTTCGTTGATTGAACTAATGCTGCCGCAATATTGCATGTTTAAAGCCAGGTAGTCGTTGTTGCCGTCAAAAACAATTGCTTTGTCGCCCAAACCGTTTGTAAAAACAGGGTTGGTCATGGCTTGTATCGGGTTGCTGGCCCCATCCAAGCCGAAGAAATAAGTTTTGATATTATTACCACTTGTATCAAGAATGGAATTATTAAAATTGAAAGCGGCGATTAACCCTTGTGAGTTTTTGGCCGGCAATGGATTGCAATTGCTCAGGTATTGGCCGATTAAAAATGAGTTGTTCCAGAGCTTGAGGTTTTTGATAAAGCCTCCTTTTAACCCTTGTTGCCAAACGCCGGACATACCGATAATCGGCCGCCCAAAATTTTTGGCAATGCCGTCTTTTTTTTCCGGCGTGTTAGTGCTGTATTCGTTGTTGTCAATCAGAATCGACATTTCTTGAGTATTTTTATTAAAACTGCCGCTGATTTTTACCCATTGATTAAGCGGCACCTGGCTTTGATCGGCCGTAAAGATAAAGCGGGTGTTGCCGGTGTTGGCGTAAACTCTAACTTTACCGTTAGGCATTATGGCCAAAGCATTGGCGCTGCTTAAAGTGACATAGTCGGTATAGATTGTATAAGGCGAGTTCACGTCAATGGGGTAAGAAGTCAAATAAACTTCGGCTTCAATGGTAAAAGCATCGGTTAAATTCAGTTTTTGCAGTTCGGTATGATTGTTGATCCTCAAGCGGCCGTATTCGCCGGTTGATTTATTATCAAAATACAAAAATTTTTCAGTTGAGGTTGTGGGGTGGGCGTTTTTTTGTCCGTTTTCATATATATTTTTAATTTCTTCATCGCTTAATTTTCGATCGAAAAAAGCGACTTCATCAATTTGGCCTTCAAAAGATCGGTTCTCGGTTGGGTTGGCCTGATTGCCGATTCTAAATCGGGGCGTGAGGCCGCCCGGGGAGCTGTATTCGCCCAAGCCTATCAATTGGCCGTTTAAATAACCGTAAACGATTTTTTTGCCGTCTTTCTCTTCCCAGGACATAACCAAGTGATACCATTGGTTAAGCTCGGCTCCTTGTTTTAGGGTAATAGTTGTGCCGTATTGTTTTAGTGTGTCATCGCCTTTAACCACTCGAAAACGGCCGGATGTTAACCATTGAATATAATATCTGTCAGAACCGGAACCAACACCCTGGATAATGTAACCGGCGTTATTATTCGCAGTTGGATAAGCCCAGGCGCTGATAGTGCCGGATTTAGGGTTGATTTTTGTATCAACTTTGCTGATATCTAGATATTGTCCAAAAGAACCAAAGCTGCAGCCTTGGCCGATAAAACCCGGATTATCAAGACAATTAATGCCGCCTTGCGCCACGGCCGAGAAATTATTGCCCGAGTCGTCATTTAAATTATTGTTCAGTTTCCAGTACCCAATCAGTCCCGTTAAAGTGGCCGGATAATCATTAGCGGTTTGATTTATGCTTTCCCAAAAAACTTTATTCCCATCCATGGTGGCACTTAAATTTTTGATTGAGCCGGTACTCAAAACGGTTGTTCCGGCGCCTTCGTTTAAAGAAAAACTTATCAATGGCGAGTTAAGAAAATCAGTTGATATCCTGCTTTGTCTAAAAAGAAATATTGAATATAGAGACGAGACAATCAAAAAAGAAGTTAAAACTGTTGTTCCAAGAAAAATAAAAATCACCAGACTTGTATTGGTGATCGACCTGGTTAAAACTCCAGTAATTTTTTTCATAGTTTTTTGATTATTTTTAAACTGAGGGACAATAAAATTATAACATAAAATTGAATGTTTTCAAAAAATATTTTTAAAAAATATTTCCAGCCTTTCTTGACAACAGTGGCTTAATAGGGATATTATAATTAAATATTCAAAACAAAAGGGAGCAAAAACAAAAAAACGCTTATCTAAGCGGTTTTTTAATTGGATTATAGTAGGTGTCTTGACAAATTTTGATTATTGTGCTAGGATATCAAGTTATTTGCAAATTGAAAAATAATACAGTTTAAATCTGCTCAAAGGTCTGCAGACAGCCCAAACAGGGTCATCTACCCTCCCCAGTGCTTCTTGTGCCAGGTAGGAGGGCTTTAGTGCCTACAGAATTTTGGGTAGCAAGAAAAACAATTTGTACCTTTCAACAAACCTCCTTTTGCTTGCTATCCAGTTTCTGCAGGCACGACAAGCACGGAGATCATTTTCTGGTAAATCTGGCTCAGGCTCGATTTTCCCAAAAAATTATCTTCTTGTCTGCAGACCTTTAAGTAGATCAAAGATCATCCCCTCAAAGGGGGTGTTTTTTGTTATTCAACTTTCGGTGCGGCGTTTTCGGTTCCGGCGGCTGTGCTCGAATCGGTGCTGGTTGCCAAAGCCGCACCAACCAACCAGACTTCCGGCCAAGGCACATAATGGCTGGTGAATTCTTTGGTCTTTATTTCACCGTTTGGATAGGTAACCGTGTATTTAAAATAAGTATCCGCACCGGCATGGGCTGATTCGACTTTTTTCTTTTCGCCCGGTTTTAAATCGGCACTTTCAATGTATCGGGGAGCGCCGGCGCCTTTGACGTTGTAAATTCTCGGCGGATCGGGAGTGATTTCAATTTGGCGGCCGTCTTTGGTGCCGTAAAAATCAAAGATTAAATTATCACCTTCAATTCTGGCGGTTACCAAAATATGTTTGCCGGTATCGTTTAAAAATCTAAAATCAGGTTGTGGATCGTAAATAGTTGCATCCATACCGGCCGGTTCGTAATAGGTTACGCGGTAGCTGTGGTTGCGGCGCTGGGTAATGGGCAGACCGGATCGCAAGGCGGCGCGAAAAACTGTGGTGCCGATTTGGCACAAGCCGCCGCCGTATTCGGGAATGGTGCGATTACCCTTGATGACCAGTTCTTGTCTGAAACCATGTTGGCCGTCAATCGGACCAAGCGCTTTAATGGTAGAGAATTCTTCGTCAGGCGCCACCAAAATGCCGTTTAAAATTTTGGCGCCATTGGCAATATTGATTCGGCGGTTGGTGGGCGACCCTTTAAAGTTAGATTGCCCCCGGCCGATCAATTCGGTAATGCCCAAATCATTGGTGCTGCCGATTGAAGTGGCCGATTGCGTCAATTCAACTTCCAAGTCAATCGGAGAATTGTTTTTATCGATTACTCTTTGATTGATTTTGGCGTAGGTAATTTCCAGATTAAGTTTTTTGCCGTCAATACTTTGCTGGAATTCCGCCACCTTGCCGTCTTTGATTTCAAATCGGGCGTCTTTTGGTTCAATGTCAATTTCTTTGGCAATGGTTTTTAAGTATTCAACGGTTTTTTCTTGATTTAGCCCGACCACGATCTTATCTTCAAAGTATTGAAATTCAATAAAGTTTTTAAATTGTTCTTTGCTGATGGTCCATTCTTTTTTTTCATAATTCAATTTAATCGGCGCTAAATCGATTATCGCTTTGATTTCATCGGCCGCCGCTTGGGCCTGATCTTTACTAATGGTCGGTTCAGAAGGAATTACTTCCAAATTTATCGGGGAAAAATCGAACTTTAAAGATTTTTCTTTAAATTCGGCAATCGCTTTTTGATAATCAAAAGATTCGCCGGCTTTTTCTTTGGTTATTTTTATTTCCGCGCCGTCAAATTCAATGCCGGCATTGGTGGTCGGATTTTCCAAGTTTTTAAATTCCGTTTTTAAAATTTCCAAAAGGACGTCCTCGGAAAAAATTGCGTCGATTTCAAATTTTGGTTTGGTGATAAAAATTTTTATTTGTGCCCAGAAATTTTCCAATTTATTGCCGCTTCGGCCTAAGAGGAAAGCTTGGTCAATATTTTTGTCCCAATCAAAACTTACAATGGTTTGGGCCAACTCACTTTCACTTTGGCTTAAAAGCAGAGGTTTAATATTGATCTTTTTATCTTTGGCGTGAAAGTCGATGCCGTTGGCGTCAAATTGAGCTTGAATTTCCTCAAAATGCTTCTTAACCTCAGCTTTGGTTTTACCGCCTAAGGCATAAGAATCAAGGCTGATGCCGGGATAAAATTTTTCGGCAAAAGCCATTTCCAACCCAAAAGCCAAAAAAGTCGCGCTTAAAATCAACAGGGAAGCAAGGGCTAATAAAAAAAGAGCGGCCAAACCAAACCACTTTTTTTTCTTGGGAGCACTTGAATTGTTATTTGAATTGTTAATGGGTAACATTTTTTTATTTTAGTATTTCGTTGAGAATGCTTTTTGCCAATTTTTCTTTTTCGTTTTCCGCGGCCGCCTCATCAATTAATTTTAGCCTAATTTTTTGACCGGCTTGGCAGCCAGTGGGCAGTTCGGTGATTGGCCAATTAATTTTTTGGCCATCATCAAGGATAATGGTGGCAGACCGGCCGGAAAAGCTCTCAATTGTTCCGGCCAGGGAATTGGCGTTGATTATTTTTTCAATCTCTGGTTCATTCATATTTATATTTACTTAATTTTAGAGGATTTTTTTTAAAAAAGCAATAGAGTTTTGATGTTTTTGGGGTTGTTTTTTAAAACATTATTTTTACTTTGTTAGGCAATGCCAAGGCTGGGCGAGTATTGACAAAATCCTTTTTGTATGATATAATAAAAAAACATTAATTTTATTGATAATTTTTCTAAAAAATATATGAAAAAACAAGTAAATTTAGCCAAAAAATTATTGAATCTAGTGGTCGTTTTTGCTGTTTTTTGTGCAATTTTAGCCCCTTTTTCAACCGCTAAAGCCGCTACTCCGCTGGTGATCTACAATATTGTCGCCACCTCAACCAGCAATACCGTGACCATTAGCTGGGAAACCGACAGGGCTTCTTACGGCCGGGTTAATTACGGTACTGCCACCAATAATTATGGTTGGACGGTTCAAACCAGTCAAACCCAGAAGTATGCTTCTCAGACCATTACCATTGTTGGCCTTAATCCGAATACCCAATATTATTTTAGAATTAATGCCAAGGATGAAAACTCCGAAGTTACTTCCTTGGAGAGAAGCTTTACCACTTTGATGCCCAATCAGACTTCAAGCGGCACCAACACCAGCGTGGTTTTAACCAATCCGACCGTTCAGGTTGGTAGCTCATCTTACTGTGCGGTTAATTTGAAAAATGATTATGGCTTCTCCGGTTATTACTACAATTTGCCCAGTACCCATCCTGATGTGGAAAAAGGCGTTGCTTCTTGGTCAAAGGTTGCCAGACAAAACGACTGGTATGACCAAAAATATTTTGCCTTTAATCGTATTGATAAGGATTTAAATTTTGGTTCAAACTTTTTTCCGGTCAGCACCAATTTGCCCGGCGATCCGCAACACTTTGCCGTAAACTGGCGCGGAATCATTGAAGTTTCTCAGACCGATAACTATACCTACAAAATTACTTCCGATGATGACTCCTGGGTATTTATTGATGATTCTTTAGTCTCAAACCTTAACGGTGTTCATATGGCCAAGACTGACAACAAGACGGTTCAGTTAACTGCCGGTTATCATAAAATTGAAATTTATTATGCTGACAGAATGAAATACGGCGCGGTTATGTCTTTTACGGCTGATTCTCGCTTGAAGTTTCATCCCTTGCCGATGGATTGCAGTGTCCAAGACGTTATTGATTACAATAATTTGGTCAACAACGGCAGCGGCTATGCTTACTCCGGCAATAATAATCAGTACACTACCACTTATACTGGTACAACCGGCCAAGTTTTAGGCGCCAGTAATATTGAAGACTACGGCGTTTACCTTAATGGCTGGGACGGAAAATACAGTCAGTTTAAAGCCATTTATCGCACCAAGGAAAATCCCGATATTTGGGCGATAACCATGACCAATCAAAGACTTTATATCACTTCTCCGGCTTCTTTTAACAAATATGGTTTAAATTGGAATAAAATTCAAACCGTTTCTCAGGCAACTTTAAATCGTTATCCTGTTGCCAATTTGGTAAAGACTCCGGATCAAGCCACGGTTTACTATTTATTCCAAAAGGCGGAAAAGAAATGGTTAAAGTTGCCCTTCCCGACCGGCACCGTATTTGTTAGCTACGCCAATAATTATTGGGGCAATGTAGTCAGAGTAAATGATTTGGATATGAATTCTTATGCCACGGCCAGTTTAATCAAGGTCAAAGGCAAGAGCACTATCTATGAGCTTTCCGGCAATACCAAACGCCCGTTTGCTTCGGCCAGCGCTTTTCTTAAAGCCAATTATAATTGGGCCGATGTCTGCGAAGTCAATCAAATTCACGCCGACAGCTACATTACCGGTTCCAGCATTCGTTAATCAACTTCAAATAAAAAAATATCCCGCTAAAGGCGGGATATTTTTTATGGTTAATTTTCCAAACTTAGTGCCGGTTGATCATCTTTGTGTCCTTGGTACCAGTCATCAACTGCTTGATTAATTTTCTGAAAATGTTCTTGCCATTCTTCAATTCTTTCCGGTTTTATTTCACCCCAAAAGCGATCTTTTACGGGCTGGCCGGGATTTTGCCGATATTCAAGGATTATCTTTTTATAGTGGTGGTGAGTAATAGCTTCGGTGGCTGCCATTGAGAATTCTTCCGGGCTCATATATTCAGCCAAAACCGCGGCCACTTGGGTTTTGGCTCTTTCTTGGCGCTGGGTTTTTAAGGGACTGTGCGATAGCGCTTCGCCTAAACGATAGGGCAGGTATTGATTATCCAGGTCAATCATTTGATTTTTTAAGCTATAAAGTTCGTCGCTCAAAGTTCTTTTTTCGTGCGGTTTTTTTGATTTTTTTAAAGCCTCTTCTTTTTGGCTGATTCTTTGTTGCAGTTCAACGATTTGTTTTTTTAAAGCTTCAGCCTTAAGCCGTTCTTTCTCAAATTCATCTTGGTGAAAATATTGATATTCATTTTCCGGCCGAAAGCGGTTGGACCAAATTGAATCAATTAATTTTCTATAATAGTCGACGGCATAGTCGGTATCTCTGCCCGGCAGAAGTCGATTTTCGTCTTCCGGTTTTACGCCTGTTCTGATATCAAAAAGAAGGTGTTGCATTAATCTGATTCGGCCGTCTTCATCGGTCATTTCTTTTGCTGCCTGCGCTTCTTCTTCTTTTGGTAAATCGGGTACGGCCATCTGCAGCCCCGTTTTTTCAAAACTTTTATCAATTACTCTTTGGCGCATTTCTTTTGGCAAAAGATCAAAACCGGATCGCGTTTCTTCCAGTTGAGATAATTTTTTACGCAGAAGCTGGCGGTTTTGCTCGGCTGATCTTTCGGATTGTTCGGAATATGGGTTTGGTCTTTCGGCAGACATAATTATGAAAAATTATTTTTTTAATTTAGCGGCTTTTAAAAAAAGTAACCCGGAGATAAACCATAAAATAACAAAGAAAAGGTTAAAGGCCAGCACCATAAAAAAGCCGATATTTACCGGCGGATGCCAAATGGCCGCGGCAATAAAGGGCGCTGATATTTGCGCCAAAGCGGCGATAAACAAACAATCAGCCATTATTTTTGATTTTAAGCGAGAAAAAACCGCACTTAAATAAACAAAGATTATAATGCCGAAAAACATCAGATTGGCCGGGTGGTTTTCATTGCCGATAATGCCGACGGCTAAATTTACCCAAGCCATTAAAAGTGAATTTAAAACAAAAACGCCGATGGCGATTTTGGGTAAGTGATTATTTATTATCATTTTGATGAAATATTTTATTAAGACAAAACTTAATTTCATTATATCAAACATGGGTACAAATAAAAAACCCTCGGTAAAACCGATAGTTTTTTATTTAGAGTTTGTCGTAAAAAATGGGAAACCAAAAAATCCAAATAAGTATTTATAAATTTTAAAATTTTTTGGTCATTTAAAATGAATGAATATTTTAAAATATATTTAACTGTGATAAAATATAAGAATATGAAAATAAAAAATCAGCTCCCAATAACCATTTTTATCGCCGTAATATTATTCAGTTTTATATTATTAGCCAATCCGGCCCAAGCCGCCGTGTTATATGACAAAGGCACTCTTTTAAAGGGCGAGTTTGCCGAAGTTTTTTTGGTATCCCAGGATAATATATTGCATTGGATACCAAACGAAGAAACCTTCAATGCGCTTGGTTATTCGTGGTCATCAATAATTGTTGTAAAAAATGAAGTGCTTTGGCAATATAGTTTTGGTGAAGCGCTGGGTTCGGTTGATGTGAATTTGGATCCGGAAAAATCAGCTGAATCCGGTTTTGAAACGCCTGCAGAAATTGAAATAAAAGTAAAAGAATATTTTATTGATATTCCAATAATGATTGATATTGCCAAGTGCGAATCGGGATTTCGTCAGTTTAACGATAATGGCACCGTCCTAAAAGGCAGTGGGCTATATGTCGGGGTTTATCAAATTGATGAAAAAATCCACAAGGACTACGCCAAGGAGTTGGGTATGGATATTTTTTCAGTTGAAGGCAATTTAGCTTATGCTAGACATCTTTACAATAACCTTGGCCCACAACCTTGGCCGGCTTGCTCCAAAAAATCCGTTGCGTCTAATACGCTAATCACAAGTGATCTTGCTTTTGGGGACACAAGCGATGAAGTGAAAGTGCTTCAGCAGTTACTTAATCAAAAGGGATTTATTATTAGCGAATCGGGTCCCGGTTCTTTGGGCAATGAAACTCAATACTTTGGCGCCTTAACCCGCCTGGCTGTCCAAAAATTTCAATGCAGTAAAAATATTGTTTGCCAAGGCGACGAAGCAACTACCGGCTATGGTTTGGTTGGTTCAAAAACCCGAGCCGCCCTGCAGTAAAATAAGAATTTATCTTAAATATACTAATAAATAAAAAATCCTCAGCTTGCTGAGAATTTTTTATTTAGAGCTTGCCCTAATGAGTGGCAAACTCAGATGTATAATAACAAATAATCCAAATAAATCAAGTGTTTTTACGCTTATCTAATTTTCTTTGGATCTGTCTTTTTATATATTTTATCATTCTGTATCGAGAAATTTTATTTTTAGTTTGATTAGAAATTTGCGATATCTGTTTTAAGTAACTGATCATATTATTATGTCCCAAGTCAGTAAATTTTGAATAGATTTTTCTTCTCGATACATAAGTTGATTTATCCACTGCCCTAAATACCTTTGACGAAATCATCTTATTGAGCCTTCTTTTATACCTTGCCCAAGAAGATGGCCTTATATCTATTCTTTCACCATCAAAAATTAAACCAAGGTATTGCATATTAGATTTATTTAAATTTATGTCATAGCAAACTAATTTTCCAGAGCTAAATCTAAACATTTTCTTATCTGTCTTTGATTGCTGCACTTCCAGATGTTGATTCTTTATTTGATTTTCTATTATTAAATTAACTTCATTTATTTTTTCAGCTTGCAAAGCTTCTACACTCGGTATTGCAATTAAAATATCATCACTGTATCTCCTGTATATACCTTGATGAGATGCAGCATAATTCTTTAAACAAATATCAAAGTCTAACATGTAAAAATTTGAAATAACCGAGCTAATAGGTGATCCCTGAGGAATTCCTTTTCTTTTGTTGCTTTTAATTACTCCTTGATCTCTAACTTTATTCCTAAATTCGTTTGGATTACATAACCTTCCTTTGCTATTCTTGAATAATTTTTTTATTTGATCATACTCAACATAAGAATATTTAGTAATGGATCGATATATTTTATAGTGATCGGGGGGCAATATATCTTCAGGATTATAAAGTAATTTTTTCCATTGATTTTTAATTAAGTTATGGTCTAAACTGTCAAAAAATTTTTCAATATCATAACAAATCACGATACAAGGCGAAATTGTTTTTATTAACTGAAAAACTTCGTTGGCAAAATCTATGTTTGATTTATTTAACTTACGATAAGCAATAATACTATCGTCTATCTTTAATTTATTAGCAAGAATTTCATATCTATAATTTAAATAAAAATTATACCAAGAATAAATTAATGAATCTTTATGTGATGCGTAATTAATAAGTCTTTCTTTTTTATCAATAATTCGTTGGTCAGTTGATTGTTTCCTTCTCCTTGTCTGCCTAACTGACCTAATAAATGGATAAAAAGAATGCCTGGCCACTTGACCAGGTTCAAAGATAAATTTTGTGTTTTCATTGTTTAATTCTTTTGCTCGAAAATCAAAATGTATGTACTTCCTTTTCAATCGTTCATATCCTCCGGTATGTATCTTCTTATTTTCTTGTTTAATCCATTCTTCTCTCAATTTTAAAATATTTAAACTCATAAACATCCCACACCCTTAACATTTTTGGCTCTGGCACCTTAATAACAATGTTAAGGGATCAAAAATTTTGCGTCTCCATAAGAGATCGTCCAGATAAAATCGGAATAAATAAACAATGTTATTATGTTAATGTGTCTTATTCTTCTTGATTCATTATTGGCAGCTGTTTGCAGCGCCAATCTCCGTTTCAGGTTCAAAGCCTTGTTATCTGTCTCCTTAGAGGAAATAACGTTGACTTTAATTCTTAACATAATATCTTATGGACAATTCCATAAGCACCACAAGGGCAGTAATACTAAAGTATTACTAGCAAAGCATACCATAATTAAATTGCTAAGTCAAGCTAAAATTTCTAACATTATAACTTAAGTGGACATTTACAAAATTTAGCAAAAAGATTGATGCTAATTTTTTTATTTAGCCCCACGGGGAATTCCGCCTCGTCCTCGCTTCCGCTCGGACTTCGTTGCCCTGGGCAGCGCCAAAGCCTGCGCCAGCTCGGCTTTGTCGACGCTTGGCTTCATTCCTCGTCCCGCTGTGGCGGGACTCGGAACTTGCCTCGCTTCTGCCCGTTCGATTCCCCACAGCCGAGATAAATAAAAAACCCTCGGTAAAACCGAGAGTTTTTTATTTAGCCCCACGGGGAATCGAACCCCGATTACCACATTGAAAGCGTGGTGTCCTAGCCGTTAGACGATAGGGCCATGAAAATAATAATAGGTAGCAAAAGTTTTTTACTACAGAAAAAATATTACCTTATTTTTGCCGTTTTGTCAATATCAATCAAAAGACGAATTTCTTTAAAACCCCGGCCTTTGTTATAATTAAACCATGAAAAAGAAATTTATTACATTATTACTTTTGTTGATCCTAAGCGGTTGTTCGCTGGGGCAAAAACCAAAAGTCAATCAACCGGATTTAACCAAAGAATCGGAGTGTTCCCAGTCAGCTGACTGTGAGCTGCCGGCTGAATTTGCCGTTCAATCCAACTGCCCGTATCAGGCTTTTTGTGAAAACAAACAGTGCGTGGTTGCTTGTTTAATTCCTAAGAGCCTGGATGATTATTCTGAAAAATTATCTTGCCAGAAATCTTTGGACTGTTCTTGTGATAGCTGGGACCAAGAAAAGAAATTTCGCTGCGCCTGTTTAGACGGCAGCTGTGCCTCGGTGGTCAAGGATGGCAATCAAGCCGTGATAGATCAAATTGAAATTCCCATTTTGATTTATCATCACATTGATTCTGATTTGCCGCCGGCCAATTCCGGCAGTTATACTTTTTATGTTTTGCCGACTGAGTTTGAAAAGCAAATGGCGTATCTTAAAGACAACGGTTTTCAAAGCGTTTCTATGTTTGAGTTGGCCCAGGCCTTTGCGGATAAATTTGTTTTGCCCCCAAAGCCGGTGATAATTACTTTTGACGACGGTTTGCCAAGTCAGTATCAAAACGCTTTGCCGGTTTTGGAAAAGTATAATTTGAGTGCGACTTTTTATATTTTTGCCAACCCGATTGGCAAGAGCAAAAATTATTTGGATTGGGATCAGGTCAGGGAGCTTGAGGCAAAAGGCATGGAAATCGGTTCGCATGGTTGGTATCATCAATATTTCAGTCGGCAAAATTTAGCGGACTTAAAACGAGAGATTTTTAGCAGTAAGGAAAAAATTGAAACAGAGTTGGGTAAAGAGATTTATACTATTTCTTATCCGTTCGGCGACAAGGACGCCACGTCAACACAAATGATAAAATCAGCGGGCTATACTTCGGCGCGCGATATTGTAAACGGCAAAATCCAAACCAAAGATGATTTGTATAAGCTTAGGGGATATTTTATCACTAATGATTTTGCAAGATTTATTTCAATTCTAAATAATTAAAAAGATCAGAAAACTTCTGATCCAAAACGGCCATTGGCCGTTATTTTTTTACGACTACCGCAAGCCTTTTTGTCCTTTCGGAAAAGGAAACAAGGGAAAGCTTTGGCATAAAACTTTTTGGCACCGGTTTTCCGGTGAGTTGGTTGTAGGCATCGGCCGCGTAATAAATCAGGCGCTGCGGCACGCTTTTAATTGAGACTTCGCCCAAGTCTTTAATGCAAACGGTGATTTGGTCACCGATTACAACATCATTTAGTCTGTCTGCCATCGTCGTAATTTCTCCTCTTGGTTTTGGGTTAAGCCCGGCAACCCTAGATATTATGATATAATCGTTTTTTTGTCAATATAAAAAATTCGCGCCCTTGGCGCGAATTTTATTATTCTATCTGATTATTACTTCAGCAAAATACGGTTCGGTGATTTTTTTGGCTTGCGCGATTTGATCCGGAGTGGGAGGTGAAATTTTTTCCAATTCATATTCTTTGCCAAGCTCTTTGAATTTATACACCCCGAAAGTGTGATAGGGCAGAATTTCCATCCTTTTAACATTTCCGTAATCTTTAAAGTGCTGACCAAGTTTTTCCAGAAATTCCGGTTGGTCGGTATAGCCCGGCACTAAAACATACCTAAGCCAAATCGGCTTATTTATATCTTTAAGATACTGGGCAAAGGCGAGGGGGGCGTCGTTTTTTTGACCGGTAATTTTTTCGTGCCAAATCGGATCAATATGTTTGATGTCCAGTAAAATCAAATCAACAAATTCAAGCAATTCTTTTACGGCCGGAGTAAGGATTGAACCGTTTGTATCCAGAGCAATGTTAAATCCTCTTTCTTTTATTTTTTGGCAGATGATTTTTAAATCTTCTGCTTGCATCAAAGGTTCTCCGCCGGAAAAAGTTACGCCGCCTTCATTTTTGTAATAAGGTTTTGAGTTTTCAATGAGACGAAGCAATTCTTCGTCAGGGGTTTCTTTGCCACCTTCAAGATTTTGCGTATCAACATTATGGCAGTAAAGGCAACGATAATTGCAACCCTGTAGAAAAACGACAAATCTGATTCCCGGCCCTTCGTGGGTTCCCAAAGATTCAATTGAATGGATTTTTAACATGAGACTTTTAGTGTTGGGATTTAGATTTTTTCAAAGAAAGTTCTGGCTAAAACTTCTTTTTGCTGTTCGGGGGTAAGCTTGATGAAGTTAACGGCATAACCGGAAACGCGAATGGTCAGCTGCGGATAATTTTGCGGATTTTTCATGGCATCAAGCAAAGTCTCTTTGTTTAAGACATTAACATTTAAGTGATGTGCGCCTTTGCCAAAATATCCATCCAGGATTGAAACCAAATTTCCGACTTTCTCTTCTTCGGTCGCGCCCAAGGCCGGACCGACAATGGAAAAAGTGTTTGAGATGCCGTCTTTGGCGTATTCATATTCAAGTTTGGCCACAGAATTAAGAGAGGAAATCGCGCCGGAAGTGTCGCGGCCGTGCATTGGGTTGGCGCCGGGCGCAAACGGTTCACCAGCCTTTCGGCCGTCCGGAGTAGCGCCGGTTTTTTTGCCGTAAACCACATTGGAAGTAATGGTCAAAACCGACAAAGTTGGCGCTGCGTCCCTGTAAATTTTGTGCTTATTCAATTCTGTATTGAAAGCCATAACAATTTCTTTGGCAATTGAGTCAACGCGATCATCATCGTTGCCGTATTTGGGATAATCGCCTTCAATTTTATAATCAACGGCAATGCCTCTCTCGTCTCTTATGGGAGTTACCTTGGCGTATTTGATTGCCGAGAGTGAATCGGTAACAACTGACAAGCCGGCAATACCAAAAGCCATCACTCTTTCAACGTCGGTGTCTAACAGCGACATCTGCGCTCTTTCGTAATAATATTTGTCGTGCATATAATGGATGACGTTCATGGCATTAACATAATTTTGAGCCACATATTCCATTGCTTTTTTGTAGCTTGATAAAACTTTTTCATAATCAAGCGCGCCGTCCATTTTTTCAATTCCGTCAACGATTTTGGTATCAGACATTTCATCAAATCCGCCGTTAATGGCGATTAAAAGAGTTTTGGCCAAATTGCATCTGGCGCCAAAGAATTGCATTTGTTTTCCGGTCTTGAGCAAAGAGACGCAGCAGGAAATGCCGTAATCATCCGAGCAAAAAACTTTGCGCATCAAATCGTCGTTTTCATATTGAATTGATGAAGTTTCAATGCTGGTTTTGGTGCAAAATTCTTTAAACGGCTTTGGCAATTTGTCCGACCATAAAACCGTAAGGTTTGGTTCGGGTGAGGGGCCGAGATTTTTTAAAGTATGCAAAAAGCGATAAGTGGTTTTGCAAACTTTATGCTCGCCGTTTTCCCACATGCCTCCCACTGATTCGGTTAACCAAGTCGGGTCGCCGGCAAAAAGCTGATTGTATTCATTCATGCGCAAATGTCTGACCAAACGCAATTTAATTACAAATTGATCAATGATTTCTTGGGCTTGTTCTTCGGTTAATGCACCAGACTCCAAATCTCTTTCAAAATAAACATCAAAGAAATTGCTGACATTGCCTAACGACATGGCTGCACCATCGTGTTCTTTGAGCGCGGCCAAGTAACCAAAATAAGTCCACTGCACCGCTTCTTTGGCGTTTTGGGCGGGCTGAGAAATGTCAAAACCATAGCTGGCCGCCATTTCCTTAATCATTTTCAAGGCTTTAATTTGCTCGCTGATTTCTTCTCTGAGCTGAATCAAATCATTAGTCATGGCGCCGACAAAGCGGGTTTTATCTTCTTCTTTTGATTTAATTAATTTATCAATGCCGTAAAGCGCCACGCGGCGATAGTCGCCGATAATGCGGCCGCGTGCGTAGGCATCGGGCAAACCGGTAATAACGCCGGTTGATCTTAATTTCCTTATTTGTTCATCGTAAGCATCAAATACGCCGTCGTTGTGGGTTTTTCGGTATTGCGTGCAAATTTTTACAACTTCATCGTCAACTTTGTAGCCGTTTTCTTCGCAGGCTTTTTCAACCACGCGAATACCGCCAAACGGCTTAATGCCTCTTTTGAGCGGTTTGTCAGTTTGAAGTCCAAAAATTACTTCCAAATCTTTTTTAATATAACCGGCTTTGTGGCTGGTAATGGTGGAAATATTTTTGGTATCAATATCAAGCACGCCGCCATTTTTGATTTCCTTGGCCATTAGCTTGGTACATTCAGTCCAAAGTTTTTTGGTCCTGGGTGTTGCGGGAACCAAAAAATCAGGCTGATTGTCGTATTTGGTTCGATTATTAAAGACAAAGTCTCTTACATCTATTTCTTTTTGCCACTTACCGGCATTGAATTCTTTCTGATTTGAAGTCATATTTTTTAAAATTATTATTAACTAGTAAATTATTATAACCCTTTTTCTTGAATAAATCAAGTTTGTTATTTTTTATGATAAATCGTGTTCGGGTTAGTCAGTTGAGTTTAAATTTGGTAAAATTAAAGAATAAAACATATTTAGCATTTTTATGAAAATTTCTTTCCATGGCGCGGCCCAGGAAGTAACCGGTTCGTGCACTTTACTTGAAACCGAAAAGAGCAAATTTGTCGTTGATTGCGGCGTGTTTCAAGGCAAAGAGTTTTTTGATACCAGAAATTTGGATAAGTTTAAATTTGACGCCTCGGCCGTTGATTTTGTTTTATTAACTCATGCTCACTTGGATCATTGCGGACGCATACCCAAACTTTTTAAGGAGGGCTTTTCGGGAAAAGTTTATTGCACTCCGCCGACGCGTGATTTTGCCGAAATTATGCTTTTGGATTCGGCCAGGGTGATTGCCGAAGAGGCTTACGCCATGGGCAAGGAACCGCTTTATTCCGAAGAAGATGTTCATCAGATCATAGCTAATTTTGAAGCGATTGATTATGATAAAAAGTTTAATCCAACCTCAGAGATAAGCGTAACTTTTCGCGACGCCGGTCATATTTTGGGTTCGGCCATGATTGAGGTTGAATTGAAAGAAAACAAAAAAAATAAAAAGTTATTGTTTACCGGCGATATGGGCAATCCGCCCGCGCCCATTGTGCGCGACCCTCAAACCGAGACTGGCGCTGACTTTGTTTTTATTGAATCTACTTATGGCGGTATTGTCCACGAACCCGGGGAGGAAAGAATTGAAAAATTAAAAAAGGCGGTTTTGGATTCAGTTGGCCGCGGCGGCGTTTTGATGATCCCGGCCTTTTCTTTGGAAAGAACGCAAGAGGTTTTGTACGAATTGAATTTTTTGGTTGAAAACGGCAAATTACCTTTGGTCCCAATTTTTTTGGATAGCCCTTTGGCAATCAGAGCCATTGAGGTTTATCAAAAACACAGCAAGTATTTTGATGCCGAAGCAAAAAGATTGATGGGTCAAGGCGATAATTTGTTTCGTTTCCAAGGCCTGACTTACACGCCCAGCAGCTTAGAGTCAAAAAGAATAAATGAAATCAAACCGCCGAAAGTGATTATTGCCGGCAGCGGCATGTGCAATGGCGGCCGGATGCCGCATCACTTAAAACGCTATTTGGACAGCGCCAATAACACTCTTTTGATAATTTCTTATCAGGCTGCCGGTTCATTGGGCCGTGAAATTTTAGATGGTGTTGATAGTGTGATAATTGATGACAAGAGAATTAAAGTTAAAGCCAGAGTAATTGCGATTGGCGCTTATTCATCGCACGCGGACAAACCAAAGCTTTTGGCCTGGGCCAAAGAAATTACTTCGCCCAGACCGCAAAAGTTTTTTGTTGTTCATGGTGAAAAAGAAAATAACAAAGCCCTAGCCCTGGCTTTGGAAAAAGAAACAAAAGCATCTGTTGAAATTGCTTCGTATAAAAAAATCTACGAAATATAATCTTAATATCTTAATAAAAAAATCCCGCCACTCGGCGGGATTTTTTATATAAAATTATTTGCTTTTCAGCCAAGCTTCAAAATCGCGGCTTGGTTTTGCCCCCCAGCGCTTATTAAACCATTCTTCGACCAATTCGCTTTCATTCATTCTCAAGACAGGTTTTTCAAAGGCTCTTAAGCGATATATCAGATGGTCTTGTTTTTCTTCGCCTTCTGTGTTTTGGGCCAATATCGCTCTTTCTACCCTTTCTTCACCCAAAAGCGGTCCATATTTTTCAATTATTTTTTTCTCTTCTTCGCGTCCGTTTTCAAGCCAATTTTTTAAAGGTGTTTTTGGCACTTCGCCCGTTCTTAAAACCCATTCATATTTTTCCCATAAGCTTCTGACCTCACTGGCACAAGCAATTTCTAATGATCTTTGATATTCAGCATATTTTTCCGGACTTGTTTGAACATCAGAGATGGCCGCCGCTTTGGCCAAATTTGTTTTTGGATCGTCCCACGAGTCATTTTCTTTAAAGCCGCTGTTTGGTTGTCTTATCCCTTCATTGAATTTGCCGGTAAATTCATTTAACTTCTCAACATCAATTTCCCCTTTTTCATTGTGATAAAAGTCGGGCGGATATTGAGTATAGATTTCTTCGTAGATTTTAAGAATTGTTTGTTTTTGTTCAGCTGGTACGTTTTCGATCTCTCGGCGTAAATCCCGCTTGCCTTCCGTTTCGATTTCCATAGATGGTTCTTTGGGCCCCCCAAAAAATCTATCTCCCATATTTTTTTAAGTTATTATTAAAGGGTTTAATCCTTTAGCTATTATATTACAAATTGGCTTGTTTTTAAAGATTTAAAAAAATCCCGCCGGGTGGCGGGATTTTTTATTGAAAAGTTTGATTACAAGATTGAATCCTTGGCGGCTTTAGCGACGCGGAATTTAACCACGGTTTTAGCCGGGATTTTAATCTGTTCACCGGTAGCCGGATTGCGGCCCATTCTGGCGGCGCGAGCTTTCTTGATTAATTTGCCCAAACCAGGAACAGTGAATTCACCGTTCTTTTTGGTTTCATCGTAGGCCATTTCCACCATTGCTTCTAATAAGCCGGTGACATCTTTTTTGCTTAAACCGCTCTTATCAGCTAAGCCGCTGATAATCTGCGATTTGGTCAAACCTTTTGCCATAAGTTCAAATTATTAATAATTATTAGCAATTACTTATAAATA
The DNA here is from genome assembly GCA_964540635.1 of uncultured Gammaproteobacteria bacterium. Taxonomy (GTDB): domain Bacteria; phylum Patescibacteriota; class Patescibacteriia; order Buchananbacterales; family UBA6539; genus 02-FULL-45-11b. The sequence goes on from CAZINP010000001.1 coordinate 210,141, forward strand.
ATACCAAATTTGGAAACGATTAACAATAGAAAATAGGGGAAAACCCTTATATTTATTGGTTTAATTAAAGGTTAAATAAAATATTATTAAATAATTTGGCTAAAATTAGTTAAAATTTACAATTTACGCTGGGTTGTCAAATGATGTCAAAATGTTATAATTTAATGAGAAAAATTAACATTTTTTTGAATTAAAATTAAAATATGTCTATTGCATCTGAGTTTTCAAATAGAGAAATTAGACCCGTAAGAGACGGGAAAGATCCAATGGGAAATGGCGACCACGATGGAATTGAAACGGTTTTTGTTGGTGAGCCGGGGCTGGATCAGCACTTGGCGGCTGAGGGTAAGTCTGGTCATAATCAATATGAAGTTGATAGAATCAGTCCCAATGATATGAATAAAGAAAATCCTTTGGGCGCTTTGGCTTCAGGGGGGTCATTCAATCGTCAAGAGGAAATTAAAACCATGCGCGAGATAGTTACTAGGCTTTCGGCTGAGGGTGGGGCAGACCAGATAATGGAAGTAAAGAATATTTCTGATTTGGATATTGAGGGTGAAAAGTTTACCATTACCGAATCAAATCAAGATGAGGTTAAAAAGATTTTGGTTGATCGTGGTTATGAAATTGTTGATTTGGTTCACGATAACCCAGGTTTGGGGTTCAGGGCAAAAAAAGTTTTGATTGAAGACGGCAGCTCTGATTTGGATTTGGTTTTTTTGATTAGCAAAGAAAAATAATTTTTTATGATAATTTTAGGTATAGAAAGCAGCTGCGACGAAACAGCCGCGGCAGTTTTGAAAACAAACGGCCGCCGTTTTGATTTACTTTCAAATGTGGTTTCTTCGCAAATTGATATCCATAAAAAATACGGCGGCGTTGTGCCGGAAGTGGCGGCCAGAAATCATATTATAAACATTATTCCGGTAATTGATCAGGCGCTAGCCGTGGCCGATGTTAATTTTAAAAAGATTGATCGAGTCGCAGTAACCGCCGGTCCGGGATTGATCACTTCTTTAATGGTTGGCCTTGAAACGGCCAAGTCTTTGGCTTTTGCTTGGCAAAAACCGATTGTGCCAATTAATCATATGAAAGCGCATTTATATGCCAATTGGCTGGAAAATAAAAAGATTGATTATCCGGCTATTTGTTTGATTGTTTCCGGCGGCCATACGGAATTGATTTATCTTAAGAGTGCTATAAATTTCAAAAAAATTGGTCAGACAGTAGATGATGCGGCCGGTGAAGCCTTTGATAAGGTGGCTCAGCTTTTAAATATCGGTTACCCGGGTGGTCCGGCCGTTTCCAAATTAGCCCAAAGAGGTAAGGTTGATTCTTTTAAATTGGCTCGTCCGATGATTGATTCCGGTGATTACAATTTCAGTTTTTCCGGTCTTAAAACTTCGGTTTTGTATGCGACTCAAAAAATTAAAAATCGGGACAAAAAATTCAAAGCTGATATGTGCGCTTCTTTTGAAAAAGCGGCCGTTGATGTTCTGACCAAAAAAACAATTAAAGCCGCTGTTGATTTTAAGGCCAAAACAATTATGTTATCCGGTGGCGTTTCAGCCAATCGTTTGTTGCGCCAAACCATGGCCGAAGAGGCAAAAAAAATTAATTTAAATTTTTCTATGCCGAGATTTGATTTTTGCACTGACAATGCGGCCATGGTCGCGGTTGCCGGTTATTTTGAAAAGCCGGTTTTATGGCATAAATTGAAAGTCAATCCCAATTTATCAATATGATAAATCAAAAGCAATTCATAACCAAAACCGAAGAAGAGACTTTTTTGTTGGGAAAAAGGTTGGCTCAAAAATTAAAAGGCGGGGAAGTTTTGGCTTTAACCGGTAATTTGGGAGCGGGTAAAACCGTTTTTACGAAAGGTTTGGCCGCCGGACTGGGAGTTAAAGAAATTATCACTTCGCCGACCTTTGTCATAATGAAGGTTTATAATATCGTTAGTTCAACTAAAAAAATTAAGAATTTTGTTCATATTGATTGTTATCGTGTTGGCCAGCCGGATGCGATTGAGGCGATTGGCGCTGCAGAATATTTTAATCGTTCTGATTCAATTGTTTTGATTGAGTGGGCTGAAAAAATTAAAAAAATCTTGCCAAAAAATTCAATTAAACTTAATATCTTAATTACCAAGAATAATCAAAGAAAAATTAATATCAAATAATTTATGTCTAGATTTGGCGCTAATGCCCACAGAAGCCACGATGAATTTCAATCCAGTCCCGATTTTAGAAGAAATAAATTTGAAGTTGTCGGGGAGAGCGAATTAACAAAAGAAGAAGAAGAGGTTTACGCGGCTGCTTTGTTAGCTGATGCGCAACGGCCGAAAATTCAGGAGTTTATTGACTTTGAAGATGAACCGGGATTTTATACTGAACAAAGAGTGGCTACCGATCAGGCAAAGCTTGATAGATTTAATAGGGCCAGAGAGGAAAGCCCCAAAACAAAGCGCGGCTTGATTTTGGAATATATTATCAATCGGCATTGTGAGGCTTCAAACTGGCTGGGTGAGAATTGCTTGGTTTGTGATACGACATTATATGATGATGAAAAAAATAAAACCGATTTGGTCTTGGAGTTTATTAAAAAAAGAAAGAATGGGGACTTGGTGTTATATCGTTTAGCCGTTGATGTGACCAGCACGCAAAACGACCGTAATTATATGTCTAAACACGATCGCATAGTTGAAGGTTTGGATAACGGCGTCATGGCCAGATTAAAATACTTTACTTCTGAGGCTAAAAGGAAAAAAGTTGGTTTTATTAAAAACGTACCCAAGGCGGTTTTGGCCTTGGGACCGAAAAGTATTCAACGTCTAGCGCGTGATTTTAAATATTCTCAAGATTTGTATAAAGCGGCTCGTGAAGACAATGATCCAGTCAGGGCAAAGAGGCTGAGGTCTCAAGCGATGGCGGTAATGGAAAAGAATCCGGTTCAGCTGGCTTTATTGGAACAAATTCATCGGCAGATGCAAGATCAGATGATATATGTTTTAGGTAATATTTTGAGAGAGCTGGATCGAGATTTTAAGAATTTTTCCACAGGAAACGAAGAAGAGTCAAGGTTTGTTTTAAGCGAACTTGCCGATGTTTACAGTCGTTTGCAGGGAGATTGGGCAATAAATGTTTCGGAAATGCAAGATTACGCCGATAGGGTGATAGATACTTTTTATAGAAGTAAAAATTTATTAAATCGTCTCAAGGGAAAAGGTGGTGATGATGGGGCTGAGACTTATTCCAATTCGCTTATTGCTCAGCACACAGCCACTCTTGATCGATTGCGACCAATTTTAAATATCAGCCGCGAACTTTTGGATGATAAAAGAGAATTATTAGGCCAAAGAGTGGTTGATGAAACTTATTCTCGTATGGGTAATAATGTTGTTATTGAAAACTCCGTTAATTGTTTGGGTAGCCTTTCTTTGCCCAAGAGGTTGGGCGATAAATTGCCCAAGCCAATGGCCGAAATTTAAAATTTTGAGTAAAAAAAAGCAACCAGAGGTTGCTGTCTGCGCCAAATAAGGGGCAGGTTAGATTTTTGGCTTGTGCACGTGCCGGAGCACGGCTTCAACCCAAGCCTGTGAAAACGGCGGCGGCAGCCAGGCGGCAAAATGCTGGTGCACCACTTCCAGGTTGCCAAGCAAATCCGGCTCAACGTCGCTGACTACCACTGTTGGCGTCTCAATGTTGTGTCGATTCCGCAGGCTTTTAAGGAAGTTAACTCCCTGACCTTTTTTTTGTCCGTCTGTGAGATCAGAGGACATGAATATAATGTCGATGGGCGAATCACCTTCCATTGCCCTGGTAATTTCTCCCCGAATCGCATAGCAATCAGGTTCGGTAGAAACAAACATCTTGTACCCCAAAGTTTCCAGGGCACTTTTTATCTTTTCCACTTGATGTGGAAGGAGTGCGAGAAGAATCTTTTTCTTTTCCATGTTGTTGGCGTTTCTCCAAGTTGCAAGCCAAGTTTAAGGAACACAAGTAAAAATATTACACGAAAATAATAATTTTGTCAAGAATAAAAAACCCCTCGTCTGGCGAGGGGTTTGTGGTTTGTGTTTTTATATTTCCGGTGCGGAAACGTCTTTGGCCACCCTGAAGACTTCATCAACAGAAGTGATGCCGTCTACGGCCTTAAGTAAGCCGTCTTGGATCATGGTAATCATGCCGTTTTTAATAGCCACGGCGCGCATATCGTACTCTGAAACTTGGCCGGATAAAATCATGGCTTCAACTTCTTTGTTCATTCCCATGATTTCATAAATTCCAATGCGGCCCTTGTAGCCTAGACCCTGGCATTGTTCGCAACCGGCACCTTTATAGAATTTTAGTTTGTTTAATTCTTCGGCTGAAACGCTTGAGCCGGAAGTTTCCGGAATTTCGGATAAGATTTTCATTACCCTGGATAAAGTTTTATTGTCTAATTCAATTTCTTGTTTGCAGTGCTCGCAAATTTTTCTAACCAAACGTTGGCCGATCATGGCATTAAGGGCCGGGGCCAATAAATAGGGTTTGACTTGCATGGATAAGAACCTAGGAATAGTGCCGGCCGCGTCATTGGTGTGGATTGTGGAAATTACCAAATGGCCGGTTAAGGCGGCATTAATGGCAATTTCGGCCGTTTCCAAGTCGCGAATTTCACCAACCATAATTACATCGGGGTCTTGGCGTAAAATTGAGCGTAGGCCGGAGGCAAAGGTGTAATCTTTGCTGGCATCGATTTGACTTTGATTAATGCCCGCCATTTTATATTCAATCGGGTCTTCAACCGTAATAATTTTTGTTTCCGTGTCATTAAGTTTGTTTAAAATTGCATAAAGAGTGGTGGTTTTACCCGAACCGGTTGGACCGGTAGTAACAATCATGCCGTTTGGTTTCTGAATTTGGTTTTTAAGAACTTCAAAAGCTTTACCCCTGATGCCTAACGATTCAAAGGAAATGCCAACAACCGAAGACATTAACAAACGCATAACTACGCTTTCCCCATAAGCGGTTGGCAGACAAGAAACTCTGACGTCAATTTTTTCTTTTTCCAAAAAAATGGTAAAGCGCCCATCTTGAGGTCGGTCGGCTATATTGATTTTTAGTCTTGATATTAATTTAATGCGCGAGATGACTTGCGGCCAAACCTTTGGTTTTAACTCCGCCGCTTCTTGTAAAATACCGTCAATACGAAATCTGATTTTAATGCCTTTTTCTTCGGCTTCAATGTGAATATCAGAAGATCTGGCTTTGACGGCGGCGGCAATTATCAGCGTTAACATATCAGTCGTATTGACTTCGCCCAATTTTTTATTAAGATCTCTGAAGGTATTTATTTCTTTGCCGTATTTTAAAATATCTTCCTCGGTAATTTCAACGCCGCCGATAAATTTTTTGATTTTGGGTAAATTTTTGTATAAGGCAAAGGCGAATTTGAAACTGTTTAAAGAAATCAAGTAAATTTTGGCATTAACGTGGTACTCTTTTTCCAACTCGGCGACAAAATCCAGTAAAGCCTGATTTTGAGGGTTGGTAGTGGCAATATGAACATCATGGCTGCCCATAAAAAAACAAATCGCGTGCAATTCGCCCGATTTTTTTTCCGGAATTATCCCTAAAACTTCTGAATTGATTGGAAATCCTTTTAGGTCAATATAATCAAAACCAAGATCCGAGGCTTTTTCTCTGGCCTCGCGTTCTTTTTCTTTAACCTCAATTGTGCCCATTTTTTTATCAAAAACCTCGGCAACTTTATTTTCCGAAATTTTTGGGACGCGACTTGAGAGAATTTTTTTAATTGTGTCGTCGTTTTGCGGCATAGATATACTAATTATAACGTTTTTTGGTTTTTAAGCCAAATAAAATCAGCCCCGATGAAACCGGGGCTGATTTGTGAAAAATATTATTTTTTGAACAGGTTGGTTAAACGACTGTCAAGGACTGTTTTTTTGCCGGTGATCAATTCAAAAATAATTGCCCAGGTTGACCATTGGAATATGGTTAGAACGGTTTGAATTAAAATGAAAAATACAATACTTAAACCAAAGGCAATAAATATCACAAATTTTGACCAGAAGAATTTAGACAAAACTTGGTAAAGTAAGTTTGAGATCAAAAATGATAAAAAGCCGTTGGCAGTAAGAGTGATGAGAAAAAGAATAACCGTGATTTCGATAAGAATTAACCAATTTTTCTTTATTAATGATACGGCGTTTATAATTGATTCTTTAAGTTTCCAGCCCTTTAGGACTATGCCGCAAACTCCAAGTCGGGCTAAGAAAGAAGAGGCGACCATTAAAAAGATGAAAAGATCAAAAATTATTATAAATCCAATTTTTCCAATTATATCAACAAGGGCGGCAAAACCGATAAAGACGACCAGAAAGACAACAATAGTTTTTAGGATTAAGTTAATAACTAAAATTGGCCAGAAGTTATTTATGCCTAGGCTAAAGGCTTGGGCAAAGGAAAATTCTTTATTTTTACTGGCGGCAATTGCATTACCGATAATCGCGGATTGAGAAACTATGGTTAACCAGATTATTAACATGGCGACGGCAAAAAAGAGCAGGAAAAGAAAAGCAAAAACAAAGATATATATTGGATGTAGAAAAATTGTTCGGGTCAGACCTTGAATACCGGCCGGGGTAAATAAATCGGAAGCGCCGATTCCCTGAAAAATGGCTAAAAATACGCCTTGACCACCAAAGCCATAGCTGCCGGAGAATAATTCCAGCTCATTGCCCGCGCCCAATAAGGCCAAGAAGAAACCAAAAAACCAAAACAGTGGTTTTTCCCAAGCGATTTTTAATGCTTGCAGAATAATTTGGCGATAAGTGTACATAGATTTAAATTATTTTTTTATTTTAATTACAAACTTTATTTTTTTGAATCATCGGCAGCCTCTTTGGCTTTTGGTTTTGGTTCAAAAATTTGATTAAATTCATCCCGTTCAAGCGTTTCTTTTTCCATTAATTGGTTGACAATTTCTTCCAATTTTTCTTTTTTCTTTTTAATTATCTCCGAGGCGGTTTTTTGGGCTTGTTCAATAAAGCGGCTGATTTCTTGATCAATCATTTCCGCCACTTTTTCGCTGTAGTCTCTTTGCTCGGTGATTTCTCGGCCCAAAAATATCATATCTTCTCTCTTGCCAAAGGTTCTTGGGCCCATGTTTTCGGACATGCCAAATTCCATAATCATTCGGCGGGCCAATTTTGTGGCTTCTTTCAAATCATTTGAAGCTCCGGTGGAAAGTTCGTTAAACGTTTCTTTTTCCGTAACATATCCGGCCAAAAGAACAGCCAACTCCGCCACAAATTCCGATTTGGTTTGAAATGATTTATCTTTGGTTGGCATTTTTAAGGTATAGCCGGCGGCTCGGCCGCGAGAAACAATTGAGACTTTCTGAACCGGGTCAGAATCGGGCATTTCGTGAGCGACTAAAGCATGACCGGCTTCGTGGTAAGCGGTTTTCTTTTTTTCATCAGCTGAAAGCAAGTGGCTTTTTCTTTCCGGACCCATGATGACTTTTTCAATGCTTTCTAAAATTTCAACCATTTCAATTTTGGTTTTATTGCGTCTGGCTGCCAGAATGGCCGCCTCGTTTAGGAGATTGTTTAAATCCGCGCCGGTAAAACCCGGAGTTCTTTCGGCGATTTGGCGCAGATTAACTTCGGTTGCAAGCGGTTTTTTTCTGGCGTGAACTTTTAGGATTTCCTCGCGATCATCAATATTGGGCATGTCTAAAACAACTCGTCTGTCAAAGCGTCCCGGGCGCAAGAGAGCCATATCCAAAATGTCGGGGCGGTTGGTGGCGGCAATTACAATAACGTTGGTGGTTACATCAAATCCGTCCATCTCAACCAAAATTTGATTTAAGGTTTGTTCGCGTTCGTCGTTGCTGCCACCCATGCCTGCGCCGCGTTGTCTGCCAACAGCATCCAATTCGTCAATGAAAACAATGCAGGGCGCGTTCTTTTTAGCCTTGGTAAATAAGTCTCTGACGCGGCTGGCACCAACGCCGACAAACATTTCCACAAATTCCGAACCGGAGATGGAAAAAAACGGCACATTTGCTTCACCGGCTACGGCTCTGGCCAGGAGGGTTTTACCGGTGCCCGGAGGGCCAAACAGTAAAACGCCTTTGGGGATTCTGGCACCCAAATTTAAGAATTTTTTTGGATTTTTTAAAAATTCAACAATTTCAGTTAATTCTTCTTTGGCCTCTTTGGCGCCGGCAACGTCTTTAAAGATCACACGATTTTTTTGATCGCGTGGCGCGACTTCTCTGGCTCGGCTTTGGCCAAACATCATGGCCTTGGAATTGGCTCCTTGAACTTGGCGCATCATAAAATAGATAAAAGCACCGATTAAGAGCAGAGGAATAAGAAAGGGTAAAAGTGTGCCCAGCCAAAATTCCCAGCCGTCATTTTGTTCAACCTCGATTTTAACGCTTTTAACTTTTTCCGGGTCAGCTTTGTAATTGTTGAGTAATTGACTTAATGATTCAGACGCTTCTTTTTGTGTCTCAATCAAAGAATCGTCGCTTAAAGTTGCAACAATGCTATTGTCAATAACTTTGATGCTCTTGACTTGGCTTTGATTGATTTTTTCAACCAACGTGGTGATGTCGGTTTTTGTTTTTGATTTTTCCGGATTAATGTAAACCGAAAAAAGGCTTGCTAGGGCCAGAAAAACCAAAAAAATGATGAGGAAATTTTTTGTAAGATTTTTTGCCATAATTTTTTTAAAACTAAAACAGGTAACTTGCTATAGTATACCTGTTTTAGCGATATTTTTCAAGTCTGATTTTTTGATTCTATTCTTGAGTTTTCTCTTCAGCTTCTTTCGGTTTTTTATCTTCTTTAAGCTTCAAGCTTAAGCCCAAACGATGATTGTTCGGTTCAATGGAAAGAACTCTGAAATCTTTGACATCGCCGGCTTTGGCAATTTCGTTAACATCGCTAATCGGCTTGTCTGATAACTCAGAAATATGAGCCAAACCATGAATGTCCGGATCAAGTTCAACAAATAAACCAAAAGGATTAACTTTCAAAATTTTACCCTTGACGATTTGATTGACCTGATATTTTTCGTAAACGTTTTTCCAGGGATCATCTTTTAGCTTTTTCATCGATAAGAAAATTTTTGAATTTTCAATATTGATGATTTCAGCTTTGATGGTATCGCCAACCTGAACATAGTCTGATGGATTATCAATTCTCTGCCAGGCCAGTTCGGAAATGTGAACTAAGCCCTCAAGCTTTTCTTCGCCGAATTCGACGAATACGCCAAAGTCGGTTACGGCTGTAACTTTGCCTTCAACGGTGTCGCCGACTTTGAAGCTGGCAATAACATCCTTTTGCTTTTCTTCCCAGCTGGCTTTTTCGGAAACAATTAACTTGTCTTCGCTTTCATTAACGTCAATAATTTTAACGTCAAAATCTTGGCCAATATAACTTTTGAGGCGATCAAGGATTTTACCTTTGTCGCCACCCGGAACGCGTGGATAGTGCTCCGGCATTAATTGGGAGACGGGCAAAAATCCGGGAACTCGGCCGACTTTAATCATCAAACCGCCGCGATTGGCGTCAGTAATAGTGGCTTTAACGATTTGGCCGCTGTCGCGCAGCTCAGCCAAATTGTCCCAGGCTTTCTGGTGGCCGGCGGAACGAAATGAAAGTTCAATTTCGCCGTTTTCATTTTCAAGTTCAATGACAGTGGCTTCAACCTCGTCACCGACCTTAAGATCGTCGTAGTCGTTTGATTCATCTAAGAATTCACGACCGCGAACAATACCGGTAGTTAGCCCTTCAATTTCCAGTCTGATTTCAGATCGGGAAATATCAAGGATTTTACCTTTAACAATATCGCCAACTTTAGGGATTTTAATAAAATCGCCTTCAGTTAAAAGCTTCTTTAATTGCTGGCCGGCGTCAGTCATCGCCGCGGCTGCAGTTTTTTCTGTTTCTTTCTTTTTAGGCATAAAAAATAGACCTTAGCCCTTCCGGCTTGGCCGCAAGAGCTCCCTCTTTTCATTAAAGAGAGATGTTAATTAAGTTTAATTAAACTACCATATTTTCAAAAATAAATCAAGACCTGCCATTTTTTAACGATTGTGTTAAAATATAATTATGGACAAGCCATCGCTACCACCTAAAATTAGACTTGATAATTTGCGCAAAGCCATTGCCGGTTCGCGCGGCTTTGTTTCAAGTCGTCAATATGATGCTTTGAAAAAAGCGGGTTTTGGTGATTTACAATACGCAGCTTCCGGTAAAATTATCGGTAAGGATAGGGCCGAAAGTGCGATTAAAGCCCTAAAAAAGGCCAATGAGCTCGGCGCTCGTCTTGGCTCTACCGTTTGGCAAAGGGCAGCCAATTTGGAAAGAGATGATTTAATGAAAAAAGAAGCGATAAGAAGAACCAATATTCAATCGGCTTTGGCCATGGACGTTGATGAACAAATGGCATATGAAGCAATGAATAAAAATATTTATACCAAAAAGTCGTTCAGTTCCATAAACGAAAAGATGCAATTTGAGAAGCAGGTTAGAGAAAAAAAGATTTCAGAATTTGAGAAAAAAAGATCTGATTTATTAAACGCCGGCGTTCCGAATAAATCTACAAAAATGCCCGATTTATTGGTTAAATAAAATGGCTTAAATAAGCCAAATTATTCTTTAATATTTTTTGATTTTACCCTTGCTTGAATTAAGCTTTTTTGCTAAAATATAAGTGGTTAAAGCCGCTTCTTTTTAGTTTATAATAAAAAGCCGATGAATGATTATTCGTTAATTTTTTATTATAAATTATTTATTTTAAAACCATGAATATTTATTGGTACGGTCAATCATTTTTTAAGATTGAAGGCGAAAAAAGTACTTTGGTGACAGACCCATTTGATGGCAACTTTGGTTTAAAAGTGCCCCGCTTAAGCGCTGATGTGGTTACGGTTAGCCACGACCACCCGGATCACAGTAATGTTGAAGCGATAAAGGGCATTGGCGAAAATCAGCCGTTTGTCATTACCGGCCCTGGTGAATATGAAATTAAAGGGATTCTAATCCAAGGTGTGGCCGCCTATCACGATGACAAGGAAGGCGCTAATTTGGGCAGTAATACAATTTATCGTATTGAAGTTGATGGCATAACCATTGGTCATTTGGGTGATTTGGGTCACGCTTTGGCTAATGGGCAGGTGGAAAAAATGGAGGGAGTTGATATTTTAATGATTCCGGTTGGCGGCGGTTCTACCATTGATGCCAAGAAAGCAACTGAAATTATAAGTCAGCTTGAACCTCGTATTGTAATTCCGATGCATTATGAAATACCCGGCCTGAAAACCAAAACCAAACTTTCTGATTTATCATTATTTTGCAAAGAGATTGGTGTTTGCCCCAAAGAAAAAGTTAATAAATACAAAATTACCAAAAAGGATTTGCCTCAAGACAACCTTCAAGTCGTTGTCATGGAGCCATAATTTTAGAATATTATGTCAGACCAAGAGTCAAAACCGGGTAGAAAAAAAAGTTTTGACGTTGATCAGATTCCGGTTGAAACCAGAAAAATTATTTATGTTGTGTCTTTGGTTTTGATAATGGTTGTCATCTTTGCCGTTTGGTTGCCATTTGCCATTAAAAGCATTAACGACAGTTCGGCTCAGGGCAACGGCGAGCTTTCCGGAGTAGGGACTGATTTGGAAAATTTTTTAAATGAGTTGAAAAGTAAAACGGAAAATATTGGCAGCAATTTAAATGACCTTCAGAATAATTTAAAACAGGATAAGCAAGAGCAGGTAAAAGACGGGGTGGTAGAAGTTTTGAGCAATCAATTGACTGCCGATTGGGCTGAATACACCGACTTATCAAATCGTTTTACCATAAAATATCCTAACGATTTTTTATTAAGCACTTCCAGTGATTTGGTTTTTGAGTTAAGCCAAAAGGGCACAACAACGCCGGTTTTGGAAATAAAAAAATTTGTTTCTTACGGCAGTTTAACCAATATGATAAACATCAAAAAAATTGTTCAGCGACCGGATCATATACTAGCCTTCTTTGATTATAGCAACAGTACCACGACAAATTTAATCATAAATTCATTTAAATCAATTGATAATAATTTATAAATATGGCTAAGCGCATCAAAAAAATTCTACCTAAGAAAAAGCAAGATCAAGATAAAGACCAAGCTAATCCTCAGCAAGGTTCTTTGCTGGCGCGCGAGGGCGTGGGCAGTTTAATTGACAGGCCGATTGTCGAAGAAATGCAGGAGTCTTATTTGGATTATGCCATGTCAGTAATTGTCAGCCGCGCCTTGCCGGATGTAAGAGATGGCATGAAGCCGGTTCACAGAAGAATTTTGTTTGCCATGTGGAGTATCGGTTTGAAGCCGGGCGCCAAATTTCGTAAATCCGCCACAGTCGTCGGCGAAGTGTTGGGTAAATATCATCCTCATGGCGATCAGGCGGTTTATGATTCCATGGTCAGAATGGCCCAGGAATTTTCCATGCGCTACCCTTTAATCAAGGGTCAAGGTAATTTTGGCTCAATGGATGGCGATGGTGCTGCGGCTATGCGTTATACTGAGGCTAAACTTGGTAACATTTCCGAGGAACTATTGTTTGATATAGAAAAAAACACGGTAAAGTTTATTCCTAACTACGACGGTTCTCACAAAGAGCCGACAGTTTTGCCGGCAAAATTGCCCAACCTTTTGATTAACGGAACCATGGGTATTGCCGTTGGTATGGCTACCAGCATTGCTCCTCACAATCTTACGGAAGTGATTGACGGTACGGTTCACTTGATTGAAAATCCCGATGCAACGGTTGAAGATTTGACTAAGTTTGTTAAGGGTCCAGACTTTCCCACCGGCGGTATTATTTATAATGGCGAAGATATTAAACAAACTTACGCAACCGGCAAGGGTGGCGTTGTTTTAAGAGCAAAAGCCGAAATTGTTGAGGGCAAAGGGGAGACCTATAAAATTATCGTGACCGAAATTCCTTATCAGGTTAACAAGGCCACCTTGGTTGAGCGCATCGCGGAATTAGTCAGAGATAAAAAAATAGAAGGCATAAAAGATTTGCGCGATGAATCCAGCAAAGAAGGCGTCAGAGTCGTAATTGAATTAAAGAAAGACGCTTATCCCAAAAAGATCTTAAACAGTTTGTATAAGATGACTGATTTGCAGACGACTTTTCACTCAAATATGTTAGCTTTGGTTGACGGCATCCAGCCGCGCGTTTTGACCTTAAAGATGATTTTGGAAGAATACATTAAGCATCGTCAAGCCGTGGTTAGAGCCAGAATTGAATACGATTTGACCAAAGCCAAAGACAGAGCTCATATTTTGCAGGGCTTGAAATTGGCACTGGCAAAGATTGATGAAATTATTAAGACCATCAAGCAATCAAAAGATAAAGATATCGCCAAGGTTAATTTGATTAAAAAATTCAAGCTTTCCGAGAGGCAAGCGGTGGCTATTTTGGAAATGCGTTTGCAGCAGCTGGCCAATTTGGAAAGAATTAAAATTGAACAAGAGTTAAAAGAGAAGCTCGATTTAATTAAAGAGTTGGAATCAATTTTGAAATCAGCAGCCAAGATTTTAAATATCATTAAAAAAGAACTTTTGGAAATCAAAGAGAAATATGGCGACGAGCGCCGCACCCAAATTGTTGCCTCGGGCGTCAAAGATTTTACCGCTGAAGATTTAATTCCGGACGAAGAAACAATCGTCACGGTAACCAAGGACGGCTACATTAAACGTTTGCCGCCGGACACCTTTAAAACCCAAAGCCGTGGCGGCAAAGGCGTTTCCGGTTTGACAACCAAAGAAGAAGACATTGTTGAACATTTCTTTACGACCACGACGCATTCTGATATTTTATTTTTTACAACCAAGGGTCGGGTGTTCCAGCTTAAAGCCTACGACGTGCCCAAGGGTTCGCGCACGGCTAAGGGGCAGGCCATTGTTAACTTTTTGCAGCTAGCGCCGGATGAAAAAATTTCTGCCGCTTTACCGTTGTCAGAACTTGGTGATTATAAATTTTTAGTGATGGTTACAAACAATGGCAACATCAAGAAAGTAAACATTACGGATTTTGACAATATCAGACGTTCCGGTTTGATTGCCATTAAGCTGAAAAAAACCGATGAGTTAAGGTGGGTTAAACCTTCAACCGGCAAAGATGATATCGTAATTGTCTCGGCCTTGGGTCAAGCTATTCGCTTTAGAGAATCGCAGGTCAGGCCGATGGGTCGCGGTGCATCTGGTGTTAGGGGTATTCGCTTAAAGAATCACGACGAAGTTGTTTCTTTGGATATCGTGGCGCCAGCCTTGGCTAGCGTCGGTCATTTATTGACGTTAATGGCCAATGGTTTTGGCAAGCGCACCGCTTTGAGTGCTTATAAAACTCAAGGCCGCGGCGGTTCCGGCATAAAGACGGCCAAGATTACGCCAAAAACTGGCAATATTGTGGCGGCCACAGTGGTAAATTCAAAAGCCTTGGAAGAAGATATGATTATAATTTCAGCCAGCGGTCAGGTGATTCGCTTGCCTCTGAAATCCGTCAACATTGCCGGCCGACAAACCCAGGGCGTAAGGCTGATGAAATTCAAGGCTGAAAGCGATAAGGTCGTATCCGCCACTTTCGTTTAAAATTGCAAAATCGAAATATTTCAAGTAAAATTAAATAAGAATTTAAGAATAAAATAGAATAAATTTATGCCAGTACCTCCAAAAAGAAGAAGCCAGTCAAAAGGCAAAAGAAACCGCTCACATGTCGCATTAAAGTCAGCTAATTTGGTAAAATGTCCAAAATGCGGCAAAAAGAAAATGCCACATCGTGTTTGCGCCAACTGTGGCACTTTCAAAGGCAGAGAAGTTGTTAAATTGAAAACTAAGAAAAAAACGAAGAAATAATCGATTAGCCAGCCGGCTGGCAGAGTGACATTGATTTGTTGTCTGTTAGCTTGCTGGCTTAAAAAATATCTAAAACTATGTCTAATCGCCATTTAGCCAGAACCATTGCCCTACAAACTCTTTATCAGTGGGATTTTAATAACAAGCATATTGACCAGGATTTACCCGATTGCATCAAAAGAAATATTAAAGAATTTGCTCCGCAGTTTGATGATAAGGGATTTATCGATAATTTGGTTCAAGGTGTTATTGATAAGCAAAATGAAATTGATGGGTTGATTACCCGTTATGCGCCGGAGTGGCCGATTGAGCAAATCACCATGGTTGATAGAAATGTTTTGCGAATTGGAATTTATGAAATGAAATATGACAATGATATTCCGGAAAAAGTTGCGATTAACGAAGCAATTGAATTAGCCAAAACTTTTGGTGGTGAAAGTTCGGGCAAATTTGTAAACGGGGTTTTAGGCACAATATATAAAGAGATGGTTGGCACGCAAGATTCCAAAGATAAATCAAAAGAAACTAATTAAATTAATTAATTATCCTGGCAGGCGCTAGGAAATCGGCATATTAATATTTAATATCTCGATTTCTCTTCGCCTCACTAAATTATGAAAGATTTTTCCAAACTTGAAAAAACCATTAAGGTAAAATTTAAAAATGATCAATTGTTAAAGCAAGCCTTTGTCCATCGTTCATATTTGAATGAAAACCCAAGTTTTGAACTTGATCACAATGAAAGGCTTGAATTTTTGGGTGATGCGGTTTTAGAGCTTATCGTGACTGATTATCTCTACAATAATTACCCCAATCCAGAGGGAGAACTGACAAACTGGCGCGCCAGTTTGGTTAACTCGCAAATGCTTTCCAGTATTGCCAAAAAAATCAACCTTGAAGATTATCTTTATTTAAGCAAAGGTGAATCAAAAGATAAAAACTCCAAGGCGCGCGGTTACATTTTGGCCAACGCCTTTGAAGCCTTGATTGGCGGTATATACCTTGATCAGGGATACGAGTCAGCTAAAAGTTTTATCCATGAATTTTTATTGCCGGAATTACCTCACATCTTATCCGAGCATTTATATATTGATCCAAAAAGCAAATTTCAGGAACTTGCTCAAGAGAAAATGGGCATTACCCCAAACTATAAAGTTTTAAGCGAAAGCGGGCCGGATCATGCCAAGGAATTTGAAATTGGGGTTTATTTGGAAGACGAATTAATTGCTTCCGGTAAGGGTACCAGCAAGCAGGAAGCGCAAATTAATGCCGCGGCTGAAGGCTTAAAGGTTAAAAATTGGATTTAAATTTTTGACAATCGTGGTATAAATTTGAGTTTAATGTGCCGTGACGTGAAATTAATAGGAGGAATAAAAATTAAAAATATAGTTTACTATGACAATCGACGAATTATTTAAAACAGCAGTGCAACAAAAAGCTTCCGATCTGCATATTATTGTCGGCATGTCTCCAACTTTGAGAATTGACGGCGAGTTATCGCCAATAAAGGGAACGCCAAAGCTGACAAACAAGTCGGCTCAAGATCTGCTTTCTCCATTAATGACTCAAAAGCAGAAGGATATTTTTATGGTTCAGAAAGAACTTGACCTTTCCTATGAAATAAAAACCGGCGAACGTTTTCGCGTCAATCTGCATTGGGAAAAGGAAAATATCGGCATGGTTGCCAGGGTTATCTCTTCTGAAATTCCAACCATGGAAGATATTCTTATGCCCAAGGTAGCCTATGACTTGTTAAAACTTAATCAAGGCTTGGTTTTAGTTACCGGCCCAACCGGCTGCGGTAAATCCACAACTTTAGCGGCGATGGTTGATTATGTTAATAAAAATCGTTCGGCCAATGTTATTACCCTTGAAGATCCGATTGAATTTATTTTTAAGCCGATTAAGAGTATTATCAAACAACGCCAGCTTCACACGGATATGATTTCTTTTTCCTCGGCCTTAGTTCATGTTTTGCGCCAAGATCCGAATGTGATTATGGTCGGTGAGATGAGAAATTTGGAAACAATTGCGGCCACCATCACTTTGGCTGAAACTGGCCACTTGGTTCTTGGGACGCTACATACTCACAATGCCGCTCAAACCATTGATCGTATCATTGATATTTTTCCTGCCCACCAACAACAACAGATTCGTTTGCAGCTTTCAATGACGCTAAAGGCGGTAATTTCTCAGCAATTAATCCCACAAAAGGAAGGCAAGGGGAGAATTGCTGCCAGAGAAATTTTGTTAAATAATCCGGCTGTTTCTAATTTGATTCGTGAAAATAAGATTGCTCAAATCAGGACCGTAATTCAAACCAGCGCCGATGAAGGAATGATTAGCATGGATCAAGACTTAATCAATCTTTACAATAAGGGCGCGGTGAGTAAGGAGTCGGCTCAGGGCCATATGTTAAACCCAGAATTTTTACGATAGATTGGCATATTCCCGAATTATATTTGCACCCGTAGCTCAATGGATAGAGCACTTGGCTTCGGACCAAGGGGTTGTGGGTTCGAGTCCTACCGGGTGCGGTTATAATTCGGGAACACCAATAAAGCTATAATTAACATAAAAAATATGTCTTTACCTTGGAAAAAGGAATATGAACTCGGCATCGAAATAATTGATACGCAGCACAAAGAATTTGTTCAAGCTTTGAATAATTTATATCTGGCTATTGGAGAAGGGAATGTCAAAGAAAAAATATATGAAATTCTTAGCGAAATTCAGCAGTATGTTGATTTGCATTTTCAAACCGAAGAAAATTATTTTGACGAATTTGAATATGAGGGAGCGGCTGAGCATAAGATGAAACATCAGGAGTTTAGAGATAAATTTGCTGAAATAAAAGAGAAGTATAAGAATGATGAACTCGCAATGACTTTTGAATTAACCGATTTTATGGAAGACTGGCTTTTGGATCACTTGGTGGCTATGGATAAAAAATATGTTACCTGTTTTAAAGAACACGGACTGAAATAAGAAAATAAAAAAACATCCCGATCAATCGGGATGTTTTTTTATTTATTCGGTAATTTCTGGTTCACTTGGGGCTTGGGCTGCTTCTTCGGTTTTTTCAACTTTTGCTCCCTTGCCCTTCAAAGCTTCTTTTAAATTTTTTCCGGCCTTGAACTTTGGCACTTTGACCGGAGGAATATCGATTTTTTCAGAGGGATTTCTGGGGTTAACGCCAATTCTGCCTTTTCTGGTTCTGGCTGAAAATGCGCCGAAACCGGTTAGAGTAACTTCGTCGCCGCCATTAATTTTTTCAGTGATAGTGTCAAGCATAACATCAATTATATCTTCAACTTCCTTTTTGGTAACATTGGTCTTTTGACTTATTGCTTCAATGAGTTCAGCTTTGTTCATATTTTTTCTCCTTTCAGCGCCAAATTGCGCTTATTACTTAGGCAATTTTATTTTACTAAATTAAGACAAATTTGTCCACCCTCTGTATTTCTTTGGCCAATTTAGTATTCGGGTCAAAATCTATTAGAATGGCATTTACTTGAGCATAACCGTTTTCCGGTATTTCAATTATATTGCCGGTTTGATTTAGGAAGTTCTTAATGATTTGGTCTTTTGAAACGCCAATAACCGAATCTCTTGCACCCACCATGCCAACATCAGAAACAAAAGCGGTTCCTTGAGTTAAAATTTTGGCATCAGCAGTCGGAACGTGAGTGTGTGTGCCCAAAACTGCCGTCACCCGACCATCGGCATACCAGCCAAGAGCGGTTTTTTCGGAAGTGGCTTCGGCGTGGAAATCAACAATGATGCCGGCAATTTTATTCAGGTCAACTTTTTTTAAAATTTCATCAAGCTTTCTGAACGGATCATCAAATTGTTCACGAATGAAAACGCGGCCCATTAAATTGATTAAGAGAATATTTCTGGATCCGACAGAAAAGATGCGGTATTCACTTCCGGGCACGCTAGCCGGATAATTGGCCGGACGAATTATTTTACTGTTTGGTGAGTTTAGAATTTCTTCCGCTTCCGGCTTGCCGAAGGCATGATTGCCTGACGTAAAAAAATCAATGCCGGCAGCCGATAGTTCATCAAGAATTTTTTGAGTAAATCCAATGCCATGAGCTGAGTTTTCCGCATTGGCCACAATAAAATCCGGCTGATATTCAGCTTTTAATTCCGGCAATATTTTTGCAATGGCTTGTCGGCCAATTCGTCCGACAATGTCGCCAAAAAACAGAAACTTCATATTTTTAGCGGGCGTATTCAACGATTCTTTTCTCTCTGATTAGAGTTACTTTTATTTCACCCGGATATTTTAATTCTTCCTCAATTTTTTTTGCAATTTCTTTGGCCAATTTAATGGAGGCCAAATCATCAAGTTCTTCGGGCATTACAAAGACGCGGATTTCGCGGCCGGCTTGAATGGCGTAAGCTTTTTCCACGCCGCTAAAGGTTGTGGCCACCTTTTCCAATTCTTCCAAGCGTTGGAGATATTGTTCATAGGTGTCTTTTCTGGCTCCTGGTCTGGCACCGGAAATGGCGTCAGCCACCTTAACGATGATTGCTTCCAAAGTTTTTGGACTATCATCGTGATGAGATCTGGCGATGTAAGCGATCTCTTCGGGCAAGCCGAATTTCTTTAAAATGTCATAGCCAATCTCGGGGTGAGTGCCTTGAACCTCGTGGTCAACGGCCTTACCGATATCGTGCAATAAACCGCCTTTTTTGGCGATGGTTACATCAGCACCAAGCTCTTCGGCCAATAGCGCAGAGATGTGAGCAATTTCAATTGAGTGCTGCAAGATATTTTGACCATAACTGGTGCGGTATTTTAAACGACCGACAATTTGAACCAGCTTTGGGTCAAGTCCGGTAATGCCTAATTCGTAGGTTGTATTTTCACCCGCGTTTTTAATTTCAAGGGCGATTTCTTTTTTCGCATTTTCAATCGCTTCTTCAATTTTTACCGGATGAATTCTGCCGTCGGTAATCAATTTTTCCAAAGCCTTTTTCGCCACCTGGCGTCTGATGGGTGAAAAGCCGGAAACGGTAATGGCCTGAGGCGTATCATCAACGATAATTTCTACGCCGGTTAAGCGCTCAATTGTTCTGATATTTCTGCCTTCACGACCGATTATTCTGCCCTTCATTTCATCAGAGGGCAAATCAATAACTGAGGTTGTTGTCTCGGTAGCGTGGGAAACCGCGCAGCGCTGAATAGCCAAAGAAAGCATTTCTTTGGCTTTTTTATCCAGGTCTTCTGCGGCCACCTGATTTAATTTTTTGTATCTAACAACCAAGTCATCTTTAATTTCTCGTTCGGTGTTATCAAGCAAAACTTTTTTAGCCTCGTCTTTTGAGAGGCCGGCAATTTTTTCCAGTTTTGCCATTTGCTCTTCTTTGATTTTGGAAATTTCAGTTTTAACCTTATCAATTCTTTCCGCTTTATCGAGCAAGTCTTGTTTTTTATTTTCCAATTCAAGCAATTTTTGATCAAAAAGCGCTTCGCGTCCTTCCAGTCTTTTTTGAGAGCGGTTTAATTCTTGCTGTCTTTGGCGTTCTTCAACCTTGGCTTCCTCAATAATTTTAAGAGCTTTGTCATTGGCGGCCAATAAAATTTCTTTTTGTTTGGCCTTGGCGTCGTTGATCAAGTTTTCAACCTTGGCTTCAATGGAATCTCTTTTCTTGATGGCATACAGTTTTCGCAACTGGTAGCCGCCGATGCTGCCGACCACGGCGGTCAAAATTACAGCACCGATCCAAATAAATGTATACATAAAAATCTATCTCTATGAAGATAGAAAATTAGTTTTTAATTGGAGCGGCTTATGTGTAAATTGCACTTAAGCCTTGAAGATATGAAATCAGGCTCAGTAAAATTACTGAGTGAATGAGTGCAAGCTAATTTTTCCGCAAGGGAAAAGGGAGTTATTTTTCACGTTTTTGGGAAAGTAATGGGGGAAATATAGCTTTTTTCCGACTGATCTGGAATCTCTTGCTCCAAACTGCTAATTTTCTATATCCAATTTAGTTAATTACTTATTTACGATATTAGCACAAAAATGCGATTTTGGCAAGGGTTAAAATTAAGCAGAAAATTGAGTTTTTTTAAATAAAAAAAGGGAGAGCAGAGCTTCCCTTTGGGTGTTTTTTGGCCAGCTGCTTTAAACCGTCGTGTTGAGCGGTCCGGTTAGAGCAAGGCCGGCGACCTCGGTTTTATGCCGGCAAGCCGGGCATTTGTGGTTTTCATTTATGAACCACAAATAGATGATTTGACCGCAAGAGCGGCAGGTGCCCTCACCTTCAAAGAGCTCAAAGACAAGGTCGTTTTTCGTCAGCGCCCTGCGGCAAGCCGGGCAGGAATGCCACAGGTTAACGTACCATTGGTAGATGATTTGGCCGCAGTGCGGGCAAAATGCCTCGCCGCGATTCAAGGTGGTCATGGCTTATCCTCCATGGTTATTGCCAAAAAACGTTTTATGCAAAGATCTAAAAAAGCCAACCTTTTTGGGGAAGAGATTGGCTTTTTTAGACCAAAAAAACTCTTGGGCAAGAGTCTTTTTCATCTTTGTTATCTTCCCCTTATTTGTTTGCGTAAAGCAAACGGGCTGAATTTAGCACCAATCCCATGGGGACGGTTGCCGGCTGCCATTGGGTCAGTTCCCTTAGCAAGCAGCACTCTTGATAACCTCTTTGTTGTTAATGTATAAAAATATTTTAGAGCAAAGACAATGATTTGTCAAATTGCTTCGTTTATTGTTATCCAGTAGTGGCAGGTGTCAGCTTTTGTATCTTCAAGCTTTCCGCCGCAGCTTTCAATTACCTTTTGGGAGGCAATATTTTTTTTATCGCAAGTTAATAATGCTTGATTGACACCAATTTTAAGCAATTCATTCAGAGTTAAGTTTAATATCTTTTTGCCGTAACCCAAATTTCGTTTATCTTTTCTTATCCCATAGCCAATGTGCCCGCCCCTGGCTTTTAGACTCTCGGTAAGGGCATGACGCATTTTGGAATAGCCAATAACTTCGTTGTCCTCAAAAAGCCAAAATACGGTTTGGGCGACTTTCCCGGGCTCTGGCTTTGTTGCGCCTTCATATAACTTTTGTATATAATCGGCAAAATCTTCCATGGTCATGCCAAAACCGTTATTGATAAAGCCGTTTTCGTTTTTATCAATTCCTTGCATCATATCCCAGATTCGCTTGTCGTTTTTATCTGAGAGTGAAATTTTTTTTAGATAGCATGGAGACATTTTTATTTGAGATAAATAATTTTTTTAGGTGTTAGCAAAATTGTGCCTTTGGCCGGCAGGTTGGAATTTTCTTTCATTTTTTTAACGTAATCTTGCCATTTGCCCTGACTATAATATTTCGCTTGGCCGATAATTTTTATTCCAAACCAGTTTTTATCCCAAACAGCTAAACAAACGCGTGGATTATTTAAAATATTTTTTCTGGTTTGAGCCATGTAATTATCGGTAATGATAATTTTTTCGTCAGAAGCGATTTTTAGAAAGGCCACGACGCTAATATTGGGTCGGTTTTTTGAATCGGTTGTGGCAAGAGCGGCCGGGTTATTTAGTATAAGTTTTTTTATTTTTGAATCAAGTTTCTGCATTTATTTTAGAATCATTTTATCTTGCTCCAGTTTGAGTTGAGCCATGGTTTTAGGGGTCCATTTTTCCCGGCTTAAAACTTTTGAAATCCAATGGCCACCCAAAAAATGGGGCATCATAACAAAGTTAGCACCGTGATCATATAATGTTTTTGCATCATTTTTATGATAAGCATTGGCGATGATTAATATTTTTTTATTCGTTGACCTGACAAATTCAATCAAATTTATTTGATCATCCACGGTGGGGATGGTCATGATAACAATTCTGCTTTGGGCCAGCGAAAGCTCTTGGAGGAATTCAATATCAGCAATGTCGCCAAAATAAAAAGGAATTTTTTCTTTTCGCAGTTTGTCAGCGGCGGTTGGGTCAAAATCAATTACGGCATAACTTTTTTTAAGTTTGGCCAAAGCCTCGCCAACTTTAATGCCGATGCGGTGATAGCCGACAATCCACGCGTCAAATTTTTTGTTTGTTTTTTCAACTTGTTGATATTTGTCTGAGCCGAATAATCTGAATAGGGGTAAAAGAAATCGATAAATTTTTTCGTTGTAATAAATTAAATAGGAAGAAATAAAAATGGTGCTGATGGCCACGGCTGTAAAAATTGGGATTTCTTGGCCGCTTAGGTGTCCTGATTGTCGGCCGGCAAAAAGTAAAACAAAACCGAATTCGCTGACTTGTGCAGCCGTTAAGCCGGCCAGAAAGCTGTTGCGTCTGGTAAATTTAAGAAGTCTGAACAAAATGTAAAGAATAAGCGGATTGCCAATTAGAATAAAAATCGACAATATTATGCCGGGAATTAAAACGCTTTCCAGGGAGCTAAAACTCATTTCGCTGCCCAAAACAATAAAAAATAAAATTAAAAAGAAATCCCTAAGAGGTTTGATGCGGCTGCCGATTTGTAATTGATAGGGTGAGGAGCTAAGAGCAATGCCGGAAATAATTGCACCAATCTCCAATGAAAATCCGAGCCAAAAAAGCAAGCTGGCAATCCCAAAGCACCAGGTTAAAGTAAAAAGAAATAATAACTCGCTGGTTTGGGCAATTTTATCTAAAATTTTTGGCAGCAGGTATTTGCTGATTAAAAATAGGATAAAAGCAGCCGCTAAGATTTTTAGCAATAATAAAGCGGCAATCTCCCAACTGCCACCGGTATCATTTTTAAATATTCCCAGGGCAACAACCAAAATAACAGCGATTACGTCTTGGACCAGCATCAAACCAATGGTGTAGCGGCCATAAACCGTATCAGTATCTTTTTTGTCAGAAAGCAATTTCATGATAACAATGGTGCTGGAAAAAGTCATGGCCAGGGCCAGATAGCCGGCAACAATCAGCGGCATTTTTAGGGCAAGTAAAATTATTATCCCAAAAACAGAAGTAAAAATTACCTGGCCCAAGCCGGTAATTAATGAAACGCGGCCGATTGATTTTAGCTGTTTAAAGTTTAAATTTAGACCGATGATAAATAAAAGTAGAATTACGCCAAATTGAGCAAAAGCTTCGTAGAGTTTATGATCGCCGTGCAAAAGATTTAAAATAAATGGCCCGCAGACAATACCGGCAAAAATATAAGCAATGATTAATGGCTGCTTAATCAGCCTGATGATAAAAGTAATGCCAACGGCAATTGTCAGAAGTAAACTGATTTGTATAAAAATGCTGTCCATATATTACAGTTTTTCAATTTCTTTTAGATCTTTGTCGGGAAAGTATAAAATTGCCAGACCAATGATTGTTCCAAAAAATCCCGACCAAAAATGATTGCCGTTTAAATAAAAGAAGTCAACAGCGTCTAATACATACCAAATTCCACGCCAAACTAAAACAAAGCCAACAACCGTTGAAAGATTTTTGGCCAGGTAATTTAAAGTTAAAATTTTTTTGCGCATATTTTTATTTTTATATTATTAATTTTAACAAAAAAAATTAAAAAAAGCCATTTTTAATAAAAAAACACCGCCGTTTGATCAGGCGGTGTTTCAAAATATTATTTATTGGTGAGAATTTTATCAATGATACCGTATTTTTTTGCTTCTTCGGCCGACATAAAGTGGTCCCTATCGGTATCTTTGTCGATTTTGGATAAATTTTGGTTTGTATGTTTGGCCAAAATTTGATCCAACCGACTTTTGATTTTCAGAATATGCTCGGCCCTGATTTTAATATCGGTTGCTTGGCCCTCGGCACCACCCATAACCTGATGAATCATCACTTCGGCGTTGGGTAGAGCAATGCGCTTGCCTTTTGTGCCAGCGGCCAGCAAAACGGCGGCCATGGAGGCGGCGGTGCCGACGCACAAAGTGGTGATGTCGGGCTTTACGTATTGCATCGTATCATAAATTGCCAAACCGGCCGTGACAGAGCCGCCGGGAGAATTGATGTAGAGCTTAATATCTTTTTTGCTGTCTTCACTTTCTAAAAATAAAAGCTGGGCAATAACAGTATTGGCCACCGAATCATCAATGGCTGAACCCAAAAAAATTATTCTTTCTTTGAGTAGGCGAGAATAAATGTCATAGGCTCTTTCGCCATAAGTTGATTTTTCAATTACAGTTGGGATTAAATGCATATTGGTAATTTTTAGTAAATTAAATTATTTTCCAAACGTTATTTTCTTGAATTAATTGGCCTTTGAGGTTAAAGCCCGCGGCCTTTTTGTGTCCGCCGCCTCCTAATATTTTAGCTAATTTTGAGACATCTATCAATTCGTCGTTGGTGCGCAGACTGCCCTTAATTGTGCCGTCGGAATTTTGCTGTAAAATCATTAAAGCTTTGGGGCCGGACAGGTTATTTAAAAAGTTTGCTATCCCATCCGAGATTTCATTCTCCGTGATCCCCGGCTTTATGTCTTCGGGCAAAATTAATGTCCAGGCGATATTTAATTCTTTATCGTACTGAATATTTTTTAAAATTTTGCCCCACGATATCAGCAAGTCAACTGATTTTATTTTTAAAAGTGATTCGCTGGTGTGTTTGAGTGAGGCGCCGGATAAAAGTAAGCTGGAGGCCATATTTAAGGTTGGCTCCTTGGTGTTGGGGTTGGTAAAGTTATAGGTATCACCTAGCATTCCGGCTAGAAGTGCATTGGCAGCTTGCGGGTTAATCTTAAAATTCAAAGCGTGAAGGAGTTTATAGATTACCTCTGCAGTTGAGGAGGCCTCGGGCAGAACCAAATTTATTTCGCCAAAATAATCGTTGGTGTGGTGATGATCAATATTTATAATCAGCGGTCGGTTTTTTAGGCTGGAAATTATTTGGTCAGCTTTGGCTCGGGCTAGATCGCTTGAGTCTAAAATTACCAAGGTATCGTATTCAATATTTTCCGGCAGGGAGTCAATAAAAACCGGCCGATAATCAATTAGCCAGCTGAGGTTTTCGGGCATGGCCTGATATGCCAGTTTGTGATGGTTTTTTCCCAAAGATTCAAGCCAATGGCCAAGGGCAATCATGCTGCCAAAGGCGTCAGCATCCGGTCGCTGGTGAGAGACAACCAAGATCTGATTTGCTTTGAGTATTTGATTTTTAATTTTTTGGCTGGTTTGAAAAAAATCCATAGCCAACCATTTTAGCCTGTTTTTTTGATCCGGTCAAGTAATTCTTCAATTTTGGCCGCTTCCTGCTCGGTGGCGTCAATGCCAAAGTTAAGGCGCGGCAGAGGTTTCATGGAAAGTCTTTGATTAAGCTGATGTTGGATTTGGCCGATGTTTTTGCGAATAACTTCCAGAACAGTGCCGGTAAATTTTTCCGGCATTATGCTGATTAAGATTTTTGAGTGGCGCAAATCTTTAGAGGTAATAACGCGGGTAATGGTAACCAAGCAGCCGCTTGGTAATTCCAGTTCAGTCAGCATTAATTGGCCGACCTCGTGTCTTATCAATTCATTAATTTGTTCAATGCGATGGGACATATTAAGAAAAACCCGCCGCTATAATTTTTTGATTTTAATTTCTTCCGTGTAAGCTTCCAGGATGTCGTTTTCTTGAATTGCCGCTTTGCCTTCAAACCTTAGGCCGCATTCGTGACCCTGTTCAACCTGATTAACGTCAACTTTATTTGATTGTAATCTGGTTAATTGCCCGGTGCCAATTTTAACGTTGTCGCGAATCACATCAAGTTTAGCCATGGGAATAATTTTACCCTTGGTCACGCTGCCGCCGACAATCATGCCTTTATCGTCTTTTTTAAAGGTGGCCAGTACTTTAATTCGGCCCAAGTCGGTTCGGATGATTTCCGGGGTGAGTAATTTTTCGAGCCTAAGTTTAACTTCATCAAGCAGATGATAAATAACATCGTATAATTTTATCTCCACCTTTTTTTCTTTGGCTAAGTTTTCTGCTTCAGTCATCGGTTTAACATGAAAGCCCATAATTAAAGCATTGGCGGTTTCAGCGTTTTGAATATCATTTTCAGAAATATTGCCCAAGCCTTTTGAAATAATATTAATGCTGACTTCCGGATTTTCCATTTTTGACAATGAAGCCAAAATGGCTTCCAGCGAGCCCAAAACATCGGCTTTAATAATTAAATTCAAGGCACTGCTTTCACCCTTTTCGTTTGTTTTGGTTTCAGTTGGTTTGCTGTAATCGGTGGCTTGCTGGACCATTTGATATTTTTTAACTTTCTTTTTTCTGTCAATTTCATCAACGGCAACCAAAATATCGCCAACTGACGGTGTAGCTTTAAGGCCGATAATTTTTACCGGCGTGCCCGGACCGGCTTGTACAACATCTTGGCCGCGCCAATCTTTGAGGGCTCTGATTTTGCCGTAGAAAGTTTCTGAGACTTCAATTAAATCTCCCTGTTTGAGAGTGCCGTTCTGAACCAAAATGGTAGCTACCGGTCCTTGGCCACGATCAATTTTCGTTTCAATAATCGTACCCACGGCGTTCTTGGCGGGGTTTGCCATTATTTTTTCTCTTTCAGTTTCGGCCAGCAATAAAATCATATCCAAAAGCTCATCAATATTTGTGCCGGCTTTGGCTGAAATCGGTACGCAAATGGTTTTGCCGCCCCAGTCTTCAGGCAATAAATTCAGCTGGGCTAAATCTTGTTTAACTTTATCAATATTGGCATCGGGCTTATCAATTTTATTAATCGCCACAATCATCGGCAAGTCGGCTGATTGAATAATTCTGATTGATTCTTTGGTTTGCGGCTGAATGCTGTCATCGGCGGCAATAACCAAAATGGCAATATCGGCCACCCTGGCACCGCGTGAGCGCATGGTGGTAAAAGCTTCGTGGCCAGGTGTATCAATAAAGGTGATTAATTTATTTTTTTTAACAACTTGATAAGCACCGATATGCTGAGTAATGCCGCCGGATTCGCCTTCAACGACATTGGTTTTTCTAATGGCATCCAAAAGCTTGGTTTTACCGTGATCAACGTGGCCCATCACCACCACCACCGGCGGGCGCGGTTTCATTTTTTTGTCGTCTGTTTCAGCCAAAAGCGATTCCAGTTTTTGGGAAGTGGTTTTTTCGTTTTCCGCATCTTGGCTTTCTTCTTGGGAAACTTCAAAACCGAATTCTTGAGCAATAATCGCGGCTGTATCAAAATCAATTTGTTCGTTCATGGAGGATAAAACGCCGTTCTTCATCATTTCTGCCATTACTTTAGGAATGGATGTTTGTATTTTTTCAGCAAAATCTTTGACGCGAATAAACGGCGGCAAAGAAACTTTTTTTGGTGCCAGCGATTTGGCTTCAACTACCGTCGGTTTGGTTTCTTCCTTTTGCGTCATGGCCTTGTATTGGGCTGATAGTTTTGACCAATCTTGAATAATGCGTTGAGCTTGGCGATCGTCAATCTTAATCGCTTTTTGGCCAATATGAAAACCAACGGCTGGTAAAATTTCCAGCAGCTCTTTGCTTGAGATTTTTAATTTTCGGGCAAGTTCTGATACATTCATAGTATTTGATGAAAAAACAAGCTGAAAGCTTGCGCTGAATAAATGGAGGCCTGGGTGGGAATCGAACCCGCGAATAACGGTTTTGCAGACCGTCGCCTTACCACTTGGCTACCAGGCCGTTTAATATTATTTTTTTGCAATAAAAACAACTTTTTATTCACTTAGTTTAACAGAAAAGGCTCAATAAATCAAGCTTATTTTTTTGGTAACAAAAGACGCCGCTACTTGCGGCGTCAAAAGGTAATTGAGTTTTTATTTGACCTCTTCGATGACTTCAATATTCAAGACGCGAACGCCGAACTTAATGGCGTCTGCTCGGCTTTTAAACCAAACATCGGCGCGGTAGTAATAGCGGGCATTCATTCTGTCCTGGACGGTAAAGACGCGATCACCAAAGTATTCGGGAATTCTGACCTTGGTACCAAGCTTTAAGAAATTGGCCGCAATAACATTTTCTTCGTTATTTTTACACAAATCAAAGCCGTTGGCGGTATGACAAGGGGTGTTGTCGGTTTGGCCCACCTCAGAATTGTAAGCAGTAATTGGGACGCGGTAGGTCTTTACTACCTTGTATTCCTGAGCTTTTTGAATGACGGTTTCAGCCACGTTTTCAGTGGTTGAAGCCGAAATTGTCTGCTCTGGCAGCATAATGCTATCATTTTGTATTTCAGCAGCCACTGCCATGTGCGGAAAGCACAGTTCATAGACAAAAATGGCCAGTACGGTGATTTCGACTTTTTGTTCTTTGATTCTATTAAATATACTCATATATTGGTTATTTTTTAGCTAAATTTAACTAAAAATTGCCTTACTAGGCAAGTATATCATATTAGCATGTTTAACGATTTTTGTCAATACTTTTACCCAAAAGGAAAAGATTTTATTTGGTAATAAAAAAGCGCCTCGAAGCTGAGGCGCTGGGAAAAAAACGAACATTATACAACTTGCCAAGACAGAGTTTTGCCGGCCATAAACGGGACAATCCCGTTAATTTGGCCAGGAACGACCCAGTCTTTCTTTTCCAAGGTGATTTTTCCTTGGTTTGGCGTCAGGCCGTACCAGGCAGCACCAGCCTTTGACGTAAAGTCTTCAAGCCGATCAAGGGCGCCTGCATCTTCAAAGATTTGAGCCAAAAGCGGCATGGCAACGGGTGCGCTCCAAATGCCGGCTGCCGGCTTGGACCCCGTTTTCTTTTCAGGGGGGTGCGGGGCGCTGTCAGAGCCGAACCACACGCGGGGATTGCCGGAAATGGCTGCGGCAATCAGTTCTTGCCGGTCGGTTTCCGTTTTGGCGACCGGCTTGCAGTAGTTCCACGGATTGCCAAAGACATCTTCGTAGGTCAGTGTGAGATGGTGGGCTGTAAGGCTCAAGCCCACGTTTGGCAGTGTTTCCAGGATTAGTTTGAGCATGCATCGCGAGGACACGTGCTCAACAACCATCTTCAATTTCGGATAATGAGTGGCAATCCAATAGATGGTGTCTTTGAAATCATCCTCGGCTTTCAGCATGAAAGAGCCGGGCATTTCGGCATGAAACAGGGCGGGCATACCAATTTCTTGCAAGCAGGCATAAACATCGGCTAAAGCCAAAAAATTGCTGATGCCGCCGGCGGAGTTCGTGGTTACCCCTTGCGGGTAGAACTTGGCGGCAAAAACGCCAGCTTCTTTGGCCGCCAGAATGTCTGCCGGCGTGGTTTTAGGCGTGACCTTAATGGTCAGCAGAGGATGAAAGTCCCTCATTTGACCTGCATGCATAAAATAGGCCAAAGCCTTCTGGTAGTTTGTCGCATGCTTGGCCGTGCTGATCATATCGTCATCAATGTTGGGCATGACAATTGCGCGCCCAAAATCTTTGGCTGAAGACGGCAAAACCCGTTCCAGCATGTGCTGCTCCATCCACCTCAAATGCAGGTGGAAGTCATCAGGCCTGGTAATGCAAAGTTTCAAGGTTCAGTCCTCCATGGGTTGTTGTACCAAAGCATTACTTTAATGTATTAATTAAAAAAAGTCAATGTTTATTATTTGCTAAATTAAGCTATTAAGGCGATATTTTTCGATTAAACAATAACCATTGACGGCTTTCAAATAATTTGTTATATTAATGAAGTAAAAATTGGAGTTTTCCTGTTTTATTTTTTACTCCTCGTGGGCGATTAGCTCAGTTGGTTAGAGCGCGTCACTGATAATGACGAGGTCCCAGGTTCGATTCCTGGATCGCCCACCATT
>CAZINP010000002.1:0-204007 GCA_964540635.1 uncultured Gammaproteobacteria bacterium
CTTCCACGACCGTGTTTTTGTTCACAGTCAGCTTGTGCTGGTTAGGGACGGTTGTCCCGTCAACCAGCAGGTCGCTGAACGTAAACCCTGGCGCAGGCCAGGCCGTGACCGTAACTTGTGTCCCGGGCGCGTAAGACGCACCTTGGGGATCCAAGGAGATCACGCCGGACCCTTGCGGGGTAACGGACGTGGAGATCGTGAACGTCTCACCCGGAGTACCGTTCTGGGTAAAGATGGCCGTCAATGTGTAATCGGCGTCCATCGCAAACCCGGTCGGGTTCTCCGTGTCAAACGGGGTGCCCCATTCCTTCCACCGACTGAAAGTCCAGCCGGGGTGGGGCAAAGCAATGCACCGAACGTAGGTGCCAGGCTTGTAGACCTGGCCGGGCGGGTACACTTGAACAGTGCCACCGCCTTCCACGTTCGTGTGGAGGCGAAATCCTTCCTGGCCGAGGCCCGAAGGCGGGAGCGTCATAATCCAACGTCCCGATTCGTCTTGCGAAAGCTCGACGTTGGGGTCGTTGGTCATCGCTTCCACCAGGGCCGGATTGGCCGGGGAGGGAACAGGCGAAGCACCAGCCGCCAACGGCGTAATAGCCGTGGCTTTGTAAGCGTCAACGTCCGTGAACGAGTACTCTGCGGGTTGCCCCCACTCGTTCACGCCCAGACCCTTGAACAGGGCTGAGACGACGAGATCGCCTTCGGGGTCAATGTAAATCGACCCGGGCTGGCCAGTCGTTGACACGGGGTACACCTCGTAGAGGTAATCCGTGTCCGGATTTTCGGGGTTGACGAAGCTGTAGCCGAATTTGGTGAGCTCGTCCAGCACCGTCAACTGCCCGATGCCCGGAAACAACGACGCGACGCTGTTTTCCCCCTGCCAAAAGGCAAGGTGGATTTGGTTTTGCGGGGTTGGGGTCGGGATCAGCAAGGCGTCTTCGCCCTCACCTTCACCTTCGCCCTCGCCTTCACCTTCGCCTTCTCCTTCGCCCTCGCCCTCACCGCCTTGCGTAAACTTGGCAAGC
Source organism: uncultured Gammaproteobacteria bacterium (assembly GCA_964540635.1). Lineage (GTDB taxonomy): Bacteria > Patescibacteriota > Patescibacteriia > Buchananbacterales > UBA6539 > 02-FULL-45-11b. Next base: position 1,026 of record CAZINP010000002.1, read on the forward strand.
AGGGCAGCATCTTCGTTCACCACCACTTTGGTTGTGGCAGCGGAGGGGTCGGACATGAGAGCGCTCCCTGCAATGTGCTCCCAGCCAAGGAACGTCTGTCCGGGATCCGGGATTGCCGTGATCTCCGTAACCGTTCCGGCCAGAAGGCGCACAGGTTCGCCGGGGGGTGGGTTGGTCGTGCCGAGGCCGTCAACAGCCAAGGTCAGGTTGACCATGGTGCCGTTGGCCGACCAAATAAAATTCAGGTCGGCCGACCACCGCTCCCCGTCGCCGGAAAACAAACCTTTTCGGGGGATCCAACCGTGGATACGGTAGGACTCCGAAGCGAGGTTGCCCTCGGCGTCGAACTGCGGGATCTCGAACTCAAACGGGCTTTCGCCCTGGGTCTGGCCCTCGGCCACAACCTCTTCCTTGCCGGAAGTGCTGTAGACCGTAACCATTCCCGGGACGTTTGTCCCGTCCGATTGCTGAAGCCACGTGCGCAGCACCACTCTGGGCGCATTGCCCGGGTTGGGCACGGCCTGGTGGTCGCGCTGCAAATCAACACGCTGAATCTCGCTGCCGGTGGCATTGAGATAAACAACGGTTGAGACGATTTTTTCCGGGTTGTTACACCCGGTGATGAGCGTCGCCAGAAGAGGCAACGCCAGAAGCAATGCTTTCCTCATGTCAGTTACCTCCTGTGGTTGAGGTTGCAAGGAGGGTGCTGAGCACGCCTCCCCAGTCCACTTTCCAATTCTTCTCGTCCGACACCTTGCCGGGCGAGATCAGCTCTTCGGGCGTTGCCGTAAACGATCTGTGGGCCATCCAGGGTGTCTGGATGTAATACGGCCCATCGACCGTAAACCACAAGCTGACTTCGCACTGAAGCTTGTTCAGCATGGGGTTCCCGGCCCAGTCGCGTATCACTCGCGAAACGATGAGGGGATTTTCGTCAGACGCGTAGTGCCCTTCGGCCCACACGTAGCGAAACCCGTCGGCGTTGTCCACCGCCGCGACCTCGTAGTCGAAGGGCAGGCGTTTGCCACTCATTTTCCGCGATGAAATCGCGACCTCCATGGTGACCGCTTCGCGCGGAATCACCACCGACTGGTTTGCCCAGTTGACCTCACGGCTGTTCAGGTACGAGCCCTGACCATCGTAGAAGTCCACCTGGACGTTTGCCCATTCGGGCACGTCACACCCTGACAGGCCGAAGCCCGCCAGGAGCAACAAAATCATCGTCATTTTCTTCATTGGTCCACTCCTTGTAGTGTTGGGTTGCTGTTTTGTTTTCTTCTTTACAAATCCTATATTCACCCTCCATCCGGGAGGGTACTTGTAAGGAACTTTATTTCAAATTGGCGCAAGAAAGTGATTCTTGTCCAATAGGCCACCTTACCACATTTTATCGTTTTAGTCAATAGCATGACAACCATTGACTTAAATATTTTTTTGTGGTTTGCTTATGGGGTTAAAAGTGATTGAAGTTACCTTGGGTAAACCCTTGACATTTTTGAGGTTATGGTGTAAGATATGAAATACTCGTTTTTTTTAATTTTTAAAATATTGATAAAAATTTAACGAAAAATATGACCAAAATGATTAATTCAATGCTGCTTAAATTGCAGGAAAATTGGCTTAAAAGAGCCATTTCTACCACATTAGTGGTAGCCATTGTTTTTGTCGCCGGCGGTTTTACTTTAATTGAGGAAGCTCTGGCGGTTTCGAACTTAGACAATGTTTATCGTTTAACTTTCACCGGCGCTGGCAACCAGAACGTTGACGGTGCTACCGACAACATGGGTAATGTCCATGCAGTCTACGAAAGAGACGGTACCATCTATTACAAACAGGACCGCTATGCTGAAGAAGCCGTGGCTGCCGGTACCAATCCCGCGATTGATATTGACTCCACCGGTGCGGCTCATGTCGCTTTCATTTCTTCCGGCACCTTGGTTAAATACACCACCAGAACTTCTTCTGGTTGGCAGCCGGCTGAAGATTTGGGTACTGGTACCCAGGTTGATATCGACGTTGACGGTTCAGACAAAGTCCACATTGCTTTAACTCGCGATGGTTTGGATGGTTTTTCCGATATCTTGTATATCTCAAATACTTCCGGCGCTTTCAACACCGCCACGCCCGATACCGTTAAAGACGGTCAGGACAATGCCGGTGTTGGTACCAACTACACCAACCCGACCATTAAAGTTGACGGTTCCGGCAATTACCACATTGCTTGCTTAAACACTTCTTCCACCGGTGATCCGGTTAGCTCCGGCAAATACGTGGAAGTTGTTACCAATGCGGCCGAAGGCAGTTCAACCTCACCGAATTTAGGTTATTCATTAAACAATATTTTAGGCAGAAACAGCTTGATTTTAGACGGCACCACCGCCATTGTTTCCTTTGTGGCTGATGTTAATGCTGTTTACTTAGCTAAAGTTACTACCAACAACACCTGGGATACCACCACCGTGGCTCCTGGTTCCGGTGAAAAACCGACCTTGGCCCTTAACGGTTCAAACTTGGGCGTAGCTTACGAATACAATACTCAAGCTTCATTTGCTGAAGATACCGGTTCCGGCTATGCCGCCCCAAGCACCATTGATGCTTCCGGCAAATCACCGGTCTTAGTTGCCAACGGTACTGATCGCTTTGTTTACTTTGTTAAATCAGGCGATGTTTACTTGGCTTCTGACAAAGTGATTGCCGATACTGCTGCTCCGATTGTAATCGGCGTTACCGAAGGTGCTACTTACACCGCTCCGGTTACCATTACTTATTATGACAACGAAGGTTTGGCCACTGCCATTTTGGACAGCGCCGCCTTTGCTTCCGGCGATACAGTTTCAACCAACGGCGCTAAAACCTTGGTAGTTACTGACGAAGCCGGCAATACCACTACGGTTCACTTTACGATGAACTTACCGGTGGTCAATTTTGGTTATATCTACCGCATCACTTTCACCGGCGCTGGCAACCAGAACGTTGACGGTGCTACCGACAACATGGGTAATGTCCATGCAGTCTACGAAAGAGACGGTACCATCTATTACAAACAGGACCGCTATGCTGAAGAAGCCGTGGCTGCCGGTACCAATCCCGCGATTGATATTGACTCCACCGGTGCGGCTCATGTCGCTTTCATTTCTTCCGGCACCTTGGTTAAATACACCACCAGAACTTCTTCTGGTTGGCAGCCGGCTGAAGATTTGGGTACTGGTACCCAGGTTGATATCGACGTTGACGGTTCAGACAAAGTCCACATTGCTTTAACTCGCGATGGTTTGGATGGTTTTTCCGATATCTTGTATATCTCAAATACTTCCGGCGCTTTCAACACCGCCACGCCCGATACCGTTAAAGACGGTCAGGACAATGCCGGTGTTGGTACCAACTACACCAACCCGACCATTAAAGTTGACGGTTCCGGCAATTACCACATTGCTTGCTTAAACACTTCTTCCACCGGTGATCCGGTTAGCTCCGGCAAATACGTGGAAGTTGTTACCAATGCGGCCGAAGGCAGTTCAACCTCACCGAATTTAGGTTATTCATTAAACAATATTTTAGGCAGAAACAGCTTGATTTTAGACGGCACCACCGCCATTGTTTCCTTTGTGGCTGATGTTAATGCTGTTTACTTAGCTAAAGTTACTACCAACAACACCTGGGATACCACCACCGTGGCTCCTGGTTCCGGTGAAAAACCGACCTTGGCCCTTAACGGTTCAAACTTGGGCGTAGCTTACGAATACAATACTCAAGCTTCATTTGCTGAAGATACCGGTTCCGGCTATGCCGCCCCAAGCACCATTGATGCTTCCGGCAAATCACCGGTCTTAGTTGCCAACGGTACTGATCGCTTTGTTTACTTTGTTAAATCAGGCGATGTTTACTTGGCTTCTGACAAAGTGATTGCCGATACTGCTGCTCCGATTGTAATCGGCGTTACCGAAGGTGCTACTTACACCGCTCCGGTTACCATTACTTATTATGACAACGAAGGTTTGGCCACTGCCATTTTGGACAGCGCCGCCTTTGCTTCCGGCGATACAGTTTCAACCAACGGCGCTAAAACCTTGGTAGTTACTGACGAAGCCGGCAATACCACTACGGTTCACTTTACGATGAATATGGGTTCTGGCGCTGATACTACCGGTCCGGTTGTCGTCGGCGTTTCCGAAGGTGGTGTTTACACCGCTGCCGTTACCATCACCTTTAGTGATCCTTCCGGAATTGGCTCAGCCACTTTAAACGGTACGGCTTTTGCTTCCGGTGACAGCGTTTCAACCAACGGTGCTTACACCTTGATTGTGGCTGATACTTTGGGTAATACCACGACTGTAAATTTCACCATGAATATCGGTTCTGGCGCTGATACCACTCCGCCGACCGTAACCGGCGTTTCCAACGGTCAGACTTACTATTCACCTGTAACCATTACTTACTCTGATCCGTCCGGTATTTCTTTGGCAACCTTAAACGGTTCAAATTTTGCTTCTGGCACAACCGTTTCTGCCAATGGCAATTATACTTTAATTGTTCGTGATGTTCCGGGTAACCAAGTTACCATCAACTTCACCATGAATATTTCTTATGGTGGCGGCGGTGGCGGGGGAGGCGGGGGACCGTCAGATCCGACCGTAACCGCTTTGAATGTTCCGTTAACCATCAACCCTGAACAGCGCGGTATCTTAATCATGAATTTTGATAACGGCTGTACTTTAAGACTTGAAGTTCCTCAATATTCAATTACCGAAAGAACTACTTTTAACGCGGTTTTGGAAGAATTGGGCAATAGAACTCCGGTTGCTGATCACCAAGCCTCATTGATTTGCGGTGTTGCCAACGTGACGGCTGTCGGCACTGTTTCAAGAGTTGTGCCAAATAGTTTCTTAAACGCTTTGACCTTAACTCTTACCATGTCTCCGGCTTTAAGCGATAAAACCAATGCCGGTTTATATAAGGCTAACGACGAGCTCCAGGAATGGAACTTAAGATCTGATGCCAGCTTTGAGCCTTCAATTTCATCAGTCACTTTGATCTCATCTGAAAAATTGGGTCGCTATGCGGCTTTCAGGGTTGTCAACTTGCCGTTGATTATGAAATACACCGGCGAGGTAGAAGGTGATAACGGTCAGGTTTTGGGTGCTACCCTTTATCCGGCCGGTACGCTTTTAAGAACTCCGGATCACAAGGTTTATGTTGTCACCGATGAGGGTTGTTTAAAGCATATTAAGACTTTGGCTGAATTGCGAAAGTACTACAGCAATAGAGAAATCATTGATATCTCTTATGAAGAATTCGCCCTCCAAACGGTTTGTGGTGTTACTCCGGTAATTCCGAATCAATGTATTCCGGAAAAAGCCGGTTACGGCGATGGCGAGTTAATCAGATGTTCTGATAGAAAAATTTACCTTATTAAATGTGGCAAGAAAAAGCACGTCAAGAGTCGCGCCGATCAGGTTAAATACTTTTTCGGTGTTAAAATCAATAATGTTTCAGACTGCTTGGTAAGTGCCTACAATGATTATTACGGAAATTATGGCGATGTTTGCGCTTTCGTTGAGGAAGGCTCATTAATTCGCGGTACTGATATGAAAGTCTATCTTATTAAAGATGGTCGTAAGTATCATATTTCCACCTTACGTGAATTAGCCAGTAAATTCTTTGGTGTCAGAATCAGCAATGTCAGCGATGATGTCATTAACAGCATTCTAGACTACTAATCTCAGATAAAAAAATCCCCCCGCTAAACCGGGGGGATTTTTTGTTTAGATTTGCGGTTTTTAGCAGATCTGCTATATTTTAGTAAGTATGTTATCTTCTGCCTTTTTTAATCTATTGCTTGTTTTGACTGGTTTTTCTATTGCTTTTGCCAATACGACCGGTGAGGCGGAGGTGATTAAAAAGCCGGTTCCAATTGAGAACAAGGGTATTTATCTTACAGCTTATGTGGCTGGTATGAAAGATTGGCGCTCAAGACTTGTTGATTTGATTGAACAAACAGAATTAAATACCGTGGTAATCGATGTCAAAGATTACAGTGGTTTGATTTTTTTTGATACTGATTTGCCCGTGGTCAATGAAATTGGAGCAGAAGACATCAGAATACCGGACCTAAAAGATTGGCTTAAATATCTTAAAGAGCAGGGGATTTATACAATTGCCAGAATTACGGTTTTTCAGGATCCATATTTGGCCGAAAAAAAACCGGAAATTGCTTTGCACTCAAAAAAAGGGGGATTATGGCGCGATCGCAAAGGACTTTCTTGGGTTGATCCGACGCAAAAGTATGTCTGGGAATATAATCTAAATTTAGCCAAGGAAGCGGTAAAACTGGGTTTTGATGAGATTAATTTTGATTACATTAGATTTCCTACGGATGGAGATATAAAGCAAATTAAATACGCTAATTTAGAGGAGAGCGGTGATAAAAGCAAGGTGATGGCTGAGTTTTACGCATATCTTGATCAGCAAATGGCTGATCAACCAGTTTTGACTTCAGCTGATATGTTTGGCATGGTTTTGTGGCGCAATGACGGGTTGAATATCGGTCAAAGAATTGAAGATGCTGCGCCCCATTTTGATTTTATTTGTCCCATGGTTTATCCCTCTCATTATCCGGCGGGTTTTGAGGGATATGCAAATCCGGCCGAATATCCCTACGAAATAATTTATAAGAGTTTAGTTAGGGTAAAAGATTTGCAATACAGAGCCAAATTTAGGCCATGGCTGCAGGCTTTTGATCTTGGTGCAAAATATGATGCCAACAAGATAAAATTGCAGAAGCAGGCGACTTATGATGCAGGCGGTTACGGCTGGCTTCTTTGGAACGCTTCGAACCGATATTCTGACCAGGGTCTGGATAAGGAATAAAAGATTTTTAGATTAAGGATTTAAGGTCGCCTCGCGATTTTTTTAGATTGACAAAAATTGCCATAAATGATAAAGTAAAAAACTTGGTAAAAATAACTTTTAAACCTCTATGAACCAAAAAAGGAAAATATTTCCATTTTGGAGGGCAAAAACTACGACCGCATGGCGGGTAGTATTTTTTTTATCTTTACTGCTGGCATGTTTTTTTGGGTTTCAAGCAGCTTATGCGGCCGAAAAGCCAGTTGTCCTTGGTCAAGTTTTCAATGATTTGAACGTAAACGAATCAATGGATATTGGCGAGGTCGGTTTTTCCGGTTGGCGCATAAAAGCATTTCAAGGCGGTAAGATTGTTCAGTCAGTTATATCCGATAGTAACGGTCACTACGAGATGAATTTGTTGGCTCCTGGTAATTATTCTTTAGAAATTGAAGAAAAACCGGGCTGGGAAAGTGTTAGTCAGAGAGCAATTTTAATTTCTGTCGGAAAAGACAGTGTGATTAATCAGAATTTTGGCTTATATCAGACCATAAATCAAACTTCCGGTTGGGCGCCAATAATTAAAATCAGTAGCATTGAAGTTGAGTCAATAAGTCAGACCAGCGCGAAGATCACTTGGTTTTCAAGCCATTTGACGTCTGCACAGATTATTTACGGCTTCAGCGCTCTTGATTCGCAAACCATGTCAATTTCAGAAATTGATTTTGGTTATGATTATTCCTCTGCTGTTGATTTTAAGGGAAAAACATATCACAGCGTAGTTCTAAACAATTTAAAACCGGGCAGCCATTATTATTTCAGAGTTGTTTCGTATCCTGATATTAACCAATGGCGTCATGCAAATTATTTGGTAAGCAACGAATTTGGGTTTAAAACCCAAGAAAGTGATTCGCAAAATATTGGATTGAAGGGTGATAATTCAGAAGTGGAAAAGCCTTTGGTTAAAAATAATATTCCAGCCAATAGCTATCCGGGCCGAGTTTTGTCAGTTGAACTGGACGATTCAGAATCCGCCCAGTTAATTGCTGAAAGTGAAAATAACAGCTTAACCCCTGAAGTTAAAGAGGATAAACCCGCTTTGAGTAATTGCTTTTGGTCAATTATAATTTTATTGGTTTTAAATCTTTTAGCTTTGCTTGCGGTTTGGTATATTGGCGATAAGCGCAACATTGATTCGGAGAAAAAGATTTGGTGGGTAAATTTGATTTTGATTGTCGTGCCAACGATTTTAGCTTTTCCTGAGTGTTGGTTAAATTTTTGGCTCGTTTTAACCCTATTGTTATCATTAATTTATTTGTTTATAAGGCGAAAAGACTTAATTGTGGCAATTCATCAAAAAGAAAAAACCCCCAAAGATCCTCAAGTAAAATAGAAAATTATTACAATTAAAACCTCTGAAATTTCAGAGGTTTTAATATTTGACAAAATGGCTTACTTATGATATAATCATAATATCTAAAATAAGTTGAAAATATGGCTGAAAATCGAAAAATTAGCAACAAAGTTAAATTTAAATTATTAGCCATGATTGGTTTTTTTGCCTTTCTTTCCCAGGTTATCCTTGGGTTTTTTGTTTTGTTAAATCAAAAAAAGATTAAAATATTTTGGCGCCAAGAAAAAAAAGAATTAACTGATTTGATTTCAGGCAAGGAGAGTTCAATGACTTTTGCCAGCAAGACATTTGTTCGGGCAAAAAATTTATTTATTCCCACCTTAGAAAATAATTTTAAACCAAAGGTCTTGCGACCCAAAAGTTTGATTTTCATTTCCAGTGCGGCAATTATTTTAAAAATATTTTTAACGTTGGTTTTATTTTTTACCTATCCAAGTTCAGCGGAATTTTCTGCCATTGTCTCCAGCAATATGATTGCTCAAATCAACAAATCAAGAGCCGAAAGTAACCTTTTGCCATTGCGTGAAAATTTAAATTTAACATCTTTTGCTTACCTTAAGGGTCAAGACATGATGAACCGTGATTATTTTGCTCACGATACGCCCGAGGGTAAAAGGCCGTGGGAATTTATTGATAAAAGTAAATACGATTATGTTTATGCAGGTGAGAATTTAGCAATTGATTTTTCCACTTCTGAAGCGGTTCATGAGGCATTCATGAATAGCCCAAGCCACAAAAGAAACATTTTAAATCCTAAATATCTGGATGTGGGCGTGGCGGTTTTAAACGGGACAATGTCGGGTCATAAAACAATTTTATTGGTTGAGTTTTTCGGCACGCAAAGAAAAGATCTTGCTTTATTGGACGGCAGCAATTCAACCTCAAAATCAATCCAAACCGCCGCTGTTCCAGCTTCGGCTAAACAGACGGAAACAACCAAGCAGACCGTTGCTAAGCCAACGACACCAACAAAACCGGTAGTAACGACTAAGCCGGTAACGGTAGATACTAAGACGCCTGAAATTAAAAAGGTAACAGTTGCGCCTGAACCGGTGCCGACAAATACAATCGTGCCGACACCGCAAACCGCGGGTGTTTCGGAAGAAGAAATTTTACCAGAAGTTAAAGAACAAGAAGTTGAACCCAACTCTGTTTCTAATGAAGTTTTACCTGAAACACCGGCTATAAGCCCGGATAATGCGGTAATTATTAAGGAGGCAACGCTTAAGAACAGTCTGGCCGACAGAATCTTGGAGTATTCAAATATTTTCTTCCTTGCATTTTTAATCTTTATGGTTATTTCACTTGGATTAAATATTTTTGTCAGAATCAAAATTCAAGATCCCGGCGTTATCTTGCAAAGCTTGGCTGTTATTGCCTTATTGGCCGCCCTATTGATTGTTAAATTTCATTTTAGCGAGCAGGTTACCTATCAAACAATAATTTTATAATAAAGACATCGTCATAATCGTCATCGGTTTTAGGCGATGTTTTTATTATTTTTATTTTTTTGTTTTTGTGTTATAATATATATCATGGAATCGATAAAAAATTTCAAAGTTTTTAAACCAAAAAAAGAAGGTTTGACTGATATAACCAACGATTTTATTACGATTGCTTCGCACCAATTAAGAACACCGATTACGGCTGTTCGGTGGGTTTTGGATATTGTTCTTTCCGGTAAATTAGGCGAGTTGAATGAAAAACAAAGACACGCGATAAAATTGGCTTACCATAATAATCTATTTTTAGGCCGTTTGGTCAATGATATCCTGCGCTTTTCTCGCTTAGAGGATCGCGGACTTGCCTTATTGCCAAAAACGGTTGATGTAAAAAGTTTAACAAAAAAAATAATTGAAAAATATCAGCAATACGCTTTCGCCAGCAATTGTCGTATAAATTTCAAATCAGCTGCATCGGTAAAAAAGGCTTACATTGATCCAATTTATTTTCGGGGAATAATTGATTCACTGATAAATAACGCCATTGCTTATAGTCGTTTAAAGGGTGATGTAAATATCAGCCTTAAGCAAGTAAAAGATTTTTTAATTTTAGAAATAAAAGACTCCGGTATTGGTATTCCCGTTGATCAGCAATCATTAATTTTTACCAAATTTTTTAGAGCAAAGAATGCCATGAAAACTCAAGCCGGCGGCTTAGGTCTTAATTTATATGTCGCTAAAAAGGTTTGTGAGGCATCAGGCGGTAAAATTGAATTTCAAAGCAAGTTAAATGTCGGGACAACTTTTACTTTATATTTGCCGACCAATAAATCCCAAGTTTCTGATTTGTTAATTTCTAGAGAAGAAAGCCCTAATGAGTTATTGAGAAAAGAAAGAGAATTTGTTAATATCACCATCCATGAGTTAAAAGCCCCGCTGGGTGTTTCAAAATGGAGCCTGGAAATGTTGATGGGCGATAAGTCAGGTAATTTAAATAAAACACAACTTGATTTATTGGAAAGGATTTATCACGGCAATGAAAGACTTTTGGTTTTGGTTAGAGATCTTTTAAATCTGGCTAAATTACAAGAGGGAAAATTTTCCATGAATCCAAAGCATTTTGAGGCAGTTGGCTTGATGGACGAGATTGTTGCCGGTTTTGTCGTTCAGGCAAAAAGTAAAAAAATAAAAATGAATTGGGTTAAGCCAAAAGCTAAATTCAAATTGAATGGCTCTGATCCGGATCGAGTCGCTCAGGTTATTACGAATTTACTTTCAAATTCAATTAAATATACACCAGAGGGCGGTAGTGTTCATATTGGATTGAAAAAAGTTGGACCGAATGAGATCAAAAAGATTTCTCAAGGATTGGAAGTGGCAAAGATCGTTAATACTAAAAATCAACAAGGTTATTTGGTTTTTAGCTTTAAGGATACGGGCATTGGCATTTCCCCCGAGGATCAAAAAAAGCTTTTCTCAAGATTTTTCAGGAGTTCAAAAGTTTTGGAGAGTAAAACCGAGGGTACGGGGTTAGGATTATTTATCACTAAGTCTATTGTTAGTTTGCACAAAGGCGATATCTGGTTTGAAAGCACTCCGGGCGTTGGCTCAACTTTTTATTTTAGTTTGCCTATAAATTAATCGAAAAAAATATGGTTAAGAAAAAATTGTTAATAATTGAGGATGATGTTTCTTTGATTGATATTTTTAAAACCGCAATTGATGACAAAAAATATAATGTTATTATTGCAACAGAGGGTGATGAGGGCGTGAAAAAGGCCGTAGCTGAATTGCCAAACGGTATTGTTTTGGATATTTTATTACCCGGAAAAAATGGTTTTGACGTTTTGATTGAATTAAAAAATAATTCAAAAACCAAGAAAATTCCTGTTATTATTCTGTCCAATATTGGTCAGGAAGAAGAAATAAAAAGGGGATTACAGCTTGGGGCGGATGATTATATGATAAAGGCCGATTTCACCATCGACCAAGTTTTAAACAAAATCGATCAATTAGTAAAAAAATAATTATGGCAAGTTTTGACATTATTTGTATCGGTGGCGCGGTAAGAGATTTTATTTTTTATACCGACGCCGGCAGGTTATTTAATACGCCTGAAAATTTAGCGGCGCCAAAAATGCTTGGCTTTGAGTACGGTGCCAAAATTAATCCAAAAGAAGTTCAGATAACTTTTGGTGGAGGCGCGGCCAATACTTCCGTGGCCTTTTCGCGCCTTGGCTTTAAGATTGGAATTTTAACTTGTTTGGGTGAAGATGAAATTGGTCGTGAAATTGAAAAAAATTTGAAGACCGAAAGGGTTGATATTTCTTTGATTCAAAAAGATAAAAAAACAGCAACCGGTGTCTCTTTTATTATTACAACAGACAAAAAAGAAAAAGAGCATATTGCATTTGCTTACCGCGGGGCAGCCCAAAATTTGGAAATAAATAATAAAAAATTAAAGAACATCACGACTCGCAATATTTATTTAACTTCGCTGGCGGGTAAGGATTGGTTGAAAAATCTTAAAGAAACTTTTGCTTTTGCCGAAAAAAATGGTGCAAAGGTGATGTGGAATCCCGGTAATTTTCAGCTTAAAGCCGGGGTTAAAGTCATACATGATTATTTAAAAAAGACAAATATTTTGATTTTGAATAAGGATGAAGCAATTGAATTGGTTCTTTCCGGAGTCAGGATCGGCAAAAGAAATCCCAACTTTTTGAATAAACCGGTTTATCTTTTAAATATTTTACACGAGTGGGGTCCAAAAATAGTTGTCGTAACCGATGGCAAGAAAGGCGCGTGGTGTTATGACGGCAAAGAGATCTATCATTCAAAGATTATAAAATCAAAAGTTATTAATACAACCGGCGTAGGTGATGCTTTTGGTTCCGGCTTTTTGGCTGGGTATATTAATGAAAAAGGTCAGATTGCCAAAGCTCTAAAGTATGGGATGGTTAACAGTTCTTCGGTTTTGACAAAGCCAGGATCGCAAGCGGGATTGCTGAGTAAAAAAGCTTTATTTGATAAAATTTAATTAATATTTAATAAAAAATATGAACACAGGAACAATGGTTATGGCCCTCGGCATTATTTTTGTCGGCGTGGTCGCTTATCTTTTGGTTAAATCCAAACTCTCCTAGAAAATAATAAACTAATTTTTTATCATGGGCAACAAAAATCAGAGCCTTGATCTTTTTTTTAAGCCGAAGTCGGTTGCCATTATTGGTGCCTCGGCTGAAACGGGCAAGGTTGGTAATGATGTTTTATTAAACGTTATTAATTCTTTTAAAGGAAAAATTTATCCGATTAATCCGGCAGGTGGGCAAATGTCCGGTCTTACTGTTTATAAATCAATTTTAGAGGTACCCGAACCGGTTGATTTTGCCATCATAATCGTTCCGGCAAAATTTGTTTTGGACGTTTTAGAGCAATGTGGTCAGAAAAAATGCTTAAATGTAATTGTAATCTCGGCTGGTTTTAAGGAAGTGGGGCCGGCTGGCAAGGAGTTGGAGGATCGTTTGATTGAAATTCTCAGAAAATATCAGATGAATCTTTTGGGTCCGAATTGTCTTGGTTTTATTTCAACTCATTTGCCGCTCAATGCTTCATTTGGCGATGAATTTAAATTTATCGGCAATATTGCTTTTGTTTCCCAGTCCGGCGCTTTGGGTACGGCGGTAATGGATAAGGCTTTGGCCCAAAAAATCGGTTTGGGTTATTTTTTTAGTGTTGGCAACAAGGCGGGAATTGATGAGATTTCATTGCTTGAATATTTTGAAAATGACGAGCAAATCAAGGTTATTATGATGTATTTGGAAGAAATAAAAAACGGCAAAGAATTTATGAAAATCGTTTCAAGAATTTCAACCAAAAAGCCGGTTATTATTTTAAAATCCGGAAAGACGGAGGCCGGTCAAAAAGCGGTTTCTTCTCATACGGGTTCCCTGGCCGGTTCTGCTCAGTCTTATTCAACCGCTTTTGCCCAATGCGGTGTTATTGAAGCCAAAGAAGCCGAAGACTTTTTTAATCTGGCTAAGGCCTTTTCTTTGCAACCGCTGCCAAAAGGTAATCGAGTAGGCATTGTAACCAATGCCGGCGGCCCCGGAATTTTAGTAACCGACCTCTTGCCCGAGTACGGCTTAAAGCTGGCGAATTTGGACGAAGCGACTAAAAGCGCTTTAAGGCAGGTGTTGCCGCCGGCGGCCAGTGTCTCAAATCCGGTTGATATTTTAGGCGACGGTAAAGCCGAGCGATACGCTTCGGCCGTTAAATCGGTAATTGATGACAAAAATGCCGATTCGGTTTTGGTTCTTTTGACGCCGCAAAAAATGACTGAAGTTGAAAAGACGGCCGAGGCCATTGGCGAGATTGCCAAAGGTCAAAGTAAGCCCGTGATTTTATGCTTTTTAGGCGAGAAAAATATTACTAAAGCCTACGATGTTTTTGCTCAATACTCCTTGCCATATTTTGATTGGCCTAAAGCGGCTGTTTCGGCTTTGAGCCGCATGTATGATTATTCTTTGTCGCAAAAAAAATCTTTTGGTTTATCCAAGCCACTTGATTTGAACTCATATAAACAAAAGAAAAATGTACAATTAGTTTTAAGTAAGGATAGATTAACTGAAGCAGATTGCCGCGACTTGCTTTTGCCCCTAAAGTTTCCGTTGCACAAAGCGGGCTTGGCTAAAACCGAAAAAGAAGCTTTGGCCATTGCCAAAAAGGTTGGCTATCCAGTGGCTGTAAAAGTTGTTTCCCCGGACATTGTTCATAAGTCTGATATGGGTGGCGTAAAAATCGGTTTGAAAAATCCTAAAGAGTTAAAAGCCGGTTTGGCGGAGATGAAAAAAACTCTAAACAAAAAGGCCAAGGGCGCACAAATTGACGGCTATTTAGTGGGGGAGATGGTTAAGGGTTTGGAGATAATTTTAGGTGTTAAACAAGATCCTCAATTTGGGCCATTGGTTATGGTTGGTGCTGGCGGTATTTATACTGAAATATTTAAAGACGTGGCTTTCGGTATTGCGCCGTTTTCACTGGCTCAAGCCAAAGAAATTGTCAGTCAGCTTAAGATTTATAAGATGTTTTTAGGTGCCAGAGGGCAGAAGCCTTTGGATTTGGATGCGGTTGCAAATTTGTTGGTTAAGCTTGGAGATTTTGCTTTGCAATTTCCCGAAATTAATGAAATTGATTTTAATCCGGTAATGGTTAAAGAAAAGGGCAAGGGTTGCACGGTAGTTGACTTAAGGTTCTTAAAATAAAAAAATGATTAGCCATTTCTCTAAAATTAAAAAAATATTTACCAATCAGTCAAAGACGATTACCTCGGCCGCCATAATTTTAGCCGGTGCGTCTTTGGTTTCCCGACTTTTTGGTATTTTTCGCGATCGAGTTTTGGCCTCACAGTTTGGCGCCGGCGCAGAATTGGACGTTTACTATGCGGCTTTTCGCTTGCCTGATTTAATTTTTAATTTGCTGATTTTAGGCTCGCTATCAGCCGGCTTCATTCCGGTTTTTACCAAAATCTTGGATAATCGCAAAAAGGCTTGGGAATTGGTTAATATTATTTTTAATTTAATCACTTTGAGCTTAATTGCGATTTCGGCATTTTTGTTTTTTGTCAGCCCCTGGTTGGTTAAATTGATTACGCCGGGATTTTCACCAGAACTTCTGTTCCAAACCGTCAAAATGACGCAGATTATGTTTTTGAGTCTGGTTTTTTTGGGCATTTCGGCGGTATTTGGCAGCGTCCTCCAGTCCCTAAAAAGTTTTTTTATCTATTCAATTGCACCGATTCTGTACAATATCGGAATAATTTGCGGCGCTTTGTTTTTAGTGCCAACTCTTGGTCTTTTTGGTTTGGCTTGGGGCGTTGTTCTGGGCGCATTTTTTCACATGCTTATTCAGTTAATTGCGGCTTTCTTTTTGGGTTATCGCTGGCATTGGAATTTTGATTTAAAGAACAAAAACTTGAAAACAATTTTTGTTTTAATGATTCCGCGCACCATGGGCTTGATTGTTTCGCAGATAAATTTTTTAGTCATAACCATTATCGGCTCGACTTTGGCGCTTGGCAGTATTGCCGTATTTAATTTGGCAAACAATATTCAGAGTTTTCCGCTTGGCTTGTTTGCTGTTTCTTTTGCCGTGGCGGCTTTTCCGACATTATCAGAACAGGCTGAGAATACAAAAAAGTTTGTCCAAACCATGTCTTTGGCCCTACGACAAATTTTATTTTTTGTTATTCCGTCTTCGGCGCTCTTAATTGTTTTGCGCGCTCAAGTTGTGCGTGTAATTTTAGGCGCTGGAAAATTCAGTTGGACTGATACTCTTTTGACTTTAGATGTGCTCTCGCTTTTTGCCATTTCGCTTTTTGCCCAATCGGCAATTCTGGTTTTAGCCAGGGCCTACTATGCCCTGGAAGACACCAAAACTCCTTTTTTGATTGGCTTGGTCAGCGCTTTATTTAATGTTTTATTGTGTTTGCTTTTGGTTAAGCCAATGGGAGTCTCCGGTTTAGCTTTGGCTTTTTCACTATCAAGCATTCTTAATTGTTTTATGCTTTTGGCCAATTTAAAAATCAGGCTTGGCGATATTGATGACAGGCGCTTGGTTTCTTCGTCTGTAAAAATTTTAGTTGCCAGTTTTATGTTGGCCATTACAGCTCAAGCCATAAAATACCCCATGGTTCAGATTATGGGTTTGCAAACATTTTGGGGAATAACTTTGCAAATGGCGGCTTCGTCTTTGGGCGGCTTATTTATTTATTTTTTCGTAGGTTGGATTCTGGGTTCCGAAGAGCTGATTTTATTTGTAGATTCGCTAAGGAAGAAGGTTTTGAAAAAGCCGGTTTTGCCCGATGAGATTGTTGAATCCGAAGCCATTCAGCCCGAATCAATCGTTTAGCTTGGCAATTGCCAAATAAGGCCTTTTTTGTTAATATAATCTTCTATGAATAACGTGCGCAATTTCTGCATTATTGCCCATATTGATCACGGTAAGTCAACTTTGGCTGACCGTTTTTTGGAAGTGACCGGCACGGTTTCCAAGCGCGAAATGAAACAACAGCTTTTGGATTCAATGGATATTGAACGCGAACGCGGTATTACCATTAAACTTCAGCCGGCCAGAATGAGTTGTCAAGGTTATGAGCTTAATTTGATTGATACGCCGGGTCATGTTGATTTTAATTATGAAGTTTCGCGCAGCTTGGCCGCGGTTGAAGGCGCAATTTTACTCGTAGACGCCACGCAGGGCGTTCAAGCTCAGACGGTGGCAAATTTATATTTGGCAATTGAACAAAATTTAACCATTATTCCCGTGGTTAATAAAATTGATTTGCCCAACGCTCAGGTTGATCAGGCTAAACACGAGATCGTTCAGCTTTTAGGATGCAAGGAAGATGAAATTTTAGAAGCTTCCGGCAAAACTGGAATTGGCGTGGAAGAAATATTACAAGCGATTATCCAGCGCATTCCCTCGCCGAAAATTGAGGAGGAGAAACCGCTTCGGGCTTTAATTTATGATTCGCGTTTTGACGAGTATCGCGGCGTGGTTGCTCAAGTCAGAATTTTTGACGGCCAGCTTAAGGCCGGCGATCGAATCAATTTTTTATCTTTTGGTAAAGAATCAGAAGTTTTAGAGGTTGGTTATTATAATCCGAAAATGATCAAAACGCCGTCTTTGAAATCAGGTGAAATCGGTTATATTGTAACGGGTTTGAAAGAAATTTCGTATTGTCGCGTGGGTGACACAATTTCGTTGGCTGGTCAAAAAGTTGCAGCCTTATCCGGCTACAAAGAAGTTAAGCCAATGGTTTTTGCCGGACTTTTTTGCAAGGAAGGGGATATGTACCCGCGCTTGCGTGAGGCGATTGAAAAATTAAAATTAAACGATGCGGCTTTAAGTTATGAACCGGAAAATTCGCAGGCTTTGGGTTTTGGTTTTCGCTGTGGTTTTTTGGGCCTTTTACATCTGGAGGTAATCCAAGAAAGATTGCGCCGTGAGTACAATCTTGATTTGATTGTGACAGTGCCAAGCGTGGCTTATCAGATCAATATGAAAAACGGCAGCCAAATGACAATCAAAAGTCCGCAAGAATTACCTGCCCCCGAGGCGATTGAAAAAATATTTGAACCGGTGATGACGGTTGATATTTTTTCACCCAAAGAATATTTGGGTGGAATCATGCAGCTGGTTTCGCAAAAAAGAGGCGTATATAAAAACACCGAGTACTTGGACGAAAATATTTCCGTTCTGCACTATGATGTGCCTTTGACCGCGCTACTGGTTGATTTTTATGATAAATTAAAAAGCGTTTCTTCCGGCTATGCATCTTTAAACTATGATTTTTTGGGCTATGAACCGGCCGATGTTGTTAGACTTGATATTTTGGTGGCTGACGAAAAAGTGGAAGCGCTGAGTTCGTTGGTTTATCGCGATGAAGCTTACCATGTTGGCAAAAAAATAGTTGAATCGCTAAAAGAAACTCTGCCACGTCAGCAATTCGTGGTTAAGCTCCAGGCTTCGGTTGGTGGAAAAATTATTGCCGGTGAAAGAATTTCAGCTTTACGCAAGGACGTGACCGCTAAACTTTACGGCGGTGATTTTTCCCGAAAAAGAAAGCTTTTGGAAAAACAGAAAAAAGGCAAAAAGAAAATGATGGAAATTGGTCACGGTCGTGTTGATATTCCGCCCGAAGCGTTTTTAGCGGTTTTGAAAAGGTAGAATATAAAATTAAAATTTCGAATTAAATCCAATAAGCACCATATTTTAAATAGAAAATACTAACGCAGTAATGAAATTACTTAAAACTTTAAAACTTAGAGATTATACTCAAGCTGAAATAGATTCAGCCTTTCATCGCCAAGCCGCTCGCGCGGTCGTTTTTGATAATGATAATAAAATCGGTTTATTGTATGCCAAAAAATTAGGCATCTATAAATTGCCTGGCGGGGGAATAGAAGAGGGAGAAGATTCGGTCCAGGCTTGTATTAGAGAATGCAAAGAAGAGCTTGGGTGTAGGGTTAAAATATTGGGTGAGTTGGGGGAAATTATTGAATATCGCGAAGGCGAAGAGTATGATAATCGCTTGTTTTTTCAGGAATCATTTCACTATTTGGCAGAAGTTGTTGGCAAAAAACAAGCAACTGAATTTTCAGCAAATGAAATTGCGGCCGGTTTTGAATTGCTTTGGCTGGACTTGTCTGAAGCCATGGATTTAATTAAAAACAAAAAAGATAAATACAGTTTTAGTTTTGTTAAACATCGGGAATTAACGGTTTTGCAGGAAGCAAAAAAAGAAATTGAAAAACTTAAATAAACGTGAAACGACCCGCAGGATAAAACCTTGCGGGTCGCCGGTTATTAGGGAGAGCTTCACGGCCTACTTGGCCGATGGTTCATCCCCGAGTTGCAAAAGGGTGAGGTCGTGGCGGTAATAGAACCGCCGGCCGACTTCGGGTGTGTCTGGGTCGCAGTACGTGCTGACGTACACGCGAACCATGCCGTTGTCGTTAATTTCTGGGCCGTACATGTAGCCGTCGTTCTTGGCTTGGTAGGTCTTATCTTCCTTGACCTCAAAGCCATGTTCGTCCTCAATGTACGAGACGGCGCCAGGGTTGACCTTGTAGACCGAGCCCGTGAACCGAGTGACCTGATCAATATAGAAAAAGTGATTGCCCTCGCCGTCGTACTTGTCGGCGGGAACGTACACTCTTTCTCCCACGATTGTGGGGTTGACCATGTCACACTGGTCCCACGCGTGCCCGTCCCAGACGGGGCGGTCGGCCTCAAAAACATAAGACCTCACGTTGTACCCCTTCAGGGTGTACACCGCGAAATCATTGTTTTCTGCCGCCTGGATTGCGGCATAGTTCAAGGTCAGGGCAGCGCCAAGCGCCGCCAAAATCAGTAAAAACAGCACATTCTTCTTCATCTTCCGGTCCTTTTGGGTTTTACGCTTATTTGTCGGTCCGAAACATATCGGCCCAGAAGGAACAGCCTTCTAATAAGCGTTATTATATAATAACATATTTTTTGCAATTTGTCAATAAATATTGAATATTTTTGCTAAATTTGAACAAAAAACGCATTGATTTTAATGCGTTTTTCATAATTTGATTCTTTTAATCAAAAGATTACATAAAAAGCGGGGCAATTGTCCAAATTATCATTGAGGCGCCAACCATTAGAGCAAAAGCGACCCAAACCGCCTTTTTCCATTTTGCGATTTTTTTAGCCATGAAATTATTATTTTAAAATTTGATTTAAGCTTATTTTATCATTTTTTGGCAGTTGTGTAAAAGTTTTTTTAATGATAAAATATTAATCTATGAATGGGACAAAGCGCTGGGTCGTCTCGCCGGCAATGCCGACTGAATTTTCTGATAAATTTCCCGAAATCGATCCGATTACACTTCAGCTTTTATATAACCGCGGCCTGAAAACTCAAAACCAGATCGACGAATTTTTATATCCGGATTATGCAAATTTGCATGATCCTTTTTTGTTTAATGATATGGAAAAGGCTGTTAAACGTATTTTGCAGGCTATAGAAAAAAAAGAAAAAATGGTCGTTTATGGTGATTATGATGCTGACGGCGTTACTTCGTCGGTAATTTTAATGCAAACACTAAAGGCTTTGGGGGCCGAGGTTGATGTTTATATTCCGTATCGTGAAACAGAGGGTTATGGCTTAAACAAAGATGCTGCCAAAGAATTGGTTAAGAACCAAGTAAAAGTTTTAATTACGGTTGATTGCGGTGTTTCTAACGTTGAGGAAGTTGAAATTTTGAATCAAGGCCAAGTTGATGTTATTATTACGGACCATCATCATGAGCCGCCAATTTTGCCCAAAGCTTTTGCTTTAATCAATCCTCATTTGGAAAAAGAAAAATATCCATTTAAAGATTTGACCGGCTGCGGTGTGGCCTTCAAGGTGGCCTGTGCTTTAATTGCTAAGCATAAAGAATATGAGGTTAATCAATTGGTGGAAAGTTGGGAGAAATTACTTTTAGACTTAGTTGCTATTGGTACTATTGCTGATTTACAGCCAATTCTTGGCGAAAATAGGACGCTAGTAAAATATGGGATAATTATTTTACAGATGACTAACCGTTTGGGCTTGCGTGAAATGGCAAAAATTATGAGTTCAGAATTAAGAAATTTGGACGAAAAATCTATCGGTTGGCAGATTGCCCCAAGGTTGAATGCGGCCGGCCGAATGAAGCATGCCAGCACTGCATATGAACTTCTAATTACTAAGGATCAGAAACAAGCGCATGATTTATCTGAATCTCTTAATCAAACTAATCGCGAGCGCCAACAGATCACCGATAAAATTTTTAATGAAGCCTTAAGCTCTTTGGGTGAAATAAAAGATCAAAAAATTTTGGTGGCCATAGGCCAGGGCTGGGCAACCGGCGTGGTTGGTTTGGTGGCCGGTCGATTGACGGATCAAAATAATCGTCCGAGCTTGGTTGTTTCACATTTTAATGGCGAAATTATCGGTTCTGGGCGCAGTATTGAAGAATTTAATATTATTGAGGCCCTGGAAGAATGTCGCGAATATTTATCGCGTTTCGGCGGTCACGCTCAAGCTTGTGGTTTTACGGTTAAAGACGAAGCAAGCCTGGAAGCGTTTATTCAAAAAATGAATACATTGGCAACAAAGGCTCTTGAGGGTAAGGAGCTCTTGCCGTCTTTAAATATTGAAATGGAAGTAAAATTGGAAGAAATAAATTGGAAACTGCAAGAAGCCTTGGAAAAATTTGAGCCTTTTGGCGAGGATAATTATAAGCCGATATTTTTAGCCAGAAATGTCAGTATAAATGAATTTCAAGCCGTGGGTACGGACGGCAAGCATTTGCGTCTTTTGGTTAACCACCACAGTTCGGCCATTAGAAAAACCATTGGTTTTTGTTTTGGCACCTGGTGTAGTAAAATTAAAAAAGGCGATAAGATGGATTTGGTTTTTGAGGTTGATGTTAACGAATGGAACGGCAACAGGGAATTACAACTTAAAATCGTTGATTTAAAGCATTCGGCTTAAAGCCGCCGGCGAGATTTAGCCGGAAAATAATTAATAAATTATTTAAAAGTAAAATGCCAAAAGCAACTTTGCACACCGACGGCGGCGCCAGAGGCAATCCCGGACCATCCGGCATTGGCGTGGTTTTGGATTTGGAAGGCAAGCAATATTTATTTAAAGAATTTATCGGTTCCGGTACCAACAACCAAGCCGAATATCGCGCAGTTTTATTGGGCCTGGAAAAAGCCAAAGAGCTTGGCGCCGACGAAGTAGATGTTTTTTTGGACAGCGAATTGGTCAAAGAACAGCTCTCGGGAAATTATAAGGTAAAAAATCCTGAATTAGGCAATCTCTTTGTTAAAATTTGGAATCTTTCTCGGGGTTTTAAAAAAATTAAATATGTTCACATTTATCGAACGGACAATAAATTAGCAGATAGGTTAGTAAACGAGGCAATTGACGAGGCGCTTAAATAATGCATTAATTCATAAAAATAAAACCATGAAAATTAACATCAAGTGGACAAACATTGAAAATAATCAAGAGTTGGAAAAATTTATTGACGAGAGAATAGGCGAATTAAAAAAATATTTGCCCGAGCGCACTGAGCCGATTGATGTCAGAGTTGAAATCGGACGCACCACCTTTCATCATCAATCGGGTGATATTTACCATGCGGTTTGTGATTTGCGTTTGCCGGGCAAGGTTTTAAGGGCTCAGGCTGACAGGGCGGATTTAAATCAAGCCATTACTGAGGTTAAAGAAGAATTGCAAGGCAAAATAAAAAATTATAAAGAAGCGAATGTTGCTAAAAATCGTCGCATGCAAAGATTGTGGAAGGCAATTAAAAATTCTTCACCGATGGAGTGGGGAAAAGGTAAATTTATTAAAAAATAATCAAAAAATATGATTTGGAAAAATTTTCCTTACCCGCTCAGGGGGATGATAATTTTTGCAGCTTTCTTTTTAGTTGTTAATTTCGTGCCTCAGGCTTCATTTATTCTGATGTTGCCTTATTTTCTTATTTCGATGCCATTATATTTTTTTCTATGGGCCCTTTCTTCAATAACAAATATACAACCGAACGATTCTTATTTTATTCATGAGGGCTTACTCTTTTTTTATTTTTTAATAATCGGAGCGGTTGCGGGTTTAATCTATGGGAAATTAAAGAGGAGAAGAATTAAAATTGAAAATGAGAATAGAATCACTTGGTTTCGAAAATTTCCTATTTGGTTTAGGGCTTTGATTATTACTTGGATTATTTCAATTATACTTATCCTACCAGTTTTTGCTTTGTGGTCATGCGTCGGTTTAACTTGTCTGGGGGTCGGTATTTATATGATGCCATCACTTATTCTCTCAATGCCGGTCCTTGGGTTATTCAGCTTGGTAATAAAGGATTTCTCACTTGAAAGCAACCCACCAATGATTATGTTTTTTGCTTTTATTCAATTTTTATATTTTACGGTTTTCGGACTTATTTTAGGCGTGATTATTCAGAAATATAAAGAGAGAAAATTAAATAATAGCAAACAATAATTTATGTTTGTTAAAATAAATAAAGCCGGCCTATTTTTATTTCTAAGTTTTTTGTTTTTTATATTTTACCAATTGTCAATGGCACTTGTTTCCTCGATTTCATTTTTAGATTCTTCTGGCTTGTTGGGTAAAATTTTGGTTTGTTTTTCACTTTTGATTTTAGCTTTTTCACCATTATCATTTATCTTGTTTTTGGTCTTTGCAGTTTTCATTAAAACCCCCAAAAAAGCCAACCTTGGTGATTCGAAACCAACCCCGATACAACCTAGGAAAATCAATAAAGCAGGCCTATTTTTTATCTTGACGATCGTTTTTCTCTTGATTAATGGTTATTTTATTTCTCTTGGTTTGGCCCCGTCATCAGCGCCTAAGTTTTTGGATATTATACCTGCTTATTTCACCCCGATTATCCTTTTTGGCTTGCCAATTTCTTTTTGTTTATTTTTATACTTTTGGGCTTTCGGTAAAAAATAGTTAAATTTTAATTAATCAACATAGCGCCATTTATTGGCGCTTTTGTTGTATAAATTATTATTGTATATTATGTCTTTTAATTCAATAAAAAATCAGCGTCGTTCAATTCGTTTGCCATATTTTGATTATTCCCAGGACGGTCAATATTTTATTACCATTTGTTCATTTGAAAAGAAAGATATTTTTTCACGGGTTGAAAATAATATATCAATTTTGAATAATTTTGGAAAGATTGTGGAGGAGGAGTTGTTAAATACCCAAAAAATTCGTAAAAACGTCATGATTGGTAAATATGTTATCATGCCAAATCATATTCACGTAATTATCACAATTACCCGTGGTAGGGGCGCATTGCAATACGATTTTGCAACAAAAAATGGAAATCGTGGTAGGGGCGTATTGCAATACGCCCCTACGTTTGATTTTAATTACAAAAAAATATTTAAATCACCGTCGCAATCAATCGGTTCAATCGTGCGTGGTTTCAAATCAATTACCACCAAACGTATCAATATTATACGTCAAACCCCGGGCGTGCCGGTTTGGCAACGCAATTTTTACGAACACATTATTCGCGATGAAAATGATTATCATCGTATTGTTGATTATATAAAATTAAACCCGGAAAAATGGCAATTTGACCGTAATTTCCGGAAATAAAAAAACCGCCACATCGGGCGATTAAATGTATGGGCGAATTCATGTGCGGGCGTATTGCAATACGCCCCTACGCCCGATATTAATTATGGAAAATTTTTTAAATAATCCTAATAATTTTAACAAATAAAAAAACGCCCTATCGGGCGAATTCATGTGCGGGCGTATTGCAATACGCCCCTACCTAATATTTCGTTAAATCAATTGTCTCATCGATGCGAATCTCTTTCACAAAATCCGGCATATGCGAAACCATGATCATGGCACCGTCATAATCATGAATGGCTTTGGCAATTATTGGAATGTGGCGAAAATTTATGTGATTGGTCGGCTCGTCTAAAATCAATAATCCCGGTTTCATCAAAACCAAACGGGCAAACGACAATAAGCCTTTTTGGCCCTCGGATAAATCTTTAATTTTATTACCCATCAAATTGCCGGTAATCAAAAATCCGGCGGCAACTGAACGCATTTTTTCTTCGTTTATCACTTCGTCGGTATTTAAAGCACAAGCGCTTTTTAAGGAATCAAAAACCGTTTGTTCAAAATCAAGGTGGGAAAAATCTTGGCTGTAATAGCCAACCACGACTTTGGGTGTGATGGTGGCGCCGTGCGATTTGCCGGCTACCAAACTGCGCAAAAAAGTGCTTTTACCCGCGCCGTTTGGGCCGGAAACTAAAACATGCATTTTCTTACGCACGGTCAGCTCAATATCTTTTTGCAAAGGCTGGTGGCCATAAAAAGTCAAAACCGATTTAATTTCCACCACCGGGCCAATTACGTTTTGCGCTTCAATTTGAAAATCGCGAATTGTTTTATCTTCTTTTCTGACATCAACCATGCTTTCTTCAAGTTCCTCGGTTTCTTCCTTGAGCTTTGAGGCCAGCTTTCTCATCTTACCGCCTTTATTGGCAAAGAAATTAACTTTTTCTTTTCTATCCTTGATTAATTTCTGGGCGCGGGCGTTTTCCATTCTTTCGCGCTCAATGCGCGCAGCAATTTCTTCTACCACGGTATAGTAATCGCCATTATATGTTTCAATTTTGTGGGTATGAACATCAAGATAAATAACGCCGTCGGTAAAACAATTTAAAAAATCGGCATCATGAGAAATAACAATCACAGTTTTTTCGTACATGCACAAAAAAGTAATCAAGTGGTCAATCCCGGCTTGATCTAAATTATTAGTCGGCTCATCCAAAAGCAAAATATCCGGATCTTGAATTAAGGCATAAGCCAAAAGTAAGCGCGCTTGCTGGCCGCCGCTCATCTCACCGACTTTTCTTTCAAAGGGAATGGACAGATTGACGGCATCCATAACCTTGCTAATTTTGCTTTTTAGATTACCCGGTACCGGGTTGAAAGCTTTGGCAAAGTATTGCTCCAAGGTCAAATCAAAGTCGGCTCTACCCAAGGTTTGAGGTGCCGCACCAATGCTGGCGTTATTAGTAACTGAAATTTGGCCTTTTTTTGGTTTGAGCTGGCCCTGCATTAAAGCAAAAATTGTGCTTTTGCCGGCGCCGTTTTGGCCCATCAAAGTGATTTTAGAACCACGGCGCACGCTAAAACAGGCCTCGTCCAAAAGCGGTTTATTGTATGAATATTCAAATGTGACCTCGTTAAAACGCAGGATGACTTCTTCTGGCATAAATAATGATAATTAGGCCATAATTTTGGCCCATTAGATAACGAGTATAACATAAAAGTATTGGAATGGCAAGGATTAGTGCGGGTTTTTAGTAAGCAGTTTTTGGATTGTCTTGATTTTGACAAAAGCGCTGAAAAATGGGAAAATTAGATTGAAATATTTAAAATATTTATCAATATATGAAAATAAAAAAACAACTTTCACTTTTAATTTTTACTGGCATTTTTGTTCTATTTATAGTTATCTTAAGCGGATGTGTTTCCTTAAAGCCGAGATCGAATGTGTGCACAAAGGAAGCAAAAATTTGTCCCGACGGCACGACTGTTGGAAGAACCGGTCCAAATTGTGAATTTGCACCGTGTTTGTCTAAGGTTGTTTTGCCTGAAGGCTGGTTGAAATCTGCCAGTGAAAAGCAAGATTTAACCTTTTACTATCCGCAAGATTTTCCCGCGGTTTATATGCGTCCAAAGTCTTGGCCGCCGCAAATTTTTGTTTCAACCAGCACATATAATTGTTTGCAAACAGATCCGACAAGCAGTCTGTCTAACCGGATTACCGAAAAGATTGTGAATTCAAATGCTTATTGCATTGAAGCGTTAAGTGATGGTGCGGCTGGCAGTATTTTCACAGAATATAAATTTTCTCGTGAAATTTCCGGAAGATTGATTGATTTATCTTTTACTCTGCAGGCTGTTCAGTGCTACAATTATGATGATCCAAGGCAATCGGAATGTATTGATGAGCGAGAAAATTTTGATTTGATTGAGTTAGTTGATAAAATTTTTCAAACAATAAATTTTGATTAAAGATTATGTCTAAAATAATTATCCTCGACACCGAAACCACCAGCCTGGACGAGACATCTCGTTTAGTTCAGTTAGCGTATAAAAATTTAGAGAATGGCGATTTAGTGAACGAATTATTCAAGCCACCAACGCCGATTTCGTATGGGGCGATGGCAACTCATCATATTACCAACGAAATGGTGACAAATAAGCCGTTATTTGAGGGCAGTCAAACCAAGCAAAATCTCGAAAAACTTTTGGATTCCGGCGTAATGGTTGCTCACAATGCGTCTTTTGATATTGGCATTTTAAAAAATGAAAATATTTTGGTTAAAAAGTTTATTGACACTTTACGCGTTTCTAAACATTTGATGTCGTGCGAACGCTATGATTTGCAATATTTGCGATATTTGTTGAATTTTAATGTGCCGGAAGCCACAGCTCACGATGCTTTAGGCGATATTTTGATTCTAGAAAAGTTGTTTTTACATCTAAGCTCGTTAATTAAAGAAAAATTATCGTTAACAAATGAAGATCAGATTATTGAAAAAATGATTGAATTAACCAATGAGCCGATTTTGCTTAACAAAATTAATTTTGGTAAATATAAAGGCAAAACTTTTGCTGAAATAAATCAGCTTGACCCCGGTTATTTAACCTGGTTATACAACAGTGAATCCAGCAAAAAAGAACGTGAACAAAATGAAGAGTTAATTTATACTCTCAAAAAACATTTATATTTGGATAAAGCCTAGTTTAATTTATCTTTAGACTAAAAATATGTACGAAACCGTCGCCTGGTATCAAAGTTTAACCAAGCCTTTTTGGGCGCCACCAAGTTGGCTTTTTGGTCCGGTTTGGACTTTTTTGTATTTAATCATTGCTTTTAGTTTTGGCGCAGTTTTGCAAAAAACGATTTCAAAAAAAATTTCTTGGGTAATTGCCTTGCCCTTTGGTTTAAACATTTTTTTTAATCTTATTTTTTCACCAATTCAATTTGGTTTGCAAAATAACTTATTGGCGGCCATTGATATAATTTTAGTTCTAGCTACTTTAATTTGGGCGATGGTGGTAATTTGGCCAAAGATGCGTTGGGTTGCCTTGGTTAATATTCCTTATTTAGTTTGGGTTTGCTTTGCTACCATTTTGCAATTAACCGTTACATATTTAAATTTTTAATTTTATGTTTTTAAGATTGTATTTTATTGCCCTGCCGATCGCCTTGGTTTTTGATATGATTTGGCTTGGCTTTATTTCAAGAAGCTTTTATCAATCCGAACTTGGTTATTTGATGAAAAGCAATGTAAATTGGACGGCGGCCATATTGTTTTATTTATTTTTTGTGGCGGCCCTGATCTTTTTTGTCGTTGATCCGGCCGTAGTAAAAGGCTCTTGGTTTAATGCTTTGCTTTTTGGCGCATTTTTTGGGTTTATTTGCTATGCCACTTACGATTTAACCAATCAAGCAACTATCAAGGATTGGCCATTATTAGTGACGATTGTTGACTTGGCTTGGGGAACTTTCTTTTCCGCCATTGTCAGCTTAACTACATATTTTATATATCAAAAGTTTTTTTAAGATAAAAAATGGCCCTAACTGCTTCCAAATTATACGATTACACCCAATGTCCGCATCGCGTTTGGCGGGATTTATATGGACCCATGTCCGAAAAAAGCGAAGAGTCAAATCCCTTTGTTGAGCTATTGTGGGAAAGGGGGATTAAATACGAAGAAAAAGTAATCAGTGGTTTGGGAGATTTTCTTAATTTGCGCGGCGTGCCACAAAAGGAAAATAAAAAACAAACGCTTCAGGCTATGTCTAACGGTGTTTCTTTGATTTATCAAGGTGTAATTGAGTATGATGGTTTGTTGGGCATACCTGATTTACTTAAACGTCAGCCGGATAGTACATATGTTCCCATTGAAATTAAATCCGGCATGGGCCGCGAAGGCACAGGGGATGATGAAAGCGAAGACGAAGGAAAATTAAAAAAACATTACGCCATTCAGCTTGGGTTGTATTTGGAAGTTTTAGCCGGTATGGGTTTTTCCAAAAATCATGTTGGCTATATTTTGGACGGCCACGGAAAAACGGTTGAGTATAATTTGGATCAGCCTATGGGAGCGAGGTTAAGACAGACTTTTTGGGAATACTACCAACAAGGCAGAGATAATGTTAAATTATTGCAATCAAACGAGGCAAAAAACGATCCGGCACTTTCGGGAATTTGCAAACTTTGTCCGTGGTATCAAAGTTGTAAAAAATGGGTTGAAAAAAATGAAGATCCAACCGGTCTGTTTTATGTCGGCCGAAGTAAGCGAGATTTGCTTAATCAGGAGTTGAATATAAGGCATATTGGCGATATTTTACTTCTTGACCCAAAAGAAATCCTGGCGCAAAAGAAAAAAGATAAAAATTTTATTAAAGGTTTAGGCGAAAAAACTTTAAATAAAATTATTGACAGAGCGCGAGTTTTAAAAGTCAAACAAAAGCCGGTTGTTTATGAAAAGATTGATTTTCCCAAAGTCTCGTACGAATTATTTTTTGACATTGAAGATGACCCGACTCAAGAATTCGTTTATTTACACGGCGTTTATGAGCGAAGCAAAAACGGCGAAAGATTTTTAGATTTTACCGCCAAGGAAGTCAGTCCAAAAGCTGAGGCTGCTGCCTGGAAAGATTTTTGGGATTATATTCGTTCGTTGCCCCAGAACGATTTTGCCGTTTATTATTATTCGGCCCATGAAAAAAACACTTATAAGAGAATGCAAAAAACCTACCCTGAAATTATTTCAGAAAAGGAATTGGAAAACTTTTTTGCCAATCCAAATGTGATTGACTTGTATACCAATGTTGTTTTGACTAAAACTGATTGGCCGCTTAGCAGTTATTCTATAAAAGCTATTGCCCAATATTTAGGTTTTAATTGGCGCGACGAAACGCCCTCCGGCGCTTTATCAATTCAGTGGTTTAATGATTATCTAGAAAAAAATGATCCGAAAATTTTAGAAAGAATTTTGTTGTATAATGAAGATGACTGCAAAGCCACAATGGTGGTTAAAGATGCAATTCAAAATATTTCTGATAAACAATATTTAACTTTTCAAATATGAAAAAAGTTGCAATATTTGATATTGATGGAACAATTTTTCGTTCAAGCTTGGTCATTGAGGCGACTGAAGCGCTAATTAATGCCGGAATTTTTCCTGCGTCATGTCGAAAAATTTATCTTCCTGCCAAAGAAAGCTGGCGCAATCGTCAGGGATCATACGAAAATTATATTCGTGCCGTTGTCTCGGCTTTTGAAAATAACATCAAAGGCGTAAAGCGATCAGATTTTTTGCGAATAGTACACTTGGTAATTGATCGCAACAAAGATTTACTTTATCGCTATACTCGCGATTTAGTTTTAGATTTGAAAAAGCAAGATTATTTTTTGTTAGCCATTTCCCATTCGCCGTTTGAATTGGTTAAAGAGTTTTCGGAAAATTTAGGTTTTGATAAAATTTATGGTCGCATTTATGAAGTCGGCCCAAAGAAGAAATATACCAGTCAAGTTTTGTATCCCCAATTGATAGATAATAAATTTTTAATCGTCAGACGTGCTTTGGAAAAAGAAAATTTAAGCCTTAAGGGTTCTATCGGTGTGGGGGACACAGAATCTGATATTTCTTTTTTAAAAAAAGTCAGCCGACCAATTTGTTTTAATCCCAATAAAAAACTTTATAATTACGCCAAACGCGTTGGCTGGTCAATTGTGGTTGAGCGAAAAGATGTGATTTATAAAATCAAATAGTTTTTAACTTGACAATGAATTTTAAAGAGTTATAATGTATTTAGATGTAAATATAATTTTAACAACATAGCGCCTCGGGCGTTTTTATTTATGAAAAAATATCTATATTATTGCAATTTTATTATTTTTATTAACTGGCTGTAGTGATGGCAGTAGCTATATTCCTGAAAAACAGGAAGTGAAAGTAAACTTAGTATCCGATTCCGACGGTTGGAAAACATATACCAATAGGGAATGGGGTATTAAATTTAGGTTTGAGGATAAAGAAAATCAATATAAAGCCTATTCAGAAGACTCTTTTATTGATGTGCTTTATTTAAATGGATTAAGTGGGCCGCTTTATTTGCACAGAGGCAGCTTGAGTGATTTTTCTCCTGTGGCAATTGATCTTGAGGAGTATATAACAAAGTATGCTTGGCGAGAAATTGAAAATGCAATTAAGCTTGAAGAATATAAGAAATTTGAAATAAATAAAAATATTAATGCTTATGAATTAGATATTTTATCTAGGGGCGTACAACATCCAATTAATGTTCCCGATACATATTCAATTTTTACAATTTATTATTTGGAATATACAAAATTTAATACATTTGATTATATAAGTATTTTTGGTGAAACGGAACTGGTTGATCGGGTGTTAAAAAGTTTTGAATATATAGACTGAATTATTATAAAAACTATCAACATAGCGCTTGATACACTTTATGAAAAAATATCTATTTATAACGATTTTATCGCTGATTTTAAGCGGTTGCCAGGGCGGGCAAGTGCCGGCCGAAACTGTACCTGATCTTTCGCTGAATACGGTAACAACAACCGAAGAAATTGATACTTCGGATTGGCTGACGTACAAAAATGAAGAATACGGATTTGAGTTTAAGTATCCAAAAGAGTGGAATATTAATTTTGAAAATTATACTAATATAAATTCTTTATTCAATTTAAATTTAGTATATTTGGGTCCTACGCAAATTACTGATACAGAAATTTACGATGGCGCAAGGCTGACTATAAATTTGCTTAGCTTAAAAGAATATAATATTGAATTTTATATTAACAGTTTCGATGCAGGGCTGGATTTTAGAGATGAGGAATTTTACGGTCATAAATCAAGTGTTTATAGTGGAAAGTTAAAGTATGGCGACATAGTAATTGATAACAGTAAAAGAAAAATAATATACATAAGTGATGAAAAGTACATTTATCGATTAGAGACAGTGTCTTTTGGTGATAATGGTAACCAATATGATCAAATAATTAATTATATCCTAGCAGGTATTCCTTAATTAGACGGAAAAAAATTCCGATTTTCTAAAAAATAATCAACATAGCGTCGTGCTTATCAGTTAAGCAAGGCGCTATTTTTTATAGAAGGTTCTTTGACAATCCAACAAACAAGGAGATGAGACATGTTTAGAATTACGTTTTGTTGCTTTTTGTTCATGTGTTCGGCTTATTCAGAAAAGCCAATGCTCAAACTCCCGTTTTCAGCTGGTCAAATTTGGTCAATCACTGTTGGTTACGGTGGTAGCGATTATCATCAAAATGATGATTTTTATGCGCTTGATTTCAATCTTCCTGGAGATTCTGATCTGGGACAGCCAATCTTGGCAGCGGCATCGGGAGAAATTTTCTACGCTGGTTGGATGAATGGCTACGGTTGGACCGTGATCATTGATCATGGCTATGGTTACAAAACCAGATATGCGCATTTGAATTTAGCGCCTACCGTATCCGGTAGAATTTTACAGGGTCAAGAGATTGGAAAATGTGGTTCGTCGGGTGGGACAAGTACCGGTCCACATCTTCATTTTGTGATGTATTTTAATGGTGGTCCTGAAATCCCAGAGCCAATGTCGGGTTATGCAAATTTTCAGGTTGGTGGTCGATATGTTTCTGATAACTTTTTTTATAGTCAGGAGTTAGTTATCGGCTACCATCCAGATGGCTCTATCTCTCAGCCAATCCTTGACTACTACAGTCGTCCGGAACAAAACCTTGGTCAGCCGTTTGATAACGGCGGTGGACTTTACGTTCATGACTGGTCAAGCCAAGACGGCACGACCAAAATTACGCTTCAGGATTTTTGCTTAGGCAGTCCTGGGGTTGGCACACATTGCGCCATTGTTGAGTCCGTTGATGGAAACGCATACTCGCTGAAAGGTGCTTTTCGCTGGTACTACATGCAAAAAACCTACGACGGCATGCCTTTTGATGCCGTTAAACTGCTTGGACCGCCAATTAACGATGGCGGAGCCACAGTTTACTATCCGATTTTGCCTGACGGAACCTTTGATTGTGTTGCCGGAAAGACCAGATGCTATGTCACCCAGAGCTTTGCCAATGGGTATGACTTTGTCTGGGACGGTAGCAAGGTTTGGTTGGTTCAAAATGTTTGCGGCCTGAATAAGGCGTTGAAATCGGTGGATTTTGACTGTAATGGTCAGCCTTACGAATTTCAGATTGCCGGCAGTTTGCCGGCAGAACCGGGATGCATTACGCTTCACGGTGCGGCCAATTGCTCTACCGGCGTTTATTTGGAGTGGTCAGATACTTTGTATCAAAGCCAGTTCTATCGTTTGTGGTCAAACGGCCAGCTGAGGGCAAATGTCGGGGCCAGGGGATACAGTGATTATCCGCTTTGGCCTTCAACAACCTATCGCTATCAGGTGGAAGCAATAACTTTTTCGGGGATGTCGCTGGGTTTCAGCAATGAAATCGTGGTGACCACACCGGAAAGTGAGCAGGAACCCGGTGGCGATTTGGGCGAGCCCTTTCCAGCGCGAATTGAGGCAACTTTGTCCGAATGCCTTTGGGTGTGGGGACAAACCTCTTCGCAAAACGGGATTTATTTGACGGCTCAAGTTTTTGACCAATACGGTCAACTGATGCCAAACGAAGAGGTGGTTTTTACCTCATCAAAGCCTTTGGTTTTTTGCGTCAATTTTGATTCCGGTTGGTGCAGTGCTGATGATGTTGGTCAAGCTGAAGTCTGGGCTCAGCACCGCGATTGGAGCGGCATTCGCTCGCAGAGAATCGCGGTCACTGTGGTCAACCAACTTCCGCCCGAGCCGATTGAACCGGATGTTTATGAATCATCAGGCTTGAAGCTTGAAAACTTCAACCTTTTGAGCCAAGGGCCGTTTGTAGAGTATTGTGGGTTGTTTTATTCGGTTCTGATTAGCAACCCGACCGATCAGCCCATTACTTTTTATGGGCCTCAGCTTTACCATTTTGACTTGAACGGCAAAACGGTTGGGGATTCGCCCTACAGCATTATTCCCACCACATTGCAGCCGGGTCAGTCGCAAGGTTTTGCTGACAGCGGCGGTCAAATTGGAGCGGCCGGAGAGTATTACTTGATGGCTATGGTCAACTTTGATGGACAATATGCTTCGCCGCGATATGTGATTGACGATTGTGCGGCTGGCATCAGCAGTAAGATTTACGTCAAATCTGTTTCTCAGGACGATTTAAAGGCAGACCTACAGGCCTTTGATCTCTACCTGGATAACTCTGCTCCATCAACCAATGATTTGATTGGCCTTAACGCTCGAGTTTTTAACTTCGGGCGAAAAAAAGTTGACGCGTCCTTTTCGGTCAGTATTGAGATTCGTGGAATCGGCAGTCAGTTCTGTGAAGTCGCCGGACTTGAGCCAAACAGCTATGAGTCCTGCAATATGTTCTTTGGCCCTTTGCCGGCAGGAGCATATACGGCCGATCTGATTGTTGATTCGCAAAACTCCATTCTGGAGGAAAACGAAGGCAATAATGTGGCACATTTGCCTTTTACGGTTTCGTCAATGAATCTGCCGCCGGTTATTATTACCGATTTGGCAGATAAAACAGTGGCGCAAGGCTCCAAGGTGATTTTTGAGGTTTTAGCCACGATTGCCGATCCGCCGAATGATCAAACTGATTTGCCAATAAGCTATCAGTGGCAGCATAACGGGCAGGAGGTGATTGCCAACAATTCTTCCCAGTTAATTCTGGAAAATGTCGGTTTTGACCAGGCAGGAAGCTATGCCTGCGTGGTTACAACCGCCAATGGTTTTGCTGCATCTAGCCGCACGGCCATTCTCACGGTTTTGCCAAAATTGAAAATCACCTCTCAGCCACAAGTTCTCACCTTGTTTCAGGGTCAAGCTCTTGAGAATTGTTTGCAGGCGGTTGGTGCTGGAACCTTGTCGTACCAGTGGTACAAAGATGGCAAGATCATCTCCGGACAGAATCAACCTTGCTTGAAAATCGCATCGGTTCTTACTTCCGACTCCGGGTTCTATCATTGTCGGGTGACTGATGTGGCTGCTGGTTTAACGCAGCGACTAAACACAAAAGTTGTTCAGTTGTCGGTGCGTCAAGTTGGTTCTGGTGCGCCGGCCGTTTATCTGGAGTATGTGGACGGTGAGAGTGTCATCACGGGACGTCTTCAGGCAAATCAATGGGCATTGGGCGGGCTTCTTTTGAATCCCTACTCTTTGCCGGCCAAAAAGACGTATGCTGATGTCCAAAATCTGGGCTTACGATTTACGCAGAGTAAGGAGCCCAAGGTTTGTCTTGATGACGGAGAGCAAATTTTGCTTGATGAAAACGGCAATTCGCTTAAAGACAATCTTTACGACGGAATTGGTTTTGACGCCACGCGCAGTTTTGAGGTCAACCTTTTCGTTGGCAGGACATTGTACTGCAGGCTAAGGCCCTATCTGATCATTTCCGGCAAGGTTTATTACCTTAATCTGGAGGTGGTCAAGATTTATTTGAACGGGAACGAACTTGCTGTTTCAAACGGCCAAGCCTTACTCTATTTGGCCACCGTCAACCCGCAGTTGCAGATAACACTGCAACCAATTGATCGAACCGTTAAAACTGGCGCCAATTTGTATTTCAAGGTCGCTGCCGTCGGCGATCCGGTGATTACCTACGCCTGGTTTAAGGACGGTCAGGCTGTGCCCAGCGGAAATAAGGCAATTTTGCGTCTATTGGGCGTGTGTTTGGATGCAGCAGGCGAGTACTCGTGTTTGGTCAAGACTTCGGCCGGAAAAGAAGTTTGGTCATTGCCGGCCAGGTTGACTGTTTACCAGAAGTTGCAGATCCTAAGTCAGCCCGTTTCCGTTGCGCTTAGGGAAGGTGATTCTGGCTTTTTTGAAGTTGAGGCAATTGGGCAAGGAGAGCTTTTCTATCAATGGAGAAAAGACGGGAAAAAAATTCTTGGCGCAAATCAGTCTTGTCTTGAGTTTGAGTCTGTGGCAAAATCTCAGATTGGCAGCTATACCTGTTTAGTTTCAGACAGTTGTCCAGGAACGGCTCAGCGGTTGCTGAGTCAAGCGGCTGATTTGTCAATTTTGCCTGAAATGCAAGTTGTGGTTTGCGTCGAAAAGATTGATTCGGAGTTTATTGAGTGCCAGCCATCGGCTCGCGCCAACCCGGGTCAGACCGTTCATTTTTCTTGCCAGGTGCAAAACGGCATCGCGCCATTTTCCTATCAATGGTTTTTCAATGGCGATGTATTGCCGGGTGAGATTGGATCAACTTTGGTCAAAACCGAGGTTTCAAACGACGAAGAGGGCGCTTATAATTGCCAAGTGACTGATTCGTCTGGTTGAACCAAAAAATTGTTCATTGTCTTTTTGCGGCTGCCGCTGGTGGCCGCTTTTTTTATAAAAAAAAGACCGCCAGCGAAAACACGGTGGTCTTCTGGTTGTGGAGCGGCCTTAGAGGAAGACTACGTTATCCGGTTTAGAGCCGGCGCGTTGTCTTAATGCCGCTTGTTCAAGCGATTTCGGGTATAGGCACCCGTAAGTGAATTGAGGGATTCGCTCGCCGCTACTACCCTCGGCTTGCCACAACTTTAACTGGCGTAGTCCCGTAAGCTCATGGCTGGATAGGGACCGGATTCCAGCTCGCTGAGAAAATCTTATCTTTTAGAAATTAATTTGTCAAACAAAAAAATATCTCAAAGAGATATTCTTTTTTGTCCAAGTAAACTAGTAAGCCGAATTCTGTTTTTTGGTTTGCACCAAAATGATGATCATCTATCTGGGATCAATGTTGCCATTGACCTCAAGCTGCCTACCTAATTTGGCATTGCACCTGGCAGGGGTTTACCACGCAGACCGTCACCGGTCATTCGCGCGTGAGCTCTTACCTCACGTTTTCAACCTTACCGTTCTCGCAAGCGAGACTTAGGCGGTATGTTTTCTGTTGCACTTGCCCTAAGCTTGGCAAAAATTCAGAAGTCTTAAGAACTTCTGGCTTTTTGTTACTCTCGGTTCCCGTTAGGAACTGCCTTTTTGTGGTGTTCGGACTTTCCTCTCCGACGAGTCGGAGCGATCATCTTGTTTACTTGGACAATGGGAATAATATCATAAAATGAGTAAAAAGTCAATATTGAGCTTGCTTGACTAATGTTTTAAATATTGAAATAATATGTGCTTTTTGTTATGATTAAATCTGAAATTACATATGAAGAGATCCGAATTAGCCTTAACGGCAGTTAAGCCGCCACTTGATTATTTTAACTTGATTTTGGCGGCTATTGTTGCATATATTTTACGTTACCAGCCATTTACTCAAAAAATTAGGCCGGTGGTTTTTGATTTACCTTTTTCGGATTACATATCAATTGCTTTGCCTATTGCCATTGGTTGGATTGTAATTTTTGTAATTTCCGGCCTTTATTCCGTTGGCGGGTTTAAGTCATTGCGTGAAGAGTTGGCCAGAGTTTTTGTTGCCTGTTCGGCCGGCTTGGCCTTAGTTTTAGCGGTAATGGTTTTTACTCGTTTTTTATTTGATTCCCGTTTTATTATTTTAACTTCCTGGATTCTGGCTTTTATTTTTGTAAGTTTGGGGAGAATAATTCTTCAGATTATAAAAAAACAATCATATAAATTTGGTATTGGTGTTCATCGCTTGGCCTTAATTGGCGATAGTAAAATTGCTCAATTGCTAAATGACGAATTTACCAGTCGACCGACCTTGGGTTATCGAGTAGTTTATCAGGCCGAAGAGTTTAGCGATACGGTTCAAAGCGAACTTTTTGAATTGAAGAAAAATGATGGCATTGATGAGTTGATCCAAATTAGACCAAATATGTGCGGCCAGAGAACCATTGATTTAATCAATTTTGCCGAGGAAAATCACTTTGACTTTAAGTATACTGCCGATTTATTAGGTGCACATTTGATAAATCTGGAAGTTAGCACTTATGCCGGGCTGCCAATAATAGAAGTGAAGCGCACGCCACTTGATGGCTGGGGGAGGATTCACAAAAGAATTTTTGATATTGCCGTTTCCGGTGTCTTAATTATTTTATTTTCACCAATAATGTTGATCACTGCCTTGGCGGTTAAATTAACTTCGCCCGGTCCGATACTTTTTAAATATAAGCGTATTGGTCAAAATGGTAAGGCGTTTACTTATTTTAAATTCAGATCAATGATTGATAAAGCGCATGAGCTGCGTTTTGATGAAAAGTTTGTCAGCCAGCATGATAATTTACGAGCCGGCAGTCCGATGATGAAATTTGCCAATGATCCCAGGATTACACCAGTCGGACGATTTATCAGGCGTTTTTCGATTGACGAATTAACGGAATTATTTTTAGTTTTTGGCGGAAAGATGAGTTTGGTTGGCCCCAGGCCGCATGAGGTTGAGGAGGTAGAGAAGTACAAGCATCACCACAAAAAGGTTTTAACCATCAAACCCGGTATGTCTGGTTTGGCGCAAATTTCCGGTCGTTCAGATCTTAATTTTGAAGATGAAGTTAAATTAGATATTTATTATATTGAAAATTGGTCGTTGGGTTTAGACTTACAGATATTATTCAAAACCCCAATGGCGGTTTTAAGAAGGAGAAATGCAGAATGAAATTAGCCTTAGTGCACGATCATTTAATTCAGGACGGCGGCGCAGAAAGAGTTTTGGATGTTTTTGCCGGAATGTACCCCGAAGCCTCAATTTATACCTTGCTTTATGATGAAAAAAAGATGGGTCACCTTTTTTCTAAGGAGAAAGTAAAAACTTCTTTTTTGCAAAATTGGCCCGGGTCGTTAACTCATTATCAGTGGTTTTTGCCGTTCATGCCTACGGCCACAGAAAGCTACGATTTAATGGATTATGATGTTGTTTTATCAAGCTGTTCGGCAATGGCCAAGGGTGTAATTTCCAGATCAAATACCTTGCATTTTTGTTATTGTCATACGCCAACAAGATATTTATGGTCAGATACTCACAGATACCTTGAAGAGTTAAAATATAATCGTTTGATTAAAAAATTTATACCGACGGTTTTGACAAACTTGAGAACCTGGGATCAAATCGCGGCAAATCGCGTTGATTATTTTATTGCCAATTCAAAAAATGTGGCTGATCGCATTAAAAAATATTATCGTCGAGACAGCATTATTATTCATCCTCCAGTTGAGACGGATAAATTTTTTATTTCAGATAAAATTGGGAACTATTTTTTGACCGGCGGCAGATTGGTGGCCTATAAAAGATTTGATATCGCAATTAAAGCTTTCAATCGTCTTGGAATCCCTTTGAAAATTTTTGGCACCGGGCCGGAAGAAGAAAATTTGAAAAAAATGGCAAAAGGCAATATCGAATTTTTAGGTAAGATTGATTTTGAGGAATTGAAACTTCAATATTCAAAGGCGATTGCTTTCGTGCATCCGCAAATTGAAGATTTTGGAATTACGGCAGTAGAATCAATGGCTTCCGGTCGGCCCACCATTGCCTTTGCAGCCGGTGGCGCGTGCGAAACCGTGGTTGAAGGAAAAACCGGAACATTTTTTGAAGATCAAACGTGGGAATCATTGGCTGACACAGTGGCCAGATTTAAGCCGGATGAATTTAATCCTCAGCAAATCAAAGATTATGCCCAGCAGTTTGGAGTAGAGAGATTCAAGTCAGAAATTAATACCCTGATTCAAACTGAATGGGAAAAATTAAAAAATTCACAAATTAAATGCGGCTTTTAGGGCTATGAGAATTGGTGTTGACATTAGATGCCTTCTGGAATCAAAGTATTCCGGCATCAGCGAATATACTTATAATCTTTTAGATAATCTTTTTAAGATTGATCAGGACAATCAATACATTTTATTTTACAATGCTTCAAAGAAATCAAAATTACCTGAATTTAATTATTCTAACGTAAAAATTGTTGGTTATAATTTTCCTAATAAATTTTTTAATTTATCGCTTAGATTTTTAAAGATTGCTCAAGTTGATAAAATGATTGGCGGAGTTGATGTTTTTTTAATCCCAAATTATTTATTTTTAAATTTATCAAAAGATTGCAGAAAGGTTTTAATTGTTCACGATTTGTCATTTAAACTTTATCCTGAATTTTTTACCTTAAAGCGAAAACTTTGGCACAAGCTGATCTCTCCCAAAAAAATGTCACAATCGGTTGATCGAATTGTTGCAATATCAGAAAATACTAAAAATGATTTAATCAAGCACTATGGAATTCCTAAAGATAAAATTGAAGTGGTGTACCCGGGTATTAGCCAAGCATTTTTTAATAAAATTGATGATGAAGAAAAAATCAGAGTAAAGAATCGATACAATTTGCCTGAAAATTTTGTTTATTACTTAGGCAACCTTGAACCCAGAAAAAACGTTGAAAGCCTGATTATGGCTTTTGAGCAAATAGAAGATGAAAATCTATCACTTGTTTTAGCCGGAAGCCATGCTTGGAAATATAAAAAAATAAATCAATTATGGCAAAAATCACCAGCTAAAAAACGAATAAAATTTTTGGGTTATGTTGATTCGGCTGATAAACCAGCTCTATATAGTTTGGCCAAAGTTTTTGTTTATCCTTCAATTTATGAGGGTTTTGGGCTGCCACCCGTGGAAGCGATGTCTTGCAATACACCAGTTATTTCAAGCTCAAATTCTTCTCTGGTTGAGTCGGTGGCTGACGCCGGCATTTTAGTTGACCCTAATAATATAAACGATATTTCCAAGGCGATAAATTTGGTAGTTGAAGACGAACAATTGGCCAATAACTTAAGAATTGCCGGTGCCTCTCAGGCACAAAAATTTAAATGGGAATTTACAGCTGAAAAAATTAAAAAGATTTTGGAGGAAAGGGGATGAGGATCGGAATTGACGCGCGAATGTTTGGACCGGAGAGCACGACTGGCATTGGTGCTTATATTAAAAATCTGATTGAAGAACTGTTACTCATTGATAATAAAAATGAGTATGTTTTATTTTTAAAAGAACCGGTTTATTCATCATACATTTGCCCGAACGAAAGAGTGAAAAAAGTAAAAGTAGATATACCGTGGTATTCTTTATCAGAGCAATTAAAGTTTCCCTTTATTTTGTTTAAAGAAAATTTGGATTTGGTACATTTTCCACATTTTAATGCGGCCGTTTTTTATCCGAAAAAATTTATCGTTACAGTTCACGACATCACGCCGAGATTCTTCCCCGGACCATTGGCTAAAAAAAATATTTTAAGAAGAATCGGCTATAATTTGGTTTTTAAATTAAGTGTTTTGCGTGCTAAAAAGATTATTACTATTTCAGAGCATACGAAAAATAATTTGATAAATTACTATAAAATTAATCCCAATAAAATTGAAATTACTTACCTCGGCGTCAA
The DNA here is from genome assembly GCA_964540635.1 of uncultured Gammaproteobacteria bacterium. Lineage (GTDB taxonomy): Bacteria > Patescibacteriota > Patescibacteriia > Buchananbacterales > UBA6539 > 02-FULL-45-11b. Next base: position 42,286 of record CAZINP010000002.1, read on the forward strand.
TGATTCATTTCAGCCGGTTACTGACAGTCAGCAATTAGTAAATGTTAAAAATAAATATAGAATTTCTAAGCCCTTTATTCTTTATCTTGGTGTTTGGCGCGATCATAAAAATTTACCAAATTTAATTCACGCTTTTGAAATTTTAAAAAAGGGTGGGTTGGACGCACAATTGGTTTTGGGCGGTCAGCCGGATGAACGTTATCCGGAAATAAATTTGACGATAGAAAAATCAGAATTTAAAGAAGACATAGTTTGCCCAGGTTTTGTGGATCAAATTGATTTGCCTGCCCTCTATACTGCGGCTGAAATTTTTGCCTTACCTTCATTTTGCGAAGGCTTTGGTCTCGTGGCTCTTGAGGCTTTATCTTGCAATACGCCCGTGGTTGCTTCAAATACAACCAGTTTACCCGAGATTTTAAAAGGAAATGCAAAATATTTTGATCCGCATAATTCAAAGCAAATGGCGGAGGTGATTTTAAATGTTTTGTCTGATGAGCTGTATCGCAAAAACGTTAGGAATGGCTATCAGGAACTAAGTAAAATATATAAATGGAAAAAAACAGCCGAGGAAACTTTAAATATTTACACCAAGACTTGATTTATGTTATAATTTATTATTATCAATAGATAAAGATAAATATAATGCCAGTCAAAAAACAAAAACAAAAAAAATCTGCCAAAATCACCAAGAAAAAGATTGTAAAAAAGGCTAAAAGTTTAAAGAATACGGCAAAAAATGCAAAACAGATGAAAGGCTCTAGTGCTAAGGTTGCAAAAAAGTTAATTAAAGCAAAAAAGACGTCAGTAAAGAAAGTAATTGCCAAAAGAATTAAACATGCAACAAAGTCGAAGGTAAATAAAGTAAAGTCAAGCGATTTTGTGGGTAAAGTAAATAACTTTAAAAAACAGGATTCATCTGATTCTGTTTTTTTTGCTAAAAAAAGCAAAAAAGCCGAAAATATTTTACAAGAAAAGGTCGTTAAAACACCCTTACTTTTGGCGCCTGTTAAGGAAAATCATACCGAAGAGTTAATCTTGAGTAAAATCGAGGAACGGGTTGTTCATTTGGAGGATGAGGTAAGGGAAGAAGATGTGGCTCAACTGGATATTTACCCCGCAAAAATCGAACCAACCTTACAGTATTTGCAAGAGTTAAAAGATGTGAGAATTTTACCGCAAAAGCATAAAGTGAATTTTTTATCCGGCAACAGTTTTGTTTCCAGATTGCGAGAGCTTGTTAATCCAACGTATAAGCCGGAATTGGTTTTTTCTAATCTTGATTACGTGCACGAATCAGAAGAAATTGAGGATGTTTTTGCTAAGCCGCAAAAAAATAATTTGTTCCAGTTTAATTATCAAAAAAATTGGCAGCTTAAGGTTGTCGGATTCTTTTTGGCCGCAATTTTGGTTGTGGCGCCACTGCAAACTTTTTCCTATTATCAAAATTTGGTAAGTACAAAAGACAGAATATTGTACATGACTAACGAAGCGATCAATAATTTAAAACTGGGTGAATCGGCGGCAAGAAATTTGGATTTATTCGGTGCAAGCAACCAGTTCGGGCAAGCCAAAGATAAGTTCGGCCAAGCCCGCCAAGAAGTTGATAATTTAGGCGATTTGACCACGGAAATTTTAAAAATATTGCCCAATGAAAATAGAACAGTTGAATCCGGCGTTGCTCTTTTGGAGGCAGGGCAATTGATTTCAGAGTCGGGTGAAATTTTGGCAAAAAGCGTTGGAAATGTTTTAGATAATGGTAATTACGATAATTACTATCAATCTTTGCAGGTTTTTAGGGTTGATTTGTCAATTATAATCCAAAAATATTACCAGGCAAAAGAAAAACTCAAGTCGGTTGATCCGAAAAGTCTTCCAGCCGAACACCGTGAAAAAATGGCTACTTTGTTAAAATATTTACCGACCGTTGAAAATGGATTAACCGAACTTTATGGCATTACCGATTCAATGCTTTATGCGCTTGGCGATAAGCAGTGGCAACGCTATCTCTTTATTTTTGTAAACAATAATGAATTGCGAGCCACCGGTGGCTTTCAAGGCTCTTTTGCTTTGGTTGATGTTGACAGGGGAAAGATTAAAAATATGTCTATCCCGGCTGGTGGAACATATGATATTCAGGGTCAGCTTGTGCCAAGAGTTATTTCCCCAGAACCCCTTCATTTAATCAATCCTCGCTGGGAATTTCAAGATTCAAATTGGTGGCCGGATTATCCGACTTCGGCCAAAAAAATCGCCTGGTTCTATACTAACGCCAATAATCCTTCAGTTGATGGCGTGATTACCATTTCATCAAATATGATGATTGAATTATTAAAGATTTTTGGACCGATTGAAATGCCCGAATATAATCGCACAATTACTGCTGAAAATTTTGAACTTGAAACCCAAAAAATCGTTGAGTTAGAATATGATAAAAAAGTAAATCGACCAAAACAATTTTTAGCAGATTTAGCGCCAAAATTAATTGAGAAATTATTCACCGCCGACAAGGAACAGGCCAAAAAATTATTTGAAGCCGCCATTAAAGGCTTAAATGAAAGGCATTTGCTGGTTTATTTTAATCGGCCTGATTTACAGAAAATTGTTACTGATTTTGGTTGGAGCGGGGAATTGAGGCAAACACAAGGCGACTTTTTGTCTGTTATCCACACAAATATTGCCGGCGGTAAAACTGATGAAGTTATTGATGATGAAATTAGGCATATCGCTGAGGTTCAGTCTGACGGCTCAATTATTGATACAGTTACAATTATTCGCAAACACAATGGTATTCCAAACTCAAATCCTTTTTATGGTGTCCAAAATAATGATTATGTAAGAATCTACGTACCTCTAGGCAGCAGTTTGCTTGAAGCGAGGGGATTCAAAAGACCGCCTGAAAAGCTTTTTGACAAGCCGTCGTCTGATTTGACTTATGACCAAGATTTGCTTGAAGTTGACACTCAGCAAGAAAAAGATCCGGTCTCGGGCACTGATATTTATAATGAAAGCGGAAAAACCGTTTTTGGCAATTGGCTAATGCTGCCCGCCGGTTCAATTGGAGAAGTTACCATTAAATATAAACTTCCATTCAAACTTGATTCAAGTTCGGCCAATACTTATTTTTACAGTCTTTTGGTGCAAAAACAGTCTGGTACCAAGGACGTAAAAATTATGAGCAATTTAATTTTAAACGATAATTTTAAAATTGTTGCGAAATTTCCTTCCAATCTTGCGCAAGAAAATAATCAAGTAAATTTCAGTTCAGACTTAAATGTTGATCAATTTTATGGTGTTGCATTGGTAAATAAATAATTTATATATATGGCAAAAGATAAATTCAGAACAAAAAAGGAAGCTAAATTGATTTCGGAAAACGTCAAAAAGGGATTGATGTCAATTTATACAAACGGCGACGGGTCAATGCCGGATATTTCTCATTTAGAGGTTCAGCACAGATCAAGATTAAAAGCATTTTTTATTGGTATCATCATTGTTTCTTTGGTTTTATCCTCGGTTACGTGGCTTGGCTTTATTTTATTTAATCCAAACAAGACAAATGCAAACAAAAGCATTCAGCTTCAATTTGACGCACCGCAAGATGTGGCCTCCGGTGACGAGGTTACTTATACTTTGAACTATAAAAATATTGATAAAGTCGGCCTAAAAAATGTTGAAATAATGGTAAGATACCCCGATGGTTTTGAGTATATATCAGCCGATCCGGTGCCGGATAATACTTACAATACATCATGGAAAATTGGTGATTTATCAAAGGGTGATTCAGGAATGATAACCATAAAGGGCAAGTTAATTGGTTCGGTGGGTGAGATTAAGACAATCACAGCAACTGCCTCGTTTAGACCGGAAAATTTTAGTTCGGATTTTAAAGAGGGTTCTCAGTTTAGCCACCAGATAACATCGTCCATTCTTGAACTTGCCGTTGAAGGGCCCGACAAAGTATTGCCGCAGAAGAAATCAACTTATAAAATTACTTATAAAAATAATTCAGAGCAGGATTTAAGCAATATAAAAATAATTGCCGTTTATCCTGACAATTTTATTTTTCAAGAATCTGACCCTAAAACTTACCAATCAGAAGGCGGTCAAGCTTTAAATAATGAGTGGCGCCTAGAGACTATCCCTAAAAAATCAGAAGGAGTAATTGAGATAACCGGCGGTTTCGTTACGGATCAGAAACAAAGTCTTGCCAATATGAAATTCCAAATCGGATTTATTGATGATAATTCTGATTTCTCACTCCAACACGAAAAAACATTCCAAACCGAAGTGATTGATGCAAATTTGAATTTGAATTTAATCATAAACGGATCAACTCAAAATCAACCGATTGTTTTCGGTCAGACATTAACATACTCTTTGACTTACAAAAATATTGGCCAAAAGGAGCTGGATGATGTTTCTTTTTCGGTCTCAATTGATTCGGATATTGTTGACTGGGAAACGCTTGAAGATAAAAATGGCGGCAAAAGAGACGGCAATCAAATAACTTGGAATAAGGATCAAATATCTCAGTTTGATCTTATTAGGCCCTTGGATGAAGGTACGATTGATTTTTCAATTAAAGTTAAAGAAGGCGCTCGAGTTGATTTAAGTAAGGTTAAATTAATTGTTCTCAGTAAGGCAGTGGCAACAATTAGTAAGATTGGCGATATTGAATCTCCGGATGTAAAAATAGAATCACCCGAAATTCAAAATAATGTTAACACGGATATTGATTTAAAAGTTGAGGGCAGATATTTTGATGACGACAATATGGCGGTTGGCACCGGTCCTTTGCCGCCGGTAGTTGGTCAAGAAACAACATTTAGAATTTATTGGTCGATCTCTAACAGTCTTCATGATGTCTCGGACGTGATCGTAAAAGCCGTTTTACCGCAAGGGGTTGATTGGCATGACAAACAGTACATTAAAACCGGCAATTTAAAATATGACCCGTCAAGCCGCGAAGTGACTTGGACTATCGGTAGAATTTCGCCAAATAAATCATACGAAGATGTAAATTGCTGGTTTGACCTTTCGGTTGTTCCAACCGAAAGTCAGGTTAAAAAGTTGATTATTTTGATTGATCAGGCAACATTAACAGCCACCGACAAGTCAACCGATTCAGAAATTACAAAGACCGCCAAAGCCGTAACTTCAAATTTAGACGATGACGTGGTTGGCGGCGGTAAAGGGTTGGTGATTGATATTACCGAATAGAATTAAAAGTTTGGTATGTTTAAAGTTATAAAGAAATCAAAAAAATCTAAAGCCAGGTTAACTCAATTGGAAACGTCTCATGGTAAAATCATGGGGCCTTTCTTTATGCCGATTGCGACAAAAGCGGCGGTAAAAAACATATCTGTCAACGAAATTACCAATTTGGGTTCGCCCATAATCCTTTCAAACACTTATCATCTTTTTTTAGCGCCAGGATCTAAGTTGGTTAAGAGGGCTGGTGGTTTACATAAATTCATGAATTGGCGCGGAATAATATTGACTGATTCCGGCGGTTTTCAGGTATTTTCGCTTTCAAAGATAAGGAAAATAACCGAAAAAGGTGTAATATTTTCTGATCCTGCAAGCGGAAAAAAACATTTATTAACACCGGAATTATCAATTAAGACTCAGACTGATTTAGGAGTTGATATTGCCATGGCCTTTGATGATGTTATTGGATTTCCGGCCACTCGCGAAGAAGTTAAAGAGGCAATGGAAAGAACGGCTCGGTGGGCAAAAAGATGTCTGGTAGCAAGAAAAAATAAAAAACCTTTACTCTTTGGTATTGTTCAAGGCGGCGTATATAAAGATTTAAGAATAAAATCCGCCCAGGATTTAACTGCTTTGAATTTTGATGGTTTTGCGGTCGGTGGCGTAGCCGTAGGTGAACCGCGAGAAAAAATGAAACAAATTTTAAATTGGACGGTTCCAATTTTACCCGAGAATAAATCTAGATATTTAATGGGTTTGGGGAAACCGGAAGAAATAGTTTTGGCTGTAAAGCAGGGGATTGATATGTTTGATTGTGTCATTCCTACTCGCGAAGCGCGCCATGGTCGATTGTATATTTGGGTTAACAAAAGCTTGAAGGGTAAATTTTATAAAACAATCAATATTACAAACGCGCGTTATAAAAACGATCTTAAGCCGATTAATGACTCAAACCTCAAGCAATATTCAAAAGCATATCTTCATCATTTGTTTAAAACAAATGAGCCATTGGGAATGCGTCTGGCCACGCTTAATAATTTGGATTTTTATTTAACCTTAATGGCGGAAATTCGCAAACAGATTAAAAACAACAAATTATGACGGATTTAAAAAGATTAACCCTTGAACTGTTTGATTGTGCTAATCCAAAACAAGCTGCGATTTTGCAGCGTTTTTTTAAGACCGGCAAAGGTGAATACGGTTGGGGCGACAAATTTTTAGGCATCAAGGTTCCGACCCAAAGACGTATTGCAAAAAAATACGAATCACTAAAATTTAATGAGCTTCAAACCCTGTTAAATAGTCGTTACCATGAGCATCGGCTCGTGGCACTCATAATTTTAACCACCAAATTTGCAAAAGCCGACGATAAACTAAGAAAAAAAATATTTGATTTCTACTTGAAAAATTATAAAAATATCAATAATTGGGACCTGGTTGATTTAAGTGCGCCAAACATTGTTGGTACTTTTTTATTAAATAGACCCAAAAAGACACTTTTCTCTCTGGCTAAATCAAATAATTTATGGAAGAAAAGAATTTCGATTGTCTCCACCCATGCTTTCATAAGACAGGGTCGGTTTAAAGAAACTTTAGAGGTATCGCAGGTTTTAATTAACGATAACCACGATTTGATACATAAGGCAATCGGATGGATGCTGCGCGAGGTGGGAAAAAGAGACAAAAAAACTTTGTCTTTATTCTTGGACAAAAATATCAAAAAAATGTCGCGAACGACTTTGCGATATGCAATTGAAAAATTTCCCAAAACCGAAAGACTTTACTACCTTAAAAAATAGAATTTAGCCCCTTACCACAGCCAATGAATTTTGATATAATATAGATAGATTATGAGCAATAGAATTTCAAAAAATATAGCCTTAGAGATTTTGCTTGATTTTTTGTTTTGGCCGATTTGGTGGTATTCTGCCGGTTTTTTAAAAGTTTTAACTTCGGCATTCGGACAAGTTGTCTATCAGTATGAATATCTTGGTTTGGGAGTGTGGATTAAAAATATATTTACGCCAATGTATGGCATGTATGATTGGGAAAGTCGGATTATTAGTTTTTTGGTCAGAATTGCCCAAATTTTTGTCAGAGGAATTTTATTGATTCTTTGGACGTTTTTCATTTTGTGTGGCGTTATTATTTGGTTGGTTTTGCCGATTTTTATTGTCTTTCAAATTTATTCAATTATAATTGTGATTTAAATGGACGCTAATAAGAGCCAAAAATTTGATTTGATAAATTGCCCGAAATGCAATGGTCTTGGTTATTTTGAGGGTAAAACTTGTCCGGTTTGCTCCGGGTGGCGTTTGGTTGCCGTTTCGGATAATCGTATTTTTGTTTGGGGAAATGAGATAAGTAATTTTGAGTTTTTGCGGGAAAGAACTCATAGCATAATTGCCGGTTTGGTAAATTTTATTTTTTTAGCTTTTGGTCTTTTTGGAATCATTGTTTTGGGTTTAAAAATTTATAATTCTGAACAATCGCCACTTTTTTTATGGAATGCGCTCAGTTCCAAAGACGCTTTAATGTTAGTGTTTTGGTTATCACTTCTCGCTGATTTATATTTATTTTATAAATTTGAAAGAGACCAGGAGAAAATTAAGTACCTACCTTCGCTAAGAAAAAAATTAAAAAAGAGAATATCGCAGCCACTAAATTTTGAAAAAATTAATCAGAGACATATTTTTAAAATTGAGCCTTACTTTTCTTCGGGTGCCAGAAATGTTATCTACCAGGCTTGGTTAAAGGCAAGAAAGTTCAATAACTTTGAAGTTTTACCTTTGCATCTACTGATTTCACTTCTTAAAACCCGCCAAATTGAAGTTGTTTTTGGAAGATTGGGCACTCCGTTTTCTTCTTTAAAATCTAGAATAGAAAGCAGTTTGAGCGGATTAATGATCGATAAAAGTAAAACAATATTAAGCGATAAGCTTATTGCTATTATCTATCAATCTTTTTTCTTTTCTTTAAACAATCGTCAGAAAAAGGTTGAGATCCTAAATCTTTTTGAGGAAATGGCACTTCAGGAAAATGAAGTTAAAACGATTTTTTACGATTTAGATATTACTGAGGAAAAATCAAAAAATATTGTTGCCTGGATAAGGGTTAATGATATTTTACGCGATCGTTGGCACCACTTTCGCCAACGGGCAATTTTAAGGCCGAAATCAGGTTTAAATCGTTCAATGACGGCTATTGCTACACCAACCCTAAATGCTTTTGCCCAGGATTTAACGATGTTGGCTCAGTTTGGCTACTTGATGCCGTGCATTGGCCGAGAAAAAGAATTCGAAACGATTTTTAGCGTGCTTAGCGGCGGACCAAGGCGTAGCGTGCTTTTAGTTGGCAACCCTGGTGTCGGCAAAAATACAATCATTGAGGGTTTAGCCCAAAAAATGGTTGAAGAAGATGTACCGGAATTTTTGCAAGATAAACGTTTGGTGAGTTTGAGTATTGCCAAGGTGGTTAGCGGTGTGGATCCGTCCGTTGCTCAAGGTAGACTTTTAATGATTTTGAATGAAATTAGGCGCTCCGGTAATATAATTCTTTATATTAGTGAAATTCAAAATTTAGTCGGAATAACCTCGGGAATGCAGGGGAGCATGGATTTAAGTGATGTTTTAGCTCAATTTTTAAGTAACAATACTGTTCTTTGCCTAGCCTCAACCTTGCCCGGAGATTATAAGCGCTATATTGAAGATAAAACTTCAGTGGATAATGTTTTTGAAAAACTGGAAATTAATGAGACGTCCGGCGATGAAGCAATTCAAATCTTAGAAGCTAAGGTTGGTTCAATTGAGTATAAGGAAAATATTTTCTTTTCCTATGATGCAATTGCCAGCACCGTTGAATTTTCAAGCCGATATTTACACGATAGATATTTGCCGGAAAAGGCAATTCAGATTTTGCAAGAAGTCGCAAATTTAGTTCATGCCCAAAAAGGAAAAAATGCTCTTGTAACCGGGAATGACGTCGCTCAGTTAATCTCAGAAAAAACTAATATTCCTTTAACTGAAATTACGGCCGAGGAATCACAAAAATTGTTAAATTTAGAAGATCAGATTCACCAAAGAATGATTGACCAAGAAGAAGCGGTTAAGATGGTTTCTGACAGCTTAAGGCGAGCCAGGGCGGAGATGAGAGATATTAAGCGTCCAATTTCCAATTTTCTTTTTCTCGGTCCTACTGGCGTTGGTAAAACCGAATTGGCAAAATCTGTTGCGGAAGTGTATTTTGGCTCGGAGAAAAATATGGTTCGCTTGGATATGTCAGAATATCAAGAAAAAACCTCGATTAATCGTTTAATTGGTGCGCCAGCTGGTTATTCGGGCAGTGAAACCGGGGGATTCTTAACTGAAGCAATCAGAAAAAATCCATTTTCATTAATTTTACTTGATGAAATTGAAAAGGCACATCCGGATATTTTGAATTTATTTTTACAGGTGATGGATGATGGACGCCTAACCGATTCCAATGGCAAAACAATAGATTTTACCAACGCGATATTGATTGCAACCTCAAATGCCGGAACTAAATTGATCCAGCAAAGAGTTCGTGAAAACATTTCTGTAATTAAAATTAAAGAAGAGTTGGTTGCTGGTGAATTGTTAAATTATTTTAGGCCTGAATTTTTAAATCGTTTTGACGGCATTATTGTGTTTAAGCCCCTGGCTCTTGAAGACGTGAAAGCCATTGCTAAATTGATGATAAATAAAGTGGCCAAAGATTTAGACGAAAAAGGAATTGGTTTGGTGGCAACCGAAGAGGGCATTGAGTCCTTGGCTCAATTGGGCTATGACCCGGAATTTGGCGCCAGACCCCTAAGACGAGTTATTCAAGAAAAGATTCAAGATGAATTGGCAAATTTAATTATCTCAAAGTCATTAAACAGACGCGATGTTGTCACCATTGGTTTAGGCGCTGTTTTATCGGTTAATAAGGCAAGTAAAATTTGATGAAATATTTAATCCCATTTATTGTTTCCCTGGCTTTTTCTTTAATTCTAACGCCCATAGTAAAAAATATAGCTATGAAGTTGGGTGTTGTGGATATGCCGGGTGAAAGAAAAATACATAAAACCCCCATACCCCTAAGCGGCGGCTTAGCGGTATTTTTATCATTTTCGCTTTCGGTTATAATTTTTTGGCTTTTTGCCTCTTTAACTGATGCCAAAGTTAATGACTATTATATTTTATTAATATTAATCTCCGGACTCATTCTTATTATTGGCGGGTTATTGGATGATATTTTCAATTTAAAGCCGTGGCAGCAACTTTTTTTTCCAATATTGGCAATAATCATTGTTTTGCTTTCCGGCATAAGAATTAATTTCGTTACTAATCCATTGGGCGGGTATATTCAGTTCCCGGTTTTTGTCGGAACGATTATTGCGTTTTTCTGGATCTTGGGAATGATTTACACGACAAAATTTTTAGACGGATTAGACGGCCTTGTCAGCGGCGTTACCGTCATTGGATCTCTTATTATTTTTGCATTAAGTCTTTCGTGGGATATAAGCGATTCAGCCACATCATATTTAAGTTTGATTTTAGCCGGTTCTTGTTTGGGATTTTTATTTTACAATTTTAACCCGGCCAAAATATTTTTAGGCGAAGGGGGGAGTGTATTTTGCGGTTTTATGCTTGGCTTATTGGCGATTATTTCCGGATCAAAAATAGCCACGGCTTTATTAATAATGGGTATTCCAATTTTAGATGTAATCTGGGTGATTGCCAGAAGAATAATACAAAGAAAATCTCCGGCCTCGGCTGATCGCAAGCACCTCCATTTTCGGCTTTTGGATATTGGCTTAAGTCATAAACAAGCCGTGGTGTTTCTTTATTTGATTACCGCTGCTTTTGGTTTAACTTCATTATTTTTAAAATCAAAAGGAAAATTAATCGCCCTGGTGGTTTTGATTTTTTTTATGTTACTCTTGGCCGCCAGCTTGGTTTTTGCCTATAAACGAAAACAAAAAAATGAAAACACCGGAATTTAAATCATATAAACTTGATTTTATTGTTTTAATCTCCGGCATCTCGGTTATGGTTCTTGAGTTGGTTGGCGCCAGAATTCTAGCGCCTTATGTTGGTACTTCAATGTTTGTTTGGGCCTCACTGATTGGCGTTGTTTTAGGCTCACTAACAATTGGCTATTATTTAGGCGGCTATTTTTCTGAAAAAAATCCAAATTTGAATTTTCTTTCAAATATTTTATTGATTTCCGGTGTTGTAATTTTACTTCTTTGTTTTTTGAAAGACGATTTAATGAAGTTATCATTGTACTTTGGCGTTAAGAGCGGATCAATATTTTCTTCATTAATTTTATTTTCTGCACCAAGCATACTTTTAGGCATGGTCTCTCCCTATGCCATACGCTTAAAAATCATCGATGTTCATAGTTCCGGCGAGGTTGCCGGCAAACTTTATGCCTTATCAACCATCGGCAGTATTATTGGTACATTTTTGGCCGGTTTTTATCTTATCCCGACATTTGGCAGTTCGCAAATAATGTTTGGCATTGCCGGCACATTAATAATTTCGGCCTTGGCCGTTAATTTCAATTTTTTAAAAATACTTATTTTTATTGTTTTTCTTGGGTCATCTTTTTTTGTTTTTGACAGCAACGATAATTTGATAATTTACGAAACAGATAGCGAGTATAACCATATCAGAGTCGCTGATTATATTGATCAGGATAATAGGCCAACGAGAATTTTGTATTTGGCAACCGAGGCTCACTCGGCTATTTATCGTGATTCAGATGAGTTGTTTCCGGGTTACTTTCAATACTACCAACTTGATGAAATTTTCAAACCAGAAATCAAAACGGCACTTAATATTGGTGGTGGGGCTTACGTTGGTCCAATTAACTTTTTAAAAAGATTTCCCGAAGCTAAAATTACGGTTGTTGAAATTGATCCAAAGGTAACCGAAGTTGCTAAAAAATATTTTAACTTAGAAGAAAACCCGCGTTTAAATATTGTTCATGCCGACGGCAGAATATTTTTAAATAACAATAAAGAAAAATTTGATGTGATTTATGGCGATGCTTTCGGTTCTTATTATTCCGTGCCTTTTCAGCTCACCACAAAAGAAGCAATGCAAAAAATATACAATTCTTTAAATGACGATGGTATTTTTTTGATGAATATAATTTCGTCAATTGCCGGCGATGGCTCTATTTTTTTTCAATCAGAATTTAAAACTTTATCCGAAATTTTTCCCCAGCTTTATGTTTTTCCCGTCAAATATCACGAAAAAGATGATATCAATAAACATCAAAACATAATTCTTGTGGCAACAAAAAGTTCGTTTAGATTAAGCCTTGAAGAGATGAAATCAAGAGCAAACGAAAAGCAAAAAGATCTTGTAAAAAGCTATTGGAGTGATGGAATTAATCTTGATCAAAACATTGAAGTACTAACTGATAATTTTGCTCCTGTCGATTATTACATCTCAAAAATATTATAATAAAAAAATCGCTAATTTTAAATGTTTTTTAATAAATATTTACTAAATTATTTATTCTTGACTTTTTGGATAAAATTGGTTATACTACCTAAATCTAAATAATATTTAGCTTATTTTATGTCATTATCAGTAATCAAAACCGGCGGGAAGCAATATGTTGTTTTGCCCGGACAGAAACTAAAGATTGAAAAATTATCTTCAAAAACCGGCGATAGCGTTTCATTTGAAACTCTTTTGAGCGCCGATGTCGACGGTAAAGATGTCAAAATCGGTAAACCATTTTTGAGCGGCAAAGTTGAAGCCAAAGTTACCGGCGAAGGTAAGGCCAAAAAAGTTTTGGTTGTAAAATACAAACCAAAAACACGCTATAAAAAGCGCGTTGGTCATCGTCAGCCATTCAGCCAAATTGAAATTTCAAAATAGTTGCAATAAAAATCACCCCGTCAAACGGGGTGATTTTTTATAACTCTCTTCGGCCTTTTAAGGCGTTTGTAAGGGTTATTTCATCGGCGTATTCTAAGTCGCTGCCGGTTGGCAATCCTTGAGCTAAACGGCTGACTTTTAATTGAGGGAATTGTTTTAAAAATTTGAGAAGGTAAAGAATAGTCGTTTCGCCCGGTAAATCGGAATTCATTGCCAAGATTACTTCTTTAACATTTTCTTGTTTTATGCGCTGACCAAGTTCACGAATTTTTAATTTTTCCGGGGTAATGCCTTCCAAGGCATCAATAACACCGCCCAAAACATGATAAGTGCCGTTGTATTCGCCGGTTTTTTCCAGGGCATACAGGTCTTGTGGTTTTTCCACAATACAAATTGTTGTCTGACTTCTTTTTTTATCGCCGCAGATTTCACACGGGTTTGATTCGGCAAAATTATAACATTTTTGGCAAACCGTAATTTTGTCCTTAATGTGCTCAAGCGCCTCGCCAAATTGGGCTAAATCTGATTTTTGCTTTTTTAATAAATAATAAACCAACCTTTCTGCCGTTTTTGGACCGATGCCGGGCAGAGCAGAGAACTGATCTATTAAATTTTTTATTGAGGGAGGAAAAGCCATATTTTAAAATGGAATATCTTTGCCGGCTTCGTCGTATGAAAGTTTTCCTTCAAGATTGCGAAAAGTTACGTTTTTGGCGTCAAAGAAAAGTTTTACTTTACCGGTTGGGCCGTTTCTGTGCTTGGCAATATGGATTTCGGCCGTATTGGCTTTTTCCGGCGGTAAATCTTGATGATACATTGCTTCGCGATAAATAAATAAAACCACGTCAGCATCTTGCTCAATTGAACCGGATTCGCGCAAATCGGCCAAACGGGGGATATGAGTGTCTCGGCTTTCAACCGAACGAGAAAGCTGAGACAGGGCAATTACCGGAACATTTAACTCACGCGCAATCGCTTTTAAATTTCTTGAAATTTCGGAAACTTCTTGGACACGGTTTTCTTTTGATCGACCTTCCATTAACTGCAAGTAGTCTATAACAATCAAACCTAAACCGTGCTCTGACTGCAAGCGTCTGGCCTTAGTTCTGATTTCCATGATATTGGCATTGGCCGAATCATCAATAAAAATTCGGGCTTCTGAGAGTTTTGCCATTGCGTGATTAATTCGGGTAAAATCGTCATCCTCGCCGCTATCATTTAATTTTCCGGTTCTCATTTTCCAAAGATCAACTCCAGCCTCAGAGCATAATAATCTATCAACCAATTGCTCTTTTGACATTTCCAAAGAAAATATCCCGACCGTTTCCTTGCCCTTGATGGCTACATTTCGGGCAATATCAAGAGCAAAAGTTGTTTTACCGGCCGAAGGGCGAGCAGCAAGAATAATTAAATCCGATCTTTGTAATCCGGCCAGAACGTTATCCAAATCATTATAATAGGTTGGGATGCCTCTTAATTTTCCTGAACCGCGATGAAGTTCGTCAATTCTGTCAAATGCTTCAGTTAAAACATCATTGATTGAGATAAATGATCTTTTTAAAAATTTCTGCGAAACGCCAAATAATTTTTGTTCCGCCTGATCTAATAAAGTTTCTATTTCTAAATTTTGATCATATCCGAGTTCAGAAATTTCAGCGGACGCTTGCAAAAGACGCCTTAAGGTTGATTTACTTTGAACGACTTTGGCGTAGTGAACAATATGGCTTGAAGTTGGCACTAAATTGGCAAGAGATGTTAAATATGATCTACCGCCCACAACTTCAAGTTTGCCCATTGAATCAAGCTTGGCGCTGACCGAAATCAAATCAATCGGCTCACGCTTTTCATAAAGCCCTTTCATGGCTTCGTAGATAAATCTATGGATTTCCTTATAAAAATCTTCGGGGGTAATTAAATCAGCCACTTTGAGCATGCCATCCTTGTCTAAAAGTAAGGCGCCAAGCAAGCTTTGTTCGGTTTCGATGTTCTGGGGTGGAATTTTTTCAAAATTGTCGTTGTTTTGATTCATATTTTTTCTTATAGCAACTATATTTTACATTTAATCGGGCCAAGATTCAAGGGTGTTTTATAGCACATTTTATCCACTATTTATTCATAAGAAGGGTTGTTTATATTACAAAAATATAAATATTCAAACAAAATCCATCAACACTTGCAAAAAAATCTTTTTTTTGGTATTATATTTTTTGTTAAGAATATTTATGGGTCGTTAGCTCAGTTGGTAGAGCAGCAGCCTTTTAAGCTGATGGTCGCAGGTTCGATCCCTGCACGACCCACCAAAAGTCCGTCTGTTATTTCAGGCGGTTTTTTGATATAATAAGAATATAAAAAATAAATAAAAAAATATGACCCTAGAAAACAAAGTCGCTATTGTAACCGGCGCGGGCCAGGGGATTGGCCGAGGTATTGCTGAGGCTTTAGCTAAAGAAAAATGTTCGGTGGTTGTTGCTGATTTAAATATTAAAAACTGCAAAGCCGTTGCCGCTGAATTAGAAAAATATAATGTAAAATCGTTGGCAATAAAATGTGATGTTTCCAAAAAAGTTGAAGTGCAAAATCTTTTTAAACAAACGATTTCTAAGTTTGGTAAGGTTGATATTTTAGTTAACAATGCCGGCATCTTTCCCTTTGTTGCTTTTGAAAAAATGACCGAGGGTGATTGGGACAAAGTAATTAACGTCAACCTTAAGAGTATTTTTTTCACTTGCTCGCAAGCGGCCAAAGTTTTACCTGCTGGCGGCAGAATTGTTAATATTTCTTCAATCGCCGCTTTCGTTGGTTTTGCCGGTTTGACACATTATTGCGCTTCAAAAGGAGCAATTACCGGAATGATTAGAGCACTGGCTTTGGAAATGGCACCTAAACAGATTACAGTCAATGCCGTTGCGCCCGGGGCAATTGAAACTCCCGGAGCAGCTCAGCCCGATGAAATGAAAAAACAAACTGTCAGCACAATTCCGTTGGCAAGAATGGGTAATCCGGAAGACATTGCCAATGCCGTAGTCTTTTTGGCTTCTGAAAAAGCAAGTTATATTACCGGTCAAACCATTATTGTTGACGGCGGGTGGACGCTAAAATAAACATGGTCAGCCTTTTTGTTTTAGTTGCAATTTTATTACTAGTACTTTTTCTTATCTTTATGGCAATTGTTGCCGCAAAAGATGATTCTTGAGATTTGCTTATGTATAAAAAAATAATTTGTTTAGTTTTAGTATCATTTATTTTCGTCGGCGCAGCTAACGCGGCTTCTTTGCCCTTGGCTAAACGTTTTTCCGGTCGCTTTCTGCTCCAAACCGAACTCTATGGTCGCATTTGGTATGTTAACCCAAATGATAGTCAAAGATATTACATAAATAAAGGCGCAGAGGGTTATAGGACGCTGCTTGATTTATCACTTAATATTTCCGAAAAAGATTTGTCTAAAATTCCGGAAAATAAAAATCAAAGAGGCGATACAAAATTAGTTTCTCGTTTAAGTGGAATGCTTTTGTATTTAGAATCAAAAAACGAACTTTGGTATCTAAGTCCGGTTACAAAATTAAAATATTTAATCAATCAAGATGACCCAACGACATCTCTTCGGACATTGGTTTGCGGTATAAATAATAAAAATTTAGGGCAAATACCGATGAATAGCACGCAAATTGCTTTTGACGGCACATTTACCGGCGTTGCTCATGTAAAATTTGACGGGGAAAAATTTAGCAATGAATACTATGCGGATAAAATCTTACCCCCAGCCTCAATGACGAAATTAATGACAGCTTTAATTTTAACTGATTTAAAATTTGACTTTAATCAACTAATCCAGATTACTCAAGAAGAAATTGAATATCCGATTTATTACGCCGGAGATGATAAAACAAGTGAGATTGATTTAGCGGCCGGCGATTGGGTATCAGGCAAAGATTTGTTTGTCGCACTTTTAGTGGCATCTTCAAATCAATCGGCGGCAATTCTAGCAGACGCTACCGGTTTAAGCCGGGAGGAATTTGTTGGTTTGATGAATAAGAAAGCACAAGAACTTGGACTAAAAAAAACAATTTTTCACGATGTTTCCGGCCTTGATTCGCATAATTTAACCACACCAAAAGAAATGGCCTTAATTGCTCAAGCGGCTTTTTCCAAACCAGAGATCGCAAATACTTCGATTATTCGCCAGTACACCATTTCAGCGCAAGATAAAGATCTTAGACTCAAAAATATAGACGTTGCGAACAGAAATTATAGCCTTTTAGATTTTAATCCGGATGGTGTTAAAACCGGTTTTTTGGTTGAAGCCCAAAGAACGGCGGTTATAAAAAAGGGGGACGATATTTTAGTTGTAATGCATGCCAACAGTATGAATGAAAGAAATAAAATTTTTAACAATTTATTAAAAAATTAACTATGGAAACCAGAGAAATTAAATTTAAAACAACCGGCGAAAACAACCCAAACACCCCAAAAAATAAAGAAAAACTGCAGGAACTGCACGCCATCTTTAATCAAGTTTTTAATATTGATACTTCCGAGCAGTTTGCCGACCTAGCCGATGAATTAAAGGAAAAATATCCTGACTATAAAACCTATCGGTTATATCATCTTCTTGCCGGCAGTACGGTTGACAGTGGATTTGGCGATGTTGACAAATTTGATTTTCCCGATAATGAAGTTGAGAATTTTTTATTAAAAATGCGCAATTCAATATCCCAAAATTAAAAAAAATATGTCAAAGCAATTAAAATATAAAAAAGTTGGTTTGGCTTTAGGAAGCGGTGGAGTTAAGGGCTTAGCACACATCGGTGTAATCAAAGCTTTGATAGAAAACGAAATCCCTATTGATTATTTGGCCGGAACAAGTATTGGCGCTTTAGTTGGCGCCCATTACGCTGCCTATCAAGATGTCCACTCTACAGAAAAAATTGTAAGCGATACCAGCTGGAGGAATGCTTTTGTTTTTATGGATCCGAGCTTGCGTGGTGGAATTATCAGAGGCAACCGAGCCGAAGCTTGGATTAAACAATTTTTGAACAATCACTCGTTTGAAACCTTAAAAATTCCCCTTACGGTTGTAGCCACCGACTTATTGAGCGGTCAAGAAGTTGATTTTTCTTCCGGCAATTTAATTAATGCTTTACGGGCAAGTATTTCCGTGCCACCAATTTTTCAACCGGTGAAATTTCAAGGCTATATTCTTTGCGATGGCGGTTTAACAAATCCACTACCTGATGATATTGTCTCAAATATGGGCGCCGAAGTTGTCATAACGGTAAACCTGGATTCTGGAAAATTTATTGATCACAAAAAAGATTTTGACGCTTCATCAATGACAAAAGTAACAATAAGATCATTAAACATATTGCGCCATCAACTCGCAAAAAAAACCTTAACTTCAACCAATATCATGATTGAACCGGATGTGGTAGAAATTGGCTTAATCGGTTGGAATCAGTTTTTCGATAGCCGCCAGGCTAAAAAAATGATTGATGCCGGATACGAAGCAACAATTCCAAATATTAAACAAATTAAAAAATTAATAGAAAAATAAATGAAAAGAACTTTACAATTTTTTTTGGTCGCTGCTCTTCTACTGACCGGTTGCACCAAAAATCCATCTACACAAAATGAAAACCTTGCAAATGTTCAGTCTCAGGAGGTTACATCATATAAAACCGCAACGATTTATACGAATCTTGGAAAACTTCAAATAGAACTTTTTTCCAATGAAGCACCGAAGACAATAAATAATTTTGGTGATTTGGTAAAATCCGGTTTTTACGATGGAACAAAAATACATTATATTTCCAAAGATAAAATGGCTTTGGCTGGTGATCCAAATACTAGGGAGTCAAATAGATCAATGTGGGGATTTGGTACGCCTGGCTATAATATTCAAAATGAAATCAACAACAAGGAATTAGTTTATGGTTCGATTGCTACGGTACCCGTTGGCAATCAAGCACATGGCAGCCAATTTATGCTCGTTTTGACTGATAATCTTAGTGAATATAAAGGCAAAGTAACCAACTTTGGCAAAGTTATTTCCGGCCTTGATATTATAGAAAAAATAAACGAAACCAGTACCGATTCGCAATCAAAGCCGCAGGAAGATATTATTATCCAAAGCGTAGAAATAAAATAGCTTTAAATTAAAAAACATTGCTTTGGCAATGTTTTTTAATTTATGTTATAATATATTATATTGAATTGTATTTTTCAAATGAGGTTTGATTAAAATTTTAGAAATTTATGTCAAAGTTAATTATCAAGGATTTGATTTTAAATGATGGCGAAAATATTGTTAAAGTTGTTCGGCAATCAAAATTAATACTCTTTTCAACCTTGATACTTCCAACCTTATTAATTTTGGCACCATTTTTTTTCTTGTTTTTATTATTTAGTTATGGTCAGTGGGGGGTGTATGCCTTCATTTTATCGCTTATTGTTGGCATCTTGTTGTTTTTGCGTGAGTTGATGATTTGGCGTTTTAAATTATTTATTATTACCACTCAGAGAATTATCGATATTGATCAAAAAGGATTATTCAAAAGAACGGTTTCAAATGTTTTATTTACGAAAATTGATGATATTTTTTACAAAATCAGCGGTTTGCCGCAAGTCATATTTCGTTGCGGAAATATATATATTACTTTGAGCGATAATAAATCGGGCCTTGAATTAAAAAATATTCCGTCTCCACAGAGAATACAGCAACTGATTCTGCAGCTCAAATCAGATACAATCGGCGATAAGATAAATGCTACAAATCTTTCTGCCAACGAGTTAATTGAGCTTATAAAAAAAATAAAGGCGGGAATTGGTGAAAAAAAATTATATGAAATCATCAATAAAACTGACAGCGTAGAAGATAATGACAAGGAAGATGTTGAAACTGTCTAAGCGTTGGCAAACAAAAAAACAAAAAGTATGAAATATTTAAAAAACAAAAACTTAAAACAAAAGGCGATAATCCTTGTTTTGATATTTGTTTTATGTTTTGTTTTTTTTAATTTTTTGAGGGCCTGGCTTAAAGGAAATCAAGTTAATAAAGAAATAGACGGGCTTGAGCAAGAAATTTCTGGCTTGCAAAAAGATACGGCTGAGTTAACCGAACTGATTCAATATTTTAATTCCAGCGCTTATGTGGAAGAAAAAGCCAGGGTTGATTTGGGTTTAAAAAAAGAAGGTGAAAAGGTGGTTTTAGTGACCGATGATTTAAAGAAAAATTTGCTGGAAAACGACAGCGCCAATAATGCCGAAGAATCCCAGTCTAATTTTAAAAAATGGTGGGGTTATTTTTTTAAATAGATATGGAAAACGAACAAAAAATTGATGAGAATGAAATCAGCAAGATGCGAGAGGCTGTTTTGAAATCAATTACCCCCAAAAAAATTATAAAACAAGATGAGAAAAAAAATAGTCAACAATTGACGATTAAAAATGAGCAGAAAAATGTAAAAGTTGCTGAAAAAATTTCAAAAAAAGCCTTAAGAATTAATAAATCGAAATTTTTAAAAATATTTTTTATAGTTATAATTTTTATATTGTTGAGCCTTTCTTTTACCCAGGCCTATTTAACAATATTTAAACCCCAAAATTTTCTTATAGAAAAAATCACAAGAATCATCCCTTTTCCGGCCGCTTTTGTTAATGCGAGAGTAATAACTTATCATGAATGGCTTTCTCAAGTAATTGCTTTAGATCAATTTTATCAAAGCATTGATGTTGATGCGACAAATTCAACCTTATTGCCAATTGAACAGTCCGAATCAAGAATAATGGAGAGATTGATTGAAGAAGAGATGCTCAGACAATTTGCAAATCAATTTTCTGTTACTGTCTCCGAAGAAGAGGTTGATCAAGAAATGTCCAGATTGTTTGATCTTTTTGGAAAAGAAAATTTTTTAAATCAGATAAATGAGAAATACAAATGGGATTCACGGGAATTTGAAAAATTTATTCTTAAACCCACGCTATTAAAGAATAAATTAAGTATTTATCTTTTAAATCATCCCGGGAATCAACAAGCAAAACTATTGGCCCAGAATCTTTTGAATAAGCTTGAGAATAAGGAGGATACGTTTGAGAACATTGCCCAAAGTTACAGTCAGGACGAGAGCGCTAAAGATGGGGGTCAAATCGGATATTTTGAGCTTAAAGACATGAATCCTGAGATTAAGAATGAAATCAGTCAACTCAAAGTTGGGGAAATATCAAAAATAATTAATACAAAATTTGGTTTTCACATTTTGCGTATTGATGAAATTTTACTCGATGATGATGGTCAACCGGCAAAAGTTAAAATCTCACAAATTCTAATTAAGGCAGCTGATTTAAACGAGTATATGGATGATTTTAAAAAAAATTCTTCAATTTGGATTTTGATTAAATTTGACAATTAAAAAAAGCCAACGGTCGGAATCGAACCGACGACCACTCGCTTACGAAGCGATTGCTCTACCGACTGAGCTACGTTGGCACACTAGTTCAAAGCGGGTGACCGGATTCGAACCGGCGATCTTCTGCTTGGGAAGCAGACATTCTACCACTGAACTACACCCGCAAAACTAACATAAGCATTATAAAGGAAAAAAATAAATAAGAAAAGACCGCATATGATAATTTTAAAAAACGTTTCTAAAATTTACCCCCCGGACATTGCCGCCATTAAATCTCTCAATTTACATATCAAGCCGAAAGAATTTGTGGTTGTAGTTGGGCGTAGTGGGACGGGAAAAACGACAATGGTTAAGTTGTTAACGGCTGAAGAAAGACCGACAAGAGGAAATATCATTATTGGCGGCTGGGATATTACAAATATCTCTTCTTCTGAAATTCCGCTGCTAAGAAGGCAGATTGGTGTGGTTTTTCAAGACTTTAAACTCTTAAGTAAAAAAACTATTTTTGAAAATATTGCATTTGCTCTCGAGGTTTGCGGGGCGGATAGAAAAAAAATAAAAGAAATTGTTCCGCAGGTAATAAAAATAGTCGGCCTAACAGGCAAAGAAGACAGGTATCCAAAGCAGCTATCGGGTGGAGAACAACAGAGAGTGGCTGTTGCCAGAGCGCTGGTTCATAGGCCAAAAATTTTAATCGCCGATGAGCCGACCGGCAATCTTGACTCTTTTAATACCAAAGAAATAATTGATCTTTTATTGAAAATCAATGAATTTGGAACCACGGTTGTTTTGGTGACTCACAACAAGGATGTAGTTAACTCATTAAATAAACGCGTAATTACTATCGATGGCGGCACGGTTGTGTCTGACCAAAAGGTAGGGAAGTACTTACTTTAAATATGTTTTTAATTTCTCTTTATCGCATTTTTGTTTTTGCCAGCCAAAGTTTTTGGCGAAACTTTTGGCTCTCATTAGTCACCATTACAATAATTGTTTTAACCTTTGCGTCAATCAATTTTATTATCGTTTTGAATATTATCACTCAAGCCTCAATGGAAATAGTGAAAGATAAAATTGATGTAAGTATATATTTTAAGACCGATGTAACGGAACCACAAGTAATGGAGGTAAAAAGCTATTTAAGTACTCTGGCGCAAGTAAAAGATATTACTTACATTTCCCAAGCTGAAGCTTTGGAAAGTTTTAAAGAGAAACATGAAAACGATAAAACAATTATTGAATCAATAGACGAATTAGATGTAAATCCGATCGGTGCCACTCTTAATGTGCGCGCCAAGGATATTGAAGATTATCCTTTAATTGTTGAGGTTTTATCAAATTCAAAATATGATGCCTTAATCGCTGACAAGAACTTTGATGATCACAAATTTTTTATAAACAAAATAAAAGTAATTGCTGATAATATCAAGCAGTTCGGTCTAATGGCTTCGCTGGTTTTAAGTCTCATCGCACTCCTAATTGTTTTTAACACGATTAGGGTTGCAATTTATACTCATCGACAAGAAATAGCGATTATGAAGTTGGTTGGCGCGACAAATTGGTTTATTCGCGGGCCATTCTTACTTGAAGCCGTATTCTATGGAATTATCGCCTGCGTTGTTTCAATTATTATCGCTTATCCGTTTTTGAACATGATACAGCCATATTTGAACACTTTCTTTTTAACAGAAAATTTTAATATCTCAAGCTATTTTAATGATAATTTCTGGCAAATATTCGGATTTGAACTCATAATTGTTGTAATCTTAAATATCCTAAGCAGTTATGTGGCCATTAGGCGATACCTTAAGGTCTGATTCTGTTTGACATTAAGCCAAAATTGTTTTATTTTTAATTATCATCGTTTGTAATTCTCGGGGATCGTCTAAGGGCAGGACAGCGGCCTTTGAAGCCGTTAATCGGGGTTCGAATCCCTGTCCCCGAGAATTGCAAATGATGGAAAAAGTGGGCTTTGCGCCTATTTTTTTATTGTAATTTATTATAGTTATTCCTTATTCAATTTTTGACTAAACGACCAAAATTCAATATAATTATTTTATTGATAATTATTTATTTAACACAAAATGTTATCGGAAAACAGACGGTTTTATGCCATACCAGATGAATCGAGGATACCGCCAGAAAAAAAGATACAGTAATGTCAGAAGTTGGCAGGCTCGAAACCACTTTATCTTCTTTATTTCCAATGCCTTGTAAATACGGGGTTTGCAAGATCGGAGAATACTCGGGTTTAACGGTACTTGATCTTCTAATTGATACCGATGAAACTAGAATTGGCCTAGCGCCAGAAGGGGAGGCTAGAAAAATGCTTGAAAACCAAGCTGATTTAGCCGTAAAACATGAGCAGCCAATAGTTTTAGTTGGTATTTACGGAACACCTAGGCACATTGATCATCCGGACTTAAATTCACCCCAGCTGGCGGATATGTCAGCGGTAATGATGGTTCAGGCCGCTCTTGATCGTGTGCATTCGGCACATATTTCCGGCTCTCAATATCGCATGATTGACGAAAATCTTACCGCCCTTTGGCTTGATAGGGCTCAGCATCCTGAAGGAGATAAGGGTGTGACAAAATATAAATCCGTATATGAACAGTACTATAAAAATAGACTAAATCTACTTAAGACTTTACAGGCCGAAGGTTTAATTAATACTGGGGCCACAAAAATTGAGCTGCTTTCTGAATCTGAATTATATGAATCAGTTTACAAGAAGGCGGGTGTAACCGATAAAGTTCCAGAAGATGATTTCTTTGAAAAATGTGAGAGATATCGTCAAGAGATGCTTTCCTATTTAACCGCCAGTGGTGATATAATTAGAAAATATTACGGCCAAGAGGACCAATATTGGAATTCATCAATTGACGACGAGCAACTTTGGGATAAATGCAAAAAAGAAATTATTAATAGTCCGGAATATTCAGGGATTGCAAGTACGGGGTGGCAAGGTTTAATCCCGCCGGAAATGAGGAAATATTACCTAGAAAAATTTAGAAAAATTTTAGGCAACGCAAACTTGGCAGCAAATGATGAAATGTTATTATTCCATGTGGCCACGTATTTATCTTCAACTTTAGCTAAGCATAATGCAAAAGTTCTTACAGAAGGGTTAAATGCCGGCGCACCTGTTATTAGAGTTCCACTCGCAAAACCCGTTGATGGTAGGCCACCAACTCATCAATCTTTAATACCCCAAAGAACGCTGCCGAAATTAAAAGGTAAAACAAGTAAAAAAGTAAGCAATTCAAATAGGGCGGCCTGGTTAAGTGTTGCGGTTCAAGGCGATTCAAAACTCAGATTAATTGACACAAAAAACTATTTAGATACACCGCCGGAATTAATAGTGCCAATTCAGATATATACTGTTGGCCCAGATAATTCACCGAAATCTTATTTGGTGGATTCTGCCATTATGCTTTCCGGCGCTAAAAAAAAGATAAATTAATAATATATTTATGGAAATCATCACATTCTTTTGGCATTACTATTTGTATGTTCCGCTTTTTAATTTTCTTGTTTGGCTTTATTTAAATTTTTCCAATTACAATTTTGGCGTTACCATCATAATTTTAACCGTCCTTCTAAGAATTATCCTTCTGCCTTTTTCAATTCTTACGGAAAAGGGTAAATTTACCGCCGAGGAATTAAGAAAAGAAGTAATGCAAATAAATCGTGATTTTGCCGGCGATCCGGTCAGAAAAAAAATTGCCATACGCCAGGCAATGAAAAAGAAAAAAATAAGACCATGGGCAAAAACCATTGCTTTGGCCGCCCAAGGCTTGGTTCTTTTTCTTTTATATCAAGTTTTTATCGGTGGAATTAACACCCAAGAAAAACTTCATCAAATTTACCCCTTTATCCAAGCGCCGGACTTTATTAATACTTCATTTCTTTGGATGAACTTGGCAATAAGGGATTTTTTCATATCTTTTCTGGTTGGTATTTATCTTTTTGCCGGAATTGTTTTTGAGAGAAGAATTCATAACTACAAACCAAGCAGAAAAGAACAAATTTTTTCATTATTTTTCCCGATCTTTTGTTTTGTTCTTTTATATTATTTGCCTTCAGCCAAGTCACTTTTTGTTTTGACATCAATGATTTTTTCTTCTATAATTACCTTGATTTCATTTTTAATCAAATTTAGTATTAAAAAAGCGGCATTAGCGTCGCAAGACTAAAAATATGGCAGAAGACGGTCTAGATAAATTAATGTATTCATTCGTCGTCGAAGACGTTTTGAAGGGTTTTTTTATTCACGTCCCACCCGGATATGTTGCCTGTGTTTATGATTTGGGTCGAGGCGTATTAAAAAAGATTTACAAACCAGGGCTGCATTTGAAAATTCCTTTTTGGCAAAGAGCCACGTTATTTAACACCCAAACACTGGAATATGATATCGGGAAAAGATACAACCAAGATAGACCGGAATTGCTTGGCGATTCTCCTATCACGGCCACAAGTGCTGATGGCAAAAAAATCAGTATTGAGGGCACTATTTTAATGAGACTTGATCAAGAACAAATTCCTGAAATTTGGCAAAGTATCGGTCAGAATTTTGTTGAAAAAATTATTCGTCCTACCATCCAAAGCCGAATGAGAATGATTGCCGCAAAATATACTTTAAATGAAATGGGGACCAGCAAACGCGCGGAAGTAGAAATTGATGCCAGACAAGAACTTGAAAGGATCTTGTACCCAAGAGGTATTTTTGTTGAAAACGTTTTGCTGAAAGAAATATACTAAATCCGATTTAAAACAGCCCCGCAAGGGGCTGTTTATAATAATTTTATGAAGATTATAAGTCCTGCCTTCAAAGATGGCGATATGATGCCGAAACAATATACTTGTGACGGCATAGACATAAATCCGCCCCTTGAATTTATGGATGTGCCAATCCAATCACAAAGTCTTCTTCTGACAGTTATTGACCAGGAGGCTGTTGGGGGAGAGTGGGTTCACTGGTTAATCTGGAATATCGCTCCGACAATAAAAAAAATAGACGAGGGATCGGCCCCAATAGAATCCGTGTTAGGTCTAAACAGTTTTAAAAGAGTAGAATGGGGCGGACCATGCCCACCAAGCGGTAAACATGACTATGTTTTTACTCTTTATGCCCTTGACTCAATGCTGGATTTGCCAATTGATACCACCATCTTTAAAATTATGCAGATAATCAAAGACCATATTGTTGACAGGGCAGCAATAACCGCCCATTACGAACGTTAAAATTTTCCACAGTCAATTTAATAAAAATTGAAAAACTCTTTCCTAAAAACCTGTCAAGACCCAGAAACAAAGAGGATTATAAAATTGTTAATAAACTGTTTCTAAAATAAGCATTTTAGGTCTTGCTAATTTTATTCGTATCTGATAAGATATTTTTATCATTTTATGTTTGCAAAAAAAAATAAGATTCAAATTGCGTTAATCACAATAATAATAATGGCGGTTTTGGCCATTATGATTGATTTTCCGCAACAATTACAAAAGTCGGGATTTCCCATTCCGTCGTTTTTGAATTTGCCTTATAGATTAGGGCTTGATTTACAGGGTGGAACACAGCTTATTTATACAGCTGATGTTTCAAATATTGCCACCGGAGACCAAGAAAGTGCGGTCGAAGGTGTTAGAGATGTTATTGAACGCCGAGTTAATGCTTTTGGTGTAGCCGAACCATTGGTTCAAACTTCTAAAGTTGAAGATTCTTATCGAATTATAGTTGAATTGGCTGGCGTTTCCGATATCAATCAGGCAATAAAAATGATTGGCGAAACACCTCTTTTGGAATTCAAAGAATTAAACCCGGTTCAAGCAGTCAGCATTACAGAGGATCAAAAAAAGGAAATGGATGCCTATAATTCAGAAGCTCTTAAGAAAGCTCAAAGTACTCTAGCTGAAGCCTTAAAGCTTGGTTCTAATTTTAGCGATCTTGCCAAAAAATACAGCGAGGATTCCGGCTCAAAAGACAACGGTGGTGATTTAGGCTTTGTAAAAAGAGGGGTTATGGTTTCAGAGTTTGAAAAGGCATGTTTTGATGATCTTAATGATGGTGAAATCGATAAAAATTTAGTTAAAACTGAATACGGCTATCACATTATTAAACGCGTGGCTCATAAGGGAGAAGGGGATAATTTGGAAGTACAGTGCAGTCATATATTATTTTTGACAAAGTCGGAGGTTGATTTTGGCACGGTTCCTGATCAGTGGCTTTTAACCGGATTAAGCGGGAAACAATTAACCAAGGCTCAGGTTACCTTTGATTCCAACACTCAGATGCCAATGATTAGTTTAGAGTTTAACAGTGAAGGCAAGGATTTATTTTCCGAAATAACTACAAGAAACATTGGAAAGCCGGTTGCGATTTTCTTAGACGGCGAACCGATAAGCACTCCAACCGTCCAAGAGGCGATTAAGGATGGTAAAGCGGTTATCAATGGTAAATTCACAATTCCAGAAGCAAAATTGTTGGCCCAAAGGCTTAATGCCGGTGCCTTACCCGTTCCAATCAACATGATTTCACAAAAAACAGTCGGGGCGAGCCTTGGAAGTGAATCCGTTAATCAAAGCGTAAAAGCTGGTATTTTAAGCTTGATTTTAATCTGCTTGTTCATGATTTTATATTATCGCTTACCCGGCTTAGTTTCTTCAATTGCTTTACTATTCTATGCCGTCGTGGTTGTTGCCGTTTTTAAGATTTTAAACGTTACCCTTACCTTATCCGGAATTGCCGGCTTTGTCCTGTCGTTAGGTATGGCTGTTGATGCCAATATTCTTATTTTTGAGCGCTTAAAAGAAGAAATTAGATGGGGTAAACCATTTTCCATGGCAATTGAAGAAGGATTTAAGCGTGCCTGGTCTTCAATTTTAGACGGCCACGTTGCTACACTTATATCTTGTGGTATCTTAATTTGGTTTTCCACCAGCATGATTAAAGGCTTTGCCATAACTTTAGCAATCGGCACAATCATGAGTTTATTTTCGGCCATTGTTGTTACCCGCATCATCATCAAAGCATTAACCAAAATCAATAGCCTTAATAAAAACTGGCTTTACGGCGTTAGCAAAAAATCAATCAACAAATAATCTATGATATCAATAATTAAAAAAAGAAAAATTTGGCTGACCCTTTCTTCAATAATGGTTATTATCAGCATTGTTTCTTTTGCCCTATACGGCTTAAAGCTCGGCATTGATTTTACCGGCGGCAGTTTGCTTGAAGTTGAGTATTTTGTTGAAAGACCAACCAATCAATTTGTCAGCGATGCTTTAGGTGAAATTGGCTTAACCAATGCCGTTATTCAACCCTTGGGTGATAATGGCATGACAATACGCCTTAAAGAAATCGATGAAAATACGCATCAGCAGATTATCTCAACCCTTAAGGAAAAACTTAAAACTAACGATTCTCCGGAAGTGGTGCTTGAAGAAAAACAATTTGATTCTATTGGACCAACCATCGGACAAGAGTTAAAAAATAAATCTGTTTGGGCATTGATTATTGTGGGCGTCGCAATTATTACCTATATCGCTTGGGCATTCAGAAAAGTCTCAAAACCGGTTGCCTCCTGGAAGTATGGTTTAATTGTTACTATTGCTTTGTTTCACGATATTATTATCGTTGTGGGTGCATTTTCTTTGCTTGGACACTTTTATGGAATTGAAGTTAATGCTCCGTTTATCGCTGCGCTTTTAACAATTTTTGGTTATTCTAATAATGATACAATCGTTGTCTTTGATCGCATCAGAGAAAACCTCAAAAAGCATCACAATAAAGATTTTGAAGAAGTTGTTGAAAATAGCATCAGCGAAGTTATCGTTAGATCAATAAACACCTCTTTTACCGTATTAATGGCGCTTTTGGCAATTTACATTTTTGGAGGTCGCTCAATTTCTGACTTTACCCTTGCTCTTATTATGGGTGTAATTGTTGGAACCTACTCCTCAATTTTCTTGGCAAGCCCGCTTTTGGTTGTTTGGGAAAAAATATCACAAAAAAAATAAGTATATAAAAACAACAGCTATAACCTAGCTGCTGTTTTTTATTTTTAATTTCTATAGATGGCTATACTTGACATAGTCCTCTTTTTATGATATTCTTAAGGTGTTAAAAAATATCCACTCACATATTTAAGAATTATAGCTTATTTTAGCAAAATTTATTAGATATTTAGGTTAAAAATATGGAAAATAACAACTCAATATTGGATAAAATCATTGAAAGTCAAGAAAAAAGACAAGCATCTCAATTTAATCCAAACGACCTCGTCTCTTTACTTTTAAAAAATCTTTCTTCTAAAGAAAGCGACATTTTAAGTCGCCGTTTTGGTATTTTGGGTAAAAAAAGAGAAACACTTGAAGAGATTGGTAAATATTATGAAATTACCAGAGAAAGAATTAGGCAGATTGAAATGTCTACCATTAAGAAACTCAAAGATTTAAAGAGTTTTAGACAAAATATTGAAGCGGCTGAACAACACATCACTCATTTACTTGAAAACCACGGCGGAATTATGGAAGAGGGTTTTTTGATGGAAGAAATCGGTTATAACGATGAAACTCAAAATCAATCAATTAAATTCATCTTAAACCACCTTATTAACGATAAAGTTGAACCGATAAAAAGTGACTCGCATCTTTTGAGTGGTTGGAAATTGCCTGTTTTGCAGACAAATATTGTGAAAGACATGATAAATGAGTTAATGGAAATCATTAATCTTGAAAACAGGCTTTTAAAACTTGAGGAATTGCTTGGAAAAATGCGCGAGCGCGATTTTTATACGAACAACAAAGAACACTTTTTGGGTTTGAAACTTGGAACTGACGAAGAAAAACTTGAAAATGAACTTGATAAAATAGTTCATTCATACTTAAGAGTTGCCAAAAATATTGATAAAAATATTCTTGGCGAATGGGGTTTAGCCAATTGGAATGCCGTTAAACCCAAAAGAATGAGTGATAAGATTTACTTGGTTTTAAGAAAAGCCAATAAACCTTTACATTTTGTTGAAATTACCGATTTAATCAACCAATCAGAATTTGATAAAAAAACCGCTTATCCGGCTACAATTCACAATGAATTAATCTTAGATGAAAGATTTGTTTTGGTCGGCCGCGGAATTTACGCCCTGAAAGAATGGGGTTATAAAAATGGCACAGTAATGGACATTATTGTTGATGTTTTAAAAAACTCTGATCAACCGATGACCAAAGATCAAATCACACAGGCTGTTTTAGACCAAAGAATTGTCAGAAAAAGCACAATTGACCTTGCTTTAACCAATAAAGCCAAAATCAAGAAAACCGCAGACGGCAAATATACTCTTGCCGAAGCCAAGATCGAGGCTTAACCTTTGAATAAAAAACAAAAATAAAATATAATTGATATATGGAGTTTGTTATTGATTTATCTGGAATACCGACCGGCAGCCCAATCTTATTCGGCTGGTGGTTTTTTAAAACAATTGGCTGGATTTTTCCGGTCATTTTTGTTGTCATGGGGATTATTGATTATTGGCAGAGTCAACTTAAGGATAAATACAGAAAAACCCGCAAATACATTACTCTGGCCATAGACGTGCCCAAAAACTTAGAAATTGGCCCCTTGTCGGTTGAGAATATTTTTAATCAACTTGCCGGTGCACAAATGGGTGTTGGTCGAATGGAAAAATGGTGGACGGGTGAAATCCCAGATAGCTTTTCGTTTGAAATTGTCAGTATTGGGGGGTATATCCAATTCCTGATAAATTGCTGCGAACAATATCGTGATTTAGTCGAAGCAATTATTTATGCTCAATACCCGGACGCAGAAATAATGGAAGTTGAAGATTACACCAAAGATTATAAAAAAATCAAATTTCCGAACAGTAAATATGAACTCTGGGGCACAGAAATTATTTTGGATAAAAAAGATTTTCTGCCCATCAGAACTTATACTGAATTTGAACATAATGTAGAAGGCTATCGCGACTCTATGGCCGGCCTACTTGAAGCCCTCACTAGAATTGCTCCGGGTGAACAAATATGGTTGCAATTCGTCGTAACCCCAGCAGGAAACGACTGGGCAGAGAAAGGTAAGATTGAAATTAAAAAAATGATTGGCGAAAAGGTGGAAAAGAAAAAAGATATTTTTGATAAAATTTACGATTTTCCACTATCAATTCTTAGTCTTGTTGGTGATTCAATCGGTTTTGGCGGTGAGGGTGGTGGAGACAAAAAATCGTCTGATTTAATCAATAAAGTTCCACATCTAACCGACGGCGAAAAACTTGTCGTTAAATCAGCTGGCCGTAAAATTAGTAAATTAGGTTTTTATACAAAAATTCGAGTAATATATTTAGCCGAAAAAGAACAATTCAAATCAATTGTTCCAAAGGTGATAATGGGGGGTTTCAAACAATTCAACACTTTGGACATGAACGCCTTTAAAACTGATTCAAAAACTAAAACTGGCGGCATTGTATATCGAAAGAAAAAAAGGCTGGCTGAAAGAAAAAATAAAATCTTAAAAAGATTTTCGAGTCGTGGCCACGATTTAGAGCCAGGGACATATGGCAATGTTTTAAATAGCGAAGAACTTGCAACGCTTTATCATTTCCCAACCCTAAATGTTAAAGCGCCGATGTTAAAACATTCTGAAGCCAAGAAGGCTGAGCCGCCCATGACATTGCCGGTAGAAAACGGCAATCATTTTCTTTCCAAAAAACCGATATCGGCACCTTCAAGCATCGCGGCCGATACTGTTAGCGTTACTGAAAATCCAACCGTACAAATAATTGAGCCCCAAAGCTCAGCTAAGGCTGAGCCGCCGGCTAATCTCCCAATTGGATAATCGTACTTTATTTATGGAGGAACAAAATCAAACAATAAAACCAGAGCCAAAATTCCAGAAAGATATCTGTTTTTTTGGCGTAACAAATTTTCGAAATAGAAGAGTTAAATTTGGAATAAAAAAAGACGATAGAAGACGACACATGTATCTCATCGGTAAAACCGGTATGGGTAAATCAACGGTGATGGAAAATATGATCATCCAGGATATTTGGAATGGAGAGGGGGTTGCCCTTGTTGACCCGCACGGCGATTTTGCAGAAAAAATTCTTGATTGGATACCAAGTCACAGAATTAACGACGTAATCTATTTTAACCCATCAGATATAGACTATCCGATTGCTTTTAATGTAATGGAATCAGCCACCAGAGAACATAAGCACTTAATTGCCTCCGGGCTTATTGGCGTGTTTAAAAAGCTGTGGGCTGACTCTTGGGGCCCCAGACTTGAATATTTGCTTAGAAACGCAATTTTGGCCCTTTTGGACTACCCCGGCAGCACCCTGCTTGGTGTAATGAGAATTTTAGTCAACAAAGAATATCGGGAAAAAGTGATTGAAAAATGCCAAGATCCGGTTGTTAAGTCATTTTGGGTTGAAGAATATTCAAAATATACCCAACAATTTGCGGTTGAAGCCATTGCGCCTATTCAAAATAAAGTCGGCCAATTTTTGTCAACGGCCATGATTAGAAATGTGGTTGGTCAGGTAAAATCAACAATTAACATCAGAGAGATCATGGACGAACAAAAAATCTTGATTATGAATCTCTCCAAGGGTAGGGTAGGCGAGGACGCTTCGGCTCTTTTGGGCGCAATGATGATCACCAAGATTCAATTGGCGGCTATGAGCCGAATTGATATTCCGGAAAGTGAAAGAAAAGATTTTTATCTATACGTTGACGAATTCCAAAATTTTGCGACTGAGTCTTTCGCCAATATTTTATCTGAAGCCAGAAAATATCATTTGGATTTAATAATCGCGCACCAATACGTTGAACAGCTAGATGAAATTGTCAGAGCAGCGGTTTTTGGCAACGTTGGAACCATCATGTGTTTTCGGGTGGGCGCGGCTGATGCGGAATTTTTAGAAACAGAATTTGCACCTTATTTTACCCCGGAAGATTTGGTCAATTTAACCAAATTTGACAACTACATGAAACTGATGATTGATGGTGTTGCATCAAATCCATTTTCATCTTCTACTTTGCCGCCCTTAGACAAAGAAGTTTGGACCGGCAACAAACAAAAGGTAATCTCTG
Source organism: uncultured Gammaproteobacteria bacterium (assembly GCA_964540635.1). Lineage (GTDB taxonomy): Bacteria > Patescibacteriota > Patescibacteriia > Buchananbacterales > UBA6539 > 02-FULL-45-11b. Next base: position 75,911 of record CAZINP010000002.1, read on the forward strand.
TTTCCCGAGAAAGATACGCCAAGCCACGAGAAGTGGTTGAAGACAAAATTAATCGCTGGAGCGGCATAAGCGGCTTCATGGAAGATGACGATGACTCCACAACAACTCCTAAGTTTAAAAACGAGAAAACAACCACCCAAGCCCAACCGGCTAATAGGTCAGACAAAAGATCAGGCAAAAAGACTGAAAAAAAATCTGACAAAAAAAGTGATAACAGTAAGAAATCTAAATCTTTTGGTAAAGTTGAGTGTCATGAGTGTGGCAAGTTGACTGAGATAAATTTCAAACCAGACGGTGTCAGGCCGGTTTACTGTCAGTCTTGCTTTCAAAAAATCAGAGAAAAATTGATGCGCGGCGAAGTTGTCCAGGACTTGATGCAAGAGGTGGAAAATGAATCTGCGCCAACTGTTTCTTTAATGGAAGCTCTTAAGAAAACCCCTCAAAGCTTTGATAATAAACCGATAAAAAACAAATTGCACAAAGAAAAAAAGCTTAATAAAAATATTAAAAATGAAAAGGAAGAAGATAGGGAAGAAGATGAAGATGAGGAAGAGACCTTGGATTATACTCCGGAAATTGACCCGATCATAAACGAAAACAAAAACCCTGCTATCGAAGAAATAATTCAAGGCTCAATGGCATTGGGGTCACACCAGCTAGAAGAAGGTAAGCCAGAAAAAAAAGTTTTACCGGGCCAAGTGGTCAAATTTTAATTTTGACATATATTTTTTATTCCGATAAAATATAAAGACAATTTTAAGTCTTTTTTTATTTAACAAACTATGAAATTAGCCATTATCGGAACCGGATATGTCGGATTAACCACCGGCGTTTGTTTGGCAGAACTTGGCCAGGACGTAATCTGCATTGACAATGATCCCGAAAAATTAAACAAATTAAATTCCGGAAAATCACCAATTTTTGAAGTTGGACTGGAAGAATTAATTAAAAAAAACATGGAAAACGGTCGGCTAAAGTTTTCCAATGAAATTGCTTCTGCGGTAAAAGAATCAGAAGTTATTTTTATTTGCGTTAATACTCCGCCAAAAGAAGACGGCCACGCTGATTTAAAATTTGTTGAAAAAGTTGCCCGAGAAATTGCTGCAAATCTAAACGATAATTACCGAGTTATAGTAGATAAAAGCACGGTGCCTGTAAGAACCGCTGAAAAAGTTAAGGAAACTATCTTAAGATATAGACCAGAAGCTAATTTTGATGTTGTTTCTAATCCCGAATTTCTCAAAGAAGGCACAGCAGTTAAAGACACAATGGAGCCGGACAGAATTGTAATTGGTGCTGATACAGAAAAGGCTAAAAATAAAATGCTTGAAGTATATAAGCCCCTTATTGATTCAACTCACGCGCCGGTAAAATTGGTTTCGGTCAGAAGCGCTGAATTAATTAAACACGGGGCTAACACATTTTTGGCGACCAAAATTTCATTTGCCAATTTGATTGCTCAAACCTGCGAAGAAGCCGGCGCGGACGCGCTAGAAGTTTTGGAATCAATCGGTTTGGATGAAAGAATCGGCTCGCAATTCTTAAAGCCAGGCATTGGCTTTGGAGGAAGCTGCTTTCCTAAAGATATTGCTGCCTACAAAAAAACCTTAGAGGTACTTGGGATTGATAACTCGTTTGTACAGGCAGTTGAAAAAATAAACGCAATGTCATTAAATAATTTTTTAAGAAAAATAGAAAGAGAACTTTGGGTTTTGGACGGAAAAACAATTGGAGTTTTAGGCTTAGCCTTTAAGGCAAATACAGATGATATTAGAAATGCGCCAGCGCTTAAATTAATCAAAAGTTTGGCCGGTGACGGGGCAATAATTCAAACCTACGACCCGCAAGCCATGGAAAATACTAAAAAATTACTACCGGATTTGCTTTATAAAAATGATCCTTACGAAGTCGCTGCCGGGGCAGAAGCTTTAATTATTTGCACCGAGTGGGATGAATTTAAAAACCTTGACCTTCAAAAAATCAAAGGATTGATGGTGGCACCCATAATTTTTGACGGCAGAAATATTTTTCAGCCCGATATGATTAAAAAAATCGGCTTCAAATATTTTGGTGTTGGAAGATAGCTGAAGATAAAATATATAAAAAACTGCGATTTTTTGCAGTTTTTTATTTTTAATTTTAATGCTATAATTTATTTATGAAAAATCAAATAACTTCATTTGCAACCTTTTGTGCAACCATAATCGGTGTCGGTCTTTTTGGCTTGCCGTTTGCTGCTTCAAAAATTGGATACTATCCGATGCTGGTTTATTTTGGCGTCCTGACAATCGCCTCAATATTAGTCAATCAAATTTATGCAGAAATTTGTTTGCGCACAAGCAGCAACCATCGTCTTCCCGGGTTTGCCGGAATATATCTTGGCAAAAGAGCAAAGATTATTTCAATTTTTTCTACAATTATTGGCCTTTTGGGCTCAAATTTAGCTTATATTGTTGTTGGCGGAACCTTCTTGTTCTATCTTTTAAATCCGGTTTTTGGTCAGAGTGAAACCGTATACATTATTGCTTTTTTCGTCCCCGGTGCAATTTTAGCCCTTCTTGATTCTAAATCTTTTTCTCGCACAGAACTTGGCGGTTTAGTAATAATTTCTTTGATCGTTATTTTTATGTTATTCAGCAGTCTGCCTAAGATTGATATTGAAAACATGCTTTATTACGATTTCTCTTTTAGAAATTTATTCTTGCCCTACGGCGTTATTTTATTTTCCTTATCCGGCATGTCAATTATTCCTGAGGTAATTGAACGCCTTAAGCCTGAAACTAAAAACGCCAAAGAAATTATTGCTTTAGGTATAGTTTTTTGCGCGGCAATTTATATTGTATTTACTTTTTTAGTTTTAGGCGTTACCGGAAAAAATACAACCGAAGATGCCTTGACCGGATTAAATAATTTTTTAGGTAATAAAATTTTAATTGCCGGATACGCCTTGGGCGTGCTGGCAACTTTTACGTCATATATCAGTTCGGCCATTACCATAAAGAAAATATTTATTTACGATATAAATTTCAAACCACTTCTGGCCTGGGGATTAGCCATTTCAATTCCAATAATGCTGTTTCTGTTTGGCGTCAATGATTTTATTATGATTATCAGCTTTGTTGGGGCGGTAACCATGGGAATTGATAGCTTCATGGTTTTTCTCATTTACCGTAAAGCGCTTAAAATGGGGGATAGAAAGCCAGAATTTGAGCTTAAATTGAGTCCAATCGTTATTTATTCATTGGGTGCCATGTTTTTATTTGGTGCCGGTTTAGAAATATTTTTTACGGTTTTTAAATAAAAAAACAGAGAGACGCCAATAGGGTGTTTTTTTATTTAACAAAATATAATATCTCTTGACACTTGTTAAATTGTTATATATTATATAATTAGCACTCAAACACTAAGAGTGCTAATAAACAACTATGCTAAATCCACAAAAATTAACAATAAAAGCTCAGGAAGCATTGCAAATTGCCCTGGAATTGGCCATGGAAAGAAATCAGCAGCAAATTTCCGTGGCGCATTTATTATTGGCTCTGATCGAGCAAGAAGATGGCGTTGTTTTACCCATTTTTAAAAAGCTGGAAGTTGACCTTGTCAAATTAAGAAATCAACTTCAAAAAATAATTGGCAATATACCGGAAGGTTCGACTAATGGCAGTATTCAGCCTTTTATGGAAGCATCATTACAAAAAAGTTTTATTTCCGCTGAAAATCAAGCAAAAAATTTAGGCGATGAATATATCAGCACCGAACATTTTCTTTTGGGTATACTCGAGGTTAAATCTGAGACTTCCGATTATTTAAAAGCAATCAACATTGACTATCAAGAGGTTTTAAAAGTTTTGAAAGAAATCAGAGGAACTCACCGGGTTATTGATCAAGATCCCGAAAGCCAATATCAGGCCCTGAAAAAATACGGGATTAATTTAACCGATCAAGCCCGAGCCGGCAAATTGGATCCGATAATCGGCCGCGATCAAGAGATAAGACGGGTGATGCAAGTTTTGTCGCGCAAAACCAAAAACAATCCGGTTCTTATTGGTGAACCAGGCACAGGTAAAACCGCCATCGTTGAAGGCTTAGCCCAAAGAATTGTGGCCGGTGATGTGCCTGAGAATATAAAAAGCAAGGAGGTTATCACTCTTGATATCGGCAGCTTAGTGGCCGGCAGTAAGTTCAGAGGTGAATTTGAAAATCGCTTAAAAGCCGTTCTTAAAGAAGTTGAGGCTTCAGCCGGCAAAATTATAATTTTTATTGACGAATTACACTTGGTGGTAGGCGCCGGCGGTTCCGAAGGAGCGGTTGATGCGGCCAATATGCTTAAACCCGCTTTGGCTCGCGGCACACTTCATGCCATTGGCGCTACAACAATCAAAGAATATCAAAAATATATTGAAAAAGATGCGGCCCTGGAAAGACGCTTTCAGCCGGTTTTGGTCGGAGAACCGACAATTGAAGATACAATTGCAATTCTTCGGGGCATTAAAGAAAAATATGAGGTTCATCACGGCGTTAAAATTACCGACAACGCTTTAGTGGCTGCCGCCAATTTATCAACCAGATATATTTCTGACAGATTTCTACCGGATAAAGCCATTGATTTAATTGATGAAGCGACTTCGGCGCTAAGAATGGAAATTGACTCGATGCCGGACGAATTGGATACTTTAAAAAGAAAGATCATCCAGCTCGAAATTGAGAAACAAGCTCTTAAAAAAGAAAATAACGATCAAAGCAAAAAACGTCTTAGAGATCTGGAAAAAGAAATGGCCAATCTCAGGGAAAAGAGCAACCAAATAGAAATTCATTGGCAAAACGAAAAGAACCTGATTAAAAAAATTCAGGAGAACAAAAATCTTATTGACCAATTAAAAAATGAAGCTGAAATTGCCGAACGAAAAGGGGAGCTGGAACGTGTGGCAGAAATTAAATACGGAAAAATACCGAGCTTGGAAAAAGAGATTAAAAAACTCTACAACTCTTTGACCGAAATTCAAAGAGACAAAAAGATGCTTAAGGAAGAAGTCACGGCCGAAGATATTGCCGCGGTGGTTTCTCGCTGGACAGGCATTCCCGTTTCAAAAATGCTTGAAAGCGAAAGCCATAAATTGTTGAATTTGGAAGAAGAATTAAAACAACGCATTATCGGACAAGACAAAGCGATTTCAGCCATTGCCAACGCCGTCAGACGTTCTCGGGCCGGAATTTCGGAAGAAAACAGGCCAATTGGCACATTTATGTTCCTTGGCCCAACCGGTGTGGGTAAAACCGAAACCGCCAAAGCCTTAGCGGAATTTATGTTCAACGACGACAAATCGCTTGTAAGAGTTGATATGTCTGAATATATGGAAAAATACAGCGTAAGTAAAATCATCGGCTCACCTCCCGGATATGTCGGTTATGAAGAAGGTGGTCAACTTACCGAAATTATCAGACGCCGTCCCTATGCGGTAATCTTGTTTGATGAAATTGAAAAAGCCCACCCTGACGTTTTTAACATTTTACTTCAAATTCTAGACGAAGGAAGATTAACAGATGCCAAAGGCAGGGTTGTTAATTTCAAAAATACGATAATTATTTTGACCTCAAACCTTGGCAGCGATGTTATCAAAGAATTTTCATTGGGATTTACCGACAAGGAAAGAGACGGCAAAATTGACCAAAAAGAAATGGAGGCTCAAATCACTGATATTTTACATCGCTCATTCAAACCGGAATTCCTAAACCGCTTAGATGAATTAATTATCTTTTCTTCACTCAAGCAGTCCGAGATCAGAAAAATTGTTGATTTGCAACTCAAAAAGATATCAACCAGATTATTGGAAAAAGAAATTAAAATTGATGCCACCTCAAAGCTAAAAGATTATTTGGCCAAAACCGGTTATGATCCGATTTATGGCGCCAGGCCAATTAAGCGATTGATTCAGGAAAAAATTCTTGACGAGCTGGCCATGAAAATTATTGAGGGTAAAGTCACCCGAGGACAAAAAATCAAAATTGACCTTGGACCCAAAGACGAAATTATCATCAAATAAAAAATAGTCCCGTAAAACGGGACTATTTTTATGATATACAATTACGACCGATTAAAATTCTTCTTCACCATCACCCTCTTCAGCCTCATCTTCGTCTTCATCAAAATCCATGTCATCATCGTCTTCTGAATAATCATCGTCACCCATATCGTCGGCTGGGGTGGTTGTTAATTCTTCATCATCGTTAAAATACATTATTTTAACTCCTCTTAAGTCTCGCTTGCGCGGACTTTATTTATTAATAAAACTATTCTAAATTATATCTAATCCAATAGGCGTGTCAAGTGGAAAAATATAGATAAAATTTTAGCTAAAATTTGCCACAGAACAAAACAGCAAGTATAATAAAAATATGAAAAATAATGAAAAAAAATCAAAGAAAAAAAGGGTTTGCATCGCTCTCTCCGGCGGTGTGGACTCTTCGGTTGCCGCCGCTTTAATAAAAAAGTCAGGTTTTGAATGTATTGGAATTTTTATGAAACTCTGGCACGATCCGCTTTCAAAATCTTGCCGCGAAAATCTTTGCTGCTCCTCAGAAGCCTTTGAAGATGCCAGAAAAGTGGCACATAAACTTGGTTTTGCCTTATATACTTTTGATTATTCAAAACAATTCAAAAAAGAAATTGTTGATTATTTTTTAAAAGAACACCAAAAGGGGAATACGCCTAACCCGTGCGTTGCCTGCAATAAATTTATCAAATTTGACCTCTTGCTTAAAACCGCACTCAATTTAAACTGCGACTACTTGGCTACCGGGCACTATCTTAAAATTAAACAAGACAAATCATCAAAAAAATATAAAGTTTTTCAGGGCAAAGATAAAAATAAGGACCAATCATATTTTTTATACAATCTCAAACAAAAACAATTAAAAAACTTGCTCTTCCCCTTGGGTGATTTGGAAAAAAGTCAGGTTAGAAAAATTGCCAAAAAACTCGGCTTAAGTGTTTATCAAAAAAAAGAAAGCCAAGAAATTTGTTTTATTTCAGAAAAAGATCGTTATCCATTTTTTAAAAACTATCTAAAAGCAAAAGCTGGTGAGATTATTGACCAAAAAGGAATTAAAGTGGGGGAGCATCTTGGCTATTCTCTATATACTCCCGGGCAAAGAAAGGGGTTAAAAATCGGCTCCGGCAACGGACCGTATTATGTTAATAAAATTTCACCGAGACAAAATATTGTTTTTGTCACAAACGATTCGCAAGATAAAAATCTTTTTACCAAAAACTTTAAAATTAAAAATATAAACTGGATATCGCAAGAACCAAATTCCAAAAAAGCCCTTAAAGTCAAAATAAGGCACCAATCAAAATTACTTGAAGCAAAAATATCAGGCAACAAAGTAACCTTAAAAAAACCGGCCCGTTCCGTAGTGCCCGGCCAATCTGCAGTTTTTTATCACAAAAACGAGCTCCTTGGTGGCGGGATAATCAGTTCAATTAATAAATAAGTTGATTTTTAAGGATATTTAAGCTAATATATTTGATATGATTACAAGAAATGAATTAATTGAAAAATATTTAAACTTCTTTAAAGAGCGCAAACACTCAATAATTCCGAGTGCTTCTTTAATTCCCGAAAATGACCCAACCGTCCTTTTTACGACAGCCGGTATGCACCCGCTTGTCCCTTATCTTTTGGGCGAAAAGCATCCTCAAGGCACCAGATTGTGTGATACGCAAAAATGCATTCGTACCGGCGATATTGATGATGTGGGCGATAACACCCATCTGACCTTTTTTGAAATGCTGGGCAATTGGTCGCTTGGTGACTACTGGAAAAAAGACATGATTACCTGGAGTTTTGAATTTTTAACCAAAGAATTAAACATTCCGCTTGAGAAATTGGGCGTCACTTGTTTTGCCGGCGATGACGACGCGCCACGTGATAACGAATCAGCGGAAATCTGGAAAAGCTTGGGTGTAAATGAAAAAAGGGTTGCCTTTTTACCCAAAGAAGATAATTGGTGGGGCCCAGCCGGCTTAACCGGACCTTGCGGGCCGGACTCGGAAATGTTTTATTGGACCGGAACCGAAGCGGCACCGGAAATTTTTGATCCCAAAGACAAAAGATGGGTTGAGATTTGGAATGACGTTTTCATGCAATATAACAAGACATCTGAGGGAAAATATATTGAGTTAGAGCAAAAAAATATTGATACCGGCATGGGCGTGGAAAGAACAGTTGCTGTTCTGAATGGATTTAATGACGTTTATTCGGACGCAAACATGCTTCCCATTATTACTAAAATAAAAGAGCTAAGCAAATCGGAAAATGAAAAATCAAGCCGAATAATTGCCGATCATTTAAGGGCGGCCACCTTCATTTTAGGCGATAAAAAAGGGATTGTTCCCTCAAATTTAGGCCAAGGTTATGTTTTAAGACGTTTAATCAGACGAGCGATTAGGCACGGGAAACAAATAGGAATTGATAAAAATTTTACATCCTTGATTGCCCAAGAAGTAATTAATATTTTCCATCATGACTATCCGGAATTAAAACAAAACGAGAGGTTTATGATTTCTTCACTTGATGCCGAAGAAGAAAAATTTACAAAAACACTGGAAAACGGCCTAAAAGAATTTGATAAAATTTCAAAAAAAGACATAACGGGAAAAGATGCTTTTATTTTGTTTACAACTTACGGCTTTCCCTTGGAAATGATAATTGAATTGGCGAAAGAAAAGATGATTAATGTTGATATAGTCGGATTCGAAGAAGAGTTCAAAAAACACCAAGACTTATCTCGCCAAAGCGCTGAGGGAAAATTTAAAGGCGGCCTGGCTGATAATACCGAAGAAACCGCTAAATTACACACCGCTACTCATTTGATGCTGGCGGCTCTCAGAAAAGTTTTGGGTGATCAGGTTTACCAAAAAGGCGCAAACATCACTGCCGAACGAATCAGATTTGACTTTTCTTATCCGGAAAAAATGACACCGGATCAAATAGAGAAAGTCCAAGACTTGGTTAATGAGCAAATCAAGAAGAAAATTGAAGTAAAATGCGAAGAAATGGACTTAGAAAAAGCGAAAGAAGCTGGTGCCATGGGTGTATTTGAAAGCAAATATGAGCAAAAAGTTAAAGTCTATTCGGTTGGAGATTTTTCAAAAGAAATCTGCGGCGGACCACACGCCAAAAACACGGGTGATTTAGGCGTTTTCAAGATTATCAAAGAGGAATCAAGCAGTGCGGGCGTAAGAAGAATCAAAGCAATTTTGGAATAAATTTATCTTATTTTAGCCAAAATTATTAATTACTAAAGTAATTAACAGCTTTTTCTTGACTTTTGATTTGTTTTAGTATATTATTGGTATATTATTGACAAATTTCGAATAATTGCTATAATTAATTTGCTGAAAATAAAACAATTTAGTTTATTTTCAATAAAATTCTAGGCAAGCGATTCAAAGCTTCGGCCTTGAATTTTATTTTTTTCTAAACTATGGATCAAAATCAAGGATCAAAAAACAGCAAAGATTTCATTGAAATCAACGGCGAAGTATTAGAATTGCTTCCCGCGGCAACGTTCAAAGTTCAACTTGAAAGCGGCCATGAAATTTTGGCTCATCTTTCCGGAAAAATGAGAATGTTCAAAATAAGATTATTGCCGGGTGACAAAGTTAAAGTTCAGATGACACCATACGACCTAACAAAAGGAAGAATAATTTATCGTTACTAAAATATGAAAGTTAAAGCTTCAGCCAAAAAAATCTGTAAAGACTGCAAAGTTATTCGCCGAAAGAAACGTGTTTTTATTATTTGTAAAAATCCTCGCCATAAACAGCGTCAGGGCTAATTAATCAATAAATATTTCTATGGCTAGAATTGCCGGTGTAACCTTACCTAAAGAAAAAAGAGTCGAAATTGGTTTGACTTATATTTATGGAATTGGTTTGCATACTTCAAAAAAAATCATTAAACAAGCTAAAGTTAATCCCGATACTCGCGTTCAAGATTTAACCGATGATGAAGTTGGTAAATTAAGAGAAATTATTGAAAAAAACTTCAAAGTTGAAGGTGAATTAAGACGCGAAGTGCTTTTAAATATCAAACGCTTAAAAGAAATTGACAGCTATCGCGGTTCAAGACATTCAAAAAGATTACCGGCAAGAGGTCAAAGAACCAAAACCAACTCAAGAACAGTCAGGGGTAATGTTAGAAAAACCACTGTTTCCGGCCGCAAGCCAACTGGTCAAAAAACCTAATAATTCAGGCTATATCACATAATATTTATGTCAGACGAACAAAAAATTGAAACCCTAGAAAACGCTGAAGTTAAAAACGAAGGCGAACAAGTTGCTGATACTAAAGCACCAAAGGGTAGAGCAAAAAAGTCCAAAAAGCAGGTTACTGCCGGCCGGGCCTATATTCAAGCGACCTATAATAACACTTTGGTAACTTTTACCGATAATTTGGGCAACTCCTTAGCCCAATCATCTGCCGGCAATGTTGGCTTTAAAGGTCCCAAAAAATCAACTCCGTACGCAGCCGGTGTTATTGTGGCCAAAGTGGCTGAAAAAGTTAAACCTTACGGTTTGCGCGAAGTTGCCGTTTTTGTTCAAGGTGTTGGCGGTGGCCGTGAAGCAGCGATTAGAGCCTTAAACGCCAATGGATTTATTGTTACCTCAATTAAAGATATTACCCCGATTCCTCATAACGGCTGTCGCGCTAAGAAGCCCAGACGCGTCTAAATATTTATCTTATTTATTGAAATATGGGAAAATTAATCAGTCCAAAATGCAAACAGTGCAGACGCGAAGGCGTTAAGCTTTTACTTAAAGGTGAAAAATGTCAAACTGCCAAATGTCCGCTTATCAGACGAAATTACGCTCCTGGGGTACACGGCGCAAAAAACAGAAGAAAGGCCACTGAATACGGATCTCAATTACGCGAAAAGCAAAAAGCCAAGAGAATTTACGGAATTCAAGAAAAACAATTCAGAAACTACTACGAAAAAGCCACCAAAATGGTTGGCGACAGTCAAGAAAATATCAAGAGATTGCTTGAAATGCGTTTCGATAACATTATTTACAAGGCCGGTTTTGCCAAATCAAGAAACATGGCCAGACAAATGGTTGATCACGGCATGTTTGTTATCAATAACAAAAAGGTTAATATTCCTTCTTTCCAAGTCAAGCCAAAAGACGAAATTTCAATCAAAGGCGAAAAGATTAAATCAAAACTTTTCACCGAATTGGAAAAATCTTTGGAAGGCAAAGACACTGTTTCTTGGCTTCATGTTGATCCGAAGAATTTAAAGATTAAAGTCTTAAATGCACCAAAAACCGAGGATTTGGAACAGAATTTCAACCCGAGACTTATTATCGAATTTTATTCAAAATAATTAACCCAATATATTGGGAGGGGAAAAACGTATGGAAAATATTCCTTTACCGCAAAAAATCGAATTTATCGAAGGCAGCAAGCCAAACGAAACTATCGTCAGCATACAGCCTTGCTTTCCCGGATACGGCATTACTTTAGGCAATGCTTTGCGCCGCGTTTTAATTTCTTCATTACCAGGCGCTGCGGTGTTGGGTTTTAAAATAAAAGGCGTCAGCCACGAGTTTTCTGCTGTTCCCGGCGTAAAAGAAGATGTGGTTGAAATTGCCTTAAATTTAAAGCAATTGCGCTTAAAGGTTTATTCTGATGAACCAATCAGATTGGAACTTAAAGCCAAAGGTGAGAAAAAAGTTACCGCCAAAGATATTAAAAAGTTAAGCGACGTTGAAGTTGCCAATGAAGACTTGGTGATTGCCAATTTAACTGACGGCAATGCCGATTTTGAAATGGAACTTTTGGTTGCCAAAGGCCGCGGTTATGTCCCGACCGAATTAAACGAAAAAGAAAACGCCGAAGTTGATATGATAATGATTGATCAAATTTATACTCCGGTTAAAAACGTTGGCATTCACGTTGAAAACGTTCGTGTTGGCCAAATGACAAATTATGAAAATTTGCTTTTAACCATTGAAACCGACGGTACAATTTCACCGAAAGAAGCGATTTCTCAAGCAACAAAAATTTTAATCGACCATTTTGATTTTATTGCCGGCGAAGTCGGATCATCAGATACTAAACCGGCTAAGGCTAAAAAAGAAATCGTTGCCAATGAAGCCGAGGAAGAAGTAGTGGAAGAAGCCGAGGAAGACGAAGAGGAAAAACCGGCTAAGAAAGAAAAGAAAGCCAAGAAGCCTGCCAAAAAAGAGAAAAAATAAGATATTCATAAATTTATATGAGACACAGAAAAAAAGGTAAAATTTTAGATCGAAAATTCCAGCCTCGCAATGCGATGTTAAGAAACATGATTTCGAGTGTTATTTTTTACGAAAAAATTAAAACCACCAAGGCTAAAGCCAAGGCAGTTAAACCTTTGGTTGAAAAGGTTATTACCATTTCAAAGAAAAATGATTTAACCTCCAGAAGAAAATTACTTGAAATTCTTTACCACAAAAAAGCTGTTGCCAAAGCTTTGGAAGTTTTAGGTCCAAGATATAAAGATAAAAAAGGCGGCTACACCAGAATTGTTAATTTAGCCCCGAGAAAAGGCGATGGCGCAGAAATGGCCCAGCTCGAATTAGTCTAATCATAATTTTATGGAGAATAAGAAAACCGCTAAAAGCAACAAAAAACCGAGCAAAAAACCGGTTATAAAAAGAGAATATATCAAAATTGATGCCGAAGGAAAATCAGTTGGTCGTTTGGCGGTTCAAATTGCCAAATCACTAACCGGCAAAACAAAGCCGACTTTTCAATACCACATTGATGACGGTGATTTTGTGATGGTCAGCAATGCCAGCAAAGTTAAATTTACCGGAAAAAAATACGATCAGAAAAAATACTATCATCATTCCGGTTATCCGGGCGGTTTAACGGCTACTCCACTTAAACAAATTTTTACCAAAAATCCTGATAAAATATTGCGTGATGCTGTTTGGAATATGCTTCCAAAAAATAAGCTTCGCGCTCAAATGATTAAGCGATTAAAAATTTCTAAGTAAATATGGTTAAGCACGAAGAGAAAAAAGATAAAGAACCCAAAGAAACTGCCGCGGCAAAAAAACGCGTTAGACATAGCTATTTATTTGCCGTTGGTCGCAGAAAAACTTCAATTGCCCGCGTCAGACTTTTCAAAAATGGTGAAGGCAAAATTACTGTTAACGAAAAAGACTACAATAAATATTTCCCCACACCGGAATTGGCCGAAATGATTCGCCAACCATTGGAAGCAGTCGGCAAAATTAAAGATTTTAATTTTTCAATTAAAGTTTTGGGTGGTGGCATCAAAGGTCAGGCCGAAGCAGCCAGACATGGTATTGCCAGATCTTTGCTTTTGATTGATAAAGAACTAAAAACCACTTTAAAGCCACTTGGCTATATGAAACGCGATCCGAGAAAGAAAGAAAGAAAGAAACCGGGCTTAAAGAAAGCCAGACGCTCACCACAGTGGGCCAAACGCTAATCGTCAATTCGTTCACATACAAAAAACAGCCGGTACTCACACCCGGTTGTTTTTTATTTGATAAAATGCTATTTTTTATATATTAATGAATAAAAAATAAACTATGTCAGAAAAACATTTTAGCGCCGAAGAGGCCAAAAAAATAGGGGAGGAGTTGGGAATTGATTGGAAACTTTTTGACGTTGAACAATTCAGGCAAGGCATGGACGTAGAACTTGAACACGGTAATCGTGATCCCAAGACAAATGTCACTGACAACGACCCTCTCTTGACCGGCAAAATTGCCCTGGCTCATCTGAATGAAATCAGAGATTATTACACGCGCCTTGATAAAATGGAAAAAGAAGGCGAAGCATACTGGGAAAGTCAGACTTAAAATCATATCAAAACCTAATAAAAATCGAGTTTTAACTCGATTTTTATTATCTTGACAAATCAATTATTTTATTGTAATATACTAAGTCGTGAAACCGAAACCGCAACAGCATTTTAGGAAAGGAGGCCTTATGGCCAAGAATTTCGACGAGATGGACCTTTTCGCGATGGGCAGCGTGGCTGCCATCATCGCGGCGCTGGTGGGCGCGTTTGCCCACTTCTGGCAGGGCATTGTCAACAGCCTGGGCGACTAGCCCAAGGCAAAATGCCTGCCATCATCGGCTCTCCCGCCCTCGGGGAGAGCTTTTTTCTTTGGTAATTAGTTGGCCGCAAGCCGCGGCGATATCTTGACCTTGGCTTTGACGAATAGTTGAACGAATATTGTTTTTAATTATGAACTCAGAAAATAATCTTATATCTTTTTCCTGGCTTCTTTTTAAGCTTACATCAATTGAACCGTTGCAGGGGATTAAATTAACCTTAACCTGACCGATCCTTTTTATTAATTTAACCAACTCTTTTGCTTGGTCTAAACTATCGTTTAAACCGCCAATCATAATATATTCAAAGCTTAAATAGTGGCTGCGATTGCCAAATTGTTTTAGGTATTTTTTTGACCAATCCACTAAATTTTTATAATAATCAGAAGGCGTGGTCGGAATTATTTTTTTTCTAATTTCCAAATTAGGCGCGTGCAATGAAATTGCCAAGCGCACGTTTGGCCAATCAGAATCGTTAAGGATCTTTTCCAAAATTGGAAAAAGACCAATTGTTGAAACGGTAATATGAGTCGGGCCAATCTCAGTATAATTTAATATTTCATTTAAAGCCTCTTTGATTTCTTCATAATTGGCCAACGGTTCGCCCATTCCCATAATCACAATATTCGTGATTTTATCCTTATCATCACTTTTTTCTCCCAAAGAATAAAGCCAATATCGATACTGATCAATTATTTCATCGGCTGTTAAATTTCTTTTTAGACCCATTGTGCCGGTGGCGCAAAAGCGACAACCCATTTGACAGCCAACCTGAGAAGAAAGGCAAACCGTGTATTGCTGCCGCGAATTATTCATCAAAACGGTTTCAATTAAACTCATATCAGCCAATTCCAAAATGGCTTTTTTTGATTTATCGCTCGGACTGGATAATGATTCTATTTCTCTTACGCTTAAATAGGGGAGGGCATTTTCCAGCTTTTGCCTTAGGTCCTTATCCAGAGAAGATAAATTTGACCAAGAGTTGAATTTAGGATTAAAAAGCGCTTGTCTGACCTGCTTGAAACGATAGGCGGGCTGATCAGAAAAAAGTTCTTCTAAAATTTTTTTTCGTTTAATTATTTCCATATATTTAATTTTACCATTTACTGATAATATTGTATAATATAGCCAATACTAATTTAAATTTTATCAAATGAACAAATCAAAACTGATTGCCGGCAGCATAATATTAGCGACTTTTTTGGCTATATTTTTTGGTGCCATGGCATTTGTAAATTTAACAAACATTAATCAGCCAATAAACACCAACAACGGAGAAAACAATAACCAAACAAATTCAAACCAGGGAACAGAACTTGTAGAAGTTGATGTAAAAATGATTCCTTTTAAATCCGAACAAGATTTTAAGGACTATCTAAGCAAAAGCCCAATCGCCAACGCGGCCGGTTTTTCCAACGGACTTTCATATACTGAATTAGCCCCCACCGCGGCCATTGCCAAAAACCAGGCGGTATTGACAATTGAAGATTCAAGCGGCAGCGCGGACAGATTTTCGCAAACAAATACCCAAGAATTAAGCATTGACGAAGCCGATATTGTAAAAACCGACGGCGCTAATATTTATTTTTCCCAAGAAAATTACTACCGAAAAATGTATGGCGATGTAATTTTAGAAGAAACAACTGTGGCGCCCTCAGCCACTGTTTCTAATAGCGCACCCAAATCAGTTTCTTCCGTGTCACCGATAAATAACTATCAATCAGAAATAAAAATTATCAAAGCCTTCAAGCCGGAAGATATGAAAATTTTAAGTAAGATTGAGGGCCGAGGTAATATGTTCTTGGCAGATAAAACCTTAATTCTTTTAAATTCCGACAAAATTATCGCCTATGATGTCTCAAATGCATCATCACCAAAAGAAAGCTGGGATCTAAAAACCAGCGACCAAAGAAGCTACCTGGTCCAATCTCGCTTAAGCAATGACACCTTATACCTTGTTTATGAACAGTATATTGACTCTTTAAAGCCCTGCCCGATTTACGTGGCCGAAAAAGGCAGCAACAAAATACAGCTTAGCTGCGAAGAAATTTATCATCCTATTTCAAATTTCAATACTCAAGTCGTATATACATTTTTAGCTGTAAATCCAAAAAACGGTGAAGTTAAAAATAAAACAGCATACGTAGGCAACCCGGACAATACGGTAATTTATATGTCGCCGGAAAATATTTATCTGACCTACACTTTTTATCCCGATCCAGTGGCTTTCGTTTATGATTTTTTTGTCAGTAAATGCAAAGGTCTTGTACCGGAACAAATCCTAGAAAAGCTGCAAAAACTCATGACTTATGATATTTCAAGTGAATCAAAAATGACTGAGTTTTCAATAATCATGGAAGAATACCAGAGATCCCTTGACTCAGACCAACGTTTAATGCTGGAAAATGAATTAGCAAATAGAATGAATGATTATCTAGGTGAACACCAACGCGATTTGGCCAAAACCGGAATTGTAAAAATTGCCGTTAATGACTTAAAGGTAAAATCAAGCGGCACGGTTCCGGGATCGTTGCTTAATCAATTTTCGCTTGACGAATATAATGAAAATTTACGCGTGGCAACCACTATAGGCAGCTCAATGTTTACCGCCAGCGGTCAAAGCGTCAGCGATGTTTACGTCTTGGACAAATCACTTAATGAATTAAGTTCGGTCAAGGACTTAGGTAAAGGCGAAAGAATCTATTCCGTCAGATTCCTTAAAGACAGAGGCTACGTTGTTACTTTTAAACAAATCGATCCTTTTTATGTCTTAGATTTAAGCAATCCGGCTAAAGCCGAACTAAAGGGTGAGCTTAAAATACCGGGCTTTTCTTCCTATTTACATCCGCTCAACAACAACTTAATCCTGGGCATCGGCCAGGAAGACGGCATGGTTAAAGTTTCAATTTTTGATGTTAGCAACCCCTCAAATCCTATTGAAAAATCAAAATACAATCTCAAAGATTACTGGACTGAAGTTTCTTCAAACCACCACGCTTTCTTACTTGATTCAAAGCATTCAATTTTCTTTTTGCCTGGTAGTCAAGGCGGATATGTTTTTTCCTACAGCAATGGTGAGCTCACTTTAAAAAAAGCAATAAGTGACTACCAAGCCAAACGAGCAGTTTACATTAATGACTATCTTTATCTGATTAGTGATTCAAAAGTTGTAGTTTTAGACGAAAATACCTGGGAAAAAATCAACGAACTAACTTTAGAATAAATTAAATATATGATTTCACAAATTGCTTATCAGCAAATTGCCGGCATCCCAATGGTTGGTTGGGGTGGAATTACCACTCTCATCCTAATGCTAATTACAGCTATTATTGCCTGGCTAAACCTAAAGGGAATCAGATTTTTAGGCATCAAATGGCATAAAATCTTTGCTGCCATTTCAATTATTGCCGGTTTGGCTCATGGTACAATTGCAATATTGGCCTACAAAGGATTTTAGGAAAAAACTAAAATACTTATGAAAAAATTTTTTTTCATTTTAATTGTTTTAATATTCTTTTCGGGCTGTCAAATTAAAAATAAAAAGAGGATTGAAGCAACAAATACAAATCAAAACGATACGCTAAATGTGCAGATGGCAAATCCAGCCTCAAGTTTTTGTTTAAAAAACGGCGGCAAACTTGAAGGCAAAATTGACGAAGAAGGCGGACAATACAATTTGTGCATTTTTAACGACAACACCAGATGCGAGGAATGGTCATACTTTTACGGAAACTGTTTGTCGGGTAAAAATCTAATGGTTGCTTTTCCAAAAAAAAATCAAGAGGTTTCCTTTCCCTTTGAAGTTATCGGGCAAGCAAGGGTTTTTGAAAACAGTTTCAATTATCGAGTTAAAGACGAAGAAGGAAAAATACTTATCAGCGGCATCTCTTCCAGCAGCGCTCAAGACATGGGTCAATTTGGCGATTTTAAAATAAAGATAGATAATTTCAGCCAATTACCAAAAAACGAAAACATTATACTGGAAGTTTTTGAATATTCTGCCAAAGATGGCTCGGAAACAAACCTGGTTAATATTCCGCTTAAAATAAATATTGACGAAACATCAAAAATCAACCTTTACTTTACCAACAATAATCTTGATCCAAAAATAACTTGCACCAAAGTGTTTCCAGTCCAAAGATTTGTCCCCAAAACAACAGCGATCGGCAAAAAGGCAATTGAACTGCTTTTGACTGGACCAACGAGTGAAGAATATAACAACGGCTATCAAACAAACATTAATCCAGGAACCGAATTGAATTCATTGCAGATAAATAATGGTTTGGCAAATGCCGATTTCAACCAGACACTTCAAGAACAGGTTGGCGGCTCCTGTCGCGTCAGCGCCATACGCGAGCAAATCACCAAAACCCTTAAACAATTTTCAACCGTCAAGGATGTGATTATTGCCATTAACGGTAATAGCGAAGAAATACTTCAACCATAGACAAACAAAAGAAATCAGGATTAAATCTTGATTTCTTTTTATTATTGCCAAAATTACCAAAAATTATTATAATTAAGCCATGAAAAAGTTAAATTTGGCAAAAAATACCACCTTCTATACCGGGGCCTTAACTCTGCAAAAAATATTGGCCTTTATTTATTTTTGGCTGATTTCCAACAAGCTTTTTGCTGACCAACTTGGTCAATACGTTTTTGCCTTATCTTTCTCAACAATGTTTTCAATATTCGTTGATTTGGGAATTTCGCCGATATTAATCAGAGAATCTTCAAAAAATGAAAAAGAAAGCAATAAGTTCCTAACTAATATTATTGGGTTAAAATTACCCTTGGCTGTTTTAACGCTGGCGGCCGCATATTTAATCATTTATTTTTCTCAAAAACCGTTTGAGGTTCAAATGCTGGTTTATCTGGCTTGCCTGGTAATGATTTTAGACTCTTTTTCAACTTCGTGCTGGGCGATATTCAGAAGTCGCCATAATCTTTTTTACGAAAGCCTGGCGACAATTTCCGTACAAATAATTATTTTTGTTCTCGGTTTGATTGCCATAAGTTTTGGCGCAGCAACTAAATATTTAATGTTGGCATTGCTCGCAGCCAGCGTTTATAACTTTTGTTTAGTTTTAATTCTATTAAAATACAAATTAAAATTTAAGCTTTTACCAAAATTTGACTTGGAAGTAATTAAATATTTCTTGAAAATTGCTCCGGCTTTTTTTCTGGCCGGCGTTTTTGTTAAAATCTATAATGCCAATGACTCAATTTTACTTAGCTATTTGTCTTCAGATCAAGCCGTGGCCTACTTTGCCATACCCGCTAAAGTTATATACTCATTGCAACAAATAATACCGGCAGCATTTGCCGCTGTTATTTTTCCCACATTTAGCTTTTATTACGTCAAAAATAAAGAAAAGCTTGGCGAAGTGTTTGAGAAAGCTTTTGCCTATTTAGCCATAGTCAGCCTGCCCATGGCGGCCGGAATTTTAACTTTAATCCCTCAAATTATTTCTCTTTTCTGGCCAAAATATGCCGTTGTTATTCCCACATTTTATGTAATGAGTTTGGCAATTCCTTTTATCTTTTTAGCATTTCCCACCGGCTATTTGCTTAACGCCTGCGACCACCAAAAAAGGACAACATTAAACAGGGGATTAATCACTATTTTAGCCGTTGGCTTAAATTTTATTTTAATCAAGGAATTTAGTTTTTTTGGCGCAGGCATAACTTTTTTTGTGACAAATTTTATTCTTCTAGGTTTGGATTTATTTTGGGTGAGAAAAATTATTTCAATTTCCGGCTATAATTTGTTCAAAATTTTTAGCAAATCACTATTGGCCTCACTTTTGATGGTCGGCGCTATTTTGCTTGTGAGAAATTACGTTAACATTTTTGTCCAAGTTGCTTTTGGTGGACTGGTTTATTTTATCTTTTTATATATTTTAAAAG
This sequence comes from uncultured Gammaproteobacteria bacterium, assembly GCA_964540635.1. GTDB lineage: Bacteria > Patescibacteriota > Patescibacteriia > Buchananbacterales > UBA6539 > 02-FULL-45-11b. The sequence continues at coordinate 95,962 of CAZINP010000002.1, forward strand.
GCTTTGACCTTAATGAAATAAAACTTTTACTTAAAAAAGAAAGTGCCCCACTTGCAGAATAATATGGAAAAAAATAAAAAATCACTTCTAGTCACCTTAGATTTCCCGCCCGATTACGGAGGCGTGGCTAGCTATTATTATCAACTCGCCAAAAACTTGCCGGCCGATAAAATTGTTGTATTAGCACCAGAAAAAGGTGATACAAAACGTTTTGATTTACAGCAAAGATTTACAATAATCAGAAGCAAGACTTTGGCTGAAATTGCCGAAAGCAAAGGAGGATTACTAAACTTAAATTCAAAATTAAAGTGGCTAAAACTGAGTGATGAAATAAAAATCTTGGACAAAAATCATCAATTTAAAACTTTGCTTATTGGTCAAGTATTGCCCTTAGGGCATATCGGCTTGATGCTAAGAAATAAATTTTCTTTTATATTTTTTGCGCATGGGATGGATATTACTGTTCCGGCAAAAAATATTCGCAAAAAAATATTATTAAAAAAAATAATAAAAAAAGCAACAAAAATAATTGCCAACAGTTATTTTACGCGACACGAATTATTTTTACTTGGTGCTGACAAGGAAAAAATTACGGTCATTAACCCATGCCCAAATTTAAATGCTGAGCATGTAAATGAAGAAATTGTCAAAAAATTTCTTCACGAAAACGATTTGGTAGAAAAGAAAATAATTTTAACCGTTGGCAGATTAGTCAAAAGAAAAGGTCATGATCAAATCATAAAAGCCATGCCTCAAATTTTAAAAAAAATACCAAACGCTTTTTATTTAATCGCCGGCGCCGGGCCATACAAACCAGAATTAGAAAATCTGATTTCCAAAAATAAACTAGGTGCTTTTGTTAAATTTATTAATAAGCCCGAATCAAACCTTTTACCAACCTTGTATCAAGCCTGCGAAGTAATGGCAATGCCTGCCAGAAGCTTAGATAATGGTGACGTTGAAGGATTTGGCATTGTTTATCTTGAAGCAAATACTTTTGGCAAACCGGTTGTGGGTGGTAAAAGTGGTGGTGTACCAGAGGCAGTTGTTAATGAAAAAACCGGACTCTTAGTTGATCCCCAAAATACCGAAGAAATCGCCCAAGCAATAATTTCGTTACTTATTGATGAAGCATACGCCAATAGACTTGGCCTGCAAGGCATGGATAGGGTACACGAAGAATTTAATTGGAGCACTCAAGCCAAAAAACTTTTTGAAACAATATGAGCGACCCTTTAATTTCAGTCATTATCCCAATTTACAATGCCGCCGAAACTCTCGAGCAGTGTCTTCAGAGTATTTTTAATCAAACCTACAAGAACTTTGAAATTATTGCTGTAAATGACGGCTCAAATGATAAAAGCGCAGAGATATTAAGAAAATATAACGATAAAATAAAGATAATAAATCAATCAAACGCCGGAGCAGCAACGGCTAGAAATGCCGGCGCCAAAGTTGCTTTGGGGGATTATCTCATTTTTATTGACGCCGATTCAACTTTAAACAAGAGCCTACTTGAAAAGATGCTGGATGCGCTACAAAAAAATTCACAAGTTTCTTACGCCTACTGTGCATTTAAGTTTGGGGTTAAAAATTTTCACCTTTGGCCGTTTAGTTCAGAAAGATTAAAAAAAATGCCATATATTCATACCAGCTCACTAATTAAAAAATCAGCCTTTCCTGGGTTTGATCAAACCCTAAAAAGATTCCAAGACTGGGATCTTTATCTGACCATGCTAGAAAATGGCCACATTGGAACATTTATTCCTGAAATTCTTTTTAGCATAAAAGATAACGGCACGATGTCATCTTGGTTGCCCAAGTTCTTTTATAAATTTTCTTTCCTTCCTTCCGTTAAAAAATACAAAGAAGCCGAAAAAATAATTAAGAAGAAACACAATTTATAATGCCGTATCAGAAACCACAATTTTTCATGATTTCGCTTAAAGTTTTAATGAAAAATAAAAAAGGCGAATATCTACTCCTAAAAAGCCCGGCTAAAACCAAAGGCTGGCTTGGAAAATATGATCTTGCCGGCGGGAGGATAAATGACAACGAAGTCAATCTTGATTTCCATAAACTCATAGATAGGGAAATAAAAGAAGAAGTCGGGTCAAAGGTAAAATATAAAATTCGCAAAGATCCGGTTGCGTTGTGCAAATATCAAATCAATGATGGGCGATGTATTCTATATATATTATTTGAAGCAAAGTATTTATCCGGGAAAATTAAAATTTCCGACGAACACACTGATTATCTTTGGCAAAAATTGAATGAAAAAAATGCAAAAATTTATTTTCATAAAAAATTTACCGAATTATTTAAAACATACTTAAACTGGAACAAAAACGTAAAAGCTAATTTTTAAAATAAATGCGCTTACAAAAATTTCTTTCTCATGCCGGCGTTGCTTCAAGGCGTACGGCCGAGGAACTGATAAAGCAGGGTAAAATTAAGGTCAATGGTCAAATAATCACCCAGCTAGGCACAGAAATTGATGAATACAAAGATCGAGTTGACTATAATAATAAATTTATCAAATTACCCGAAAAATTTATCTATCTGGCCTTAAACAAACCAGTTGGTTATATTTGCAGTCAAAACAATGAACAAGGAAAAACAATTTTTGATTTGATTAAATCAAAAGAAAGATTATTCAGTGTCGGACGCCTGGATAAGGACTCAAGCGGACTCTTGCTACTCACCAATGACGGCGAATTCGCAAACGAAATGACTCATCCTCGATACGAAAAAGAAAAAGAATATTTTGTGGTTCTAGATAGGAATTTAACCCCCCAGGACAAAGAAAGGATTGAAAGGGGAATAATGATTGACGGCAAAAAACTTCAGCCGTGCAAAATTGATTTAGGCAAAAATAATTCGTATAAAATAATTATCAAAGAAGGGATTAATCGACAAATCAGACGAATGTTAGGGCGTTTTGGTTATGATGTTAAAAAACTTAAGCGAATTAGAGTTGGAAAATTAGAATTAAAAAATTTAAAAGAGGGCCAAACCCGTCCATTTAAAAAAGAAGATATTTAATTATGAATCAAATTGACATCTCAATCATTATTGTTTCCTGGAATGTAAAAAACTTGCTAAAACATTGTCTCGAATCTATATATAAAAATCAAGGGAACGTAAAATTGGAGGTTATTGTTATTGATAATGCCTCCAAGGACGGCTCGGCTGAAATGGTTAAAGAAAATTTTCCGGAAATAAATCTTATCGCCAATCAAGAAAACTCAGGTTTTGGCAGGGCCAATAATCAAGGACTAGATAAAGCTAAAGGTCGTTATATATTACTCCTAAACCCGGATACCATAATTCTTCCGGGCAATTTTGAGCTTGCCCTAAAGAGAATGGAAGAAAACCTAAAAATTGGAATTTTGGGTGCTCAAACCTTAAACCCGGACATGTCTTTACAGCCATCGATTAGACGTTTTCCTAAATTTTTGCCGATATTTTTGATATTTATTAAAATTGCCAAATTTTTTCCAAATCTAAAATCTCTTAAAAATTATTTTGCCGTTGACTTTGATTATCAAAAACCTCAACCGGTCCAACAGGTTGCGGGCTCATATATGCTGGTCAGGAAAGAATTGATTGATGAGATTGGACTTTTTGACGAAAACTTTTTTATCTGGTTTGAGGAAGTAGATCTTTGCCGCCGAACATCTTTGGCGGGCTGGGAGGTTTATTATGACCCGGAACCAAAATTAATTCACTATGGCGGCCAAAGCTTCAAACAGGAAATGACCATAAGGAAACAGAAACTTTTTTTCCAAAGCGCTTGGTATTATTTTAGAAAACATGGATTTTTTAAACAAAAGAATTGAACCGATCGTTAAATAAAACAAAATTACTGCATGAAATTCACAAAAATCAATAAATTTATCCCAATCACAACCGCGTTGATTATCCTTTTGGAGATGAATTCTTTTATTGCTCATGTTTTTTTTCCAATAAAAATTCCCGCTTGGCTAATTGTTGTTGGGCTGGTTTTTGTTTTAAGTTTATACAAAACCGAGTTTGGACTATATTTTATTTTGGCCGAACTTGCAATTGGCGGGAAAGGATATTTGCTTGATTTTTTCGGCGTTTCACTCCGAATGGGTTTATTTGCCGCTGTGATAATAGCCGGATTGATAAACATTGCTCGCCATAAAAATTGGCGCAATAATTTTTCCGAAAAAAAACTTTTACTTCTCCCGTTTTCTATTTTAGCGATTGCAATTGTCTTTGCGGGAGTAAACGGTCTAACTGGCAATAAATTTCAAAATGTTTATGCCGATGCCAATGCTTGGTTATTCTTTTTACTTCTACCCGTTTTTATCTTTTCCTCAAAATCCTCAAAATTTATTGAAAACTCACTAGCCATAATTATTACCGCATCAACTTGGCTTTCCCTAAAAACTATATTTTTTCTTTTTTTATTTTCCGGTCAATATGCGATCATTGGCGATCCGATTTATTCCTGGATTAGAAATAGCGGGGTAGGGGAAATTACCTATATTAACGGCAATAACTATCGTATATTTTTTTATTCTCAAATATACTGCCTGTTTTCCTCTTTTATATTAAGTGCCATGATCCTCAAAAATAAAATTGAAAACAAAAAAGTGGAAATTATTTATTATTCAATTTTATTTTTTCAATTATTTGCCTTACTTATCAGCCAATCACGCAGCTTTTGGCTGGCGGGATCTGGCACAATCTTTTTAATGATGTTTATCTTGTTATTTATAAATAAACAACTCATTTTTAAATCATTAAAAATAATTTGTTTTATTGGGCTGGCAATTATTATTCAAATATTTTTGACGCAATTTATTACCGGCTCAATTTTTAACAACCGACTGAGCAATATGAACTCAGAACCAGCTGGCATTAGCAGACTAAATCAACTTGCACCACTTACTCAAAATATTTTACAAAACCCGGTTTTTGGTTACGGCTTTGGGAAAACCCTGACCTATACAAGTAAAGACCCTAGGATTTTAAAAATAAATCAAAGTGGCGAATATACCACTTACGCTTTTGAGTGGGGATATCTTGATATTTGGCTAAAAATGGGACTAGTGGGAATCTTGGGTTATCTTTTTGTATATTGGTTTATCGCCAAAAAACTGTTGAAGAAAAAAGAACAAATAAATTTCAATAACTTTGGATTACTTCTGGGTTTATTGTGTTTGGCAATGGTAAATGTTTTCACGCCCTATCTAAACCATCCGCTCGGCATAGGTTTTATCATCTTAAGCTTTAGCGCGATACAAAGAAATTAAATTTGTGATTCAAAAAAACGAAATAAAAAAAATAATATTTTCTGCCGGCGTAATTGCTTTACTATTTGTTATCTCGGCTTGGCTTTTCCAAATTTATCAAACACAGATAGAAACAATCGTGGCCAGCAGGTCTGTTTTGGGAATATTTATTTATATCCTAATTTTTATTCTTTCTATTGTTTTTGTTCCAATCAGCTCGGTTCCCTTGATACCCTTTGGCGTAAAGATTTGGGGCATTTTATTGACAACAATCCTTTCTACAATCGGCTGGACGATAGGAGCAATGATTGCTTTTTATTTAGCTAGAACTTTTGGTAGCCCCTATGTCACAAAACTTTTTGGTACAAAAAAAATTGAAAAAATTGAAAAATTAATTCCCGAAGAAAACATATTTTTAACTATCTTTTTCCTTAGGGCCGTTACTCCTTTTGACGGCTTAAGTTATATTCTGGGTTTAATGACTCGGATAAAAACCAAAACTTTTTTCTTTTCAACTTTATTGGGCCTTTTGCCATTCTGCTTCTTCGTAGCCGTCTTGGGCACTCTGCCGCCATTAATATTAAGCCTTGGTTTAATCTTAGCGGCGATTGTTTTTCTCATCGGTCTTTATCGCGTAAAATAATAAAAATAAGGCTTGACAAAAGCCTCTTACCCTGATATTTTGCCATAATCAGCCCAGACAACATTAACCCAAAACCCACGAAGGATTCTGCGATGAAGTATGTATTAGCTGGTTCTGTTCTTTTTTGTTTTGCCGTTACGGCGGTCTTTATTTTAGCGCCAACCGCGGAAAAATCACCGGTCGTGCTTGCACCAAGCGAGCCTAATGATGAAGCGGTAAACGCCGCCTCAATCAAGATTTCCGGCTTTGAAAATCAAGCCAATGGCATTATTGAAATTTGGGGAGACGTTAAAAACGTAAACCCCGAAAAAGTAAAAATTGTGATTCTTGAGCGTTGCTCAAAAAATGACGCAATAAAAGAATCCATCATCTGCCAACCGAACAGTAACGGCAAATGGCAGGCTTTCGGCTTTATGATAAACACCGAGGAGCTGATATGCCTGATTATGCCATATTCGTATGAGAAAAAAATAAGGAGTCAAAGCCTTGACTCTTACCTGCAGACCTCTCTTGCCAATGTTGTCTACAACAAACGCAAGAAAAATTGCTATTTTGCCACGCCCTGACCTACTGGGCGTTTTTTTATTGTCATCTCTTTAAAAAACTTTTATTCAATATTTTCGCATCCTTCTCTAAAATTTTAGAGTATTTACTTTTTCGCCTTTGCCTTGTTGCCTCAAAAATCATAATTGCGGCCGTAACCGATAAGTTTAAACTCTGAACAAAGCCTCGCATTGGAATATATATTTTATAATCACTCATTGAAACCGCCCTGGCAGTTAAACCGGCGTGTTCGTTGCCAAAAAGCAAAGCAATTTTTTTATCGTTGGCAAAACCGGCCCTTGAAATATCTTTTGCTTTTTCATCTAAAACTGTCGCATATATTTTATAACCTTTTCTTTTTATTGCCCTCAGGCATTCGGTGCTTGATCGATAAATTTTAAAATCCAACCACTTATTGGCTGAAGCAGAAGCAACCTTGCCAATTTTTCTGGGATTAAAATATTTTTGATTTTCAAAAATAAAATAGACTTCTTGGATACCAAAAGCATCGCAGGTTCTTAAAACTGCCGCCGCATTATGCGGATCATAAATATCTTCAAGGACCAAGATAATTCCCGATTGCCGCTTAGAGGCAACTTCGTTTATTTTTTTAAGACGGGCGGGTGAAGTCATTAATTTTTTATTTTGAATTATTACAAATTAAATCAGCGGCAATAATCCCTGATTGGTATATCGTTGGCAAACCCGAACCGGGATGAGTGCCACCACCAACCAAATATACATTATCGATCTCTTCAAATTTATTTTTGGGCCTAAACCAAAGCATTTGCCTTAAATTATGTCCCAAATTAAATACTGCCCCTTTGTAAACATTAAAATCCCTCTCCCATTCGTCTGGGGTAATAAGCCTTTCGCTCTCAATGTTTTCAGATAGATCAGATATGTCAAATCTTTCTTGGATAATTTCAATCGCCCTATTCCTAATTTTTATTTTTTCTTTATCCCAGTCGATTTTTGAACGATTATTTGGCACTGGCACCAAAACATAAAGCGCCGATTTGCCTGAAGGCGCAAGAGCAGGGTCATTTCTCGTCGCATCTCGCACATACAAAGAAAAATCACTTTCGGTCAATTTGCCGGAAAAAATATCTTTAACATTTTGCCGATAATTTTTTGCAAAAATAATTGAATGGTGAGTCAGGTTATACTGTTTTTTTACACCCAGATAAATCATAAAAATTGAACAAGAATATTTTTTCTTTTTTAGATTTTTCTCTGACCATTTTTTAATTAAAGTCTTTGGAAACAAATTTGTAACAGCGTAAGAAAAATCCGCATTAATAACCACTTCATCTCCCAAAACTGTTTTTCCATCAGTTAGTTCAAGGCCAACCGCCTTCCTGTCTTTAGTTAAAATTTTTTTTACCTGGGTGTCATAATGTATTTTTCCGGAATCTTCCTGAAAGGCCTTGGCCATCGCCTCACAAATGGCTGAAAGACCGCCTTTTATATGATAAATACCCATCGCATGCTCAACATACGGCACCATTGCAAAAGCCGCCGGACACTCCCACGGCGACATGCCTAAATATTTAGATTGAAAAGTAAAAGATAGTCTTGCAAAATCCTTCTTAAAATACCCTCCCATTGCCTGATATAAAGTTTTCCCCAATGACATTCGCCAGAGTAATCTCAAACCATTATGGCTAAAAATGTCAAAAAAATTATCATTCGGTGAAGCAAGGAAGGGGAATAGGGCCTCAAAACGTTTTTTTTCTTTACGATAAAATTTTTCTAAACCTTTTTCGTCACCAGTAAAAACTCGCGCCAATTCATTTTTCATTTTTTCTTTATCAAAATAACTGTCTATATAATTATTTTCAAAATATAATCTATACATCGGATCTAAAAACTTCATTTCCACGCAATCATTTAGATTCCTTCCGGTTTCAGAAAAAATTTGTCTCAAGACAAAGTCCATCATAAAAAAGGTCGGACCGATATCAAACTTGAATCCGTCAAACTCTAAAAAACCATTACGACCACCTGGAATTTTATTTTTTTCAAAAATTTCCACTTCAAGACCACGGTGAGCAAGCAACATGCCAGCCGCTAACCCCCCAGGACCAGCGCCAACTATTAAAATTTTTTTTCTAGGAGGACAATTTTTCATATCTCGAAGAAATTAAATCGATTATTGGTCCATATATTATTCCGGCCACAAAACCAGGAACGTCTTTGAAATCAGTTGATGCCGCTAGAGAGAAACTAACCAAAAGCCCAAAGATTAACCCTCTCAAAATTGTATTTCCTTTAAATTTAATAAAATAAATATTGCCCGCCAAGCCAATTATTAATCCAAGGATTACGCGATTGAGCCAAACCCCAAGCAAAAAAAGTTTATTACCTTCAATTCCCAATCTAAACCCAACGCCAAGGATACAAATTAATCCCAGGCCAACCCCTAGTAATAGGGAAATTTTTAGTCTTGTGTTCATAAATTTTATTTTAAAATTTTTCCGACAATTTTATTGCCTAAAATAAAATCTTTAGACAAAAGAGTTTTCTTGCCCTCAAGCTGCAGAGAATTCAGTAATATAATGCCGTTACCACAAGCTACGGCTAATTCGTGATTTTCCGTCAAAAAAACAGTTCCCGGGGCTAAATCTGGTGTTAAATCAGCCTCTAAAACGCTTAAATCTGCGATTTTAAGCCGCTTATTCTCAAGATGGGTAAAAACACCCGGCCATGGCGAAAAAGCCCTAAATTTTCGTTCAATTACATTAGCCCCATCTTTCCAATTAATCAAACCGTCTTCGCGGTTAATATTTTTCGTAAATGTTGCCTTTGTTTCATCCTGGACCTTGCCGATTGATTTTCCGGCGACATAATCAGGCAAAATAGAAATGAGCAATTCTGCACCTTGCTTGGCTAGTTTGTCGTGTACGATCTCGGAATTATCATTTGAGCTTAAAACAATGGTGCTCTGACCAAAGATTGGTCCGGCATCCAATTTACTTGTCAATTTAATTATTGATACGCCCGTTTCTTTATCACCATTTAAAATAGCATTTTGGATTGGGGAGGAACCGCGGTATTTTGGTAAAAGCGAAGGGTGTATATTTAAAATACCAAATTTTGGTTTTTCCAAAACCTCTTTTGATAAAATCTGCCCAAAAGCCGCCAAGACACCTACATCGCATTCAACATCATTAACAATGGCATTTAATTCTTTTTTGTTTTTCGGCTGAGCCAGCGCTAAATTGTTTTCAAGTGCAATTTTCTTTATCGGCGACTGAGACATTTTCTGGTTCCTGCCGGCCGGTTTATCCGGTTGAGTTATCACTAGTAGGGGACGATAGCCCGAATCAATCAATTTCAACAAAGCCGGAACAGAAAATTCCGGCGTACCAAAAAATATAATTTTTATGTCTTTTTCTTTCTTCATTTTTTTTTCATTCCTTCTTCAAGAATATCTTTTCCCTCGGTAATTTTTTTGGCTTTATCTATAAATAATATGCCATCAAGATGATCAATTTCGTGCTGTAAAACACGAGCCAACATTCCTTGGGCGGAAAACTCAACTTTTTTACCGTCTTTATTTAGAGCAACCAACCTAACCTGATAATATCTTTTAACTAAGCCGAAAACCTTTGGTAAACTAAGACACCCTTCTTCCATAATCTCTTTACGCCATGATTTTTTGAGTATTTTCGGATTAACCAAAACCATTGATCCATCCTGAGTATTGATAACAATTAAGCGCAAATTATGTCCGACCTGGGGAGCAGCCAAACCGGCACCATCCTTCTCAATCATGGTTTTATTCATATCTAAAATTAGCTGCTGAATTTCTTTTTTCTGCAGCTCCTCAGCCCTTAATTCGCGCGACTTATTTCGCAAAATCGGGCAGGTAAAAACTTTTATATCTAATAATTTTGCCATGAAAATATTATAACACAATTAGATAAATTTTTCAATTTCAAGTATCTTTTTCTCTAATTTTCTATATGCATTCCAATCTTGATCCCAATAGGCCTGGAGCTGCTCCTTTAAATAAGATTTTAGCTGATCAATTGACTGGTCGTAATTTTTTTCCATATTGTATTTTTATTTATTTTAGTTTTTAATAATTTATTTTTTGAAAAAAGAAAAAGCCGCAAAAATTTATTTTTTGGAGCTTAGTGAAAAATACATTTTACCCGCTTTAAGAAATAGTGTCAAGGGTTTTTAGTGGATAACTTAAAAGATTTAATTTTAAAATATTAATAATCAAAACATATTAAATCTGATTTTGATTTTATCAATAAAATAGGTTAAAATTAGATTATGGAAAATATAAATAAAGGTTTTCAAAACTTTCAAGACATTTTTTCGGCAAAAAAAACCGTAAAACCGCCGGCATACGCCTGGCAACAATTTGCTCTAGAAATAATTGATCAACTTAATGTGCCAAAAGAAAAAAGAAATTCCGTTTTTTTGATTTGTAAAAAATACCAAAGACCCTACATTGAAAAATGCATTAATGAAACAAAAGAACTGTGTAAGGCGGGGGAGTGTTGGAAATATTTTTTTAAAGTGATTGAGTCGGAAAAGAAAAAAGTGACTAAATAATTTCAAATAATAAAAACACCCGAAGCTTCGGGTGTTTTTATTATTAAAAAATTTAACTTATTTTGAAATTACAGACCAAGTAACCGATTCCGAAAGGCCCTTCGTATGAAAGTATTTCCGGCTCAAAATCCAATGATTCAATCATGCCAAGCAAAATCATTAAAGACCTCATACCACATTCGCCGGCGGCTTGGACTAATTTTTGATCTAAATTCATCAAACCATTAAAATCTTTGGCTTTGATTAAATCCTGAACCTTCTTATCAAACTTCTTACCTTCAGGCGCATAACCGGCAGGTGAAGACTCAATCAAACGATGGGACAAATCTCCCGATGCGATTACGGCGAAACGTTTATTTATTCTAGACAGTGTACGATGCAAAAATTGGCCAAAAACGAAATGACTTTGGTAATCAAGACCAGAATAGGTGATTGGAATGATCGGTAGATTTTTAAGATGAGGGGTTAAATAATACAGGGGAACGGCAAATCCATGATCGATTTCTTCTTGACTTGAAAGCACAAAAGGTACCGATTTACTCGCCTCATCGGAAGCTCTGATTTGCTGAATGGTCATAAAGTCGCTTTTAAATTTTTGCTCCAGACTGTACTCACCAAAATCCTTAAAATTTATCAAATAATCGCTATTCAAATTAATGTTAAACGAATCATGAATTATATTTCCGTGAGGAGAAATTAAAATCAAGCTATCCGGCTTAGCTGCGTAAAGCTCTTGCTCAAGCTTTTCGTAAGCTTGCTTTGTTTTTTTAAGTTTATCCAAGTTTTCTTTTCCAATCTCCGGGATTAAGACCGGAGGGTGTGGAACAAATGAAGAAAAAACAATCGGCATATATTTATTTAATACTTTCACCCAAAGGGATTGATTGAATTGTCGCCTCATCCACGACAATTATATTATCCCACAAATAACCAAGTTTGACAAATGATTGCGCGGATAAAAAAGCACGACGATAGCCATTCGAAACTACATAAACAGCACTGCCGCTTTTTGATTTAATCAATTCGCCGTCTCGCAATTTAATTGGATCACCAGTCTCAAAAATATTTAAATCACCTGAAGCCACCCTAATGATTGATTTTCCCTTAAAATTAATCTCCAAAACGTCTTTGCTTGCCACTAAATGCTTGACCCCATTCTGAACATAATAAATTTTATTGTCATCTCTGTTTTGTAAAATTGCGCCGGTAGGATAAACACTATTTTCCGTCAAGGGTTGGCCGTATTTATAACCAACCAAATCTGAGGGATTAACATCCTGAACCTCCTCCCAATTAAAGCCAATCAGCCGAAAGGCTTCGGGGGTGGCAATATGCCTGAGCTCATCATCAACCAAAAGATATATTTCGCCGCTCGGAATGTGCAAAAGCGAGTAGTTGAAGAATTTTATCATTGGTCCAAGGGTATACTTTTCTAAATCGGTTTTTGAAATCGGGATAATTTTTTTTGGATCAAACCGAGAGAGTAAAACGCCCCATGAATATATCGGGCGACGCTGACCATATTGAATTAACCAAACAGAACTTTCGTTGCGCAATTTAACCAATGAGCCGTCTGGATAATTTAAACCCCAATATTTTTGCCAAAGATTTGAAAAACTTAAATTACCAAAATAGTGGGGGGTATAATTATATAAATTGGCCGTAGCCTGATTCTCAATCGTAATGGCATAAAGGCTATCCAATAAATAAGACTGCCCGACTTTATAAGACCAGCTGCTGGGGGTTTTATAATACTGATCAAATTGCCAAGCCGCACCGTCTACCTGCTTGCCAAAACCAAGCGACTTCGGATTACATAAAGCGTTATCAAAGCAGCGATAGCCCATAGCTCTATCCAATTGGGTTTGAGTTGCAAAAATATTTTCTATTAAACTCTGCTCTTTTTGCAATGTGGTTAATATTACCTTGGGGCTGATTTTACTTTCCTGACATGCTTGCCAGATTATCTCGGAAGCCCTTTTATTTACGCCCAAGTAGTCCGGAAATGACATTTGCGCCAAAGGACTTTTATAATCCTGCAAAAAATCTTGAATTTCATCCAACGACAAAGAATCGTAATCTCTAAAATCTTCATCGCTAATTATAAAATTCGGATTAAAGTAATTGTCCTGCGCCAAAACGACAAGGGGAAAAACCAATCCAATTAAAACCAAGGGTAAAAAAATTTTTTTCATGTATTAGCAAGGGTTAGATTTGTAAACCAATGGATAAATTATAGCATATTTTTACCTTCAATTGAAATTGTTTTTATTATCTCTATCCCTAGCACATTTTTATATAATTTGGTAAAATTATTAAATGAAAAGACGTTGTTTTATCGCTATAAATCTACCTAAAAACGTTAAATGGGAAATTGAAGCCTTAATCTCAGAACTGGCTGCTTTAAACCAAAAAAGTCAAATAAACTTTACAAAAACCGAGAATCTACATATTACAATACAATTTCTCGGCGAGCTTGAAGAACGCCAAATTATTGAGGTAAAAAATATTCTAGACCAAATAGCCAAAGAGTTTAGGTCGACAGAAATTTTAATTGGAGCAATAGCCGCTTTTCCCAATCAGAAGAATCCAAATATTATTTATTTAGAAATTACAGAATCACAAGACCGCATGTTAACAAAATTGCATAAAAGAATAGAAGATCGGCTTGGACAACTATTAAAAAATGACGAGCAAAAAAATTGGACGGCTCACTTAACGATTTGCCGAATAAAAAATCAAGAAAAATTTAAAACCGACGGCATAAAAACTTATGATTTATCCGCACCAATACACAGTTTCGATTTAATGGAAAGTAGTTTGGGTGGCAATGGTGCAGAATACGAAACAATTTCATCATTTAATTTAAAGAAATAAAATATGCGCGATCATTCAAGCCGTGCTTACAATAAAAAGAAGGTTACAAGATTTAGGACAAAATCAACCTTTAAGGCGGATAACCCGCAGAAAATCCAACGCTTTAAGTATAGCGAGGTTCTTTTAAGACCAAAGAAAAAAAATGATTACTCATATGCAAGATAAGCTAGAAATTCTTAATATTAAAATAGATAATCTTTCGCCGCAAGAAATCCTTAGGAAATGTGATGATTTTTTGTTGTCGGGAAATCAGCATTATATTACCACCGTTAACCCAGAATTCATTGTTGCGGCTAAAACTGACGAGGAATTTAAAAAAATCCTTAATTTTTCCGACCTAGCCGTTGCTGACGGAGTTGGTTTAGTTTATGCTGCTAAACTTTTTGGGGAAAAGTTAAAAAGAAATACCGGGGTTGATTTAATGATTAACCTTTGCGAATTTGCCGAACAAAAAAATTGTTCGGTTTATTTTTTAGGTGGAGAAGAGACAATTGCAGCGCAAGCAGCTGAATTATTAAAAAACAATTTTCCAAAATTAATTATTAGCGGGGCGGAAAGTGGCGGTGAAATAATAAATCCCAAAGATGATGACGAGGAACTCTTAACAAGGATTAACGACAATAAGCCGGATATAATCTTTGTTGCCCTCGGCCAAATAAAGCAAGAAAAATGGATTTACTATCACTTAGATAAAATGCCTTCGGTAAAAATTGCCGTCGGGGTAGGGGGGTCATTTGACTATATTTCCGGTCAAATAAGTCGCGCGCCGCTATTTATGCGCAAAGCCGGCCTGGAATGGTTATACAGACTAATCCTTCAGCCAAGCAGAATTCGACGCATTATCAATGCAACCGTAATATTTCCTTGGCTTATCCTTAAAGATTACTTCAAACCAAGGTCTTGATTTATTTTAATTTTTAATCTAAAATAATATCCTAATTGGAAAATTAATATGAGTGATTCAGAGCAAAAAATTATAACGCGTTTTTCCCCGAGCCCAACGGGTTTTTTACATATTGGCAGCCTCAGAACGTCCCTTTATGAATACCTTTTTGCTAAACACAACAATGGTTTGTTTTACCTCAGGATTGAAGACACCGACCAAAAAAGAAAGACCGAAGGGGCGGTAGAAAATTTAATAAAAATTTTAAAATACTTTGACTTGAATTGGGATAATGAAAAAATAATGGTTCAATCGGAAAGGATTGAGTTGTACAAAAAATTTGCACAACAATTGGTTGACGAAGGAAAGGCTTATTATTGCTTCTGCACCGAACAAAGACTTGAAGACCTGAAAAAAATTCAAGCGCAAAAAAAATTACCTCCGATGTACGACGGTAAATGCCGCGAGATTGACTTGAACGAAGCAAAAAAAAGAGTTGAGGCAGGAGAACCATACGTTATTAGATTTAAAATGCCAAAAACCAGCTCAACCGAATTCAACGATCTGATCAGGGGAAAAGTAATCTTTGATAATAAAATTTTAGACGATCAAATTATTCTTAAATCAGACGGATTTCCAACATACCACCTGGCTGCTGTTGTTGATGATCACGAAATGAAAATCACCCACGTTATTAGAGGAGAAGAATGGCTACCGTCAACGCCAAAGCATATTTTACTTTACCAAGCTTTTGGTTGGCAGGCACCGGAATTTGCTCATTTACCCTTAAACCTAAACCCGGACAAATCAAAACTCTCCAAAAGACAAGGGGATGTTGCTGTTGAAGATTTTTTAAAGAAAGGTTTCCTTAAAGAGGCGTTACTAAATTTTGTCTTGCTTTTAGGCTGGAATCCCGGAACTGATCAAGAAATATTTTCTTTTGAAGAAATGATCAAACAATTTACTTTAGAAAAAGTGAGCAAATCGGCTTCAATTTTTGACACCAAAAAACTTGAATGGTTAAACGGCGAATATATCAGACTGAAAACGCCGGAAGAATTTGCCGAGCTTTGCTGGCCATTCTTTGAAGAAAAAAAAGGAAATATTAATAAAGAATACTTCAAAAAAGCCGTTTTAACTGAACAAAAAAGAATAAAAACATTAAGTGAAATAGTTGAAGCAACCGAATTTTTCTTTGAAGAACCAAAATATGATCCGCAGCTTTTGATTTGGAAGAAAAATAACGAAAAGGAAACGGCAAAAAACCTTGAAACTTTAAAACTTAGACTTGAAAAAATAGCTTCGGAAAAATGGTTAGAACAAATTTTAGAAAATGAAATAAAAGATTTCATTGAAGCAAGCAAGAAGGGGACGGGGGACTTGCTTTGGCCAATGCGTGTCGCTTTGTCGGGAAGAAAGGCCAGCCCGGGACCATTTGAAATTGCGGCGGTTTTAGGCAAAGAAGCCACCCTTGCCAGAATCGAAAGGGCCATAAAAAGTCTTAAATAAATTCAAAATAAAATCCCCCCAGATAAACAAAGGGGTTTTATTTTTGATTTTAAGGCTTGTTTGTGCTATAATATTAAAATGAAAACAGAAAAAACAAAAATAAAAAGCATTTTTTGTCTAATGGCAATGATTAGCTTTATTTTAGCTAATTTTTTTATTTTAAATCCTGCTAATTTAAACGCGGCAACAAGCGATGAGGTTAATCAATTAAACTCTAAAATTACCGAGAAGAAGAATTCAATTGACACTCTTCAAAAAGAAATTGACGCTTACAAAGAAAATATAAAACAAATCCAGGGCGAAGCAAAAACCTTAAAAAATCAAATCGCCATACTCGAAAATCAGGTTGCTAAATTAAATCTTGATATCCAGGCAACGCAAGAAAGAATTGATGAAACAAACCTGGAAATTCAAGCTTTAAACATAGAGATTAAAGACACGGAAAAGCAGATCAGCGATCGCAAAGAAAAATTAGGTGAGTATATTAAAATTCTTAATAAGCAAGACCAAGTAAGTTATCTTGAAATCCTGCTTTTAAACGAAAATTTTTCTGACTTTTTTGATCAAATGCGTACAATTCAGGATATTCACTCAAATATATCAGATGGGCTTGAAAAATTAAAAACCGCCAAAGATCAGCTTGACCAACAAAAATCAGACCAGCAAGAAAAAATAAAATCGGAAGAATTGCTAAAAGATGAACTTTCAAAACAGAAGGATGAAATTATTGAAAAAAATAACGCCCAGGAAGTATTACTGGTTCAGGCAAAACTAAGCGAGAAACAATATCAAAAAAATCTATACCAATTGCAAGTCGAGCAGCAACAGATAAACGCCGATATCGCTTCAATGGAAAAATCTGTTAGAAAAAAATTGGAAGAATTGCAGAAGCAAGAAAAAATGCAAACCCTCGGACCGACAGTATTAGATTGGCCGGTCAGTCCAAGCAGGGGAATATCAGCCCTTTTTCACGACCCAGACTATCCTTTTCGATACATTTATGAACACCCCGGCATTGACATAAGGGCCGGACAAGGTACGCCAATTAAAGCCCCGGCAGATGGCTATATCGGCCGTGTTAAATTTGCCGGCGATAAATCATACGCTTATTTGATGATTTTACATAACGACGGACTATCTACGGTTTTTGGACACATTTCTGCGGTTTATGTCAAAGAAGATACATTTGTAAAAAAAGGCGATGTAGTTGCCTTAAGTGGCGGCCGACCAGGATCAATTGGAGCCGGAAGCATGACGACCGGTCCTCACTTGCATTTCGAAGTTAGATTAAATGGCATTCCCGTAAACCCACTTGAATATTTGCCAAACTATTAATTTGCTATGAAAATTGATTTTGCAAAAATTACTTTTATCTTTATTTGGTTTGCAGTTGCGGCAACTTTTATCTTTTACGTCATTTACCGCGAACTTTTCTTGTCGGTCGGACAATTTATTTTAACAATCACCCCATCTATCATTTTTTTTCTTGGCATGATATTGTTTTATACTCGAGACAGAAAAAGAGTGGTTAGATCGAAAGAAAAAACCGAATTTCATTTTACCCGAGAAATGAATTGGCAAATGGCGACAAAACACGATTTTCTTACATACTTAATTCCACTTTTAATTCTCTTGATCCCTTATTTATTTGGCGAACACACAACCTTAAACGAAATAATTGCCGCCATTATTACATATTTAGCATTAATTTATTTAAAATTTCTCTACTGGCGAGAAATCTAAAACAAAAATATGACCACAAAACCAACCCTAAAATCAGAAGCGGTTTCCGTTCTTTTGCTAATTTTCAGCTTTACGGCTGCCGTTTATTTTTTTCTAAATTTTCCAGCTATTGTGCCGACTCACTGGAATTGGGCCGGCCAAGCCGATGGTTTTTCCTCTAAAGGATTTGCCGCCTTCTTTTTTCCTATTTTAATTGGAATAATCTATGCTTTTTTTCTTATCATTCCCGAACTTGATCCAATGAAAAAAAGATATGAAGAGTTTTTGGGAGTATATCATGAGTTCAAAACTTTGCTTGTTGGCTTTTTGGTTTTAGTCTATCTTTATTCCGGACTTGCCGGGCTAGGTTATCAAATTCCATTTAATATCGTTATTCCTTGTTTGATGGGAATTTTATTCATTTTAATCGGTTTGATGCTAAATAAGATTAAACCAAATTGGTTTTTTGGCATCAGAACTCCATGGACAATATCCAGTGAGAAGGTGTGGAAAAAAACACACACCTTGGGTTCAAAAATTTTTATTTTAATGGGCGTGATTGTTATCTTGGGGACCGCCTTACCAATCTATATATTTTGGCCATTATTTTTCATAACTATCATTATCGGCAGCCTAATTCCGATTATCTATTCATTTCTTGAATTCAAGAAACTACCAAAAAGGACAAAATAATCTCTAAAAAGGATAAGGGCCCAAACTCGCGTTGGGCCCATTTTTTTAGGTCTAAAGGTTGACAGAAGCGCTGTCCACGGCGGCAATTAAGACGCCTAAGACCTTAGTGGTCAAGACAATGACGCTATCTGCAACTTCTGGCAGGAAAAGCTTCAAAACGATAACGATTACCGCAAAGCCAAATCCTTGAGACAATGCTTTCCACATATTATTGTGGTTAGTATTTAACGAGGACTTGGTTTGACCGGATGACCACTCCGGCCAAGAAAGCTCTGCCTTCAGCCCTCCGGCCATTTTGCCAATATTCAAGCAAAACAGCCGGGGAGCCGAATCACTTTGCCAGCCTTACAATATATCATTTAATATAATTTGAGTCAATAAAAAAGACCGGTCAAGTGGTCTGATCCGGTCCTTCGGTGATCATTTCGACCTGAACGGCGTCTAAGCCGGTCGAAAATCTAACCGTGAAATAGCATTCTGAATCCTCAGGGCTCAAACCCCTTGGGTCAAGAAACGGTCGACCCCGAAAAACGAGGCCATCATTTTCGGCGCCAACATACACGCCGGAATTAAAGTGCAAGTCTCTGGCGGGAAAAACCGCCGAGCCACCAATCGGAGTGGCGGTTGCCAGTATCGGCTGCAAAAACCGATAATTTTCTCCCTCAATCAGAGGGGGGTCATAAAGCTCGGGTTCAGCCATTATCTGGCCCTCCATATCGGTTGAAGACGATTTTTTATTCTAAATAATTCTGATTAAAAAGTCAAGTAGCAAACTAATCGGCGAATATTTTGCGACACTTAATTTTACTATAAATCCTTTAGGGGATGAAACTTACGGTGAGTATCTTCGGCATACCTATCTGATGCGTGGACATACCTGGTTGTTGTATCAAGAGATTCGTGGCCCAAAAGAATTTGCAAAGCGGCCGGATTTGCGCCTTCCTCGGCCAAATAGGTCGCAAACCCATGACGAAGAGAGTGAGCCGAAATCGGTACATTTATTTTAAGTTTCTCCCGATAATGTTTTATTCTTTCTTGAAGATAATTTGGCGAAATTCTTTTTTTCAGACCGCTTTTGTCATTTGAATTTCTTCCTCTATAAGGAATAAATAAGGCGGAAAGATTATCATTTCTAGATTGTAGGTACAAATTCAAATACTTATAAGCTCTTGGTGTTAAATAAACAAAACGCTCTTTTTTACCTTTACCGCGAATAAATATTCTACCCGTACCATCAATTTGTTGCCTGGAGAGATTAATAAGCTCAGAAATACGCATGCCGGTTGAAAAAAGCATTTCCAGCATAGCTCTGTTTCTTGCAGCAACAATTAAATTGTTTTCCAAATACGAGGGCGATTCAATTAAATTAATTAATTCGTTTAATTCAGCCACTCGACCGTGTTTTCGTTCCGTTTTGACCAATTTAACCGCCTCAGAAGCAACCGGAGAGCCATAATCCATTTCAATCAAATATTTAATAAAAGACCTTAAAGACGATAAATGTCTATTAATTGAATAACTTTGAAGCTTTTTTTGGGACTGATCATTTTCAGCGGTTTTTCGATCAATTGAGTTAAGATAAGCCTTATAGAGATTAACAACTCGCTTATCAACCTTGGAAAAGGGGATTTTAGACTGATTTAAAAAATCCTCAAAAACTTTTAAGTCTCTTTCGTAATTATAAACCGTTTCATCGGAATAATTATTTGTTTGTAGATTGAGCAAAAAATCATCAATGTGCGGTAGAGTAGTAGACATAGGCTTTTTTAGTGATTTAAACTGAGTGTAAGGGATATTATACTCAGTTTATCATATTTGATAATAAAGCGCAAATAAAGCTTATCCACACCCATAATACCTCTATGGGTTAAAAATACATTTAATGATTAAAATGATAAATTGTATCTGGATTCTAATAAATATAAATAAAATTTAAAAAATATTTTTAAAAACTTAAATATATTAAAAAAAATCCCTTTTATGGATTAAATGAATTACAAGATAATAAATAGTAATCTTAGTCTTTTCCCGCCTCAACTCCACTCACCCGCCTTACAGCACACAAAGATAAATATTTTGCGACACATGCTATTGATAGTATATTTTATCGCCGAAACGCAAATCAATATATTCTAGATTGCTCCTATCCTTTACTTTATCCTTTAAAACTAAAAATAAAAGTTTTATTTGAGATAAATATGAATCGTTGACATTAAACCTTATCTCCCAGCCTTGATTTGTAATAGCAATCAAATCAGTGCCTTTGAGTTCCGGAAGTTGGTATTCTTTAATTTTGAAGTCGGCTTCGTCTTTTATGGCCTGATCTATATTCAAAAGAAACGCCACATAATCTTTGCTTAATATTTGACTTCCTATTTCAGCCACATCGTTATTTTTATCATAAATTATCGGCAAATTAGCTGCCTGACTGACTGGACGAACTATCTCAAGATCACCATCCTGTTCCTTTCTGTCACTTTTGCCGGGGCCATATTCGTTAATTATATTCCCATTATCATCAATAAAATATTTTTTCTGATTGGTTGAATAAATAAGTTTGATTGGCTTTTCTGAAACCATTATTTTGATTTCGTGCCAAAAAATTTTATCTATTTGCAAACTGTTTAAATAGTACTTCTCCGAGATAGTCTTTTCTAACTGGCCTTTACTAAAAAACAAAATATTACTTTGTGGAAATATAATAAATTTGTTTTTTTCCGACTGCAAAGACGCCATTTCCCTTATTTCAGATTCCGAGATAAAATTATTTCCCAATATTGAAATATTTTTTATCTTAAAATAGTCAAGCCTGGAAATTATCGCCAATATAAAAACTGTCGCCAAAACCAACAAAATAATAATTCTTCTTACCTTCTGAGATCCGGATTTTTTCTTTTTCGGTGAATAGTAAGGATTTTTATACTTCTTTTTTTGATAATCCTGCCTTAATGCCATAAGCTTTATTTGTACCAATCTTTCTTTGGTTGATATGAGGTTAAAAGATTATTTTTCTGCTTGTGTCGCTCAAGCGCCAAATCAATCAATTTTTCAAGTAATTCCGAATAACTTAAACGGCTGGCTTCCCACAATTTTGGATACATTGAAATTGAGGTAAACCCGGGCAAAGTATTAACTTCATTGAGATAAATATCTTTATTGTCAATTGAAAGCAAAAAATCAACGCGCGATAAACCAGAAAGATTTAAAACTTGAAATGCTTTAATAGCATAATCTTGTATCTTCTGAATTACATCCTCCGAAAGTAAGGCCGGAATTATTGCCTCTGAATTACCATCAATATACTTGGCGTCATAATCGTAAAATTCATTTGACGGCATTATTTGTCCGGGCATAGATGCAATTGGTTGATCGTTGCCCAAAACAGCAATTTCAATCTCTTTGGGATTATCTATCCCCTGTTCAACCAAAATTTTTCTATCATATCTGCTTGCTTCCATTATCCCATTATAAAGTTCTTTTTGATCATGACACTTTTCAATTCCAACGCTTGAGCCGGAGTTTGCGGGCTTGGTAAACATCGGATAAGTCAAACGTTTTTCTAAGCGCTCAATAATTTTTTCTGAATCAGCCTGAAACTCACTTATTAAAAACCAGTCATAATCAACAACCGGTATAGAGGCTTGAGCTAATAATTGCTTTTGGACAACCTTATCCATTCCAATTGCCGAACCCAACACGCCGGAACCGACGTAGGGCAAATTTGCCATCTCTAACAAACCCTGCAAACAACCATCTTCTCCGGTTGTGCCGTGCAAAACGGGAAAGATAACATCTATTTGATTTGAATTACCAAGGCCCTCAACTGGCCTTAAACTATCCTCACTCAAATTAGTAATTCTTTTTTCCGTTGGATCGGGCAATAAGACTGACTTAAATGGCAGCTTTAATGAACCCTCTTTTAAAAATTTTATTGCCTGATCCCCGGCAATCCATTTTCCTTCTTTGGTAATACCGATTGGTATTACCTCAAACTTTTCCGGGTTTAAGGCGGCAATAACCGATTGAGCTGAAACTATTGAAACTTCATGCTCCCCTGACCTACCGCCAAAAATAATTCCTACTTTAATTTTTTTGCTTATTTTAGCCATAATTATTTAATTCTTACTAAAACTATTGACTTTATCTATTTTTTATATTATATTTTAATGTTTGCCAATGGGTGGCGAACATGTCCAGCATTGGAGGGAACAAATGTTCGGACATCTCCCTGCCAACCGCCGGCGCCGCGAAAAGGCCGCGGTCTGCTAGGCGACGGCGAGACCCTTACGAGGGCCTCAACCCCAGCTTGAGGGGTCATATCAAGCAGCAGCACATGCGACCGCCCCTTATATGCTCTGGCGGTTGCACACTTCTTTCGGGGGGCGGGCTTAAGTGACTGCCCCTATTTTTATTTAACAACTACTCGTCTAAGCAAAGGGTTTATTTTAGTGATTACTTCGTAATTAATTGTTTTAATAATATCAGCCAAATGTTCGGCTGTTATTTTTTTACCCAACAACACGGCCTCATCCCCTACACGCGCCGATTTTAAGCCCGAGATATCAACCATCATCAAATTCATACAAACTCGCCCTATTACTAGACATTTCTTATTTTTGATTTGAACAAAACTTTTATTCGATAACTTTCTATCATATCCTTCCCAGTAACCGCAAGACAATACAGCAATTTTGGTTTCCCTTTTTGTCTTAAACGTTCCCCCATAACCAACCAAAGAATTTTTAGGTAAAACTTTAATTTGTATAATTTTCGTCTTCCAGGTCAACGCCGGTTTTAATTTCATTTTTGGAAATCTTCTCAAGGCAATTTTTTTTGACAAATCTGACGGCCAAAGTCCATACAAACCCAGGCCCAATCTCACAAAATTAAAATATGAATTTGGAGCAACTAACAAGGCGGCAGAACAAGCAAAGTGCTTTTTGGGAATTTCTATGCCTTCTTTTTCCAAATTAAATAAAATCTTATTAAAAACAGCCAGTTGTTTTTCGGTAAACTTAGGATTATCTTCAGAAGAAGCAAAGTGGCTATAAAGGCCAACAATTTTTAAATTTGGCAAACCCCTAACCCTTTTTATAAAACTTATTGCTTCTTTTTCTAGTATACCCATTCGTGAAGTCCCGGTATCAATTTTTATGTGAATTTTTGCTTTTATATTCAGCTTTTCAGCATTTTTTGATATCAATACAGCACTTTTAAGGTCATATATAGGAAATTCAATCCCCTGCTTTAAACCTATACTTATAAGTTCATTTTGAATGTAGCTTAAAACAAAAATTTTATTTTTAATTTTATTTCTTCTAAGTTCCAATGCTTCGCCAAGACTGACAACGCCGATATAATTAGCACTCGGGCTTATTATCTTTGCGACTTCAATCATGCCGTGACCATAAGCGTTACTCTTAATGATCGGCATAATTTCCACCTTTGAACCAACGATCTTTTTGAACTGCGCCAAATTATGCAAAATCGCCGATTGAGATATTTCAACCCAAGAATTGTACATAAGAACCAAGTCTTTCGGTAAAGATTATTTTTTATTTGTAATTTTTTTGAAACCGCAAAACGGCTGAAGTGCCTTAGGAACGTTTACAGAACCGTCAGCGTTTTGAAACTGTTCCAAAATTGCCGGCACTAAACGACTGGTTGCCAGGCCGGAAGCGTTAAGAGTATGAACAAATTCATTCTTTCCTGTTTGCGGATTTTTGAATCTGACATTTCCTCTCCTGGCTTGATAATCAATCGCATTACTAACACTTGAAACTTCCTTATAACCATTCATGCTTGGAATCCAAACTTCAATGTCAATTGTTTTTGCCATTGCCGCCGAAGCGTCACCGGCCGCCAAGAGAACTGACTGAAAATGCAGCCCCAAGCCTTCAACCAATTTTTCCGCATTTTTTGTTAATTCATCGAAGGCATCCCATGATTTATCCGGTGTGGTGTACTGAAACATTTCAATTTTATTAAACTGGTGGCCGCGAATCATCCCCCGCTCTTCTTTGCGATAACTTCCGGCTTCTCGGCGAAAGCAAGCGGAATAAGCCGCGTATTTATAAGGAAGCTCTTCGACTGGCAGAATTTCATCGCGGTGATAATTACCAAGCATCATCTCGGAAGTGGCGTTTAAACATGTTTTTTCCTGCGTCCAAAACAAATCATCACGAAACTTTGGCAAATGGCCGGAAGTATAGGCTGATTGTTCCGTTAACAAAAAAGGCGGGATCATAAAAGTATAACCGTTTTTTTGATGAAATTTTATGAAATAGGAAAGCAAGGCCCATTCTAAAATTGCACCTGCGCCTTTATAAATCCAAAAACCGGTCCCGGCAATTTTAGCCGCTCTTTCATAATCGATAATATCCAAAGAAACAGCCAAGTCATAGTGATCTTTTGGCTCAAACTTAAAATTGATTTTTTTGCCGGAGGTTCTGATTACTTTGTTATTTTCTTTCCCGCCCGGCAAAACATCGTCAGCCGGTATATTGGGCAGGGCCGATATTTTCTCCTTCAAACTTTCTTCGGTCAACCTTATCTGTTCATCCAATTCTTTAATTTCATCGCCAAGTAAGCGCATTTTTTCAATAATTTCTTTATCAGGCTTGGTTTTTGAGTATTTATTACGTTCTGCCTTTTTTGCCTCAACATCCTGCAAAAGCCCCTTTCTTTTGTCATCAATTTCTAAAATCTCATTAAAATTTATATCCTTCGGGTCCATGCGCTTTGATAGCGCTTTTTTTATACCTTCTTGATCTTGTCTTATTTTATTAATGTCTAACATATAATGATATTAATTTCTTATTGTTCAATTATTTTTGTGCTTAAAATTTTTATCGGCTTCACTGGTTTTGACATTTCGCCCGACTGGCTTAAAGTGACAGGAGAATTTGCAATTTTATCTAAAACCTCCAAACCTTTGGTGACTTGACCAAAAATTACATAGTTTTTGGGCAAAGGATAATCCTGGTGCATAATAAAAAACTGAGAACCGTTTGTATTTGGACCGGCGTTAGCCATTGCAACTGCCCCACGAACATACTCACCACTAAAATCTTCGTCGTCAAAAGAATAGCCCGGACCGCCGGTTCCATCTCCCTTTGGATCACCGCCTTGAATCATAAAATCTTTTATAACACGATGAAAAATTGTATTATCGTAAAAACCCTTTTTAGCTAACCACAAAAAATTATTAGTCGTAATGGGGGTATCTTTAGTGTTCAAAGATATCTCCATATCCCCTTCTTCGGTTTGGAGAATTACTGAATATGACTTACTTTGATCAATGATATTTTCTGGCATATTTGCTTGTTTTTTAACCACCTGAGTGGCAGTAGTATTTGAATTAGAATTTTGTGTTTGATTGGTTATTTTTTCGCTTTTATCCAATGAACACCCAAAAAGGATAATCGCCAAGGAACAAACCAAAATAGAAGTCTTTATTTTCATGATTTGTGATTTATTATTGATGATTTATAAATTTTTGGATAATACGGCTTTAAACGAATTACTTTAATTACCGGATATTCATTTTTAAGATTATCCGCAAAACCAGCCTGATCATAACCCAAACAAATTATTTTAGGTTTATGTTTTTCGATAATTGCGTATGGATTCTTGGACTGACCCAATAAGACTGTTACGGAATCAATATTTTTAAATAATTTTTTTACCGCCCGCAATCTTTCTTTTTCTGAGTATTTCGGCAAATGTCCCTTGATCGAGATAACATTTTTATCGCGGGCAATTACAATAATTAAATCGCTGCCATAACTTTTTGCTTGTTTAAAAAAATTTAAATGCCCCGGGTGCAAACCGTCAAATGTGCCAAAAACCATTACCCGAGACATACTCTATTCTCGTTCAAAAAATTTTTTTACTTTATTCGAATCAAGGGCGTAAAGTATAATCAGCGTCAGCAAGGCGGTAAAAATGGCTGGGATATAAAGACCAATACCCACCGCCAGGCCAATACCGGCAACCATAAAGATTGTAGCGGCCGTTGTAATACCTTGAGTTTCGTTTTTGTCGCGACCATGAATTATCACACCGGTACCGAGCAATCCAATCGGAGTTAATATGCCGGCCACAAGCCTTGAGGGGTCAGAAACAAAAGAAAGAGAAACGATCATTACCATAGTTGTTCCCAAACCGATTAATATTATCGTGCGCAAACCTGCCGGACGATGTCTGGCCTCACGTTCAAAACCAATTAGCCCGGAGAGAACAACTGACAGCACTAAACGAAAAATAATTTGCAAAAGAGTTATCATTTTTTTACTTTTTCTTTTTGTTAACCTTGGGCTTTTTTTCTTTTTCTTCAACTTCGAGTGGACGAAGTAAGGGAAAAAGGATTGTATCGCGCAAATTATCTTGTTGGGTTATAAGGGTAATAAATCTATCTATACCCATGCCCCAACCTGAAATTGGCGGCGCACCGTGCTCAAGCGCTTTAATATATTCATCGTCCTTGCCGTGCGCTTCGGCATCACCCTGAGACTTAGCCATTGATTGTTTCTCAAACCTTTCTTTTTGATCAATTGGATCAACAAGTTCAGAATAAGCATTTAAAATCTCCCAAGTATTAATAACGAGCTGAAAACGATCAACAACATTTGGATTTTGATCATTTTTTCTGGCCAAAGGAGATAAATCTAGCGGGTGTTTAATAAGAAAAGTAGGTTGAATGATTTTATCCCGAGAAACGGTTTTATATAAAGCATCAATTAAATTACCGCGACCCAGACTTTCAATATCATCAATTTTAATTTTCTTGGATTTAATTTCTTTTTTTAAATCCTCAGCTGTTTTAAAATTATCAATATCAATACCGCAATCTCGCTTGATTAATTCCGCAAAACTGAATTTTGGCCAAGGTAACTTAAAATCAATTTCAACCGGATTACCCTGTCTATCATTAATTTTGAATTTAAGTTTACCAAAAATATCTTGCAAAATTGTGGTGATCATCTCTTCAGTGAATTTCATATTATCCTCGTAATTCCAATAGGCCGCATAATGCTCACACATCGTAAAATCTTGTACGTGAGAAGGGTCCATTCCTTCATTCCTAAAACAACGGGCAATCTCAAAAATTTTCTCGAATCCGCCAATAACGGCTTCTTTTAAATAAACTTCAGGAGCAATTCTGAGATAGACATCAATATCCAAAGCATTATGGTGAGTAATAAAAGGCTTGGCCAAAGCGCCAGACGCCGCATTTACCAAAACCGGCGTTTCAACTTCAATAAATCCTTTTGACCAATAAAATTCTCTTAAAGCTTTAATAAGCTTCGAACGCAAGACAAAACGGTTATATGTCTCCGGATTTGAAATCAAATCCAAATATCTCTGACGATAGCAACTCTCCTGGTCCTGAAGACCATGCCACTTTTCCGGCAAAGGCCTGAGAGTTTTAGAAAGTAAAGTATAACTTTTTACCAGGACGGAGATCTCACCCTTCTGAGTGGTAAAAATTTCACCCTCAAGACCAATGAAATCGGCGGGATCAAATATTTTAGAAAATTCTTTAAATTTTTCTTTGCCCAAAACGTCTTCTTTCAAAACTATCTGAATTTTTCCAGTTGAATCAAGAACGTGGCAAAAACAAATCTTACCCATTTCTCGCAAAGTTAATAAGCGGCCGGCGATTCTGACAGTCTTGCCCGCCTCAAAACCAATTGCCTGAATAATGTCGGTTTTTTCGTCAAACTTTTCGGGGTAAGGATTAATCCCCTCTTTTCTTAATTTTTGAAGTTTTTCCAGACGAATTTTATATTCATCATTTATAGGTAATTTTTGCATATTTGTGTATTAATTATATCATATATTTTAACCAAAATATCACAAAAAGTCAAAGTAAATAAAATAAGCCGGAACTTAACATTCCGACTCATTTTAAAATAAAATATTGATCTAAATTATCTCAAGTATTTCACAATCCATTTCACCGCGCGGCACAACCACCTTAACCTTCTCGCCCGCCTTTCGGCCCAAAAAAGCTCGGCCCAACGGAGATTCGTTTGAAATTAAGCCCTTTAGCGGATCAGCTTCATTTGAGCCAACAATGGTGTATTCAACGTCTTTTTTAAGGCAACGAATCTTAATCTTACTGCCGACAGAAACAACCGTCTTTTTGCCGCCCTCTTCTATAATTTCTGATTTATTAATTAAATTTTCCAACTCGGCAATTCTACCAGCAATAAAACCTTGTTCGTCCTTGGCATCTTGATACTCGGCATTTTCGGAAAGATCGCCCAATTCTTTTGCTCTTGCAATTCGCTCAATCACCTCCGGCATTTTTATTTTTTTCAAATATTCAAATTCTTCCTGAAGTTTTTGCAATCCCTGTTTTGTCAAATAATTTGTTCCCATAGTTTTATTTTCAGCTTACAAAAAAATACAGTCGCCTAAGCTGTAATTAGTTTAAAATATACTTAAAGTATTATAAATAATCAAAAAAATAATGTCAACAATGTTGACAAAAAATAGGCAGAGACAATACCTTACCCCCTCAAGGAGAAACTCGCGACAGCTGAGTTGGTAATAGTGCCGGAGCTTTGCCGTTGAAACATCGCTTATTCGTGCAAGACAGGCGGAAGATTTGGCCACCAAACGATATAAGCGACACGACGCAATTGCCTCTGCGAAATCGGTCAAAATAATGTGCGTACATATAATAACCTTTATTCAAGAAGATGTCAAGCCAAAACTAACTTAATTTTCAACCTTCGGCGTTGAAGTTGACTGGGGATTATCCTTATTCGCCCACCAACCAAGTATTTCCCTTGCCACCGGCGTGGCGACGCTGCTTCCTTCGCCACCCTCTTCAACCAAAACCGTTACTACAATTTCGGGATTTTCAAAAGGCGCGTAAGCAGTAACCCAAGCCTGCGGCAATTTTTTGGTTGACCACTGCGCCGTACCGGTCTTAGCCGCAACAGCAATAGGCAATGACCCCAAACTTCGGCCGCTGCCGGTTAAAACCGTTTCACGCAAACCTTTTTTTATAATATTAATATTTTTCTGACTTAAAAAATCTTGGCTTATTATTTCCGGCTTTGTTTCACTTATTAATTCATTTTGCGAATCCAGGATAGACTTAACGATATGAGGTTTAAAAATTTTTCCGTCATTAGCAATCGCAGATGTCCATAGCGCTACTTGCAGTGGCGTGACCAACACATCACCCTGACCAATGGCAAAGTGATAAGTATCACCTATGTACCATTGTTCATTTTTTGTCTCTTCTTTCCATTTGGGCGTTGGCAAAAAACCAGTTGCTTCGTTTGGCAAATCAATCCCCGTCTTTTTGCCTAAACCGAATTTTTCACCGTAAGCTTCTATCCTTTCCGGCCCCAAACCAACAAAATCTTGATACCCACCGCCAACAATATAAAAAAATGTATTTACAGATTCAGCCAAGGCTTTGGTGACATTTGTCCAGCCGTGTCCACCCGCTTTCCAGTCCGGAAAAAACCACGTTTTATTAAAATAAATACCCCCAGTACTCATAAAACCCGTATTCTCTGTAACTATCTTTTCCTCTAAAGCGGCCGAGGCAACAACGATCTTAAAGGTTGAACCGGGCGGATACTCGCCGCTTATAGAACGATTAAATAGGGGTAAATTTGGATCGTTAATCAACTCTTGAAATTTATCTTGCGATAAACCTCGTACAAAATCATTATTATTAAAGGCCGGCCAGCTCACGAGGGCTAAAATCTCGCCATTATTCGGATCAATGGCAATCACCGAACCTTTCTTTTTTCCGGTTGACCCCAAAGCTTTTTTAAGGCTAGTTTCTGCAACTTTTTGAAGACGGCTATCAATGCTTAACAATAAATTATTTCCGGAAATTGGTTTTTGCGAGGCTAAAATTTCTTTAGCCTTTCCGGTTGCCTCCACTTCAACCTGCTCAATACCATTAACACCCTTAAGCTCTTTTTCATAAGTAAATTCTAAGCCAGACTTACCAATCTTGTCATCATATAAATAACCATCTTTTAGGTATTCCTGAAGCTTACCGTCCTCTATTTTTCCTTGGTACCCCAAGATATGCGAAAAACTTTGGGTTGTAGATGAAAGCAAATAATGTCGAGTGCTATCAATTCTTAAAGTTAAACCATTATATTTTGAACTTAAAATCCTGGCCAAAACCGCCTGATCTGGTGTCAAATCATCAACAACCGTTATTGGTTGATAGGAATAAAGAGGTTTTTCCGGAAAAAGCAAGGTCTCTGTTTCCTCAGCTGGTTTATTGGTTATATTCTGAATGTCTACAATTAAACTTTTTCTAACTTCAGGATCTTTCGGCAAGTCAACCGGTATTGCCGCCAGAGAAAAGCCGGGAGAATTCTCGACAAGCTGAACCATATTTCTATCATAAATTATTCCCCTTGTGGCTTTGGTGTCTCTTAGCCTGATTCTATTGCCTTCGGCCAGGGCCCGATAATGCTCTCCCTGATAAAGCTGCAAAAAGGCGGTTCGGCCAGCCAATAATAAAATGCCGCAAAGAATCAAAACTAAAAAAATATTAATCTTTGTGGCGTCAAGAAACAAATTCAAAGTATTACCAGCGATAGAATCATTTTTTGAGGCAGAAAAATTTTCAAACTCAAAGGACCGGTTTTTATTCCGGGGTTTTATAAAATAATTTTTTTTACCCGGGCTGATAATGCCAAACGGGTCAATACTGGCGTCTCTTCTCATAAAGCTGGCCGGAAAAATGAAAATAGTTTTTTAATCTGCCGGAAGTGGTAAAAAATATAAAAAAAATCGTCCAAAGAATAATTACGTTCATTAGCGGCTGCCAAAGATACAAAAGCTTTATATCATAAAAGGCAAAAGAAAATGAAAATCCAAAAATTGTAAATATTGAAATATAAATCAACAAAATAAAATTATAAACCAATGTCCCGATAAAACCTAATATTGCCAGTGAATACAGGGAGCGGTTTGTAAAAAAATTTTTATACAAAATATCGGTTATGATAACCGAGAGAACCAAGGAAAGTAGAGTTGCGCCATACGGCATAGCTGAATAAAAACTTAAAAATAGGCCGCAAAAAAAAGCCCAAATCAAACCCTTCTCGTATCCAATCATAACTGTAATAAAAAGAACAATACAAAAAATCAAGTTAAGGCTTGAAATTGGCACAGGCCAAGTGGTCAAAAAACTAACCTGGATTAAGGTTAATAGATATGAAAATAAAATTATAGATATGGTACTAATCATTTTTTACATTCTTAATTACCGAGACAATGGTTAAATTATCAAGCTTAACCAATGATTGAATATATATGGTTTGAAAAAATGTATTCGGTTCCGAAACAATACGATTTACTTTTCCAATAATCAATCCTCGTGGAATTAAAGATTCAATTCCCGAAGTAGTAATAATATCCCCTTCTTTTACCTCTTCGCCCAAAGGCACCAATTCCATCTTTAGCGAAAGCCCGTGTTCACCAGAAACTACGCCCTTGCTATTTGCATGATTTAAGATCAAAGCGGCAATTTGACTACGAGAATCATTGATTAAAATCGCTTCAGAGCTCATAGCTTTAACGGCGTTAATTTTTCCAACAATCACCCCCTTATCACTGATTACCGGCAATCCAGCTACAATGCCATCTTTTTGACCTTTATCCAAAATAATTGATTGCATATTTGGCTCAGGATTTTTGCCGATTACTCTGGCACTAACCGACTCCAGACTTGCTTCTGAAACAAATTGACACTGCTTAGTTTGCTCTTCGTTTTCCTGAAGCTTTAAACGTAAACTGGCATTCTCAATTGAAAGCTGGATTAACGACTCCTTCACCTTCTCGTTTTCTGCTTTGATTTGACTAATATTAAAACGAGTTGAGTAAAGATCATTAAAGCCAGAGCCAACGGAATAGATGCCGGCGTTTATTGGCGAGAACAATCTTATTAATCTGTCTTCAAAAAATGACAGAACTGAAATATAATGCAAAAAAATTAGCAGAATGACCGCTGCTAAAAGCAAAACCGAGAGTTTTGTCCTACGAAAAAACTTCCACATATTTTAAATTTTATCTTGATGTTTTTTCTTCTTTCATTGAAGAAGGAACCGCTACTTCATGAAGCAAATTATCGTCATCCAAAATTACGCCCATTCCCCTTACAGCGCAAGTTTGTGGGTCGTCAACAATCTTAATCGGAATTTTTGTTGCATTAAAAATTGCCTTTTCAATTCCAGCCAACATTGCGCCACCACCAGCCAAAACCATTCCTTTTTGAAAAATATCTGCCACTAATTCCGGCGGTGTGATTTCAAGCGTACTTTTAATACCATCAATTATACTGGCAACGGAACGGCTAATCGCCTGCTGGATTTGTTCGCTGGAAATGACAACTTCTTTTGGCAAACCTGTCACAAAATCACGTCCCCTCATTCTTAAATCCTGCTCCTTTTCTTCGGTACCAATAATTGAAGCTCTAATTTTTAAATCTTCGGCCAAGCTTTCACCAACAAGCAGATTAAATTCGTTCTTGGCATAATTTATAATATCTTGATTTAATTTGTTGCCGGCAATCCGAAGAGACTTCCAAGCCACTACACCCGAAAGAGAAATTACGGCCACCTCAGTAATACCGCCGCCAATATCAACCACCATATTGCCCGACGGATCTTGTATTGGCAAACGAGCGCCAATCGCAGTCGCAATAACATTCTCCACCAAATAAACTTCTCTTGCGCCAGCGGACAAAACCACATCTTCAACCGCCTTTTTTTCCACTTCGGTTACATCAAGCGGTACGCCAATTACCACTCTTGGTCGTGGTGACAAACCATAGCTTTGTTGATATATTCTATCAATAAAATACTTAAGCATTTTCTCCGTAACCTCAAAATCTGAGATAATACCATCCACTAATGGTCTGGAAATTGTAATATGGGGCGGCGTTTTACCGAGCATTTGCTGAGCCTCTTGTCCAACTGCCAAAATCTGATCGTTGCGGTTGTTTAGAGCAACAATTGATGCTTCGCGCACAACAATTCCCCTATCCTTAACGTAAATCAAAGTATTTGATGTGCCCAAATCAATGCCGACATCTTTGGTAAATTTTTTAAATAAATTGCTGAAATTAAACATATTAGTATTGGTATTTTACGGCTAATTCAGGAATTTTGCAATAAAAATTTTGGCTTATTTTAATTAATAAAAAATGGCTAAAATTAGACAAAAATATTAATCTTTTAACATTTTCAATAATTTTTTTTCGTCAACCAATTCCACTGAATCTTCTTTTCTTTTTTTGACCTCAACTTTATTTCCGGTTTTTTCAGAGACCACCAACCTATAAGGCAGACCCAGCAAATCAGAATCAGCAAATTTTTGACCGGCAGAAGGCTCAAACCTGTCGTCAAATAAGACTTCAATATTTTCAGCAGTCAATTTTTTATACAGGGATTCTGCCTTGTCAACAATTTTTTGATCCTTGCCTAAAACCAAAAGATGAACCTTTAGCGGCGCAATTGATTCCGGCCAAACTATTCCTTTTTCGTCATGATAGACCTCAACAACAGTGCCCATCACCCGGCTTGGGCCAATCCCATAGCAACCCATCATTACCGGCTTTCTTTGTCCTTCTTCATCGGTAAAAAACAATTCAAGCGGTTGAGAGTATTTGTTCTTCAATGGAAAAATATTACCAACTTCAATGGCCTTACCCTCAATAATTTTTCCTTTACACTTGGGACAAGTATCACCTTGCTTATATTCATATATCTCCTTATTGCGCGCGTATGAACATTTTTCACAATAATAAATCGTATCTTCACCGGCATCTGCCAAAACTTGATATTCGTGTGAAAATTTAGAGAAGCTGCCACCGGAAGCTTCAGTCAAAAACGCATTAAGGCCGCAACGTTTAAAAATATTATCATAAGCTCCCATAACTTTCTGATAATAATCGTCCAAATCGGCTTCACTGGCATGAAAGCTGTATAAATCTTTCATTGAAAATTCTATTCCCCTCAGCAAACCTGACTTGGCCCTAGGCTCGTTTCGAAATTTGTCCTGAATCTGATAAGCGGCAAATGGCAAATCCTTGTAGCTGTTCACAAATTTTTTTGCCAAGGTGGTAATAATTTCTTCGTGCGTCCAACCAAGACCATAATCTTTTTCGCCCCTGCCCTTAAACTGAAACATCACTTCCGGCCCGGGATCTGACCAGCGACCGGTTTTTGCCCAGGGCTCTTTAGGCTGGAGGGCAGGCATAAAAATTTCTTGCCCACCAATGGCATTCATTTCCTCCCTGATTATATTTTTAATTTTATTTAAAACCAAGAGACCCAACGGCAAAAAAGTATAAACACCGGCCGTTAATTTATCAACTAAACCGGCACGAATAAGCAGCACTGAATTCAAACTGATCTCATCCTTTGGCGCTTCTTTTAGGGACTTGGTGAATAGATTTGATTGCCTCATTGTCTTAATAATTATTTTATTAACTATAAATTAACCGAATAATCTCTGCCAAAAATTTTTTTTATCTTCGTCGTGATCAACTTTTTCTTGCTGCTGGTTGTGCATCTGATTCTCAATTAAACCCTGTAATCTCCTCCCCTCCGCTTCAACTGCCGGTCCATCGTAATCGGCGCTGTGCGCGTTGGCATTGGCATAAGAAGTTTTTTTCTGATCTAAGTGGAGATTGATTGAAACGCGATTATCCCTGTCAGTTTCAATGTAAACATGAAATCTCGGATAGAAAACATCTGAGAGCCTGCGAATATAGCTGGTTTTGCCGGTATTGTAATCGTTGAATTGATGATAGCCGGCACGACGCATAAAAACTAACAAATTCTGCTTAAAATCAAAAGGGATATTTATTTTCATAGTGATTAAAATAAACCTGAAATTTGCTGCCACCAATTAACAAATCCGGATGAAACTCGGGCAATATCTCTAAATGTAACAATGACAACCAAAATCATTAACAAGGCAAAACCGATATTGTGCATTGCGGCTTCAAATTTTTGATTTACCGGCTTACGCCTTATTCCTTCAATAAGCAAGAAGAAAACCCGACCGCCATCAAGAGCCGGAAAAGGCAAAAAGTTTATGACCGCAATGAGGATTGAAAGTATAGCGGTAAACTGAACGATATAGAGAAAACCCATCCTGGCCGCGTCACCAACCATTCCGGCAATACCAACCGGTCCGTAGACTTCGCCGATCATCTGCCTTTGAACAATTAAATTTTTAAGCATCGCCCAAAAACCATACAGCACGCCGACAATTGTTTTAAATGTTTCGCCCAAACCGTACCACCAGGAAATATACCAGGGATAAGATACATATCCGATTTTAACAAGGGCCACGCCAATTCCGCCTTTTTTTGTTTCGCCCAATACTATTGGTGAAATTTCTAGATTCATTTCTTCATCTTCTCGCAATATTTTTACCGAAACAGTCTGGCCGACTTTGTCATTCATATAAACCTGAATATCTTCAATTTTTGGAAATTCTTTCTGGTCAATGGAAACAACGCTATCACCGACTTTTATACCTGCCTTATCTGCCGGTGAGCCGGATAGGACTTCGACGATATTAACTTTTTCGTTACTCACTTTGGCTAATTTCGGCAAATTATTATCGATCATCTGGGGCGAGCCAAAAGTTAAACTTAAAGTCAGAAGAAAGGCTGCCAAAACAAAGTTCATAAAAACGCCGGCGGAAACAATTACAATTCTCTTCCAAACTTTTTGAGAAACAAAACTGTCTGAATCCTTCGGACCATCACCGTCTTCACCTTTGATTTTTACAAATCCGCCAAGGGGGATCCAATTTAAAGACCAAATGGTTTTTTTGGTGTCAATTTGGCCCATGCCAACTTTTTTAATTTTACCCGCCTCATCACGGTAAAATCCGATTATCCTGGGAGGAAGCCCCAGGCCAAACTCATCCACCTTAACGCCAAAACGACGAGCAGTGCAAAAATGACCGGCTTCATGAACCAAAACTAAAATACTTAGAACCGCAAAAAAAGCAATAAGAGTTAACAACATAGTTAAATAGTCATTATTTCATCTTCTTTTTTCTCGCCAATTTCTTCGGCCTTTGTTGTATATTCTTTGGTGGTTTCGTCAAGTTTTTTCAACAGCAAAAACCGATCATCTTCGGTTAGCTCCTTGTCTTTCTCCATCTTACTGATTGTTTCTTTTATTTTATCGCGAACCTGCCTAAAAACAATTTTTGTTTTTTCCAATTTCTCCCTAACCTGCTTAACTAAATCCTTACGATTCTCTTCGGTTAGTTGAGGCACAGTCAAACGAATCTGGGCGCCCTCATTAACCGGTGAAATTCCGATATTGGCCTGGATAATAGCTTTTTCCACCTCTTTAGACAACGTTTTATCCCACGGCTGAATCAGCAGGGTTCGGGCTTCCGGTACGGTAATAGAGGCCATTTGCTTTATCGGCATCTTTGAGCCGTAAGCATCAACCAAAATTCCTTCCACCATAACCGGATTGGCACGACCAACCCTTAATGTCATAAGTTCACTCTTAAGCATTTCCAAACCTTTTTCAAATTCAGGTTTATGTTGTTCAATAATTTGCATAGTTAAAAATGATAATTAATTATTTTTTCTTAGCAATATTTGTAAAACCCATATAAATAATATCTGGATTAACCGGATCAATTAAAATGGCTGTTGCGGCGGCGTTTGTCGGTAAGCGTTTTGTAACCCAGCTATTACCGCCGTCTGTGGTTTTGTAGAATGTGGTGGCGGTGGCGTAATATATTTCTTTATTATTTTTAGGATTAACGGCAAGTGAATAAATTTCAGCACTACCAG
The DNA here is from genome assembly GCA_964540635.1 of uncultured Gammaproteobacteria bacterium. Classification (GTDB taxonomy): domain Bacteria; phylum Patescibacteriota; class Patescibacteriia; order Buchananbacterales; family UBA6539; genus 02-FULL-45-11b. The sequence goes on from CAZINP010000002.1 coordinate 133,518, forward strand.
GCTGAGTAACCAATTTTATTGCTTCCCAGGTATTTCCGCCGTCACTTGTTTTTAACAAACCATATTTTGTAGCAATAATTAGCGACCCGGGCTGGGTTAAATCAAAAACCATAGCCTTAAACTCATTTGCCCCGGTAAAACTTTTTAGACCGTCATTAATGTTTACCCACGTCAAACCAGCACCTTCTGACTTATAAATTCCTTTTGTTTTTGTGGCAAAATAAATACTCCCAGAATCATTTGGATCAACTAAAATTTTAACGACTTTATCCCCTAATTTATTTATTGTCTGCCAGTTCACGCCGCCATCTATGCTCTTTAATATTTCGCCACCAGCGTTACCGGCATAAACAATCTTGCTATCATTCAAATCAACCGCTAAAGCTGTAGTGGCAAATTTTGCACCGCGGGTTTCCAGAAAAATTTCTGACCAATTTCTATTGCAATCATCTGATTTCAAGATCGTATTGGCAAAAGTTGCATAAATCGTACACTTGTCTTCCGAATCAATAGCAATTGATTCAATTAAACCGTCTCCCACCTGGACCGCCTTTTGCCAACTTTCCGCACCGTCATAGCTATATAGCAAGCCGCCTGTATCTGAATTAATATATATACCTTTTTTATCGGACGGATCCATGGTCAGCCCCAAAACATTTACGCCAGAAATTTTGCCGACGCCACCGGATGATAAAAACTGATTTTTTTCAACCCATTTTTCTCCCCTATCAACTGATTTAAAAACCCCTACCGTTACCGCCTGATTACCGCCTCCAAGCTTTATGGTGCAAGCCGGTAAAAACAGCAGAGAAAAAATAAATAATAGTCCAATTTTTTTCATACTTATTATTTAAAAATTTAAAACTAAATTTTCCAAGGTTAGGCGTGAATTAGCATTTGCTTCAAGAAAAAATTTTGCTTGATCAATCTCTTTAATTAGAGAAATAATTTTTTGCTGGCCCAATTTTTTGCCTAAATCTTTTGCCTCTTTCAAAAAGGCTTGATTGGCAATTTGATTTTCAGCATAAATTGAAACAGCAGCATCTCTCAAAACGTTTTTCCAAATTAATATTTCTTCTTTTATCTCCGAAATGTCGCCCGCCTCAGCCACCTTATTCACAGCTTTAAGCCTAGAGGCAGTATCACCTTTAAATAATTCAAAAACATTTTTGATTTTTTCTTTGTATTCTTCATAGTAATCCGGCTCAAGGAAATATTTTACAGCCAAACCGGGTCGGCCAAACGAGACTGCCGCTAATTTTAAAGCCTTCTTTTTATCACAGCCCAAATTAATTAAACCCGATACAATTTCATCCGTTGAAACGGGTAAAAATTTTATCGCCTGACAACGAGAAGCAATGGTTGCCGGCAGAGCTGAAAGATTTTGTACCAATAAAATAAGAATCGTATTTGGAGATGGTTCTTCTAAAGTTTTAAGTAAAGAATTTGCCGCTTCCTGACTTAGGGTGTGAGCCTGATCAATTATCCCGGCTTTATAACCATCCAAAAATGAATGCAAATTTAATTTCTCCTGCAAGTCTCTAATTTGTTCAATACTTATATTTTTTTTCATTTTTCCGGAATCGTTGGTTTCAAGAGAAATCCAACTAATATCCGGATGCACTTTGTTTATCAACTGCCGGCAACATTCACATTTATTGCACGGCACAACCTCTTTTTTATCTTTCAGATGGCGGCAAACCAAAGAACCAATCAAAAACTCGGCTACGCTTGATTTGCCAATATTTTCCGGGCCAACAAATATATAAGCATGGGCAATGCGCCCACGAGTAATATTTTTTTGCAGAAAATCAATAATTTTAGTATGACCAATTAATGGCCACCTAAATTGACAATTTTGCTCTTTTATCATGCTATTATTTTACCCTTAATCCCAGCTTTTGGCAAGGTCAAATTATGACATAAAAAATAATTATTTTCAATAAAAAAACCGGGCGAACCCGGCTCTTTTATTTAACAGATTAATTCCAAATTTTTATGGCTTCGTTCCAAATTTCCGGTTCACTATTTAATTTAAGCCAATACCAATATTCCACTCCCCAAAAATAAACTTTCTTAAAACCAGCTTTTTTAACATATTCCACATTAGAAATAAACCTTTTGGCCGAGAAAGATTGGTCTCTTTCTTTCTTTGTCAAATCAATCATGCTTTTATTAAACGTCCAGGGCTCCATCTGCAACTCAGTCACAATCACCTCTTTCAAATTGGGGTGAAACAATTCCGTCAGATCAGCCTTGAATCGATAAAAAGCCGGGGGCAAGAAAAAATAATCAAAGAATCCCAAATATTTGTTCCAAACGATACGGTAGAGAGTTGTTCCCAAGACATCAGAAACCGAGGCCGCCGATTGCCATGAAGAAAGTTCGCCGCTATCTGAAACTAAAATTTGTCTTTGCGGATCTAACTCTTTAACTTTTTCAATTTCTTTTTTTAACAAATCCTTGTTCGGCTTTGGACACATGCCAAAAGTAGAGAGAAACGGCTCGTTTTCTACCTGCCAAAGCTCGATTGACCTATTATTCTTAAAATGTCCGATTACTGCCGCAACAAAAGTAAGCAATTTTTCTTCCTCTTCACTTTCGCTCTTTTCCTTCAACCAAAGCGGATCGTGACATTCAGGCCACCGGGGCGTTCTCCGCCCTAAAATAAGCTGAATTTTTGCTCCCCTGTCAGATGCCTGACTGACTTGCCAATCAAGGTCTTGAAAATTATAAACTCCTTCCATGTTCTCAATTTCGTCCCAATAAGCGATTAATCTAACATTTTTAACATTTAATTCGCCTAATATATCTACGTAAGCTTGCGTCCAGTCCAACCCCAACTCCCGGGCATATTTTTTACTAAATGTAATTCCAAATTCGGGATTTTTTCCTCCGGAAAAATCATAAAAAAAAGAACTCAAATAGATTAAGAAAAAAAACGCCAAAAAAGAAAATAAAAAAATAAAAAAATATTTTTTTGTTTTTTTATCTATTTTGACTATTTTTTCACCTTTTTTCATAAAAATATTATAACACAAAAACAAAAAACACAAAAACTTAAAGTTTTTGTGTTTTTTATCCAGCTATTAAGCGATATTCTTTTTGCCTCGTCTTAAATCTTTGGTTTTTTTGGCCAAAGCTTTTCCGATGCGGGTGTTTTTTTTAGCATGCTTCATCCTGGATTTTAGTGCGCTGTTTTGTCCCATAATATTTCATCTAAATTATTTAATTAAAAATATACTTCTCTTATACGACTCAAGATTTTCAAGCGCAATGCCGGTTCCTTTGGCCACACAAAAAAGCGGGCCTTCGGCAACATAAGTCGGCACCCCAGTTGCTTCTGTAATCAATCTATCAATATTTCTTAACTGACTTGAACCGCCAGACATAATAATTCCCTTATCGATTACGTCAGCTGATAATTCCGGCGGAGTTCTGTGCAAAACATCTTTAACTGCCTGAATGATACCCTCTAATTCATTTTGAATAGCATCAGTTACATCATCAGATGTAACCGTTACTGTTCTGGGCAATCCAGAAACCGTATCTCGTCCCCTTACATCCATTGTCAGAGGTTCTTCCATATACATGGCCGAGCCAACCTCAATCTTTACTTTCTCGGCCGATCTTTCGCCCACGGCTAAATTATATTTTCGTCTAATATGCTCTGCAATAGCGCCGTCCAAACGATTACCGCCGATTCTTACGGAAGTTGAAGAAACAATACCGCCCAAAGAAATAACCGCCATTTCCGAGGTGCCACCACCGATATCAATAATCATATGCCCTGACGGCGAACCGATTGGAATGTCAGCCCCAATGGCAGCCACAATCGGTTCTTTAATAATGTAGGCTGCTTTGGCACCAGCTGCAATCGTTGCATCAATTACCGCTCTTCTTTCAGTTGAAGTGATACCAGCCGGTACAGCAACCATTACTTCCGGCCTAAAGAGTCTGACGCCACCCAAAGCTTTATTAACAAAATAACGCAACATTGCCGCCGTAGTTTTATAATCAGCAATTACGCCATCCTTCATCGGCCTAACGGCAATAATGGTTTCCGGCGTGCGCCCAAGCATTTCTTTTGCCTCAACCCCAACGGCAAGAATCTTCTTGTCAACCGCAGAAACCGCAACAACTGAAGGCTCATTAATCACGATACCACGCTTTGGGACATAAACAAGGGAATTTGTTGTTCCCAGGTCAATTCCGATTTTCTTAATCATTTTAAACATAAAATTTAATTGATTTGCGTCCTTAATCCTAACATAAAAATATAATTATGTCTAGACTCTTTTTTCAAATTTTTTACCTCGATATTTCAAAAAATACTTTAAGCCTGAAATTAAGTGAATTTGTCCGCCGCGGCTTAAAATCCCAAGGATCCCCTCTTTTTCTGAAGAATACTGGGCGTGATAATGAATAATTTCCACATCAGACAAATAAATAATTTTATAACCGTTTTCCCAAAATCGACGGCAGTAATCCATATCTTCAAAGTACATAAAATATCTTTCGTCTAACAGCCCAATTTTATCAGTGGCTGATCTTCTTACTACTAAACACGCGCCAAAGAGCCAATCAACTTCAATTGTTTTGTTATGATCAAAATCAATCATTAAATATTTTTCGACCAATTTTTTGGCAAAAGACAATTTGCCAAAAGCGGTTCTTCTGAAAAGTGGGACTAAATAGTTTGGAAAACGACGGCAAGAATATTGCACCGTTTTATCCGGATTTAACAATTTCGGACCAACAATTCCCACCTCACGATTCGCATCCATGTATTCAACCATTTTTTCGATTACCCCGGGGACGATAGCAATATCAGGATTTAAAATCATAAAATATTGCGCTTCACTGGCTTTAATTCCAATATTGTTTCCCGCCGAAAAGCCTCCATTAACTGGCGACTGAATGGTTTTAAAAGGCGGAATAATTATTTCTTTACCAATTAATTTCTCGTGCTTTGAAAAGTAATCCTTGGTTAACAATCCCCTGGTCATCTCCAAACTTTTATCTCCTGAATTATTATCAACAACAATAATTTCATAATCAATTTTAGGTTGAGATGAAATAATACCTTTTAGACACTGCTTTAGCAAACCCCTTGATTTATAATTTAAAATAATAATTGAAAGTTTCATATTTATTTAAACCATTTTCTCATTTGAGATGCTGATATTTTTTTATGACGCATAATTATTTGCCTTTTCCTCAACGTTCTAGGCAATAAACTAAAAAAATTTATAATTGTCATAAACTGAAACGGCTCAAAAAAAAGAGTAGCAACCAAAACCTTACACTCTCGCGCCAAAAACCAGGGCAAAGCAAAAAATAAATTTTGCCACTCATCGTTTTTAACCAACATTAAATGTTGGTTGCGAAACGAATTGGCTCTTAAAAATTTAGAAATTTTCCGGCGAGCTGATAAGGCCTTGATTAAATTTGAACTGGCGGCCGGGAAACCGCGATGGTGATAACAAACTGCCGGCGGATAATACCAATTTTCAAAACCATACAATCTTAAGCGCCAAGCCAAATCAACATCATCCTTGTAGGCATTAAAATCTTGGTCGGCGAATTCTTTTCCAATTGCGATTTCATTTAAAGCCTCAAACCGGTACAAAGCGCAAGCACCGGTCAAGCCAAAAACTTCTTCGGTTCTGTCGTATTGACCTTTATCTTTTTCGCCCTCGCCGCGATCAACCGAACGTCGACTTTTATAAATATCAAGGCCAGTTGAATCAATAAAATTAGATTTAACGGCTTGTATCATCCCTCCTTTATCATTGTCGTCTATATACTCTGTTTTTAACTTTAGAATTTTTCCGCCAAAACTACCGCCATCAGGCTTTTGATCGGCAAACCCAACAAGTTCCTCCAAAAAATTATCGGACAAAATAACATCGGGATTTAAAGAGAGAATATACTCGCCCTTTGCCAGTAAAATGCCCTGGTTGGTTGCCCGGCAAAAACCTAAATTTTTATTATTTTCTAAAACTGTAACGGTTGGATAATTTGACCTTATAAAATTTACAGTGCCGTCAACCGAAGCGTTATCAATAATCAAAATAGAAAAATCACGAAAAGTTTGACGCATTAAAGATTCCATGCAATCAAAAATATAACGCATTGAATTATAAGTGACAATTTGAACGGATACTTTTGGCATAAATTTATTTTTTCTCGGTAACCCAAAAACCCAGACGATATTTACCGCCAAGCATAAGACGAGTCTGGGCATCAGTTGCCGGCAAAGAACCAAAAATAATTAAAGTAAAAGGAACCATGAGCCATTGCAAAAGCATTACCAGATAGTGGTGCCATCGATAATGTTCGGGTTTTTGAGGCAGCATTATAGAATACAAAACCGCAATCAAAACCATGCCTAACATTGAAGCCCGCATTAAAAGCGCAAGTACATGAGGCGTATTCTGAAACAAGGCCGTTTCGCGTTCATATTGCCTTGCCAACCAAAGCGGCAAATAACCCGCTAAAAGCATTATCAAAGGCGCAGTTGCCCAAGAATAAACACCTTCGGTCTGATTCCAAAGATAAATTATTTTTTTAAAAAATGGCACATTTCTTCCCTGACCGCTCTTAAACCAAAATTGTTTTACCATCCAAGGAAAATGCTCTACCCCCCAAGCCCAACGCCTCATCTGTTTGTATTGATTGATTAAGCTTCGTTTAAAATCACCAATCTCAACGGTGTTCATATAAACCGGAATATACATTGGCACTGTTTGATAATCGCCATTGTACCTAACCAAACACTGCAAAAAGATTCTTGAATCTTCGGTTACAATTGTATTATCCCAATAGCCAACATCAACCAAAGCGCGAAAACTCATACTATGCGAAGAGAACGTAAAAAGTCTTTCCGGCCTTGAAAGATCGGTAAAAAGCCAAAAAGTCGTTGAGCTGGCCACAACCCTGACAACCGGATTTGATTCCCAAACGTTGTTATTATAAATCGCTATTGGCTGATAGCTTGAATGAGTCGGTTTCGGGTTGGTTAAATATTTATAAGTTAAACAGCCAAAATACTGATCATGAACACAAGTATCAATATCAAAATTAGAAACAATTACTTTGCCGTAATCAAGACCAAGCTCATCGATTAGCTTGTGTGCTTCAATTGCCGCATAATGAGTATTTGACCCCTTGCCCGGCAGTTCCCCTGCAATATCTTTGGGGTGAACCGTAATTAAAAATTTAAAAAACTTATTGGCGTATTTTTGCTTGATTTCTTCTGCGATTTTTAAAAAATTATCCTTGTCTCTCTCTTCGCCGGCCAGAACTAAAATAAATCTATCTAAATCGTAATTTGATTCACAAATTGCCTTAAAAGGCTTTTCGACAACGTTAAACGGTTCCTTATATGTCGGTAAAAAAACCAAATGATAATAATCACGGTAATTTTTATCAAGTTTTTTCACCTTGGAAAACCAGTCTATTCTTACATCGCGTTGAAAACGATACCACGAAGCAAGGAGATAAATCATCATATAAAGTATCCTTAACAACCAATAGATATCAAAAGCAATTATAAAATATATCGCCCACAACGGTTTAATAAAAGAAACAAGGACAATACCGATGAGGGTTGTCCAAACAAGGATTCCTGGGATCATTTCCAGAATTCTAAATTTTCTTTCTTCTGTCATGCCTTTATTTAACCATAAAATTATTAATTTGACAAGTATAAAAACGCCATCAAGGCGTTTAAAAATCTTGTTGATTACCCCTTAAATTAGTGGCCGACCAGTCATCTCAGGCGGCTGAGGTATCTCAAAAATATTTAATATTGTCGGCGCAATATCAGCAAGCATGCCCGAAGGCGTTAAAATACTTAAATCACCGCCCAAACTATCCATACCCGTGGTCAGCTTTTGCCCTTCCCAGCGAGACCCAACCGCAATAAACGGCACAGGGTTAGTGCTATGTTCTTTATCAACTTCGCCGGTCTGTAGGTTAATTAATTCCTCGGCATTGCCATGATCAGCGGTAATAAAACAAACACCATTTTGCGATAAAACGGCATTTACCAAATTACCCAAACACTTGTCAGTTGCCTCAATGGCTTTTATTGTTGCCGGGATTACGCCGGTATGGCCAACCATATCAGGATTGGCATAATTTATAACAATAAAATCATTTTTTGCTTCTTTAATGCTTGCAATAACTTTTGTGGTCAGCTCATTCGCGCTCATCTCCGGCTTTTGGTCGTAAGTAGGCACCGATGGCGAAGGAACTAAAATTCTTGACTCACCCTTAAACTCATCTTCACGACCGCCATTAAAGAAAAAGGTAACGTGAGCGTATTTTTCCGTTTCGGCTGCATGAAGTTGTGCAAGATTGTTGTCTTGTAAAATTCTTGATAGCGAACGTTCAATCATTTCGGGAGGGAAGGCAACTTCGACCGGCAAGTCTTTATCATATTCCGTAAAAGTTGCAAAAAATAAATCGTTGTATTTTTTTTGACGATCAAATTTATCAAAAGTCGGCAAAGTAAATACGGCTGTCATCTGCCTGGCTCGATCGGCTCGAAAATTAAAAAATATCACCGAATCCTTGTCTTCAATTAAACCAATCGGCTTGCTTTTTTGAGTAACGACAATTGGTATAAATTCTTCATCATAAATTCCCTGCTGATATGATTTCTCAATCGCCTTGATTGGGTTTTCTTCTTTTATTTCACTTTTTCCCAATGCCATAGCTGAATAAGCCTTCTCAATTCTATCCCAATGATTATCTCTGTCCATGGCATAAAAACGCCCGGAAATTGAGGCAATCTTACCGAAACCAACCTCATTGATTTTGCTTTGAAGCATTTTAACATAATCAAGTCCGCCATCTTTTTTCGTATCTCTACCATCTAAAAAAACATGGATAAAAACATCTTTAAAATTTTGTTTATGGCACAGCTCGAGCAAGGCATACAAATGATCCTGGTGAGAGTGTACACCACCGTTTGAAACCAGGCCCATTAAATGAAGTCGTGATTTGTTTTTCTTTGCCGAATCTATTGCCTTAATCAAAGTCTTATTTTTGTCCAAAGCGCCAATCTCAATTGCCCTGTTAATTCTAGGCAGGGTTTGATAAATAATTTTTCCAGAACCGAGATTCAAATGTCCAACTTCGGAATTGCCCATTTCTCCCCAAGACAAACCAACCGCTTCACCAGAGGCCTGCAGAGTCATTACCGGATAAGTTGAAACCAGGTGGTCAAAAACCGGTTTTTTAGCCAGCGTTACACCGTTACCCTTGGAATGAGGCGCAACCCCCCAACCATCAAGGATAACTAGAGCAATAGGTTTTGGTCTGATAATTGGCACTGTTTATGATTATTATTAAAATAAAGTTTTACCTGCCATTTCTTTGGCCTTTTTCTTATCCATTAACTTTAATATAGTTGGCGCAATATCGCCAAGCTTTCCTTTTTTAAGTGTAACTTTTCTGCGTTTATATTCAGCCAAAATTAATGGCACGGGATTACTTGTGTGTTCAGTATAAATCTCGCCGGTATCTAAATCAATCATTTTCTCAGCATTGCCATGATCGGCCGTTACAATTAATGTTCCTTTTCTTTTTTTAACCTCTTTAAATATTTCTCCTAAATATTTATCAGCATATTCAACGGCTTTAATGCATGCCTTTAAATTACCGGTATGGCCAACCATATCAGGATTAGCAAAATTTATAGTGATAAAATCGTAACAACTGATGTATTTTTTAACCTGTTGAACTATTTTTGCCACTGACATTGCCGGCGTTTTATCATAGGAATCAATGTTTGGGGAAGGCACCATAAGCCAATCGGCCCCATCGGGCGGTTGAGAATAACCACCATTGAAAAAATAAGTTACATGAGCATATTTTTCTTTCTCGGCAATATATAGCTGACGAGTATTCTTCAAAACAAACGGCAAACTATTAAAAACATCAATTGGGGGGGAAGCAGTTAAAATTGAATCAAGGTCCGGGCCAAAATCAGTCATGGCCACAAATAAAAGATTTTTTAAAACCTTTTTTCGCTCAAACGCCCCAGGATTGGCAACCGTATTAAACTTATCCTGAACAAACGGTTTGGCCATTTGTCGTGCTCGATCTGATCGTAAATTGAAAAATATTATTGCATCATTATCTTTAATTTTGCCTAAGGGTTTGCCATTTTTCTTAATCACATAGGGCGGGATAAACTCATCCGATTCTCCCCTATTATAGGCTTGGGTTATGGCTTCTTGCGGACTCTTGGCAAATTTACCTTTTCCTAAGACCATTGCATTATAGGCTGCTTCGGTTCTTGACCATTCTTTTTTTCTATCCATGGCATAAAACCGACCAATTACTGTTGCAATTAATTCACCGGAATAAGTATTGCCAACTTTTTTATTTTTCAATTGGCGCATCAGGGACTCAACTAACTTCAAGGCGGAGTGTGGCGGCGAATCGCGACCGTCGGTAAAAAGATGCAAATAAACGTTCTTTACTTTATGAACTCTGGCACAAGCCAACAAAGCCAAAAGGTGGTCAGGATCAGAGTGGGCCGATTGTCCGTTGGACAACATACCCATAATGTGCAAATCGGAATGGTATTTTTTAATGTGGGTACAAGCCGCGGCAAATGCCGGATTGCGAAAAAAACGTCCTGAATTAATTTCCTTAGAAATTAAAATCGCATCTTGATCAACAACTCGACCGGCACCAATATTCATATGACCAGCCTCGGAATTACCATGCTGAAGAGGCGGCAAACCAACAAAACCGTCGGAAGCTTGCAATAAGGTGTGAGGATAATTTTTCCAAAGATAATCAAAATTTGGCTTTCTGGCAAGCTCAACGGCATTACCGCGATTCATAGGCGCAATTCCCCAGCCGTCCAAAATTAAAAGGACAAATGGCGGTTTTTTGCATTTTTTCCGATTATACTTTTGCATTTTTTAGTTAAGCTAATTCACTTTCAATTTCAAGCAATCGATTATACTTCTCCACCCTTTCTGAGCGGGAAAGTGAGCCGGTTTTAATAAATTCTGAATTAACGGCCACGGCCAAATCAGCAATGGTAGTATCACCGGTTTCACCTGAGCGATGAGATATTGAGGTTTTATAACCGTTTTTGTGAGCCAATTCAATTGCATCAATTGTTTCGGACAATGTTCCGATTTGGTTAAGCTTGATTAGAATTGCATTGGCTACGCCATCTTTAATGCCCTTTTCTAAACGCCTTACATTAGTTACGAACAAATCATCGCCAACCAAAGTAATATTTTTTCCCAGTTGCTCAGTAATTAAAGCCCAATGCTCCCAATCATCTTCTGCCAAACCGTCTTCAATGGAAACAATAGGATATTTTTCCACCCAAAACTTTTCTATATCAACCATCTCTTTCGGGGTTACGATCTTATTGTCAGCCTTGAGTTCATAAACCTTTTTCTCGTCATTAAAAAATTCGGTTGAGGCTGCATCAATTCCTAGTAACACATCCTTACCGGGCTCGTAACCGGCATTTTTTATTGCCTTGATTATATACTCAAACGCGATCTCATTGCCGGGCAATTTTGGCGCATAACCGCCCTCATCACCTTTTAAGGTGACATAATCTTCGCTCTTTAAGATTTTACCCAAAGCACTGAATATTTCGGCACCACACCTGATTCTTTCCTTAAAAACCTTTTGCTGAGGAATAACCATAAATTCCTGAATATCCAAAGACCAATCTGCGTGCGCTCCGCCATTCAAAATATTCATAGTCGGATATGGTAGCTGCCAATCGTTATACTTTAGACCAAAGTTTTCTCTAATATATTGATATAGAGGCAAACCTGATTTTTGAGCGCAGGCTCGAGCAAAAGCCAAGGAGACGCCTAAAATTGCATTGGCGCCAAGCTTAGACTTATTTTCCGTACCATCGAGCCTTAGCATTATCTCATCCAATTCTCGTTGATCAGAAATTTCCTTGCCAACCAATTCTTGAGAAATAACTTTATTAACATTTTCAACTGCCAAGAGAACTCCTTTGCCATTATATCTTGATTTATCATTATCGCGCAGTTCCAAAGCTTCATGCGCGCCAGTTGAAGCACCTGATGGAACTTGCGATTTAGCCGAAGTTCCATCGTCCAGCGTTAAAATTACTTCGACAGTTGGATTTCCCCTTGAATCCAGAACCTCCAGGGCTTTAATCTTTTCAATCTTAGGCATAAATTAAATTTTTATATAATTCAATTATAAAACTTCGTAAGTTACAACAACGTTAACGATTACATCTTGACTGCCAACCTGCAAATCAGGCGCCGGGACAGCAACGTCTCCGCCCATACCATAACCTTCCACTTTCAAGACGCTGTCGCGATAAACAACCGAGCCTGGTTGGCTATAGCTCTCGGTAAAAGACACCAGCTTGCCCAGCTTAACACCGGCGATTTTAGCTAGCGATTCGGCTTTTTCTTTTGCCTTAACCAAGGCGATTTCGCGAGCTTCTTGTTTAACTTTTTCCGGATCGTCAATTGTAAAATTTAAACCACCAACCTGATTAGCACCCAATGAACCCGCTTTTTCTACAATCTGACCAACATTATCCAAATTACGAATTTTTACATTAACTGATTGAGAGATTGAATAACCGCGCAATGTCTGACGGCCATTGGTATAATCATATTGCGGATAAATATTGTAATTGGTTGTTTGAATATCTTTTTCTTCAATGCCCATTGATTTTAATTGAGCAATGATTTTATTCATCTTCTCGGTATTTTCTTTTTGGGCTTCTGCTACAGTCGCCTTCTGGGTCTCTAAACCCAAAGAAATTTGGGCGATATCAGGCACAGAAGTAACCTTACCCTCACCGTCAACTGAAATTGTATAAGTTTGCTGGCTTTCGCGACCAATGTAATCGTGTTTTTTAATTTCATTCCAGGTTAAAACTGAAATAAAAACCACCAACCAAATAGTTAAAATTACGCCAAGAATTTTCCAAACCGGAATATTCTGGCAACATTTTGCATTGTTCATAGATTTATTGATTTTAAGATTAAACATATTAAATTATTTAATAATTGATTTAAGTGCCGGCAAGTCTTTGCCACCCAACAATTCCAAGCTGGCGCCGCCACCGGTTGAAATATGAGTAAACTTCCCGTCCAGTTTATATTTTGCCACAACTATTTCCGTATCCCCTCCGCCGATAACTGTTGTTGCTTTTGACCTGGCAATCGCTTCTGCGATTTTTTTGGTTCCAAAAGCAAATTTATTAATTTCAAATACGCCCATTGGTCCATTCCAAAAAATTGTCTTGGCCTGTTTTAATTCAACCAAATAATTGGCAACTGTCCCGGGACCAACATCTAAAAAAAGATGATTCTTATTAATAACCTCTTTGTTTTCCAAATCAATTGTTTCAACCAAAGCTTTTTCGTCAATCTTATTTCCGGATATCAAATCAACCGGTAACAAAATCTTATTCGGGTATTGTTTAAGTAATTTTTTTGCTACTTTTAAAATATTTATCTTTTTTCTTTTTGCTTTATCAACAAAAGAACTCTCAACCATCGATTTTCCAACTTGATAGCCCTTGGCTTTCAAAAAGACATTAGCCGCACCGCCGCCCAATAAAACCTTGTCGGCAACGTGGACTAAGTGCTGCAGGACAGCCACCTTATCTGACATTTTTGCCCCACCCAAAACCACCACCAAGGGCTTCTGGGGCTTGCTTGACAGTGAAGTTAAAAATTTAATTTCTTTTTGCAAAAGCAAGCCGGCATAGGTTGGGCGCAAATGAGTTATGCCCACAGTTGAGGAATGAACGCGATGAGCCTGGGCAAAAGCATCAAAACAAATCAAATCAATACCATGAACAAGAAGTTTTGAAAAAATTCGGCTGTTATCCTCCTCTTGCGGGTAAAAACGCACATTCTCTAACATCAAAATTTGACCGGATTTTAAATGGCTGATTTTTTCAAAAACTTTGGGGCCAACGCAATCATCAAGTTTTTTTACCGGCTTTTTTATCAACTTCGAAAGCGCCTTTGCCACCGGATCCATTTTATATTTATCAACCACTTTTCCGCCGGGACGCGAAAGCCAAGACAAAACAACAACCCGACATTTATTTTTTAAAAGAAACTTTAGGGTTGGCAAGGTTTCTTTAATCCTTCTATCATCAGCAACCTGCCATTTCCCATCAACCTCTTTTAGAGGTACATCATAAGCAACACGAAAAAGAACGGTCTTATTGCGTAAATTCTTTACCTCCTTAATTGACTTAAGTTTCATTTTTTTTGTTTGATTTCTTAGTTATTTTAACCGCACAAAATTCTTTATCCGCACCATTAAAATAAGGCTCAACCTCACAATCAAAACCCAAGGATCTAATTTGTTCCGGCAAGCGAGAATCCAAGAAAACAAAATCCCGATAGACCTCCTTTAATCGATCCTTGTTTCTATTCATGATCTCGAGCTCTTCTTGGCGCTTCCTGTCAAAATCCCGAGCACTTTTCTCGCACGCAGAGTTATAAACTCCGTTAAAAATAAAATAGCCTCCTGGCTTTAATGTTCGTATTGCTTCTCGCAAAAAGTCTAATTCTCCTTTTTCATCTGGTATAAAATGAACAACATGATTGGCAATAGAAATATCAACGGAATTGTCTCGTAGCGGCAACGACCTCATATCTCCTTTTATCGCCAAAATCTTATCTAAATATGGCGCTAAATCACCATCGGCCCTAAGCTCCTTTAGCATATATGAGGATTTGTCCAAGGCAATAAGCTTTCCAACCATTGGCAGTATTTCTCTTTCCAGGCGACCACCAGGACCACTTCCCAAATCTAAAACCGTCTTGCCGTCAAGCTCATCGCGGACCTCTCTTATTATTTTATCCCAGGGATTCTCGTCACTATTTTGATCTACTCTATTAATAATTTCTTTTGCATTACCGATAATTGACAACACTTTTTGGTGATCTGCCTCCATCCCTCCATAACCTTCTTCTGATTTTTTATAATCACGAGCAACACCTTTGTCGTCCCAGCCGGTTTCAAAATAAATTCTGTTTCTTAAATTATCCATAAAAAAATAAAATCAAAAACAAATAAATTATAACATAAAACATTGTCTCCGTAAAGGCAACTAAAAACTCTCTTACTCCCCCTCAATTTCAAGTAATTTCCAAGTATTGGTTTTGGCATTTTTAATTTCAATTTCAGCATTTACGGCAATCGTGTTTGATGACAATAAAGCAAGGTTAAATTTAAGATTTTCCGGATTGATTTCAGCACCATGCTCAATAACAGAGCCAAGCTCCAAAACGATTTTTGTTACTTTTTTTAATTTGTTTTCTTTGGCCTTTTCTAAAACAAGTTTTAAAATAAGGTCAGCGGCATGTAGATCGTGCATTACTTTGCATTTTTAATTATTCTAACTTTTTCTATTTTCTTTGGTGTTGCCTTTTCAATAACGGCAACGTAACCATTGAACTCGATTATTTCTCCCGGCTTAGGGATGCGGCCAATTTTTTCCAAAATTACAACTGAGATCAATTCTTGAGGTTTAGCCTTAATGTCAATGTTTATAAAATTCATTATTTCTTTTACTTCCGTATCAGCATCAACCAAAATTGTATTTTTATCCAAACGTTTAATCATAAACTCATTCACATCGCTTTCATCCATTATTTGCCCAACCAGCTCCTCCAATAAGTCTTCCAAGGTTACGACACCGGATGTTAAACCTTGTTCATCCAAAACAACTGCCATATGGATTCTTTGGCGCTGGAAATCCTTAAAAATATCATCCAACTTTCTTTGTTCCGGCACAAAATAGGCTTTATGCGAAATTACACGCAAACTTTGGTCAACCTTATTCTCATAAATAGCCTTAACAATATCAGACAGAAAAACGACGCCTGTAATATTGTCAATTGATTTGTCATAAATCGGCACGCGCGTAAATTTTTGATCCAAAAGCAACGGTATTGCGTCTTTAATTTTCAGTTCGGCCTTTAGACCAAAAATTCTTGATCTAACCGTCATCACATCATCAGCGGAAATATCTTTAAATTCCAAAACTCGCTTAATCATTTCCTTCTCTTTGTGCTCAACCACTCCTTCTTCAACGCCAATTTCAGCTAACGAATAAAGCTCTTCTTCGCTGACTGTTGGCTCTTTCCTTGATGAGCTAAATAAACCTATAAAAATCTTATTAAGTTTTTCCAATATGCTTACAACGGGGTAAAGAATAATATTTAAAGCATAAATTACAGGTATTACCACTAAAGCAACTTTTTCGATTTTTGTCTGAGCAAAACTCTTGGGAACAATTTCGCCAAAAATCAAGATGGCTAAAGTAATTACAAAAACCGCCAAGGCCGGACCAAGACTGCCAAGATATTGATACGCCAAAATTGAAGCCATTGATGAAGCGACTATATTAACGATATTGTTACCGATGAGCAATGTTATTAAAAGACGCTGAGGTTGAGCCTTAAGCTTTGCCAACATCTTGCCGTTGGCGCTTTTTTTCTCCAACACCTTAAGCTTAGCCGGCGGCAAGGAAAAAATAGCGCTTTCGGAGGCGGAAAAAAATCCAGAAAGGCAAACTAAAATTATTAAGATTATTATTTGTTCTAACATATTAATGAGTGGCACAAGAAATACATGGATCGTAGGCGCGAATTAATGTTTTAATTTTTGCGTGTAATTTTTCCTGGGGTAAATTTTTCAAGTCGGGAATATATATTTTCAAATCGTTTTCAATGTTATTTAAAAATTGTACCGTCGGTGTAATAATATCGGCTTTAATCACTTGACCGTTTTCATCAATTCTTAACATATCAAATAAAATTCCTCTTGGCGCTTCCATGACCGAATACCCGGTTGTTACTTTATTTTTTGGATTACCGGCAGCGATTATATTTAATTTTTTATTCAAGCTTTCTTCAAATTTTATTGTCTTAATCAAATCTTTAAGGAGAATACCGGCGGTTTCCGTGGCGTGAATTAACTCAATTGCCTGGGCCAAAATATTGTAAAACGTATTATTAATCGGAAATTCCAGCTTTATATCTCTTACAACCCTTAAAGCTTGGGGCGATAAGTTATTGTGATTAATGTTTAACCTTGCCAAAGCGCCAACCATAAAACTTTTCCCCTTAAAGTTTGCCCTTTTGGCAGCTTGCGCTAAAAGCTCATACTCGTCAATAACCTTGGAATAATTTGCGGGGGTTACTATCTTATTGCTTGAAAATTTTATATCTCCGTCATAAATGGCATACTCCTTTTTATGGTAAAGACAAGCATATTCCTGCTTTCGATAAAAATCAGGAATTGGCATCTTTAAGGCAAAAACCATTAAATCAAAGGCTGCTTCCATCGCCTCTTCCCAGGTCGACAAGAGTTCCTCAAGTTGCCTTTTTTGAGGCAAAACTTTAAACCCGCCGACTTCACATGCAATCGGGTGAATAGCGCGGCCGGCAATGGTATCCAAAATTTTTAAGGCAAAAGATCGGCTTGTAATTGCTGATTGAGCCTGGGTCGGATGTTTTTTTATAAACTCCAAATCATCCTTAACACCATAAAAATCCGGCATTGAAAGAAAATACATGTGCAGGGCGTGACTGTGAATAATCTGAGAAATTTCCATCAGCTTTCTAAGTTTAATTGTCTGCTCGCTTACTTTGAGATCAAAAGCATTTTCAATACATTTAATTGTATTTAATGAATGAACCACCGGACAAATTCCGCAAATTCTGGAAGTAATTATTGGTACATCATAAAATTTTCGGCCGACTAAAATACCTTCGATAAGCCTCACGCCCTCGGTTGTTTTAATGCGAGCCTCGGCGACATTACCATCCATTATATCGCCCACAAAATCGGCATGGCCCTCCATCTTAGCTAAATGATTTATAACTATTTTCATAAGTTTATTTTTTTATTGCCAGACTTTTTGGCTTTTGTTGTGAACGCCATTCTTTTTCGGCCTGTAAAACCCAATCATCTTTTACGCCAAAAACTTCTAAAACTTTTTTTATCTCAGCTGACGAATGATTATTTATAAAACAATTATTTACAAATTTATCAACGTCCGGCTCTTCCAAAAGGCCGCGACAACCCCAACATGCTTGCTTTGAATTACAGCAAACCGCATTACACCCACCCAAAGTTATTGGACCGCAACAAAGTTCGCCTTTTTGCAATAAACATTCATTGCCGTTGATTTGACACTCCAAGCAAACCGGATTTTGAGGAATCCCCGGTTTTTTACCCGCTAAAATTTGCAAAAGAATATTTAAAAATTCTTCACCATTGATTGGACAGGTTGGAATTGTAAAATCAACTTTTACGATGTCCTTGATTGGCAAGATATCAAGATTGTCCAATAGTTCACCGTGCTCATAAACGCTACCAAGAGCTTTATAGCGACCGATCCAGTTTTTCATTCTATGAACCCCGCCGGTATGAGCGCAATTACCCAAAACAATCAACATTTTTGAAACCTTTCTTAATTCCTTAAGTGCTTTTAGATTATTTTTGGTAACAGCCGATCCTTCAATAAAGCATATGTCATAAGGGCCAATTGTTTCCGGGTCTTCCTTGGCAAAACGCCAATGAACCAAGTCAATGCGTTTAGCTAATTTTAAAAATTTTTCGCCCAAATCTAAAATGGCAAACTCACAACCCTCGCAGCAAGTTAGGCCAACTATGGCAACTCTTGGCTTTTTGTTTTTTTGAATATTTTTTTTCATATTTTTACTTGACACAAATCTGCATTAAGAGCAAAATTTAAACAAATTGGGATAAGGAAAAAACCGAAAGGGACAGAAAAAATGTACAAACACATCCCGAATATAATCACCGCCACGAGGTTGATTGCATCTCTGCCGCTGGCGGCTATAGCCTTTGTCGCCAACAAGTCCCCGCAAATCCACCTGGCAATTACCCTGGCCGTAATTCTTCTGACGATTTCGGATACGCTAGATGGCCAACTTGCCCGGAGGTGGAAGTGCACTTCCAAATTTGGGGAAAAATGGGATCCGATTGCCGACAAATTGGCGATCACACTTTTTATCCCATTGGTCTTTTTTAAAATGATCGGAATCTTTCCGGTTATCATCATCGTTTTACGCGATGCCCTTTCCTCAATCCTGAGACTAGCTGTAAATCAAGCAGTGCCGGCCAGGCTCTCAGGTAAAATCAAAACGGTTGTCAATCTAAGCTTCATGTGCTTACTGTTTGCGGCCATTCCGGTTGAAAACGGATACCTGGAGCGGCTGTCAAAATTGCAACCAAATCTTTACTGGATTTCAGGCATATCAATCTCTGTTGTTTGCCTCTGGTCCGGTTGGGATTACATCAAAGCTCTTTGCTTAAACCAGAAATGACACTGTCATTTCTTTTTTTAATTCAAAAGCGATAAATTATAACGCGTCCATTTTTCCAAATTATCAACTTGTTTTTTCTCAAGTTTATCGCAAACCCAACCCCAGTGAATTGAAACCCAATCCCCAACCTTTAAATCTTTGATAAACGACTTATTCTTAATTTCCAGCCAAACACTTTTTTTCTGTCCTTGATTTAAAATAACTTTATCTAAAACTACGGACAACGAAGGCGAAATAACTTCGATTTTTTTCGTAAAATTTATTGTCTCTTTATCGCCTGAAAAAATATCTTCGGGCAAACTGACGATTTTACCCCAACCGATTCTGCATTCATCCATGGTTTTTAGGGTATGTTCAATCGGGTAATGACCGGTGCGCTTGGGTATATTAAAAACATGAAAACTGTGATGCGGTTTGGCGCCAAGGGGAATTTTTCCAAAAACTTTTTCCAATTGAGCCGGTTTTAATTTTTTCTTTAAGTGCTGGGCGTCAACCAAATAACGATAGAAATTATTCATGGAAATATTTTCCAAAAGCTCATTGCCCAACCAATAAGCCTCAACCACCCTATAATCAAAAGGATCAACAATCTTATTGGCTTCGGCAATCAATCGCAAATAAGGATACATCGTTTCAAACTCAACCAACATTTCTTTTAATCCGTCATCACTTACGCCTTGGGCCGCATATTCAAACAGTTCGGCATTGCTATCTCCGCCGCAATAACGAAGCCGATTGGGCATAAAAGCGTATCGCGCGGCCAATAAAGCACCGTCCGCTTGACCAACCATATCTGTTTCAAAAGACATATATTAAACTAAATACTATTTTCAGACTTTTTATCCTTATATTGAGAAGCAAAAATAAATACCAATAGGCAGGAAACGATAATAATTAGCCCATAAAATTTTTCAAGGGATAAAATTTTATGACTCACAAAAACCGAATTCAAAATTGTGGTAATCGGTGAAGCCAAGACCAAAATGCTAGAGACAACGTTTGCCGGTAATTTTTTTAAAGCCGAATACCAAGTTATAATATAACCCATCAAAAATAATGAGACCAATAAAAGCCAAGGCATTTGCTGTAAATTTAAATTAAAGGTCCCAGCAATATTATTTGTTGCCGCTAAAAATACAATAATAAAACATGAACCAAAAAACATTCTTGCCCAAGCTAAAATTAACGGATCAATTGTTTGTAACATTTTTTTTGCCAAAATTGTTTCTATTGCCCAAAATAAAGTTGCAAACAAAATTAAAGTTTCTCCCATCCCCCAGCTCAAACCTTTAAAACTTTCAAAAATTATATTACCTAAAAGCAGGACGCCCAAAGCTATAAATTGTAACCCGGAAATTTTTTCTTTTAATAAGGGCAAAGCTAAAAGTGCCACCCAAACAAATAAAGTTTTATGAATAAAAGAAGCAGAGACAGCCGAAGTTAGGCTTAAGCCTTTAAAAAAAAGTAAAAAAGGGATACCGCCGCCAACTAAACCAATGAGCAACAATTTGAACCAATCAGAATAACTCATTTTTTTTAATTTTGGCAAAACCATCAACCCCACAATTACAACCGATATGATTATGGCAACAAGTCCGTTCTTTAAAAATGTGTACTGAAACGCATCCTTGCCCAAAGCCTGCATCGCAAACTTATTAAAAAAGTTGGCCAGGCCGGAAATCAACGTCGTAATTAAAACTAGATAAATTCCTTTTTTCATCCCGTTTAAGAATTATTTAATAAATTACTTATTTCCCTTGCTTCTTTGGCAGAAATTTTAGAAATTGCCAAATTAGCATTAACTAAAACCCAATCGCCCACCTTGGCATTTTTAATCAGAGAAACATTGACTTCGCGCTTATCGCTTAATTTTGCCAGATTATCTTGACATATTTTTTCAATTTTTAAAGGCACTGTCAGGCACATATATTATTTTTTGGCTTTTAGAAATTGATTTTGAACAATAATTAGAAAATTAAAGAAAACAACAATCATAATAAATACAGCAGCCACACCTAAAATTCCGGCAAAACCAGAAGCTAACAGGTCATTTTGCAATCCAGGTATTGCGTATTCACTAAACAAACCCGGCAAGTAATTATTTGCCTGACCAATAAAACCAAGTTTTTCGGCAACATATTCTAAGCCATCAGGAAAAGATGAGGCAAAAAGAGAAATAAAGCCGGCGCTAAAAACGCTAAAAATAAGAATTACACTATTTCGTCGATTCATAAAATAAAAATTTAACAGCTAAAATTGTTACGATTGCTTCGCCTAAACCAATAAGCATGTGTACCTTAAACATTGCCGGTAAAACCAAATTCAAACCGATTGTTTTTGATAAAGCCAACTCAAGCGAGCACGCTGTCGCCGCCAGAACCACCGAAACCCATGATGACACAGCAATGGCAAAATATGTCTTACCCGTTTTGCGTTTGATTAACTGATAAATATAATTTCCAGCGAAAACGCCCACCACTCCCATATTAAAAATATTTGCCCCCAAGGCCAAAATTCCGCCATCGGAGAATACAAAAGCTTGAACCAAAAGCACTGATGCAATTGCTAAAATTCCGTTCCAAGGTCCCAAAACAACAGCCGCCAAAACCGCACCCAAAAAATGTCCGGATGTTCCGTTTTGTACCGGAAAATTTAACATCTGCATCGCAAAAATAAAGGCAGCAACTAAAGCCATCTGTTCAACTTTTTTATTCAACCCGGTTTTTGGCAAAAAACCATTTAAGCTAGAATCTGAGGCAATCTTTTCTCCGGTATTTGTTTGCAACTGAAATACTGGCAATCTTACTTTGCTAAAATTTTCCTTCATAAAGTTGCCTAAAGAATTAGCCAAAAATGATGCGGACACCGACAGCAAAATAATACTTGATTGGTTTGATAGAAATTGATCGGGTAAATGCATAAAATTATCTAAGTCGTTTATAGATCATGGCAATACCCAGGCCCAATAAAAACGCGGCAAAAACCACATCCCATTGAAAACCAGAGATGATACCAAACGCTTTTAAAAGCATTGCCGATCCAACGACAACTAAAATAACGCCAAAGGTCATATTTGGAATGAATTTTTATGAATTATTTCTTTTTTTTGGCCACTTTTTTGGCTTTTGGCTTGGCGGCTTTTTTCTTGGTTGAGCCGCAGCAGCATGAACAGCAAGGCATAATTTATCTTTAAATTAATAATTAATTAAATTAAACCGCATTAGGTATATCCTTAATTTGATCCCAAGAAAAAACTGGACCATCCTTGCAGACATAATAAGGACCAATGGCGCAATGCTGACAAACACCAATGCCACAATACATTTTTCTTTCTAGTGAAACTAAAATATCAGAATCCTTCATCCCCTTTTTCTTTAGATTTTCAATAACCGGTCTATACATTGCCGGCGGGCCAACAATTAAAGCAACAGTATTAGCAAAATCTTGTTTCTCGTTAAACAAAACCGTAACGACACCCGACGGACCCCTCCAGCCCTTACTTGGCTTTGCCAAAACTACGTCCAGGCCGACTTTCTTTTTCCACTGCCCATATTCTCTTTGGAAAAGCATATTATGCTCATCCTGGCAGCCATAAAAAACATCAACCTTTTTTGCCCCCAATTTGCCCTTTAAAAAATCCAGCACGATTGATCGCATAACAATAAAACCGCTGCCACCGCCGATAAGCAAAAGGTCTTTTTCTTTATAAATCTTTTCCGGCAAGCCATTGCCGAATGGCCCGCGGATCGTAACAATATCGCCAGCCTTTGCCTCAAAAAATTTTGCCGTGAGGACGCCAACTTTTCTTATCGCCAAATCAAATGTTTTTAAGTCGCTGGCGCTAGAACAAATATCAAACGCTGCTTCGCCGAAATTAAGAAAACCGGCCATTAAAAATTGTCCGTGATCAAATTTAAAACTTTTTCTTACTTTTTTGTCAACAAATTCAAAAGTAAAAAGTTTTATGTCGTCGGTTTGCTCAACAATTTTTTTTATTTTAGCTAGCTGTGGCAAATAGGGATTAAACATTTTATTTCAATTTCCCTTTAATTATTCTTTGCAAATTCTTCTTGATATCAATTCCAACCGGACAAACCTCAGTACAACGATTGCACCCAACGCAGCCGGCTAGTTTGATATCATCAAAACTTCTGACAAATTTATGCTCATACCAAAATCGGATTCGGCTAGTCGTATCCGGTAAAAACTTTGGCTTTTTACTATCCACCTCCAAACCGGCCACTTCGGAAAAATCGGTGTAAAAACAACTTGCCCATTGACGACAACGCTGCCCCGTGCCTTCATCCAGACCCGGTTGATCAAAGACATCAAAACAATAACAACAAGGACAAATAATGCTACACTTCCCGCATTCTATACATTTTTTGCCCAATTCTTCCCACAATTCTTTGTCTTCATAAAATTTCTCTCTGATTTTTTGCATCTGACTGTCTGGACCCTCTTCTTTTATCGGTCCAACATATTCGATGTGATGATAGTCAGAATAACCGTAATGATCCAAAAGCCTTTGACCGTCTTCAGAGCCGGTATAAACAATGTATTCTTTCTTTTTTACCGCCAAAAAAATGTCAAACTTGATATGCTCCAAAATATCTTCCTTAAAATGCTCAATAAAGAAACGATAATTATCTTCAGGCACCAAGCTATGACCAACAATTATTGTTTTTTTTATTCTCTGCTGAAAATAAGGATCATCGGCAAAAACTTGATTTAAGTAAGTTATCGCTTTCAAATCCGGTATGGTAATACCAAATAAAATCTGGGATGGCGCCTGATTTTCGCTTTTGATTTCAGTACCTTTATACGAAAAAAGCGCCTCGGAAGCTGGCACAAGCGCTTTTTTAAAGGAATGCAATGGCATTTCGCTTGAAATCACAATTTCTCTCGGGTCATCAACCAGATCAAAGACTAATTCATTGTTTTGTTTTTTAGGCGCCCAAAGCAAATTCTGCTGGCACAAATATTCTAAAAATTTATCCAATTCCTTTTGTATCATACAGCTTTATTATAACATATTTATGCAAATACGACAAAAAAACGGGGAAAAATTAATTTCCCCGCACCTTGAGGTTTATGAGTTTGGCATAAGACTATATCGCCAAAAAGCAAAATTTTGCCAGCACTCTTTTTTTAGTTTTGAGCGGCCCGAGACGCCATTGCCCGACGCTCGGCGTAATAGAGATACATCCGGTAGTAGGACGAATCCTCCTGAAAATAACAATCAGATTTCGCCTTCTCCAAGAATAACGAAATCTCTTCCTCGGAAACAACAACCTCGGCAAACATCACTTGCTGACCACTGAAGATAGAATCAAATATCTTCTTCTCAATTGCCAACAATTCCGCCTTTTTCCGATTTAGAATAGATTCCCAGTCTAAACCGGAATCAATCCCCTTGGCTTTCGCCTCTTTTAAGAAATCTTCGTAACAATCCATCAGCCAAAAATAGATGTCGCGTTCGATACTCCACATAAGCCTGACTCCTTATAGGTTCAAAGAACGATTTAATTTTTGCCACATTAGCAAAAACCCCGCCACAGGCGGGGTAATTTGACATTTTTTTAATCTCAAATCAACTCGCTTGTGGCAAGGTAAGATATTGATGATTATTTAATTTTTTTATAAATAAATTCATATAATTTACTTTTTGGATTTAGATCTTCTATTTAATATTGATTTATATCCGCCCTGACCATGATTAAGCCAATAAGCCACGCGCGTAACTGTAGTAGTTGATAAGCCG
Organism: uncultured Gammaproteobacteria bacterium; assembly: GCA_964540635.1. GTDB lineage: Bacteria > Patescibacteriota > Patescibacteriia > Buchananbacterales > UBA6539 > 02-FULL-45-11b. The sequence continues at coordinate 158,670 of CAZINP010000002.1, forward strand.
GTTTTTCGCGAAACTTCACGATAAGTCTGGTTGTTTTCAAGCAAAACAGCGGCCTGCCAACGCCTGGCCATTTCAGCCAACTCTTCCAATGTACACAAATCTCTGAAAAAATCAGCTGCTTCTTTTTGGTCTTTAATTTGGGCAATTGCCTTGAAAAGCTCTTTAATATTTTTGCTTTGCCATTTATTGGATTCCATTCTTTTTAAATTTATAATGTTTTAGCTTATTAATACATTACCACAAGTAAAAATACTTGTCAAGAACCTAAAAAACTGGCAAAGTTTGCCGGTTTTTTAAGCTTAGTTTATTTTGCCTATTTAAGATTTTTTCCCAACTCTTCGGTCATTTGAACCATGCGCATTGAATATCCCCACTCATTATCATACCAAGCCAAAACTTTAATTAAATTACCGCCAATAACTTTAGTATAAGGCAAATCAACAATTGTGGAAAAATTATTTCCAATGTAATCAGAAGAAACCAACGGCTCTTCCGTCGCATTTAAAATCCCCTTATAAAAAGGATCTTTGGCCGCTTTTTTAAAAGCAGCGTTAATTTGTTCAATGGTAACCGAATCTTTTTTTACAACCGCCGTAATATCTGAAAGTGAGGCACAAATTGTCGGAACGCGAATGGAAATGCCATCAAAAGCGTTATTAAGACCCTGTATGACTTTTGTGGTGGCAATGGCTGCGCCGGTGGTGGTCGGAACAATATTTACGGCCGCCGCCCTGGCTCGTCTTAAGTCGCGATGCGGACCGTCAACCAAAACTTGATCGGCCGTATAGGAATGGATCGTGGTCATAAACGCCTTTTCAATCCCAAAATTATCTTGCAAAACTTGCATTACTGGTGCAATACAATTTGTGGTACATGAAGCCATGGACACGACATTGTCTGACTTATTGGCTTTAAGACAATCAACAGAAAACCTTGTGCCATAAACTAAAGTTTGCGTCGCATCATCTTTTGCCGGTGCGGAAAGCAAAACGCGTTTGGCGCCGGCCTTGAGATGGCCGGATGCTTCCTGCTTGTTGGTAAAGCGACCGGTGCATTCTGCTACAATTTGAACGCCCAATTTCTTCCAAGGCAAATTCGCCGGATCTTTTTCTGAATAAATAGGGTAAAATTTACCGGCCACCTTGAGTCCATTCTCAACCGCTTCAACTTTTTTTTCGTATTGACGATAAACCGAATCATACTTGAGCAAATGGGCTAAAGTTTTCGCATCCATTAAATCGTTAATGGCCACGACCTGTAATTTTTTATTTTCTAGCGCTCCTTTAAAAACCGCGCGGCCGATTCGGCCAAAGCCGTTAATGGCAATTTTTGTTGACATATTTTGTATTATTTTAATTATGTCTTAATTATAACATATAAAAATAATAATAAAAACGCCTCAATCGAGGCGTTATTATTATTGAGAAATTATTTTATGTCTTTTCCTTCAACTGTAATTTTAACAACCTTAACATCCTTAAATTGTTTAATGGTTTCAGTTATTTGAGCAACCATTGCCTCCTTTCGACAAGCACCCTCAACCCCTTCCAGAATTTCAGCGGAAAAATCCAAATTAACAATACCGTCTATTGACTCAACCTTATTAATTTTAATTTCTCCTTCCGGAAAATTATTCACATAGCCGTTTTTCATCTCTTCTTCACTTAAAGTAGAAAAAAGCGCAAACAAAACACTGGTGGCGAAATCATTTTTTATGACGACCTCCTTTTCCAGCGGATAAACTTCACCGCATTTTTTAAGATCCGGGTCTTTGTAAATATTAGAATAAAACAAAGACATAACCGGCTTCTTGTAATCCTTAAATTGAACTGGAACCTTGATTAAATCCATTTCTGATTTTTTATCTTCTGATAGAAGATAGGCCTGCAAAACGCCTTGCTGTGTGAAAGTAACGGGAAATTCCATCTGGAGAGAATATTCTTGATTATTATTTTGCAACTTTACCGAAGAAGTCGCTACCAAATTGTCCCACTCATCAATAAGTCTGAAATAAATTTCATCGACGTCAATCATTATTTTACCGGAAACAACAAGGGGGCTTGAAATAATTTCACCGCTTAGCGGTTTATTGATAATTATATCGTTTTTAATCACCGCGACCTGTCCGGCCTGCACCGAATAATTTTCATCTTCATTTATATTTTGCTTATAAAAATCAGGAATATAAAAATTCGCACAACCGGACAACAAAAAAATGAAGGTTAAAAATAAACCTAAAACAAAAATTTTTTGCTTAAATATTATTTTCATAAGCCGCAACCTCCTTTGGAGTATTACTAAATACTCACAATATTGTAAGAGAAAATCTGTTCTGGTTTTTTGCCGGAAGAGCCGTAATTAAACTTAATCTCAAACTCACCTTTTTTTTCAACCTTAAACCACCACTCATTAACATAACCGTTACCTTGTTTTTTAACTTCTTCGTCTTTTAAGGAAACGAAGGCGGAAGCATCCACACTGGAAATGCTATGCTGCTTGAAAGTAACATCGCTGGTAAATTTGATATACAAAATATCACCCGGCGTAGTCGTTACCGTTTGGTTGTTCAGCGCCGATAAGTCAATCACCTTGCCGGTTTCTGCCACAGAATCAGCAACGGGCGGTAGATCATTTTCAGTTGGCGTTGAAACTTTATTGCCATTGCCGCAGCCGGTTACAAAAACCAAAAGAGCGGCAAAAAATCCGATTAAAACTATTTTTCTGTTCATATTAATTTTACATCTTTGGCCGGCACTTCAATAACTTCAGACTGATCGCCTTCTAGGGCCAAATCAACCGTCTGTTTCAGAGTGTGCCAACCGATTACTTTGCCCTTACCCTGTGGCGCTTTTACCTTGCTGCCCAGAGCCGGCAAATTTTTTGCTAATTCATTATAAACCTCCTGCTCAAAAGCCAAACAACAGCGCAAACGTCCGCATTGCCCGGAAAGTCTTTCCGATCCACGATGAGCCACCTGTTGAATGTCAGCCAACTCAGAGGTAATGCTGGCCAATTCCTTGAGATGAGTTTTACAGCAAAGGGTGCGTCCACATGTGCCAACATCGCCGGCAATCTTTGCCTCATCTCTAATGCCGATTTGCTGCAAACGAATTGATTTTTGGAAGTGATGAGTTAACTCTTTAACCAACTGCCTAAAATCAACGCGGCCATCTGCAATAAAAGGGAAAACCACCCTACTGCCGTCAAAAGAAAAATGAGCATCAATCACCTTCATTGGTAAATTCAGGCGCTCAACCACCTTTTTGCAATAATCAAGCGTGGTTGCTTTTTGCTTGTTAACCTCATTTTGATTTTCCACATCTTCAGTCATCACCTTACGCACGATACTCGCCTCTTCCGCACCTTCAATCTTTTCGGCCGCGGGCTCAAAAATTGAAACCACCCGACCAAGGTCATTGCCTTGCTCGGACTTAATTACAACCATATCGCCTAGCTCAATTCGAAAATCTTCAAGCTTGGCCACATACGGCTTTTCCCAAAGAGAAACTTGTATTTGGGCGTACCTTTCCATAAATATCGTGAACGTTAAATTTGATAGCGTCGATAATCTTCGATGACTGCCGAATTATTTTCGGCCAGAATCTTTTCAATGCTTTTTTTATCGTCTTTAATGAAAGCTTGTTTTAATAAACAAACATCCGTGTAAAATTTATTTACCTTACCTTCAATAATCTTATCCCACATTGCCTCAGGCTTACCTTCATTTTTGAGCTGAACTTTATAGATCTCTTTTTCTTTCTTTAATTCCGCTGCATCAACGTCTTCCGGTCTCAAGCACTTGGGCGACATGGCCACAACTTGCATGGCAATATCCAAGGCCAAGCTCTCATCACCTTTATCCAAAACCACCACGCTGGCGATCTTTTTATTTGAGTGCAAATAGCAACCCAAAGTTTGACCCTTAACAATATCAATAACAACCAATTGCAGATTCTCGCCAATCTTTACAATCATTTCGTTTTTAATCTTTTCTTCCGCCCAAGCTCTGAATTCATCAGTATCATCCATTGCCAATAATTTTTCCGCCAATTCTGAAACAGTATTGATAAAATCTTGATTACGGGCAACAAAATCAGTCTCACAGGCCAAACCAACGACGGCAACCTTACCGTCTTTTTTGGCAAAGGCAATTACGCCTTCTTTGGTGGCACGGTCTGACTTTTTTGCGGCTTTAATCGCGCCCTTTTTGCGCATTATTTCAACCGCTTTTTCAATGTCGCCGCCAGCTTCTTCCAAAGTTGCTTTGCAATCGCCGATGCCGGCGCCGGTAATTTCACGCAATTTAGTTATTGCTTGAGTGTCAACGCTCATATTGTATTTTATTTTAGATTTTAATTATGATTTACAAGTTAGTTTTTTCTGACCGGTCTTTTCGGTTTTTCCGGGGCTGGAGAAACAACCGGAGCCGGACGATCTTTAGCGCCTTCCATTACGGCCTGAGCCATTAAAGAAGTGAAGATTTCAATTGATTTGACCGAATCGTCATTTGCCGGAATCGGATAAGAAACCAAGTCCGGATTGACGTTGGTATCAACCAAAGCAATGATAGGAATATTTTTCTTTTTTGCTTCGGCAACGGCGGTTTTTTCCTTTTTAATGTCAATCACAAAAATTGCATCTGGAATTTTAGTTAAGGTTTCAACGCCGCCAACCATCTTATCTAATTTTTCAATTTCCTTATCAAAATCCAATCTTTCCTTCTTGGTGTATTTATCCAACTGACCCAAAGATTTTTTTCTCTTTAAATCAACATACTTTCTGATTAAACGAGAAATTTCGCCATAGTTGGTAATGGTACCACCCAACCATCTTTCGGTGATATGAGGCATGTCGCATTCTTTGGCGTATTTGGCAATAATCGGCTGGGCTTGTTTTTTTGTACCCAAAAATAAAATAGTGCCGCCATTGCTCACTACTTTTCTAGCAAAATCAAGCGCCGATTGGAGCTTAATTTGGGTCTGTTCTAAATTGATAATGTGGAAACCGCCTTTTGACATGAAAATGTACGGTTCCATTTTGGGGTGTCTTTTGCTTAAGCGGTGGCCAAAATGCACACCAGCCTGAAGCATAGGCAACAAATCAGGGATTTGAGGCATAAATTAGTCCTTTTTAACGCGTCTTTGATTAAAGACGGCTCTTCTACCGCCCTTTAGCCAAGCCCCGCATTCGGGGAGGATTTGACTAAAATAAAAAAGCGGTATGAATGATAATAAATTAACTATATCAATATAAATTAAATTAAATAATTTGTCAAGGCTAAAATAAATTAGAAAAGTTTGACTTTATGCGCATTTTTGCCTAAAATTTGGCTAGAACAAAACCGCCATGGAGGACAAGAAAATGGCACCGAAAAAGAAAGCAGCGATTGGTTTTGATCTCGGCGGCAGCCATTTTGCCGTTGCCGGGGTAGACGAAAACTTGGAGTTAGTGGGAGCAATCGAAAGAATCCCGATTGACCCACAAGACCAGACTGAAAAAATCCTGACGGCGATTGCCGAAGGAATTACGCTCAAGGCCGTTGAACTTGAGCAAGAAGGATTTGATGTCGTCGGTTGTGGCGGCGGCGCGCCCGGTCCGGCCAACTTTGACACCGGGACTATCGGCCAAACGCCGAACATTCCCGGACTGAGAGACTGCTGTCTTACCGGCGAGATTGAAAATCGCACCGGCCTGACGGCAAAAATCAACAACGACGCCAATCTGATTGTCTTGGGCGAAACCCTTGCCGGTGCCGGCAAGGGCCATGTCGTTGTTTACGGACAAACCATCGGCACCGGCTATGGCCACGGCCTGGTCATTGACGGTAAAATCTTTACCGGCGCAGGCTTTATGGCCATGGAATTGGCGCGCGTGCCCGTGGCCGTGAATTGCCCAACCACGATTGAAGACGTGGTGTCTTCCCGCGGCATAAGCGAGGAGTATTTCCGGCAAACGGGCATGGAGTTGACGCCAAAAGAAATCCAAGACCTGGCTCAAAACGATGAACAAGCTCTTTATGCTTACAAAAAGCTGGGCCAATACATCGGCTTTACCCTGGCGTGGATTCAGGGAACGGTTTCCCCCGACATTATGCTTGTCGGCGGCAACATCGCCAAAGCCTGGCCGCTTTTTCACGACACGATGATGGAGACCCTTAACCAGCATTCGTGGAAAAAAGATCCGTTGGTCACACCTATGGTTCTTGGCGAAAAAGCCGGAATCATTGGCGGGGCTTCGCTCTTTTTGCGCTAATCGCGCACAGCAACAGATGAAGGGGGCTGTTGCTTTTTTTATTTACCCAAACTGATTTTTTTGTTACAATAAATGTGGACAAAAGTGGACATTATAAAAAACGCCAAAAAATTCAAAAATTTAACCTTTATGCCAGCTTATCTTAAACCAAAAGACCTTGCCGCCTATCTTGGCGTCAGCAAAAAAACCATCTTTCGCTACATTGCTTCCGGGCAAATCAAGGCAACAAAGATTGGCCAATGGAAAATCAAACCGCAAGATTTTAATCAATTTCTCAAAAAAAATTTTTCCAAAACAATAAAAGCAAGCGTCATCAAGCCGCAAAAAAAGACAACCATAAACCTGCCGCTTTATCTCTCCCCTGTTGCTGCCGGTTTTCCATCACCAGCCGAAGATTTTATTGAAGAAAGACTTGATTTGAATTCCTATTTGATAAAAAACCAAGTGGCAACTTTTCTGGTTAAGGTTCAAGGCGAATCAATGAAAAATGCCGGCATTAATTCCGGCGATATTTTAATTGTTGATAAATCAAAAGAAGCGACAAATAATAAAATCGTAGTGGCCGTAATTGACGGCGAGCTGACAGTTAAACGACTCTTACGGCAAAAGGACGTGATTATTTTAATGCCGGAAAATGAAGACTACCAACCGATTAAAATAAAAAAAGAAAACGACTTAATGATCTGGGGTGTAGTCGTTGGCGTGGTTAGAAAAATTTAAATTTATAATTAAAGCTCTCAAAAGTTAATCTAATTTATGAGCGTATTCGCCCTTATTGACTGTAATAATTTTTATGCTTCTTGCGAACGAATTTTTAATCCGCAACTTGAGGGAAAGCCGTTGGTGGTTTTATCAAATAATGACGGCTGCGTTATTGCCCGATCAGAAGAAGCTAAAAAAATCGGCATTGGCATGGGCCAACCTTATTTTCAAATTAAAAATTTGGTCAACAACAATCAGGTCTTTGCCGCTTCTTCAAATTTTGCATTATACGGCGACATTTCCGATCGAGTTATGAAAACGCTTGAATATTTTACCGATGACATTGAAATCTATTCAATTGATGAGGCTTTTTTGGATTTAAGTCGTCTTAAAAAATCCGAGCTTGAACCCTATGGCCAAGAAATCAGAAAAACAATTCGCCAGTGGGTTGGCGTTCCGGTTTCTATCGGTATTGCCCAAACCAAAACCTTGGCCAAGGCAGCCAGCAAAATAGCTAAAAAAAATCAAAATGGTGTGGTTCATTTTTTTAACCCGCAGGAAATAGACCGGCAATTAGAATCAATACAAGTTGATGATATTTGGGGAATCGGCCGAAAATACGGCCAAACCTTAAAAAAATTGGGCGTAAAAACCGCCTTGGATTTTAAAAGACTTAAGCCGGAATGGATTTTAAAAAAAATGACCAGCGCCGGATTTAAAACCTGGCAAGAAATAAACGGTCAAGATGTAATTGGCGTTTGCCTGGAAACAGAAAAACCAAAGAGCATTTCTACTTCCAGAACCTTTGCCAAAGAAGTAAGAAGCAAAAGTCAGTTAAACGCCCTTGTCTCAAGCTATACGGCCAGGGCGGCAGAAAAATTACGGCAAGATGAAATGCTGGCTAATGAAATTTCGGTTTATATCAGTACCAGCCACTTCTCCCACGAAGATTTTTATGCCAATTTTTATAAAATTAAAATGCCGCAGCCGAGCGCCTTCACCCCCGACTTGATTTGCTGGGCGCAAAAAGCATTGGATAAAATATTTATTGACGGCCACAATTACAAAAAAGCCGGCATTTGTCTGGAAAAATTAACGGATAAAAATTGTGTTCAATCAAATTTGTTTTGTGATGCTCAAAATGAAATTAAAAAAACGCGCCTAATGCGCTGTCTTGATGAAATTAATTATCGGTTTGGCGTCAACACCATAAAATCAGCCGCCGAAGATGAACACGGTACGGATTTCTTGGCCCAAAATTTTAAATCTCCAAACTATACCACAAACTGGCAAGACCTAAAAATTGTAACCTAAACTAATTAACACCAAAATTATATATCTCAAACGAAGGCTGACCCTCATAATCATAAATAATTTGTTTGGGCTTTAAACCGGCTGAGTTTATCATTTCCATCAAAGAATCAATGGAAATATTATAGGTCTCGTTCTCTGTCTCCACCAAAGCCTTATTGACAGCCCTGACAAACCAAAAACCAGTCGCGCCTTTTTGCGCCAAGAAATCCAGGTAATTAGTCTCGCCCGGCGGCAGCATTAAAGAAATATCAGTAAAAAATAAAATTGGTTGGCCATAATATGTTTGATACAAATCAATGTGCCACATTCTGGAAAACCAATCTGTTCGCTCGTCAAATAAAACCACCTCCTTACCACCAACTGAAATTTGCGCAATTGAACTCATTTCCGTCATTTTGCGTTTTTCTAAATACTTATCGTACACATTCTCTTTCATATAATCTTCCAGCTGCGAAAATCCCAAATTATATGGCCGGCTTGGATAATAAAAATATACCCCGCCCAACGGTTTACTTAAAATATTGCTATTTATTGCATAAATTGCCTCCCAACAAAAAATAGCACCAAAGAAAAAAACCAAAATTGAAAAAACCGCTTTTTGATTTTTTAATAACTCAGCCCAGGAAAAAATCACTTCCGCCACCATTAAAGCCAAAAATGGCGTAATAATGGAAACAAAGCGCGACGCCAAATTGGCAAAAGAAAACATCACAACCATTAACAAAATATTAAGGGACAGATAGCTGTTAAACTGATCTCTTTTTTTAAATAGCAAATAGCCGAATAAATAGACAATGGCAAAAATATTTATGAGCCCAAAACCGAAACTGGAATTCTCAAAAATTGACTTGCCAAAAACAACCAGGTTTGAAATTATATTTTTATCAACTCCCCTGGAAGAAATAATTTCGTAGTCAGTCGGGTGCATGCCAACCATCGAAGAAAAAGCCGCATCAAAATGGCCGCGATAATAAAAAACAAATCCGTTATAAATTATTATTGGCGACAGGATAATTAAAAAAATTAAAAAACCAAACCAAAAACGTTGGCTGGTAAAAATTTTTCTTTGATAAATCAGTAAATATATTATCCCGGCCGGCAACAAAAAAATTGCCGTATACTTACAGGCAATTGCCAAAGCAACTGACCCCCACCAAAAATATAAATAACGGGACTTCTGCGTTCTTAAAAATTCCAAAAAAGAATAAATCGCCGAGGTAATAAAGAGAATTTCCAAGCCCTCCAAATAACCGATGCGACCAATCCAAATTGCGTACGAAGAAAAAGCAAACAAGGCGCTGGCTAAAATTGCCTGATTTTGGCTGCGATATTTTCTGACAATAAGATAAATTAAAAAGGTTACCAAGCTTCCGGCCAAAGCAAATGGTAATAAAGCCGTAACGGTTGACTTGGGTAAAACGGTAAAAAATATTCGTTGAATTAAAAAAGTTAAGAAAGGATGATCGTGAAAAGATAAATTTGCCCACCAAGGGATATAACCAAACCAAGAAATTGGCGAGGTTTGCCCTTGACTGGTTAAATAGTCAAACCAACCAAACGAGCGATAACTATTTATCGCCGCATCATGATGCAAATCACCGCCAAACAGACCCCAGACCCTGCAAAAAAATGCGCCTAAAGCAATAAAGATAGCATAATAAAAATATTTCTTTTCCTTTTTCATAATTTATTGTTGGGTTCTAAGCGCCGTAATTGGATCAAGTTTGGCGGCCGAAATAGCCGGAAAAACGCCAAAAATTATGCCGATGAAAAATGAAGCTGAAATTGACATGATTACAGAAGTGACGGAAATATAAAAATCCCAAGCCAAACCCTGAGCCGTGGCCACCACCGAGATTAAAAGCGAAAGTAAAATTCCAAACGCCAAACCGATAATGGCGCCAAAAAGCGTTATCACAATCGCCTCCCATAAAAATTGCCACAAGATATTGCCGGAAGTGGCGCCGAAAGATTTTCTTAGACCAATTTCATAAGTGCGCTCGGTAACGGATACGTACATAATATTCATAATGCCTACCCCGCCAACCAACAAAGAAATGCCGGCAATGGCCACCAAGAGCAAATTGATCGCGCCAAAAATCGTATCATAAATTTCAATCGCTTGAGTCATTGACATAACGGCAAAATCGTCCTTATCCGGATCGTCAATATCGTGCCTCTCACGCATCAAAGCTACGATATCTTCCACGGTTTCATCGGATTTTTCTTTATCATAGACTTGGCTCATAATCATGGTGACATGATTTATGCCCATAAGTTTTTTTTGCAAAGTCCTGACCGGCAAATAGACAATATCATCCATATCAAAAAAGGCCATGGATCCGCGTTTGTTCATTACGCCGATGACGCGAAATTTTTCTTTGCCGACTTTGATAATTTGATCCATCGGATCCTGAGTGCCAAAAAATTCTTCCTTTATACCTTGGCCGATTACTACCACATTACTCAAGCCTCTGTCTTCTTCGCGGGTAAAAAATCGGCCCTCGGCCAAACCGGTTTTATCAATTTCAATAAATGAAGCTTCCGCCCCCCAAATCATAGCGCGCTTGTTCAGCTCGCGATAAGTCACGATTTCTTGGCTAATAGTGGCTCCATAAGTGTCCTTAATATTGGGGATTTTTTTGAGCGCCTCAGCATCATCCAGCGTTAAGGTTGTGATTTGAATGCCTTGGGCAATGCCGGAAGCATTGCCGGCGGAAGTATGGCTGGTGTTTGGTACCTTGATTTCCGTTTGAATGGCATCGGTGCCGAATTGTTCAACTTGGCCGGTCACAAAGCCCTTCAAGCCGTTGCCGGCCGACATTACCGTAATAACCGCGGCGATGCCGATGATAATACCCAAAACCGTCATAATCGTTCTGACGCGATTTCGTTTTAATGATTTTAAAGCAATGGTGATGGTTGAAAATCTCATAATTATTCGTATCTTAAAGCCGTGATCGGATCCAAATTGGCCGCCTTATATGCCGGATAAATGCCAAATATTAAACCAATGGCGATGGAAACGCCACAAGAAAGTAAAATTGAACTCAAAGAAATTGACAAATCCCAGCTATAACCCAAATACTTGGCCACTAAGGCGACCAAAGCCGAAATTATCGCGCCAAGAACAATTCCTAAGATTCCGCCCAGCAAAGAAATAATAATCGTCTCAACCAAAAATTGAAACAAAATATTGTTCTTTTTGGCGCCAACCGCTTTTCGCAAACCAATTTCTCTGATGCGCTCATTGACTGTTACCATCATAATATTCATAATGCCGATACCGCCAACCAATAAAGAGATTGCCCCGATTGCGGCCAAGAAAAATTTTAAGGCGTTAGTCACGCTGGTAAAAACATCCAGAGCTTTCTGCATGCTGCGAACCGAAAAATCGTCTTTGGTTGGATCGTCAATATCGTGCTGTTCGCGCAAAGTCGCTTTAATATCTTCAATTGAAATATCCAAATTTTCAGCTCGATCAACTTTGACGCGCAAAAAACCAAGATGGTCAATACCCAAAAGAATTTTTTGGGCGGTCAAAACCGGAATAAAAACTTGATCGTCCTGACTGGAGACAATAGACGAACCTTTTTCTTTAAGCACGCCGATCACCTTAAAACTTTCACGCTTTAATTTGAAGTCTTGACCGATAGGATTTTCGCTGCCAAAAATATCTTCGGCCACCTGGCTACCCAAAACCGCCACTCTGGCTAAAGACTTATTATCTTCTTCGCTAAAGAAATTGCCTTTTGCCATTTCACCATCTTCAACTTCCAAATAGCTTTCGCTCACGCCGGTAAAATTGACCTCTTGACTGTTCTCGCGCCAAGAAGCGGTACCGGTTCCCTTAACGTAAGCCGTAACCGCCAAAGCGTGCGGCACATTTTCCTTTTTTAAAATTGCCAAGGCATCATCGTATTTTAAGGTGGTAACGGTTACACCAAAAACCGAAGCCGGCGGTCCGTTTTCGTCCGAAGCGCCGGGTAAAACCCCGATTAAATTTGAGCCCATGCTTTTAATTTGGTTTAAAATCAAACTTTGCGCGCCGGCGCCAACAGCCATAATGATAATTACCGAAGAAATGCCGATAATCATACCAAGCATCGTTAAAAAAGTCCGCAATTTTCTGGCGACCAAACGCTTGGTTGATGATTTTATTATTTCTAAAAGCATAAATTAGCCAAGAGCTGATTTTTTATTTTCTTAACTCCCCATTTTTAGCACTGCGGCGATCCGAGACGCGTTCATCGGATAAGACCAAACCGTCTCTGACTTTAATAATTCGCTGGGCGTGATCGGCGGTGTCTTGTTCGTGTGTAACCAAAATTATGGAATGATTATCTTCGTTTAATCTTTCCAAAATCGCCATCACTTGAGTACCGCTTTTGGAGTCCAAATTGCCGGTGGGCTCATCGGCAAAAATAACTTTCGGGTCATTAACTAGCGCTCTGGCAATAGCCACTCTTTGCTGTTCGCCACCGGAGAGCTGGTTTGATAAATGATCCAAGCGATGATATAAGCCAACCGCCTTAATCGCTTCTTTGGCGCGCTCATCCATTTCTTTGGCTGAAATTCCCGAATAAGTCAGCGGCAATTTTACATTTTCCAAAACCGAAGTCTTAGGCAACAAATTATAGCTTTGAAAAATAAACCCGACTTTTTTGTTTCTCAAAACCGCCAATTCATCATCGGAATAATCAAAAACATTGCGACCTTCAAATTCATAAACCCCACCGGTTGGCCGATCCAAAAAACTCAAAATATGCATTAGGGTTGATTTGCCTGAACCGGACGGGCCCATAATAGCCACAAACTCACCAACATTAATTTCAAAAGAAATGCCGCGCAAAACATTGGTAACGACCTCATCATTTACATAATCTTTTTTAATATCAACCATTTTTATCAACGGCTGGGACATAAATAAATTCTTATTAATAAATATGCTTTATTATAACAAAAAATCCCTTTTATAAAAAGGGAAAGGGGCCGACGCGAGTCAGCCCCTTAGGGTTAAGGTTTTGCCCCGACGAATCGGGACGTTTTTGAAGGAGCGGGGGGGGGAGATGCAGTAGGTGCTACTCCTCGTCACCCTTGCCGCAGGGCTTGCCCCTGCCGCTGCTGGCCCTCTTGGCCCGGGGCTTGACCCCCGTGGCGGCCTGGCGCGCCGTGACCCGCTTCTGGCCGCGCTCAACCTGGGCGGGCAGGTCTGACGGCCCTTTGTCGTTGGCCGGGTCAGCCTGTTCGGCCTCGTCGGTGACGGGGTTGGGATCGTCGGCCGGCAGAGCCTCGGGGATTTCCTCGGGCGTGTCGGCGACGGGCTCGGCTCCGGCGAACTGCTCGGGCGTGATGCCCTTTTCGGCCATGGCATCGGCCAAGGTGTTCGCCGCCAGGTGCTCGTCGGACTTCGCGACAGCCGGCTTCTCCGGGGCCACGTGGCCGGCGAGGAATCTCTGGACCAAATCCAGATCCTCGGCCGGCAGGGCCATGTAGGTGCGGTCCGCCGAGACGGACAAGCCGTCGGCGTTGCGCACCTCGAGGTGGCGCGCCACCAGGCCACTGGCGTCGTACTTCCCGCGGCGCAGGCTCATCAGGAGGGAGATCTTCTCTTTGATCTCCTGGCCCTTCAGTTTGCCGCAGACGGCGACAAACTGAACGAGGCGGGAATCCCCGGCCTGGTCCAGCGCGAAATGGGTGTGCGTCGGAACGGCATCACCCGCGTAGCGGACGGTCCCGAGATGCCACTTGTCGGTGGCGCCGGGGACGATGCTGAGGTTGACCTCGCAGCCCTGAATCGAGAGCGCGGGGTCAACATCGAGCTCGGGGTCGCCGATTTCGACAATGATGTAGCCGTTCTCGCCGATGACATGCTTCCAGAGGTCAACGGAACCGGGCGTATTGATGGCCTGGTCAAGGCGCTCTCCGGCCTCGGCCAGCTTGCTCTGCTGGACCTGGATGGCCGCCGTCAGGTCGGCGCCGCTGATCTTGGCCGCCGTTTCCAGCGCCTTGACCGCTTCGGCCGCGGCCTCGTACTCCGCAAATGCGCGAAGCGAGGTCATACGACCGTCGCGAACCACGATGTTGCTGTGCGAGAGGAAAACCCCTGCCAGCACTTCGCGGTCGTTAAACTTCTTCCGGGCCAATTCGGCCGGCATGAAGTAGAGGTCCAGGGCGGCCGTCTTCAGGTGGTCACCGACCTTGCGAAGGTCGTTGTTCCAGTCAACCTTCCGGTTGGGTTTGGGTTGCGGTTTCTGTTCTTTTTTGGGTTTCTGCGTGTCCATATTGGACCTCCTTCGATTTTTGCCCCAATTTCTCAGGGCGGGGTGAAAGTACACAGGCATTGCCACAAGGCTTTGCCTCGGTCTTTGGCTACTGGCCTCAGACCTTCCGCCTCCCGACCAACATAGTCGGAAAACAGGTCAAACTAGACTTTACATCATACTATATATTGACAATTTTGTCAATATTTTTAAAAAAATCCCTTATTTTTTGTGTTTTATTGACTTTATTTTGATTTAATCGTAATATGGCAATGGCTTTTATTTTCCGATCATTATTTCAGACAAATATCGGCGAAAGGACGAACAAAATGGGAAAAACGCCCTATTTAGGGGCGCAAAGTGCAAATGTTTTGCGCCGCGCTCCGGCGGCCATTCCCGCCAAAATAAAGGATGGCCATTGCCCCTGGTGTCCAGGGGACCTTACGTACCTTTTCCCTCTGATTGAGTCCGGGGCGATTCAACCGCCCAAACATTGCCCACATTGCGGCGGGCCGGTCAGAGACGACATCGAAGTTGAGATTTTGCAGTGCAGTTACTGCAAAACCGAAATTATTGATCCTAAGATTGAAGCATTCTGCCGCGAGTGCGGCCGACGCCTCAACTACGAATCAGTGGGGTTGCAAAACCCAAAGACCGTCCCGGCATAGGACGGCTTTTTTTATGGCTTAAAATATTTTTTGCTTTTGTCGTCGCTTGTTTTATTTTTTTAATACCGGCAACAAGACTGCTTTTTTGGCGCTCTTCGTCTTTTTAGTGACACAAGCAACGAGATTGCTTTCGTGGCGCTCTTCGTCTTTTTATTTGTTAACCGTCTGCCTGAGATTGCTTCGCCCCGCTTACGCGGGGCTCGCAATGACACTCGAGGTGTTAGTGCTTGCACCCTTGAGTATCGTTCTCCATCTTCGAGTGTCATTGCGAGGAGGACGCCAAAGGCGGACGACGAAGCAATCTCCTCAATGACTACAAGTAAACGATAAATAAGCGCCGACAAAAAACTTCCCTCCCTCTACTGAGTTTCATCACGCCCAACCCCTCTTCGAGTGTCATTGCGAGGAGTCCCGATTTATCGGGACGACGAAGCAATCTCGTCAACGACTAGAGTATAAACATATACGAGCGCCAAAAAAAACATTCTAGCCAAAACAAAAACCCCGAAGATTTCGGGGCAAATAATTATTCAATCTTTATTCTACCGGCATGAACGACGCCGGATCACTGATATCAACTTCGGGAATTATTTCAACCGCTGTTACATTCGGCAAATTTTCATACCAGCGCATCTCCACATCTCTGGTTTCGCCGGACTTTAATTGATCAAGGGTTAAATAGTTAGCACCCACCACCTGATCGCCGGATATTAAAACCATATACACACCAACGTGCCAATAACTAAAGGCGCTGTTATTGGCAATTTTGAAATTTAAAATACTAACCGGCAAATCACCCTTAACTCCACTTTCTGAGGCCGGAGTAAACTTTGAATCGCTAATTTCAAACTTTAAGCGCGCCTGAGAAAAACTGTCAAAATTATTATATCTCTGCCAGGTGATATCCGCGACTTTTATGGTTGCGCTTTGTACGCCTTCGGCAGCTTGATTAAAAAATCCGATATATTTTTCTTCGCCCGGCAAAAGAAATCCCGTTTTTTCAGCGATTATTTCGTTACCGGCAATCAATTGATATTTTATCGCGGGTACGTTGAAGTTATTATTGGGATTTCTCAAGCGCATGATAAAGTCATATTTACCGTCAACCCCGCCGACAATATTAAAACTGATAATTTCAAGCATTTTTGGCTTTTGCAATTCCCGCAGCTGGGCAAAATTTGACGAGCTGTCAGTCAAAGTGGACAAACCTTGATTCCAAGACCGGTCGTCAACCAGCAATATGGTCAAAAGTCGGTACAAAGCAAAACCGTAAAAAATAACGTTTAAAAAAATTAAAAAACCAACCAATATTTTTTTTAATAAAATCTTATTGGTTACATACCAATAACTGATTTTGAGTTGCCAGGGATTAATTTGGCCCGGCTGATTGGTTGGAATCGCCATTGAGAATAATAATTTATTTATCTCCTTTTAAATATTATAACACAAAATTAAGAATTGGGAAAAGCAAAAAATTATCCCCTTAAATCCTTGCCTTTATCATAATAAATTGCTATAATTATCTTGTTAAATCACATTATAAATTATATAAATTTCGCCAATTTTATAGGCAAAAACCTATATTTTTATTGGTTTTAAATCTATGGCCAAAAAATCAGCTAACACTAACGAATATACTTCCAAACAAATTACTGTTTTGGAAGGTCTTGAACCGGTCCGCAAACGCCCGGGCATGTACATCGGCAATACCGCCTCAGAGGGCTTACATCACTTAATCTGGGAAGTCGTTGACAACTCAATTGATGAAGCCATGGCCGGCAGATGCTCACACATTAATGTTGAGCTTTTGCCTGACGAAATGGTTTCAGTTGAAGATGACGGCTCCGGCATTCCGGTTGATATTCATAAACAATACAAAAAATCCGCTTTGGAATTGGTTTTAACCAAATTGCACGCCGGCGGTAAATTCGGCGATGGCGGTTATAAAGTCTCGGCCGGTTTGCACGGCGTGGGCGTTTCCGTAGTTAATGCTTTGTCCGAATACCTCAAAGCCGAAGTTAAAAGAGACGGCAAATTATGGATGCAGGAATACAAAACCGGCAAATCTTTAAAACCGGTTAAGGCCGTGGGTAAAGCCAAAGGTACCGGAACTAAAATAACTTTCAAGCCGGACGGCACTATTTTTACGGTTACCAAATTCAATGTTGAAACCATACTTAGCCATTTGCGCAATCAAGCCTATTTAACCAAAGGCATTTCCATTTCTTTTGTTGATAGACGCGATCCTAAAAAACCTTATTGCTACGCTTTTTACTTTGAAGGCGGCATTGCCTCTTATGTTAGATTTTTAAATCAACACTCTGAAGCCAAGCACGAAAATATCTTTTATATTGATAAAGATCAAGACAACACTCGCGTGGAAGTGGCCATGCAGTATACCACCGACTACAATGAAAACATTTTGGCCTTTGCCAATAACGTTATCAACCCCGAAGGCGGATCCCACTTAGTCGGTTTCCGAACCGCTTTAACCAGGGCAATAAACAATTACGCCCGAGCCAAAGGGTTACTCAAAGAAAAAGATGATAATCTCTCCGGCGAAGATTCACGCGAAGGCTTAACGGCTGTTATCTCAATAAAAATCACTGATCCGCAATTTGAAGGTCAAACCAAAGCCAAATTGGGCAATGCCGAAGTCAAACCGGTAGTTGATGCCGTTACTTATGACGCCCTCTCAACCTGGCTGGAAGAACACCCCAAGGACGCGGAAAATATTGTCAGTAAATGTATCTTGGCTCAACGCGCCCGCGTGGCCGCCAGAGCCGCCAGAGAAACGGTTTTAAGAAAAGGCGCACTTGAAGGTTTAACCTTGCCGGGCAAACTGGCCGATTGTTCCTCGCGCGATGCTTCACGTTCGGAATTATACATCGTTGAGGGCGACTCCGCCGGTGGTTCAGCCAAACAGGGTCGCAACCGCGAATTCCAAGCCATCCTCCCCTTGCGCGGTAAAATTCTAAACGTGGAAAAATCACGAATTGATAAAATGTTAGCCAATAACGAACTGAAATCCTTGGTTATTGCTTTGGGCACCAATATCGGTGAAATGTTTGAAATTGATAAATTAAGATACGACAGAATCATCTTAATGACTGATGCTGACGTTGACGGTGCTCACATCAGAACTTTGCTTTTAACCTTATTCTATCGCTACTTTCCGGAACTAATCCGCCAAGGACATCTATTTATTGCCCAGCCCCCTCTTTATTCTGCTCGAAAAGGCAAAGAAGTAACTTGGCTTTATGCCGATTCCGACCTGGAAGAATATAAAAAGAAAAATAATATTTCAAGTGAAATCACTATTACCGAAGAAGCCGAAGAAGAAACAAATGAAAACGAAGAAGTTGAAGAAGAAACCGCAAAAGCAAAAACAGAAAAAACCTCAAAAGTAATGATTCAGCGCTACAAAGGTTTGGGCGAAATGAATCCGGAACAGCTCTGGGAAACAACCATGGACCCGGAAAAACGCGTCATGAAAATTGTAACCATTGACGATGCGGCCAAAGCTGATGAAACGTTTGATATTTTGATGGGCTCTGATGTTTCTCCCAGAAAACAATTCATTCACTCTCACGCCAAAAACGTAAAAAATCTTGATATCTAAAATTCAACTAAAAAGTGCCGAGAAATCGGCACTTTTTTTATATAAAAAACCGAGGCTAATTAAATGCACTCGGCTCTTGGTCGGAATCAGTCCATGCGCCCACTTTCATTTGGCGCTGGGATTCTCTCACCTCTTCTCGCGAAACACCGCGATCTGTCAGATAAACTTTTCTGACAATTTCGTACGAGATACCAATCTCGTAACGGCTGACTGCGCGACAATAAGGGCAGCAAAAAGCAATGGTAATGAGATACCCGTCTTGCCTGTCCTCATACATTTTGGCAATCATGCAAGGAGATAAAGAAATTTCTGCCTTAATCAATCCTCCACAGACCCTGCAATTCACATCAAAGGGCAACACTAAATTCATGGCAGTAACCTCCTGGGCGTTTTCAGTTCAAACTACAGTCAGAAAAATGTTCGGGTAAGATTATACTTCTACCCGGAACAAATTGGCAGTCGTCGGAATTCAAATACGGTTTGAATCCGGCTTCGTTTTCTGCCACATCTTCAAACTGGAAGACTGGCATAAGGCTTTCAATGTGCCGGCCGCCCTTGGCCAAAAATTCTTCCAGATTGGCCGTTAGGACGCCCAAAGAACCAAAGCAATGGCAACAGTCAAAAATCATAATGTCAGTATCTGACTCAAACTTCAACCTGACCCAGGCAAGTTTTTCGCAATACGGGCAAATAAAGGAAAACTCCACTCTCGACCGGTCTTCGTTTTCTGTCATTTTTTCCTCCGATCTGGGCATTATTAATCGCACCTAATATGGATATTATCACCATTAAAAATTAAATTCAACAATTAATTATTATCAATAAAATTTTGCTAAATTTAAACAAATAATAAATTTAAACTTTGCTATTGACTTTTATCTTAATATTGTGTAGAATAATAACAATAAATATATTAAATTAAGGCCTTGAGGGCCTTTTTAAAAATCTTTTAATATTATGAGTATTGTTCAAAAAACAGTCGATTATGTCAAATCCTCCCAGCAGGAACTGAAAAAGGTGGTTTGGCCGACAAAAAATGAAGTGATTCAACACACTATTATGGTAATCAGCATCAGTATTGGCGTGGCTGCCTTTTTAGGCATAGTCGACTTCATTTTAAATATTGCTTTAAGTTACGTTATTAAATAAAAAATATGCCAAAACAAACACTCCAACAAGGTCGACGTTGGTATGTCATTCATACCTACTCCGGCTACGAAGAAAATGTAAAGCGTAACTTGGAACAAAGAATTGAATCCATGGACATGGAAGATAAGATTTTTAATGTTTTAATCCCGACCGAAAAAAAGATAAAGATTAAAAACGGCAAAAGGAAAGTTGTAATTGAAAAGATTTTTCCCGGCTATGTTTTAGTTGAGATGGTTGTTGACGATAATTCTTGGTACGTTGTGCGCAATACGCCGAATGTTACCGGTTTTATCGGTTCCGGCACTACCCCAACCCCGATTTCTGATGAAGAAATTAAAAATCTCCAGAAAAGGATGGGCGTGGAAGAGCCAACATTCAAAATTGATCTCTCCGTGGGTGAACCGGTCAGAATTGTTGACGGACCGTTTAAGGGTTACGAAGGTAAAATTAATAAGATTGATGAAGACCGCGGCAAGATCAAAGTTATGATTTCTATGTTTGGCCGCGAAACGCCGGTTGAACTTGATTTCTTGCAAGTCAAAAAAGTTTAATTAATTACTTTGTGTTTGCAAATAATATTTGCGCTTCTAAACACAAAGGATTTATAACAAATCATTAAAATCATTTATGGCTAAAAAAGTAAAGACAATTATCAAATTGCAGATTGTCGGCGGCCAGGCCAATCCTGCGCCTCCAGTCGGTCCGGCCTTAGGCCAGCACGGCTTAAACATTGCCGAATTCTGCCAAAAATTCAACGCAGTAACTAAAGATAAGATGGGTGAAGTTACTCCGGTTGAAATTACCGTTTACGAAGACAGAAGCTACACCTTTATCACCAAAACCCCGCCGGTTGCCGAATTGCTAAAAAAAGCCGCCGGTATTCCAAAAGGTTCCGGTGAGTGCTTAAAGAAAAAGATCGGCAAAATCAGCCGCAAACAAATTAAAGAAATTGCGGAA
Organism: uncultured Gammaproteobacteria bacterium; assembly: GCA_964540635.1. Taxonomy (GTDB): domain Bacteria; phylum Patescibacteriota; class Patescibacteriia; order Buchananbacterales; family UBA6539; genus 02-FULL-45-11b. The sequence goes on from CAZINP010000002.1 coordinate 179,597, forward strand.
AAGAAAATGCCCGACTTAAACGCCAAAGACATTGAAGGCGCCATGCACATGATTGAAGGTACGGCCAAACAAATGGGTCTTGAAATAAGTGAATAAATAAAAAATAATTTATTTAAAGGAGGAAAAATAAAATATGGAAAATCTCCAAACGGCCAACCAGCCAATTGAAAAAATCGTTAAGGGACCAAAAGCGCTTTTCTGGTTTCTGACATTATTTTTTACGCTGGAAATTACCGCCTTTTCAACCGGCGGCCTCTGGTTTCAGTACATCAACAAGTTTTTTCCCTTAGAGGTAAGTAATGGTCAAATCACACAAGCCTTCAGCCAAACAGCCTTAAAGTGGCAAATGTCTTCGTTGATTGTTGCCGTTCCGGTCTTTTTCTTAATTAGCTGGTTAATTAGAAAGGCTTTAAACAACGGTACCCTCTTGCCCGGCAATAAAGTCAGACTCTGGATTACCTATATCATTCTCTTTATAGTTTTGGCCATTACGGTTGGCGATCTGATTACCACCACCTTCTATGGACTAAACGGGGATTTTACTGCGAGATTCTGCTTAAAAAGTTTGACCATCTTAATTATTGCCAGTTGGATTTTTACCTATTATTGGTTAGAAATTAGAGCTGATCATTCGCTGATTAAATCAAAATTGCCAAAGATATTCGGTATTATCAGCATAGTTGTGATTATCATTTCTTTTGTCAGTGCTTTCTTTGTTATTGAATCACCAAAGACGGCCAGAAACAAAGCTTACGACTCAACCAGATCTCAAGACTTAACCAATATAAAGTACGCCATTGATAATTATTACAGTGAATATAAAAAATTGCCAGATAATCTTTCTGATTTGAAGGAAAACAATGCATACCTGAAATTGAATGACCCGGAAAGCAAAACACCATACGAGTATAAAATTACGGACGAAACCTCTTATGAACTCTGCGCGGAATTTGAGTACTCCAATAAAGACACTTCAAATCAAGAAAGCTATTTGTACGGAACGGAATTTTCTCATGATGCCGGCTATAATTGTTTTGATCGCAAGATTAGCAATTATTTAATTAAAGACAAAGAAAATTCAGACGCGACCACGCCGCAAGTTCCGGCCGAACCGATTTATATTGATTAATAAAGTAATTAATAATATTGCGGGAGAGCCAAAAGCTCGTCTACCGCGAAAGGAAAATTATGCAACGTTCAAAACGTTATCAAGAAGCAGCGAAGAAAGTCGAAAAAAACAAGATTTATTCGCTGGAAGAAGCCATCAAATTAGTCAAAGAAACATCGGCGACCAAATTTGACAGCTCAGTTGAAGTTCATGTCAATCTAAGCATTGAACCTTCAAAAAGCGACCAACAAGTCAGAGGCGCTGTTACCCTGCCCCACGGCACCGGTAAAACCAAAAAGATTTGCGCTTTTGTTAGCGGCGATAAGGATAAAGAAGCCAAAGAAGCCGGCGCCGATATTTTCGGCGGCGAAGAATTAATCACACAGATTAAAACAACCGGTAAAGTTGACTTTGATATTGCCATTGCCACTCCGGACATGATGCCTAAATTGGCCATCATCGCCAAAATTTTGGGCCCCAAAGGTTTAATGCCTTCTCCCAAAAATGAAACCATTACCACCAACCTCAAAAAAACCATTGATGAATTGAAAAAAGGTAAGGTTAACTTTAAAAACGATGATACCGCCAATGTCCATCAGATTATCGGCAAAGTCTCATTTAAAGAAGATCAATTAATTGAAAACTATAAGGCCTTTATGGATGCCATCAGAAAGGCTAAGCCCTCCGCGGCCAAAGGTAGCTACATTAACAGCATCTCCTTGGCAAGCTCCATGGGTCCTGGCATAAAAGTTCAATTATAAAACTCAAACAAAAAATCCGGCCTAAGGGCCGGATTTTTTGTTTTTAAAAAAACTCGACAAAAGCCGAGTCATGCCTGAGCGCCCATTGAGCGCGTTTGGCCGGTATTGAAATTACGTTCAACCGGCAAACGTCTGCCGTCGACGATTTCAAATACCCGATACCAGCCGGTATAATAAGGCTGGCCAATAATTGTGCCGTTGGGCAATAAATCAACGGCTTTTTCAAAGTAAGTGTCGGCGGGCCCATCCTCCCACCAAATCTTTTGCGTTGGCACACTTGGGCCAACATTTTTTTCTCCAGACATTCTGTTGTCCTTTCGGTTGAAATGCGGTTTGTTAAGTCTTGGAGATAAAAAAATTAACATAAATTTACAAATATGTCAATATATTTTTATAATAAAATTTATTCAATAGTAGCTTGCCAATAAGACCTATAATCTGTTAAAATATAGTCAATTGTTTTACTAAAAATCTCCAAAAATATGAGCGAAGAAACAAAACACATCCGCCCAACCTGGGACGAATATTTTATGGATATTGCCCGCGTAGTAGCCGAAAGAGCTACTTGCGACAGAGGTCGTTCCGGTTGCGTAATTGCCCGTAATAAGCAAATTTTAGTCACCGGCTACGTTGGTTCGCCCAAAGGTTTGCCGCATTGCGATGAAGTCGGTCACCAAATGAAAACCACCACCCACGAAGATGGCAGCCAAACTCAGCACTGCGTTAGGACGACTCACGCTGAACAAAACGCCATTGTTCAGGCGGCTAAGCTGGGCGTTTCCATTGACGGCGCCACTCTTTACTGCAAAATGACACCCTGCTCGACTTGCGCCAAAATGATAATAAATGCCGGAATTAAACGGGTGGTCTGTGAAAAAAAATATCATGCCGGAAAAGAAAGCGAAGAAATGTTTAAAACCGTTGGCATTGAATTAACTTACTTCAACGAAGAGGTGGAAAAATATGACAAGCAATAAAATAATTTTAGGTTTTGTCGGCCCGATTGCTTCAGGCAAAGGCACGGTTTGCGAATACTTAAAAACAAAATATCAAACCGAAACATATCGATTTTCAACCATGCTTTATGATATTTTGAATCGCGTCAATATCGAAACCAATCGTGAAAATTTGCAAAAAGTCTCTTCGGTTTTGCGTGAAAATTTTGGCGATGATTTAATGGCAAAAACAATCGCCTTTGATGTCACCAACGCCAAAAGCGATGTTGTCTGCGTTGATGGTGTCAGGCGCGAGCCTGATATTAAATATCTCCGCGAAATTCCCGGGTTTTATTTAATTTCTATTGACGCCAAAGCTGAAAGCCGACACTCAAGAATGACAAGTCGCGGCGAAAAAACCGATGATAACACCAAAACATTTGAACAATTTTTAGAAGACGAAAAAAAAGAGGCCGAACAGCAAATAAAAACCGTTGCCGAAAAAGCTGATTTTAAAATTGATAATAACGGCTCGTTTGATCAACTCTACAAACAAATTGAAGATATAATTGAAACTATAAAGAAAAATGCTGGTTAAAATCAAAAAATTAAATGAAGATGCTATAGTTCCCCACTACGCCCACCCGGGAGACGCCGGCCTTGACCTTTTTGCGCTACAAAACGACACTATCGCCCCGGGCGAAATTAAGGTTATTTATTTTGGCTTAGCCATGGAGTTTGAACAAGGTTATGTTGCCATTATGAAAGACAGAAGCAGTATGGGTAAAAAAGGTATTCATAACCTTGGCGGGGTTTTTGATTCGGGTTATCGCGGCGAATACAACTGCACCCTAATTAATCTCAGCGATAAAACTTACGAAATTAAAAAGGGTGATAAAGTCACTCAGGTTGTAATATTCTCTCTTGGCCAAGCAGAAATTCAAGAAACCGAGGTTTTAAGCGAAACCGACAGGAGTACCGGCGGCTTCGGCTCAACCGGCAGATAACAAAAATAAAATTAATTTTAAAAATATGGAGGACAACAAATTAATAATTATCTTTGCTGTCATTGTTGTAATTATAATTATTCTAGCATCTGCCTTGGGACTATTTTACTATTTTCAAACTCATCGCCAAATCCCGGCCGAACCAATACTAATTGAAACGCCCGTAAGCGAACCGGCTACCACGACTGCCACCGGATTTTTACCAATCACACCAGACACTGCTCAAACCGAAGAGGAAAAACTAACCAAAGAAATGCTGGAAAAAGAGAAAAGATTTGTTTCTTCCTATTGGCAAAAACCGGAGATTTCTATTAAAGCTCAGACAAAATCATACAAACTGCCATTAGCCAAACCAAAAGAACAAACAGCAAACTATTGGGATGTCTCAAGAAAAATCAATATTGACTCTGCCTTGCCCACAATCTCTAAAAATGGATTTGCCGTCATCAATAATCCGTTTAAGCCCGAAGCTGCCAGCGATTGGCAAACCGCCTACGAAAATCTCAAAAAAAACAAACTGCCAATTTTTATTACAGCCGATTCCATCGCCGGCGTTTACCTAGACACTCTCGATATTGTTTACCGAGAAACCGAACAAAACATATTCTATTCCTCTTTGTGGGAAATGCTCAAAGAGCTATTTGATAAGGTTAATACCAGATATGATTCAAAAAAGAGAGTTTTGGGCATTGAATCTGATTTGGTAACTGAAGCAAACCGTTTGGAACTTGCCTATCTTTCCGTTGCCTTAAAGTTAATGGCGCCAAACGACAACCAGGTCAAAGAAGCCTTGGCCGGTGATTATAGATACTTCTCCCCCCTGGAAAAACAAAAATATACTTTTACTACTCCCAAAGAATTAAACGACGAGGTTAACCGCGAAATCGCTTTAATTGCCGCAAAAAATACCAAGACGAAATCTCCAACATTATTGTACGAAAGAGACTACAAAACATTCGCTATCCCCGCCTATTATCAATCATCAGAAAAACTAAAAAATTATTACTTGGCCGTTACTTGGTTAAACGACACTCTCTTTCCTCTTTATAGTCAAGAAGATAATTGCCCCGACTGCCTTCTGGAATCTCAGGACCATGCGGTTAATTTAGTCAGCGCTCTCTATCTTTCCAAGGATATCTCGAGCAATCAAAATCTTAAAAATCGCTGGGCCAATATTTATAAAACTGTCGGCTTTTTTCATGGAATTGAAGCGGGCTTAACCTACCTTTATTATAATGAAGCTATGGTCGGCCTTAACGGCCAAGACTACGACCTAGATAAAATTTTTCCCGGACCAATTGAGAGCAACCACGATAGAATTGAGAAAGTTAAAAACAAAATTGCCGCATTTAAATTTCCTACCGCTTTGAATAACCAAGAAAAAAAAGAAGAAGTCGGATTACGCTTATTGAGACAAAAATTCTTGCCGGAAGAACAACTTTACCAATCGCTGGCGAATAAAAATTCCGGAAAATACCTTGAAGAAGTGGAAAAAACAAACGATTTACCTTTTACCGGTTGCAGCCAAGACAAGGCTAATTGGCGTTGCTATCAAACCGCCTTAGATCTTTTCAGTGCCCTGGAATTTTCAACCGCCCACCAAGTATTGGTTGAAACCAAAAATAATCGCTATGAAAACTATCCAAACATCATCAACAGTTTTGCCCAAAATTTTACAAATTTTGACAGTAAGACTTGGCACGACAACGCCTACCTCTCTTTAATCTGGTCGCTAAAATCCATAAAAAATCAGAATCTAGACGGTTACCCGACATTTATGCAAACTGAGGCCTGGAAGAGTAAGAACCTAAATACAACCCTAGGAATTTGGGCGGATTTTCATAAAGAACTAAATTTTGAGCGTACAACTACCGTTGAAGAAGATGCGCCTTTACCGGCTTTTACTTACGGCTACATCGAGATGCAGCCACAGTTCTATGCTGAATTGAAAGCCAATGTTGAAATGATTATGACCGGTTTTGCCAGCTTGGAAATAATCACGCCAAAATCAAATTCATACGAGCGCCTAACTACATTAAGAGATCTACTGGACAATATGATAAGACTGAGCAAGAAAGAGCTGGAAAAAACCTCATCATTTACCAAAGAAGATTATGATTACATCAATAATTTTAACAAACAAATCAGATTAATAACCGGCGATATCAAAAAAACAAATCTTAACAATCAATACGCTTTTAATCTTGAAAATTTCGTTACTCAAAAAATTGATGGCATAAATTATATCATTGTTGTTTATCCGGAAGAAAGTGGCAAATTAATTATGGCTCTGGGTCCGGTATTTAATTATTCCGAGACAAGAAAAGATGCCAGGTTGCCCTGGGCATATCAAAACGAATATCGTTAATAAAATTATTTTTTATGAAACAGTATCTTGATATCGTTAAAGACATTTTAGAAAACGGCGAATTAACGCCAAACAGAACCGGAATTGACGCTTACAGAATTGCCGGTACGATTTTTCAGCACGACATGAAAGACGGCTTTCCCCTGCTAACCACCAAGAAAGTGCCTTTTAGACTTGTGGCCAGCGAATTGGAATTTTTTATCAAGGGCATTACTGACAAAAAATGGCTTCAAGAAAGAAACAATCATATTTGGGACGAATGGTGCACGCCGCTAAAAGTGCCCTATGCCCACGACGAAGAAACAAAAAAAAGAATGCTTGAGGAAAGAGATTTGGGCACAATTTATGGTTGGGAGTGGCGTCACTTTGGTGCCGAATACAACGGATTTGATGCCGACTACACAGGCAAAGGCGTTGACCAGCTTAAAAGGGTGGTTGACACCCTTAAAACCGATCCGGATAGCCGTCGCATGCTGGTTTTAGCCTGGAACCCCTTAGATATAGATAAGGCCGTACCGCCCTACTGCCATTACGGCTTTCAAGTAACCGTAATTAACGGTCGATTAAATTTATTCTGGAATCAGCGTTCAGTTGACGTGGCCCTAGGTCTACCCTTTAATATTGCCAGTTATGCCACTTTGCTTCATTTACTGGCCAAAGAAGCCAACCTTGAAGAAGGAAAATTGACGGGCTTTCTAGCCGATACTCACATCTACAAAAATCATGAAGCCGGGATGAGAGAGCAACTCTCACGTGACCCAAACAAATACCCTCTGCCAAAAATCCAAACCAAAAATTTTAAATCAATTTTTGATTGGCAGTATACCGACAGCGAAATCATTGACTACGAAAGTTTTGCCGGCATAAAATTTGACATTGCCGTTTAATAAATTATTCCAAAATATGAAAATTATACTAATGATGGCTCAAACTGTTGATGGACGCATTGCCAAAAATCCGCAACAAAATGCCGATTGGACCAGCAAGGCTGATAAAAAAGCCTTCATTGCCGAAACTAAAAAACACGGCGTAATAATCATGGGCGAAACAACATTTTTAGCTATGGGTAGCAAGCCGCTACCCAAACGATTGAATTTAATTTTGAGTTTTGAGCCGGAAAAATACGCCCAACTATCTCAGCCCGGTTTGCTTGAATTTTTTAAGGGTACGCCCGAAGAAATAAAAAAATATCTATCCGACAAGCAATTTGAATCAGCAATTTTGGGCGGTGGCGCAAGAACCAATGCAATGTTTTTGGAGGCCGGTATGGTTGATGAAATATTAATTACAATTGAACCAAAAATTTTTGGCGTGGGAATGAACTTTACCGAGGGCAAAGACTTGGATCTTAATCTTGAACTACTTGAGTCAAAAGAGCTTGGCGATAATGCCATTCAATTAAGATACAAAATAATAAAATAAATATGACCAAAGGCAAGCTAATTGTGATTGACGGTATCGACGGCTCAGGTAAGGCCACTCAAGCCAAAATTCTAGTTGAAAAATTAAAAGCAGAAAAACTTGAGGTTGAAACAATTGATTTTCCACAATACGAAAATAATTTTTTTGGCAAAATGGTGCGCCGTTATTTAAATGGCGAATTCGGCAAGCCAAACGATGTTAATCCTTATCTTGCATCAATTCTTTATGCCGGCGACCGATTTGAGTCAGCAAAAACCATTGAGAGCTGGCTAAACCAAGGAAAAATGGTTGTTGTTGATCGTTACTATACAAGCAATCTTATTCATCAAACCCCAAAACTGGATGAAGAAAAAATTTCAGATTATATAAATTGGGAAGAAAAACTGGAACTAGATATTTTTAAAATACCAAAACCGGATTTTGTTATTTATCTGCACGTGGCTGCCGAGGTTGCTTTTGATTTAATCGCTAAGCGTGGACAAGGCTATGATGGTCACGACACAATAGAACACTTAAAGGAAGCGGAAAAAAAATGTTTGGAACTTTCTAAAAAACTCAACTGGATCTTAATTGAGTGCCAAGATAACAAACAAATAAAAAAAATTGATGATGTTTCGGCTGAAATTTGGCAAAAAATAAAGCCGCTGATGGTGAAGAATTAAAACTCACAAAAGCTAATCATTCTATAATAAAACACTAGACATATCGCTGGTGTTTTTTAAATAGCTAATTTTAGATAAAACTTGACAAATCATCAGAAATATGATATTATATAATAACTAGTAAATTAACTAATTTTGGAGAAAATTGGCCTTAATCCCCTTTATTTATTAAATACTTCGTGCTAAAATAACCTAGTAATTATTTAAAAGCTTTAAGCTAAAAATAGCACTCCTATGAAACTTACTCCCGTTATCGGCTTGGAAATACACGTTCAGCTGAAAACAAAATCTAAAATGTTTTGCGCTTGTGATAATAGTGGCGAAGATAAGCCGGCTAATACTACTGTCTGCCCCATTTGCATGGGTCACCCGGGAACCTTACCGGTTGCCAATCGTCAAGCAATTGAATGGTCGGTTAAAGCCGCCTTGGCGATTAACTGTGAAATTCCCGAAATTTCCAAATTTGATCGAAAAAGTTATTTTTATCCGGACCTACCAAAAGGCTATCAAATTTCCCAATATGATCAGCCCATTGGTAAAGGCGGTCATTTAATAATTGATTCAAAAGATGGGCCAAAAAAAATAAGAATAAATCGTTTACATTTAGAAGAAGATGCGGCCAAAAATTTTCATAGCGCCGACGGCAAAAACACATTGGTTGATTACAATCGTTCAAGCACGCCGCTTATGGAAATAGTAACCGAACCGGACATTAAAACGGCTGCGGATGCAAAAAACTTTGTTCAGGAGTTAAGGCAGATCATGCGCTATTTAGGTGTTTCCGATGCTGATTTGGAAAAGGGTCACCTAAGATGCGATGCAAATATTTCCCTAACCGAACAACCGGAAGATAATATTGTTTTTGAAAAACTTTCCCCAAAAACGGAAATTAAAAATATCAATTCATTCCGTGCGATTGAACGCGCCATTGAATACGAAATAAAAAGACAAACCGAACTTTGGGAAAAAGGCACGCCGCCAAATCAACAGTCAACTCGCGGCTGGAACGACGACAAAGGAATTACTGAAGGCCAGAGAACCAAAGAAGAAGCGTCTGATTATCGCTACTTCCCCGAACCGGATTTACCGCCGCTTAATTTTAAAAAAGGCGCCAAGGATGCCATTGACGTTGAAAAGATAAAAAATTCTCTGCCGGAACTGCCGATGGACAAACGACAAAGATTTATTCAAGAATATGATTTGGCTTCAGACAGCGCCAGGATCTTAACCGAAGACAAAAATTTATCTGAATACTTTGAAAACGCTATTTCAGAACTGCGCGGATGGCTGATATCACTTGAGCAAACAGAAGGCACGGAAGATGAAATTTGGGAAAAGAATAAGGGCAAACTGGCAAAACTTACAAGCAATTGGTTGTTAAATAAACTTCTGAGCGCCCTAAGTAAAGAAAATAAAAGTTTAAGTGATGTTACAGCTGAAAATTTTGCCGAGTTTGTTACCATGGTTTATCAAAATAAAATAAACTCCAGTATTGCTCAAAAATTATTAGAAAGAATGGCTCAAAGTGGTAAGGATCCGTCAAATATTGTTGAAGAAGAAAATTTAAGTGCCGGCGTAGAAGAAAAAGATTTAGAATCAATTATTGACGGAATAATTGCTGCCAGCCCCAAAGAAGTTGAAGAATATAAAAAAGGAAAAACCTCATTAATTCAGTTCTTCATCGGCCAAGTTATGCGCCAAACCAAAGGTTCAGCCGATCCGGAGAACACTAAAAATATTTTAACTAAAAAATTAAGTTAAAATTTATGGACCATCATAAAAAATTGCCTGAAAATGTTATTAATTTCAAAGCCGGTGGAGGAAATGAAGCGGAAGAAATTCCAGAAGCTATTGCCCTTGAGCCGGGCGAGGAAAAGCTATATCATGCCGCTAAAGATGCTCAGAAATTAACTGTCGTCGGCGTTACAAAAAGAACTTTTGACGAAAGGGATTACAACTCCGTTTTGGTGGCCGGATTTGACCGAGCTCTTGAAGACACAAAAGAAGAGGAATATGAGCACGAAATTCCTCTAGATGAGGAAAGAGGCGTTGTTGACAATGTTTTAGAAAAAATATTTTCTGACGAGCTTGGCAACGACCACCTTGTGCACACTCAATTATTGCTTCGATCAGAAAAAGATCAAACTATTAATCCTGAAGATTTATCCAGGGCTGCCTCCTACTTCTCGGAATTGGAATATAAAATTGGTCGGGCAAAATCTTCTATCATTGAGAAAATGGCTGCCAATTATAAAAAAACCAGAGTTGGCATAAGAGGCAAAGGGGCCTTGGCCACAGAAAAGGTAAACAAGGACATGAAAGGCATCCACGATCAAATTAGGGAAATTGTTAACTTCAAGAGTGATGAAAAAATAGCTAAACTTTTAGGCCTTAAGAGCATTGAAGAGTATGATAAGGTTGTAGCTATTGCCAAATCAATTCAGGCCAAGGAAGCACAAGAGGCTTACAGGTCAATGGCGCAATAATATCTTAAATAAAAAAATAGTCCCGAGATTTCGGGACTATTTTTTTATTTGAGTAAAGCAATGATTTTTTTGATATCTTTTGTCCAATTTATTTCCTTATCGCGTTTAAACCAAGTAACCTGTCTTTTGGCAAAATCACAAATCGCTAGATTTAATTTTTCAAACATCTCTTCATAGGTCATTTTTTTCTGCAAATAAAAAGAAATATATCTATATTCCAGTCCGAACGACTCCAATCTCACCCAGCCGACACCCTTTTGGTGTAATTTTTTTACCTCATTTATCATCCCTTCTTTTTCCAATCTTTGCTTGAGGCGTATATAAATTCTTTTATTCAAAATTGGTCGCGGATAAGTTAACCCAATTTTAATAAAATCATAAGGGAACTTTACACTTTGATCGGTTTCTGATTTGGGCTTGCCGGAAACATAAAAAATTTCCAGAGCGCGTTGGACACGACGGCGATTATTTTTATCAATTAGATTAAATGTTTTTTTATCCACTTTTTCCAATCTAGCCAAAAGCTGTTTCAAACTCAGTGAATCTAATTTCTTTCGCCATAAATTAAGCTTATTACTGCTTTCTGAAAACGTATAGCCTTCCAGCAAGGCGCTAAGATAAAGTCCGCTGCCGCCACAAATTATTGGCATCTTATTGCGACCTAAGATTTCTTCAATCTTTTTCAAGGCCGCTTTTTGCCATTGAGAAACCGTGTATTGTTTTTTAGGGTCGGCAATATCAATTAAGTGATATTTAACCTTACCATATTCTTTAAGATCTTTTCCCGAACCAATATCCATGCCAACATAAACCTGCCGTGAATCAGCCGAAATTATTTCCCCATCAAACCTCCTGGCCAAACTAACAGCCAATTTAGTTTTACCCGATGCGGTTGTACCAAGAATTACGGGGATTTTTGGCAGCTGGCCGTTTAAACCCCAAGCATACGCCGAAACAACTTTAATGATCACAAATTGCCCAACATAATTAATTTTAGACGGGAAGCGAATATTTTTAAAATGCCTGGTTCGGCCATAACAAAAACCATCTTTATATTCACTGACCAAAACCCTAACGTTTGTTCCAACAAATTTCTTATTGGAGGCCAAAGCGGTTTTTGATAAAATTGTATTTAGATATCTTTCACGTCGCTTTTTTTCTTGATGCGAAACATTGTCAAAAAGCCTGGCGGCCGCCGTTTTGGCCCTGGGCGAATACTGAGCCAAATAAGCCATATCATATTTTGCCAATCGAAATAATTTTGCCGTATTCATGAACTGTTTTTTTGTCTCGCCGGGAAAACCGACAATTACATCAGTTGAAAGGTTCAAATTTGGCATTGCGCGCCTGGCTTTTTTGACCAAATTCAAATAATGCTTTTGAGTATAGCGACGATTCATTTCCCTGAGAATTTCGTCATCACCGGCCTGGGCGGGCAAATGCAAATAAGGCATAATGTGTTTGCCGGAAGCCATTACTTTAATTAATTTATCAGATAAATCCTTTGGGTGACTGGTGGCAAAAGATAACCAATAGTCCCCCTTTGTTCCATCAATCTCTTTCAGTAAGCCGGGGAAATCAAATTTTTTATCCGCGTAACTGTTGACGTTTTGACCAATTAAAATAATTTCCTTATATCCTCTTTTAATTAAATCCTTGCATTCTTTGATAACATCGACAGAACTTCTGGAAACTTCTCGGCCGCGCGTATAAGGCACGACACAGTATGCACAAAAATTATTGCAGCCGGTCATAATCGGAACATAAGCCTGAAATTTGGATTGATAATGGGGATTTATTTTCAAATAATCTTTCGGTGCTTTAATTGCCTTTTTCTTTAATAAACTCGGCAATTTCGGCAAGTCAGTATTTAAAATTATAAAATCAAAAATTTCTTGCATTTTTTTCTCGTCTGTTTTTAAAACACAACCGGATAAAATGGCAATAAACGGTTTTGTTTTTCTTATTCTTTGAAATTTTTGCCTTAAACCAATAATACGATCAATCGCAGTTTGCCTTACCGAACAAGCTAAAACCAAAACCAAATCAGCCGAAGATAAATCTTCAGTTTTTTCATAGCCAATTTTATCTAAAATCGCGCTTGCTCGTTCAGCGTCAGAGTGATTGAATTGACAACCAAAAATGATAATATGATATTTCATAACAATATAAAATTAACAAAAAATACAAATATTTACAAGCAAATTCTTGACTTTTATCCTTAGATTGACTAATATTAAAAGCCAGTATTTCAGTTGAGTTGTTAAAACGGCAAAATGCCAAGGAGACCCGAAACAGCATGAAGCGTGTATTTCTTTGCTCTTTTTTGGTGCTGATTTTCAGTGCCGGCTGCGCCAGCCAGCCAAAATTCCTGGAAGCAGCTAAACGCTACGACCTGACAAGCCTGATGATACCCCTGGCGGTCGCCCAAGACTCGGTCTTTGAGGGGATTCCCCTACTGGTCACTTCACGTGTCCAATCCAGCATCATGCTGGAACAAAAATTCATCCTCAAGGCCTGGGCCGGCAAGAAATATTTGGGCGTTATCGGCAGCGGCCGCGTACAGCCGGATGGCATCCTCTGGCTGGAATTTATTGGCGGCCAATTTACAGCCAAAGCCGGCCGCAAGTACGTCTTTTGGGTCATGCCCAAAGATAAAGACCAAATCGGCATCAAGGAAATAATCTTCCTGGCCGACGAGATGTTTTCCTGGAACGGCGATGAGCCAAAAAACCCGCCGGAATAATCTAGGCAAAAATACCATCTCCGTTGCCCTTCCCGGAAGGGCAACGGAGATTTTTTATTTATCCAAGATTATATTTTTTCTTTATCTTCTTTAATGATTCTGGCAATGAAATCCGCTTTTGACATTTCAATTGTATCTTTTTGCCCCCGCACCCTAACCTGCAAATTTCCACCCGCCGCTTCTTTTTCGCCGATTACAATCATATATGGAATTTTAGCTTTCTCGCCTTTACGAATCTTGTAGCCGACTGTTTCATTGCTTTGATCAAACCAAGCGCGAATGCCGGCTGATTTAAGTTCTTTGTAAAATTCTTCTGAATCCTTGATAAAATCCTGACCAACCGGAATCACCTGAACCTGCTGAGGTGAAAGCCAGAGCGGGAAAGCGCCGGCATAGCGCTCAATCAGCAAAGCCATGGTTCTTTCGTAACACCCGATTGAAGATCGATGGACAATAATCGGACGTTCATTTTTACCCTCCTCGTTAACATAAGTCATATCAAATCTTTCGGGTAAAGCAAAATCAATTTGAACCGTGATAATCGTGTCTTCTTTGCCATAAACATTCTTCATTTGAATATCAAGCTTGGGGCCATAAAATGCCGCTTCGCCTTCGGCTTCCACGTATTCAAGCTTATTCTTATCCAAAATCTTTTTTAAGATTTTCTGCGATTCTTCCCAGGCTTTTGGATCATCAATGTATTTGCCTTTTTTATTGTTTGGATCCCACTTGGAAAAGCGATAAGAATAATCTTCCAGCTTTAAAGTTTTCAAAACATAATTGATCAAATTCAGCGCTCCTTCAAATTCTTCTTCCAATTGGCTCATCCGACAAATGATATGCCCTTCAGACAATGTAAACTGACGCACGCGAATCAAACCGTGCATTTCACCGGACTCTTCATTTCTAAAAAGAGTTGAGGTTTCGTTGTAGCGAATCGGCAAATCACGATAACTTCTAAGCTGTGATTTATAAATCATAAACTGAAACGGACAAGTCATCGGTCTTAAAGCCATTTCTTCACCCGAACCATCAATAATGAACATGCCGTCTCGGTAATGATCCCAGTGGCCGGAAACTTTGTATAGATCACTTTTGGCCATAAAGGGAGTCATGGTCAGCTGATAGCCTCGTCTTTCCTCTTCGTCTTCAATCCAGCGCTGCAAAATTTGTTTCATTTTTGTACCTTTGGGCGTTAACAACGGCAAACCCTGCCCAATAATTTCAGAGGTAACGAATAAATCAAGTTCGCGACCCAATTTATTATGATCGCGCTTTTCGGCTTCTTCCAGCATTTTTAAGTATTCATCCAATTCCGCCTGAGAAGCAAAGGCCGTACCGTAAATACGCTGAAGCATTTTATTCTTTGAATCCCCTTTCCAATACGCCCCGGCCGAACGTAAAAGTTTTATGGCAACAATTTCTTTGGTTGATTCGGCGTGCGGACCGGCGCACAAATCAACAAATTTCTTTTTTCCATCGGGAGTTACCATGCGATAAAATGACAGCTTTTTCTCCCCTTCCTTTTTGAGGTCTTCGGCCAATTCCATTTTGTAAGGCTGATTTTTTTCTTGCAAATATTTTAAAGCTTTTGAAACATCAACTTCATAATGCTCAAATTTCTGGCTCTGCTTTATAATCTCTTTCATTTTTTTCTCAATTTTTTGCAAATCAAGCTGAGAAAAAGTTTTTTCACCCAAATCAAAGTCATAGTAAAAACCGTCTTCAATTGCCGGACCAATGGCCAATTTTGCATCCGGATAGAGTTGCAACACCGCCTGAGCCAAAACATGGCTGGCTGAATGGCGAATAATTTGTAATTTCTCTTTTTCCATAAATTTATAATTATTTATTATTTATTATTTTTTCTTTTTTAATTTCTGCCACTCGGACTTCAGGATGCCCATCAAAAGCATATCGTGCCAATTCCCCTTGTAATACACCAACTTACGTTGCCTGCCTTCATAAATAAAACCGGCTTTTTTATAAGTACGCTGAGCGCGAAAATTATAAGCAACCACCCGCAAATCAATTCGATGTAATTTTAATTTCTTAAAACCATAATCAAGCATCATCTTTGTCGCTTCCGTGCCCAAGCCCTGTCCCCAAAATCTTTTATCGCCAATTGAAATACCGAATTCCGCATATTTATTATGCAAATCAATATGCATTAAGCTCACACTACCGATGTGCTCTTTTTCCTTAGTTTCAATACAAAAATATGCCGTATCCTTAGATTTTAAATTCTTGCTTATCCATTCTTTCTCCTGTTTTAGGCTCGGGGCGGCTTGGCCGCGCAAAGAAATAAACATTGTCACTTCAGGATCTTCAAACCATTTGCAAAAATTCGGCGCGTCTTTAAGGGATAGCGGCCGTAAGTTAATTAATTTTCCCTTAATAATAATTTTGCTTTTCATATGAAATTATACTAATTATGTGATTAATTGATGCTAAATATTATTACTAAAAAACCAGCCAGAAATAGTATTCTGCCTGGGGTCCCGGCTAAATGCCAGGGCGGTTCCACCCGGGTTCTCGCCAAAAGCGAGCGCTTAATTAACAAAGATTTAGCCAATTTGGGGCAAAGCCGCACAGTTGGTAGCTGTGCCAATCATCTTTGGGTTGTTTTAATTATAGTTTTAATTATAAAAATAGTCAATACTTAGCTAAATTTAAAAGTATTAACAATCAAGCGGCGAGGTTATCTGGCTTAGAAATTTATTACTTACCTTCGTGTATATCTGTGTGGTTTGAATGCTACTGTGCCCCAGCAATGCCTGAATATAGCGGATATCAGTACCGCTTTCCAATAGGTGCGTGGCAAAACTGTGGCGCAAACTATGACAAGTGGCGGATTTGTTTATTCCCGCCCTTTCCAGGGCATGATAAAAAAATTTTTCCACCGATCTGGCTGTAAGATGACTATTTTGTACCGCCCCGGAAAATAAATAGCTATCAATCCCCTTTTGAGCGCAAAGATGTTTCAATTCGAAAAATATTTTTTTTGATATTAAGCTTTGACCATCCTTTTTCCCTTTACCTTGGCGCACGATTAAGATTTGGCGGTCAAAATCAATATCCTGTGTTTTCAATTTTACCACCTCCGATACTCTCAACCCGGCCGAATACATCAACGAAAGAATAAGCTTATGCTTAGGATTATCTGTCACGCCAATCAGGCGCGACACTTCTTCTTTTGATAAAACTACCGGCAATTTTTTCGTCATTTTTGGCAAAACGCCGGCAACCAAAAAATTAAATTTTCTTTTTTGAATGTTGATATAATAAAATTTTATCGCATTTATGGCTAGTCTCGCGGTTGCAGCAGATACCTGTCTATCTCCAATCAAATATTCAATATATTGCTTAATATCCGCCTCTTTGATAAACCTCGGATCCTTCTTACAGTAATTAATCAAATCTCGGTTATAGAATAAATACGATTTTGATGTTTTTGGGCTAAAATTACGTAATTTAAACTCATTTTCCAAGGCACAAAAAAACATAGCATTTTTCGATATTATTTGTTAAAATATATCTAGCACAAAGAGTGCTTATGTGCGCTATGTTGATATATAAATTTTAACTAATTTAAGAGATAAAATCAATAGGTTCGCATAATAGTAGTTATACGCAATTCAAAAAATATTTTTCTTTTAATAAGGAATTTTGACAGGCTTTTTTAAAGGGGAATAAATTTGTTTTTTTATTTATTATAGAGGGGGATATAAGGTGTTTTCTCCGCTCCGCTACGAAAACGATTTATTTATAAGGGGAAAACGAATACAATACAAATACTTAACTTGAGAAATAACTATGGCAAAAACAATAAAAATTTTTCTTGTCGATGGCGAACCGAACGGCTTAAAAACTGCCGAATTAAGCAACTGGGTTGGTCAGGCCATTGTTATTCCAAGAAATAAACTCAAAGACATTAAACAACGACCTGATTGCAATAAGCCAGCAATTTATTTTTTAGTCGGCAAAGAAAATGAAGAATCACTGCTCTCAACTGCATACATAGGTGAAGCGGAAAATTTATGGAATAGATTGATCACACATGACAGTTCAAAAGATTTTTGGTTCACCGCTATTGCTTTTGTAAGTAAAGACAATAATTTAACAAAAGCGCACGTAAAATATTTAGAAAGCAGATGTCTAGAAATTGCCTTGAAGGTCAAGCGATATAATCTTGAAAATGGGGCTAAATCAATACTGCCGACACTATCAGAAGCAGACATTGCAGAGATGGAGGAATTTTTAAATAATTTAAAATTACTACTCACCGCAGTTGGTTATCCAATTTTACAAGAAATCACATCAAAGGAACAAACAAATACATCCGATCCATTATTTACTTGTGGTGGTAAAATGGCTTTGGCGAGCGGTCGTATGACTAATGAGGGATTTGTTGTTTACAAGGATTCTACCGCTACAACCCAATTCTCTAGTGCAGTAGCCGAAAGAAACGAGAAAAACATCGAAAAATTAATTTCTAACGGTTATATAGAGAAGAAAGACGAAAATCTTTATATTTTTATTAAGGATTACGTTTTCAATAGCCCGAGTGCCGCTTCCGACATTATTTTAGGAAACTCGACAAGCGGATGGAAAAAATGGAAAACAAAAAACGGAAAAACACTTGAGGAAATTTATAAAAAATAAACTATGCCAAAAATTAAGGATATTCCGAAAATCGACCGCCCAAGAGAACGATTCCTCCAAAAAGGGGCTGATGCACTTTCGAAAAGTGATCTTTTGGCAATTCTGCTAGGTAGTGGAATCAAGGGAAAAAATGTTAGACAACTTTCGGAAAACATTATTAAAAAATTCGGTAAAAACTTTTTAAATATCACCGTTGATGATCTTTTAGAAGTCTCGGGAATAGGACAAGCAAAAGCATTGCAAATCGCTTCCGCAATTTCATTGGTAAAAAGATTTTACGACGAAAACAAAACTAACGAGATTGTTATAAGAAATTCTCAAGATATTTTATCCCTTACTTACGATTTAAGAGACAAGAAAAAAGAACATTTAGTTTGTCTTTATTTAAACGCACGAAATGTTTTGTTGAAAAAAGAAATTGTCAGTGTCGGTCTTTTAGACAAAGCATTGCTACACCCGAGAGAAATTTTTTACCCTGCAACCGAACTAAACGCCGCCAGTGTTATTCTAGTTCACAATCACCCTTCAGGCGATTCTTCACCAAGCGAAAAAGACAATCAAATTATTGAAAAGATCGTACAAGCTGGCGAAATAATGGGAATACCTGTTATTGATTTTATTATCGTTTCTCAAAATGATCATTACAGCTTTTACGAAAAATTAAATAAGCAAAAAGTAAGCGTTGATTATGTCGCCGACGGAATACAGGGCACTCTTTTTGCCATGTTTGAAACCGAACGACCATCCTACGAGATAACCGCTGAAAAAATCCAAGAAAATTATTTTTATATCCCGCAAGTAAAAGAAAACCATCTTCAATTACATAATCGCAGATACATTGGAAATAAACACAAACTGATTGAATGGATTTTTTCTATAATAAACAAGGAATGTAGCGGAAATTCATTTGCGGATATTTTTGCGGGAACAGGCGTTGTTTCTGCTGTTGCAACAAAACATTTTGAAAAAGTTTTATTAAATGACTTTCTACATTCAAATTACGCAATATATCGTGCTTTTTTCGGGAATGAATCATGGGATAAAAATAAAATAGATAACATCATCAAAAGCTATAATAATATCTATAGCGATGACTTGGAGGAAAACTATTTTTCTAAAAATTTTGGCGGTAAATTTTTTAGCAAAAATTCCGCAAAAATCATCGGTTTTATTCGCGAAAATATAGAAGAAAATAAAAATAACTTAACAGAACGAGAATATTACATGTTAATCGCTTCATTGCTTTATACCGCCGATAAAATCGCCAATACCGTCGGACATTTTGACGCTTATTTCAAAAAGGAATTTATCAATGATAGTTTTTTCATGAAACCAATTGATCCGATAGATACACAAGAAATATCAATTTTTCAAGAAGATACGAATGATTTGGCAAAAAAAATAAATGTCGATGTCGTTTATATTGACCCGCCTTACAACTCAAGGCAATACAGCAGGTTTTATCACGTGCTTGAAACTTTGACTAAATGGGATAAACCAAAACTTTTTGGTGTTGCACTAAAGCCAGAGCCGGAAAATATGAGCGATTATTGCCGAAACAATGCCAAAGATAAATTTGCAGAACTTGTGAGAGATCTTGACGCCAAATATTTAGTCGTTTCATACAACAATACCTACGATTCAAAAAGCAACTCCTCAAGAAATAAAATCACACTACAAGAAATCGAGCAGATTTTACAAAAAAAGGGTCCGACAAAGGTTTTTGAAAAAAACTATAGGCATTTTAACGCAGGTAATACTAATTTTAATAATCACAAAGAATATCTTTTCGTAACAAAGGCAAAAATATGACAACCAAAATAAGAAGATCCCCTTTGTTTTACGTCGGGGATAAATACAAGCTGATGAAACAACTAGTAAATTTATTTCCCAAAGAAATAAATAATTTTTATGAACCTTTTGTCGGCGGAGGCACAGTATTTTTGAATATTGAAGCGAAAAAATATTTTCTTAACGATATAGACAAACACTTAATCAATATTCATAAGCTTTTGATCGCTAGTGCAAAAAATCCAGAAGGGTTTTTTAAGGATGCTGAAAAAATAATCCACAAATATAAATTATCGCATTCATACAAAAAAGATATTGTTCCCGATTCTCTAAAAAAGGAATTTAAAAAAACTTATTACGCAAGATTTAATAAAGAGGGCTACGATAAATTAAGATTATGCGTAAATAATTATCAAAAAAACGACCCGTTAATTTTGTATATTTTGCTTATTTACGGATTTAATAGGATGTTAAGATTTAATGGTGGCGGCAAATTTAATTTGCCTGTCGGCAATGTTGATTTTAATAAAAACGTAGTTAATGCCTTGAACGGCTATTTTGATTTTGTACATGATAAAAAAATATCTATAACCTCCAAAGATTTTAAAAAGTTTTTTTCAGACAAAAAATATTCAAAAAATGATTTTGTATATTTAGATCCACCATATTTAATATCCGCAAGCGAATATAATAAATTATGGAATCAAAAATCAGAAGAAGATTTATTAAAAATGATCGATGTCTTAGACAAAAAAGGCGTTAAATTTGCCTTATCAAATGTTACCCACTATAACGGCGATAAAAACGACTTACTACTGGAATGGATGAAAAAATATAAAGTCCACAAAATTGAAAGCAACTACATTAATTATCACAACAACGGCAAAAAGATAATTAAGGAAGTTTTGATCACTAACTATTAAATTTATGAGCAAACGCGAATCTGAATACAAGCCATTGCTATTCACAACAACGATGAGAAATCCTGAACGATTGAAGGATTTTTTGACTGTACTTGCGGAATACAACGGCGAAATTTTAACTAACGAAATTATCGATAAAGTCGCCAAATCCTTAATTCAAAAAGGATTATATCAACCCATGAAAGTGTCTTCAGTTATAAAGGATAAATGGAAGAATGAAATTGAATTGAGCGAACCTGAAACCGAAAAAGTATTCTCCGATAATCCTCAAAGCCACAAAGAAGCAGGGTTTGAAAAAGGATGGCCATCGAGATTTGATACTTGGTTTAAAATTGCCAAAGAACTTGGCTTTGTTTGGTTTTGGCCAAATGAAGAAATAAAATTTTCCGAAAGCGGAAAAATGTTATTGGATAAGGAAAAGCCAGAAAATGAGTTAATGGTTTTTGCCAATGCTTTTGCAAAATATCAACGTCAAAATCCGTTTCGCCGTGTTTTAAATAAAAATGTTCCGCTTATCTTGCTCATACAGACCATAAAGCTATTGAATGATGACCCCACATACAAAGGGGCTGGAATATCCAGATCAGAAATACCTTTACTGCTATGCTGGCAAAATGACAATGCCGAAAGTTTATATAAAGAAATAAAAAAGCTACGCAAAAAACACGGCTACACACCAAGCAATGAGGTAATTTTAGATATTTGCTACGGGCTACTAAACGAAACAAAAAGAGATGATAATTCAATTCTCGGCGATTATCCTGACGATTTTATACGAAAAATGCGTTTGACCGGCTTGTTTTCTTTGCGTGGCGGAGGTCGTTTTATAGATATAAATACAAAGGAATCTGCAACCGTAGATTATATTCTGAAAAATTATATTTCTTACAAAGAATTTGAAACGGAAAAAGAATTTTTTGAATACATTGGACAAGTTGATCATGATTTAATTTCAACGCTTTCAGTATTTAAAGCCCCAGCAAAAACTACAAAAGCGGAATTGGAAAAATGGGTTAATCACTATGCTTGGGAATCAATTAAAAACGAACTGCTTAATTTGGCACAGAAAAAATCATCAAATGATGACATTTTGAAAGTTATTGAACAACCCTTGCGGTTGGAATTTTTGACTTCGTTAGCGATTCTTAAAAAATTACCGAATGTTATCGTAAAACCAAATTTTGTTTCAGATGACGAAGGATTGCCGACGAGCTTCGCTTCTGGCGGAAGTCCTGATATTGAATGTTTGGAAGATGAAGACACGGTTTTAGTAGAGGTTACTTTACTAACGGGAACGCAACAGCATATTAGAGAGTCATTTTCTATCCATCGCCATCTTGAAGAATATGTAAAAAGAGGCGCAAAATCATATTCCGTATTTATCTCACCAAAATCTTTTATTGATACTGAGCGCTATTTTGATTTTATCAAAAAAGATGGTTTGGAAGTGAGAATTTCGAATATTGATAAATTTGTTAATAGTCTGGAAATGAAAACAACATTAAACGAGGCAACCGTATAATCGCCATAATGAAATTATGCCTGATCAAAATTTACATGCACAACAGAAGCAAGAAAGAGAAAAATATTCAACGCTGATTATTCAATCAACTACAAGAAATAAAATTATTATTGCCGGACCTGGAACTGGCAAAAGCTTTACTTTTAAAAAGTTTTTAGAAACAAAAAAAGGTGATAATTTAGCAATAACTTTTATCAATAATCTTGCTTACGATTTACAAAAAGATTTAGGTGAATCAGCTGAATCGCACACATTTCATGGTTATTGCAAAAAATTATTACATCGAATTTCCGTGGGCGGTATTGATACAAATTTTCACTATTATCCAAAATTGCCATTGTTGATTGATTCAGATTCATCGTTTATAGGTGTTAACCTTGAAAAGGTTAATGACGCATTTCATACGCTAACAGAAGATGAGCGAATAATTTTTTATTTAGAACGAGGAAATTATTATAACGCTGTTTCCCATAGCGATGCGGTTTTTCGGGTCCTAAAGTACTTTCAAGCATATCCAGGTCAGCTTCCTGCGTTTTGCCAAATAGTAGTCGACGAATATCAAGATTTCAATCCGCTCGAGGTTGCTTTTATTGATGAGCTAGCAAAAATAAGCCCTGTTTTGATTGCTGGAGATGATGATCAAGCAGTTTATGACTTCAAAAATGCTTCGCCTAAACATGTTCGCAAAAAAGCTAATGATTATGAAAAATTTGAATTGCCATATTGCAGTCGTTGCACTCAAGTTATCGTTGATGCAGTTCATGATTTAACAGATAAAGCAAAGACACTAAATAAATTACAAAATAGGATTGATAAAAAATATTCTTGCTTTTTACCAGATAAGGAAGCTGATAGCATAAAATTTCCTAAAATTATCCACGCGAGTTGCTCCACACACACTAGCAAAGCTCCTTACATTTCCAAATTTATTGAAAAAGAAATTTTGACGATTCCGCAAGTGGATATTGATAATGCAAGAGAGAAGAACTTCCCATGCGTTTTGATTGCCGGACCGTCATATTATACAAAGCAAATATACGCATATCTAAAGCAAAAATTCACAAATATTGACTATCCAGAAGAAAGAGACAAAGAAATTGATATTTTTGATGGCTATAGATTTTTAATGAAAGATAAAGAATCAAATCTTGGTTGGCGTATTATTGTAGAATGTTCAAATGTTAAACAAAAAGCAAAAATAATCAAAGAAACTCATGAAAACGCAGAAAGATTGTGCAACAAACTTGACGATGATTTTAAAAATTCTCATTTAGCAGTTGTTGCTATTTTGGAAAAAATAAAAGCCAACGAAAAAATAACGGCAACAGAAACGAGCGATGTTACAAAGAGTTGCGGACATACTTTTATTGAAGATGACGAGGAGCTGAAAACTGAGGAAATAAATGAGGACAAAACTGTTTCAATAAAAATCACAACTATCAATGGCTCAAAAGGACTTTCCGCAAATCATGTGTTTTTGGTAGGAATGAATAATACTTGCTCGAACGGAGCAAAACTTACTGGATTTCCTTATGATCGAAATAATCCGACAGATAATGAAATATGCCAATTTATCGTTGGGATGACTAGAACGAGAAAAAAATGTTATTTGATAAGCAACTCTCGTTTTGGAAAAGTTTATAATATACAAAAATCAGTTTTTGTTGATTGGATAAATTCGTCAAGAATTGATAGTATAACTGTGAATGCGGATTATTTTAAAGAAAACAAATAAAAGGCAAAAATTCCCTCCCCTTAAACCCCTTCCTTTTTGCCTTTTATTTGAAGAGAATAAGGAGTTTTGGATTTTAGGCATTCACCCCTAACCCCTCTGCCCAAAATCCAAAACAAAAAACAAATTTATAATTATTAAATAAAAAGCCTGTCAAAATGAAATTGAATGAAAAATATTTTTTGAACTCGCTCCTTTCAGTCGCGCCCCGCTGCGCTCTCCTCCCTTCGGTCGTCGGGGCGTATAACACAGCGTATGCGGTTCGGGGCTCGGCTCGCCCCTC
>CAZINP010000003.1:0-125694 GCA_964540635.1 uncultured Gammaproteobacteria bacterium
GGTTCGGGTTTGTTTAATCGCGGTGAAACTCAGGTTTTATCAATTGTAACTTTGGGCGCACCTGGCGACGAGCAGTCCTTGGACGGCATGGAAGAAACCGGCAAAAAGAGATATATGCATCATTATAATTTTCCGCCATATTCAGTGGGCGAGACCGGTCGTGTTGGTTCACCCGGTCGTCGCGAAATTGGTCACGGCGCTTTGGCGGAAAAGGCCTTGAAGCCGGTTATCCCGTCAAAAGAAGAATTTCCTTATACTATTCGCGTTGTTTCCGAAGTTTTGGGCTCCAATGGTTCATCTTCCATGGGTTCAACTTGCGGTTCCACCTTGGCCTTAATGGACGCGGGCGTACCGATTAAAAAACCGGTTGCCGGTATTGCCATGGGTGTGGCATCTGATGAAGAAAAAGGGATTTTCAAAGTAATTACTGATTTGCAGGACCTAGAGGATGGCAATGGAGGTATGGACTTCAAGATTGCCGGTACAAGAGATGGTATTACTGCCATTCAACTTGATACTAAAACCAAAGGTTTGCCTTTATCGGTTATGAAACAAACCTTGGAACAAGGTAAGGCTGCCAGATTGGAAATTTTGTCGGTAATGGAAGAGGCGATTGCCGCTCCTAGAGCCGAACTTTCACCGTTTGCCCCAAGGATTGTCTCGTTTAAGATTGATACTGAAAAAATTCGCGATGTTATTGGTCCGGGCGGTAAGGTAATAAATAAGATTATTGAAGAAACCGGTGTGCAAATTGATATTGAGCAAGACGGCAGCGTCTTTGTGACGGGTGTGGATGAAGCCATGACCACCAAAGCCGTTGATTGGATTAAAAACATTGTTAAGGTGGTCGAAGTTGGTGAGGTTTATGACGGCAAGGTTTCAAGATTATTTGATTTTGGTGCCATGGTTGAGTTTTTGCCCGGTCAGGAAGGCATGGTTCATATCTCGGAAATGGCTTATAATCGCGTGGAA
Organism: uncultured Gammaproteobacteria bacterium; assembly: GCA_964540635.1. Lineage (GTDB taxonomy): Bacteria > Patescibacteriota > Patescibacteriia > Buchananbacterales > UBA6539 > 02-FULL-45-11b. Next base: position 973 of record CAZINP010000003.1, read on the forward strand.
AAGGTAACTGACGTGGTTAATGTTGGCGATCCGGTTAAAGTTAAGGTCATTGAAATTGACGAAAAGGGTAGAGTTAATCTATCAATGAAGGCTTTATTGCCCAAACCGGAAGGCTATGTAGAAAGAGAAAAGCGACCAAGACCGCCCAGAAGACCAATGCAAAGAAGATTCTAAAAATATCGTAAAAATTACCCCCCATTCTGGGGGTAATTTTTTTATCTAAAATAAGCAAAATAAATTTTATTGTGGATAAGTTGTTAATACTTTAATTATAATTAAAGTATACTTTTTTTGATTTGTAAAGCTTATTATCTGGCTAATTTTAGCAAAAAAATTGAACAAATATAGTGTTCGTATTGACACGCTTTTCTGAAAATGGTAATATATATGTGTAAGCTGTTCCTTCCAATGAGAAATGCTTCCCCAAACGTAGGGGGCGCTTTTCTCCTCTTTACTACTCTTCTTTCTCAAACGGATATAAAACTGACTATATCCGACAAAAACAAAAACAAAAACATAGGCTGATAGACAAAAATGTCTTAGCCAAAGAGAGGTAGAGGGGTGCTTTAGTCAGGAAAGCGTAAATAGAATGAAGAAGCAGTTCTGTCTGCGCATTCGAAGAGAGCAAATCAAGCGATTGGTTTACTGCCTTCGAGTGCCCGGGCGACTTCTCCTTCCATCTAGGCGCAGTCGCCATATATTTTTTATCGGGCGCTAACTGCGCCTTTTTTCTTTGGCTGATAATTGACCTTTATTCTTTGTTAAGCTATTATGTATTTGATTAATATTTAATCAAAATTTATGGATAAAAATACTTTAGAAAAAATTAAGTCAGATTTATTGGAGAATAAGGCTCGTTTAGAGACCGAGCTGTCAAAGTTTGCCAGCAAAAGCGCTGATGTTCCGGGCGATTATAATGCCAACTTTCCTGAGTTTGGCGAAAGCGAAGACGAAAATGCCCAGGAAGTTGCCGAATATGATAATCGTCGTGCCTTGGAACAAACCCTAGAGAGTGAATTGGAAGACGTTAATAAATCATTGGCGGCGATTGAGAATAATACCTATGGTATCTGCAAATACTGCAAGCAGCCGATTGATGAAGCCAGACTTTTAGCTCGTCCGACTTCAAGTTCGTGTGTGGCCTGCAAAAAGAAGTTGAAAGGTGAAGATTAAACACATGAAAAAGTTTTTGGCCGCAAGTGTTTTGCTGTTGTTATTTGTTGTTGACAGGGCTATTAAATACTACTTTTATAAAAATCCCACCATTAATTTTGGTGGTGATTTTTTTTATAATCAATTAAGCTTTCACTTTGTTAAAAATTTTGGCATTGCTTTTGGCTTGCCGGTTTTTGGTCCGATTTTGTTTGGTTTAATTATTATTATTCTGTTTTTTTTGATAAGCTTTTTACTTTCTCAAATAAAGGAAAAGAAATACGAGCTTATTTTTCCTCTTACCCTAATAATTGTTGGTGCAATTTCAAATTTAATTGATCGTATAAAATTTGGCTTTGTGGTTGATTATATTGATTTAACTTGGTTTACGGTTTTTAATTTGGCTGATTGCTTAATTACTTTTGGTGTTTTATTATTTTTATTTTTTTCATATAGAAAAAAGACTGACAAGCGTCAGTCCTTACCAATTTTGTGAGTCGCTTTTGCAGACGGGGCAATGCAGCTTTTCGCTGCCGTCAATTTTTGGCTGTAAAGGTGTGCCATGGATCCCGCAAAGGGGCGGATCATTTTTCCCGTCTTGGTTTGTAATAACGGGCGCTCTACTAAGGAGCTTGATTCTTTTCACTATACAACCCTCCTAGATTTGCTAAATATTATATTATAGAGTTTTTCTTCTGTCAATTTTTGTTGATTTTGACAAAAGCATTTTGATGAGATAAAATAGTTCTAGAAAATTTATTTTCCAACATAGCGCGCAATTTTGCGTGTTTTTTATTTATAAAATTTATGTCTTCAAAAATTTATTCAGCGGCGGTTTTGAGCTTGGAATGTCAGCTAGTTGACACTGATTTGTATTAGTTTTAATATTTAAATATTAAAACTAAATGTAAATATGATTAAAACTCTTTGCAATTTATTTTTATTGGTTGCATTACTATTTTTTCCACTTAGTGTAAATGCTTATGTCCACCCTTCTACGTTGAATGATACTTATGCTAAATATCAGTATTATTTTTATACTATTAACATGGGGGAGCTTTGGGGGATGACAACCGGTTCTCCTAACGTTGTTGTTGCTGTTATTGATGATGGCGTTTATTTAAATCATCCAGATTTGAAAGAAAACGTTTGGCAAAATAAAGACGAAATAAGAGGAAATGGAAAAGACGATGATAATAATGGTTATGCGGATGATTATTATGGGTGGAATTTTTTCGACAATTCACCAGAGATGACGGTTAAGGGAAAGCATGGAACAATGGTTGCAGGGATAATTGGAGCAAAGGGTAATAATGGTATCGGGGTGGCGGGTATTGCATGGAATATTAAGATTATGCCTTTGATTGCCTGTAATGATGTTTATTGTGATCGAGATGCTGTAGTCAAATCAATAAAATATGCCGTAGATAATGGTGCCGATGTAATAAATTTAAGTTTGGGAAGCGTAGGCACTCACACTCAGTTGTATGATGCATATAATGAAGTAATAAAATATGCGTATGATAGGAACGTTGTCGTCGTTGCCGCCGCTGGCAATGGAGATATTGAGAGTGGGTTCGGAAAAGACTTGGCTGATTTTCCAGTTTCGCCGGTGTGCAATGAGTTTGGCGATCAAATAATTGGCGTCGCCTCGACTAAAAAATCTGTCGATGAACTTACCCGTTGGTCAAATTACGGCGGATGTTCCCAAGTTTCTGCACCAGGGGAAGAGATTTTAAGTACTGCGCCATTGAATATGTCTGACTATACCGTTGAATATGATTTCGGTGATGGTACGTCATTTTCTGCGCCTATCGTATCGGGTGTGGCTGCACTAATAAGGTCTTTAAATAGAAAAATATCTAATTATGAGATTATTAATTTAATAAATAAATCAGGAGAAGGGTCGGCATATACAAAAAGAATAAATGTTAACTTATTGCTTTCGGGTATTGGAAAAAGCGTAGATTTGTTTTCGGTAGACAAGACTACTGTTTTGCCGGGAGATTATGTATATGTAAATTGTAATAATTTCAATAGTGATTATGCCGTTAAGTTAGTTGGTCCGACAATTATTGAATTGCCAAAAAATAATGTTTCTTATGTAAGTCAGAATAAATTTAGGATTAAAGTTCCTGAATTAAATATAAGCAAAGGCGTATATTCAATTGATGTTGACGGGGTAAAACTTATTAATGCTTTTACCGTCAGTGAGTCTGGAAAAATTGAGCAAGGTACGGCAGGTGAACAGGTGAATGGTTTGAGCCTGCAGCCGGGTTGGTTGATAAAGAATAATAAATTTGTTGAAGTATTTTCTGTTGATAATAATCTTTGTCTTCATTGGATAGTTAACGAAAAGGCGGCAGAAAAATATTTTGGTCATTCCTGGAACAAGGTAATTAAAGAGTATTCGCAGATACCGGCCGGTTATAGCTATTGCGAAAATATGCAATGATTTAGATGATAGTCCTAGTGTATTTAGATGATTTATATTATTAGTCATTGTCTAAGTTTCTATAAGATTTTTATATTATCTATTAATATTAATAAATTAAATAAAATAGCAAAGTCTTATAGTGGTTTCCTCTAAAGAATAATAAAATTTATTTTCCAACATAGCGCGCAATTTTGCGTGTTTTTTATTTATAAAATTTATGTCTTCAAAAATTTATTCAGCGGCGGTTTTGGGCTTGGAATGTCAGCTAGTTGAGGTTGAGGCTGACATTATGGCCTCAACGCCAAAATTTTTTATTGTTGGTTTGCCGGATAAGGCCGTGGAAGAATCAAAAGAGAGGGTGTTGTCAGCTATAAAAAATTCAGGATTTACTTTGCCGCGCGGCAAAGTGACGATAAATTTGGCGCCGGCCGATTTGCGCAAAGAAGGGCCAAGTTATGATTTACCTATTGCTGTCAGTTTGCTATTAACTACCAATCAATTGTTTATTGATGAGAATCCGACTGATAAAATTTTTATTGGTGAATTGGCTTTGGACGGCAACCTAAGGCCGATCAATGGCACTTTGTCGGTGTGTCTTGAGGCAAAAAGCAGAGGGGTCAAACAAATTTTTTTGCCAAAAGATAATGCGGCTGAAGCGGCTCTGGTTGAGGGGCTGGAGATTATGCCTTGCGAGAAGCTCAAAGATATATTTTGTCATTTTTCTCAACAGGAAAAGATTGCGCCGCATACTAAGAATGTTCTTTTTGCGCCTCAAAGTTTTGAGTCTGAGATTTTAGATATGGCCTTTATCAAAGGTCAAAGCCAGGTTAAGCGCGCCCTAGAAATTGCCGCGGCCGGCGCACATAATATTTTAATGTCAGGTCCCCCGGGGTCGGGTAAAACACTTCTGGCAAAGACGGCTACAACTATTTTACCGCCCATGACAATTGGCGAATCTTTGGAAGTGACAAAAATTTATTCTGTAGCCGGTATTCTGCCTAAAAATCAACCTTTAGTATGTGCTAGGCCATTTAGATCACCGCACCATACCGCTTCGGGTGTGGCTTTGGTCGGGGGCGGAGCTTGGCCGCGCCCGGGTGAAATTTCATTGGCCCACCGCGGTGTTTTATTCTTGGATGAGTTTCCGGAATTTCCCCGTCAGGTTTTGGAAAATTTAAGGCAGCCGCTTGAAGACGGTTTAATTTCAGTTTCGCGCGCTTCCGGTACTTTGTCGTTTCCCGCCAAATTTATTCTTATTGCCGCAATGAATCCGTGTCCGTGCGGTTATTTAAATGATCCGGACAGAAATTGCACCTGTCTGCCCGGACAAATTATTAATTATCAAAAAAAGATTTCCGGCCCACTGCTTGATCGTATTGATTTGCATGTTGAGGTACCTAAGGTAAAATTTGAGAAACTGGCCGAAACTGATAATGCCGAATCCTCAAAAGAAATCAGAGATAGGGTCAACGGCGCCAGAGAAATACAGATAGAAAGGTTTAAGCAAAAGGGAATAATTTGTAATTCCGAGATGACCTCAAGGCAGGCTAGAGAATTTTGTTCGGTTGATGAAAAAACAATGGGTTTATTGCGACAAGCGGTTAATCAACTTGGTTTGTCGGCAAGATCGTATTTTAGGATCTTAAAAATAAGTCGCACAATTGCTGATTTGGCCGGCAGTGAGCAAATTGCCATGGAGCATGTGGCCGAAGCCTTGCAATATCGACCGAAAGTGGAATAAAAAAGAGCGCGTCTGCCGACGCGCCCTTTTTTGTTTTTTTTAATAATCTTTTATTTCTTCGCGAAATTTTAGGGCCGTTTCAAGGATTTCTGTTTGATGATCTGGAGAATAATAACTGGGATTTTCATCCAGGAATTTCAACGCGTATTCAAGGCTTTGAGTGAAATGGTTTACGAGTTGGCGATAGAACTCGGTTGCTTTTTCATTTTTTCTGGTCTCGCGCAAAATAGCAAAAGCATTTTTCCAATAACTTTTATATTTTTCAGGGGAACAGTCTATTTGCCATTGGCTGGGGCCAAAATTTTTTCCGCCAACTTCGGCCAGAAGACTGCCGGGCGATTCAATAACATTTATATATTCTCTTAAATATCCCTTTCGCGCAATCTCAAGCAATTTTTCCAATTCCGCTATTTCGTTGGCTAGATGATTCTGACCATTGTCCAGTCGGCGATATTGTTCAACCATTTCCGAGAGCGCTGAAAATAAATTTAATAATCTCTCATCTCCCGGATTATTAAGGTCGTACTGATGCTTTAATTGTTTTGTTAAATGGGCGGCAAAATTTCTTAGCCACTGTTCTTGGTTTGGTTGAATTCTTTCGGCATCAATTGATTTGAGAAAGGCAATAAATTTTTTGGGCTCATTGATATTGATAAATATTTCGCCGGTTATCCCATCGGATCCTTCGGTGTAAAATTCTTTCTTTTTTATCTCTTCCAAGCCAATTCCAACTTCATTTAAAACATGTTGGTGGTTTATCTCCAGGTCTATTAATCTGATTTTTTCTTTTGGAACGGGGGGATTTTTTAATGACATAAAAATTACTTCAGCCATCCGAGAACTGATATTTTCTTGAGAGTTGAATTTTTCAATATCCCCAAAGAGTGAGTCAAGGTTGATTTGGCTTGGGCCTTCGGCTTCGGGCGTTAAGCCGGATCTTGTTTCGACCATAATGTAAAATTAATCTTTATATATGCTAACTATAAATTATTTTTGTTGTTTTATCAAGGGATATTTACCCTTGATTATAATCGTATTTTCTTTTATAATTGTATTTGTATGATTTACTTTGCCTATGCCTTATTGGCAGCCATTATTGTTTCACTGCTTTCATTGGTTGGCGCTTTTGCCGTTTTTGTTTTAAAACAAAAATTTGAAAAAGCCCTTTTATTTTTTGTTGGTTTTTCCGCGGGCTCATTAATCGGCGGCGCTTTTTTCCATTTATTGCCGGAGTCTTTAGAAATGACCGACGAAGCATTAAATGTTTTTATTTTCACCCTGGTTGGCTTTTGCTTGTTTTTTATTCTAGAGAGAGGGTTGCGCTGGCGCCATTGCCATAAGGGTCATTGCGATACGCACGATCACGTCGGCTGGTTGGTTCTTTTTGGTGATAGTGTCCATAATTTTATTGACGGTTTGGTTATTGCCTCAGCTTTTGCCGCCGGTCCGGCTGTTGGTTTGCCCGTGGCCTTTTCTATTATTGCTCACGAGGTGCCGCAAGAACTCGGTGATTTTGCCGTTTTGATCTATGCCGGTTTTAGCAAGGCCAAGGCTTTATTTTATAATTTAATTTCTGCCCTAGTCTCAATTCTTGGCGTTGTGTTTGGTTACTTTTTGCTTAATCAATTCTCCGGAATCAACGTTTTCTTGTTGGCGTTTGCGGCCGGCGGTTTTATTTATATTGCCGCTTCCGATTTAATCCCGGAAATCCACGAAGAAAAAAATACAGTCAAATCAATTTATTCTTTTTTAATTTTTGTTTGCGCCTTGGTTTTGATGTATTTATTAAAATTAACTGGCGCGGAATAATATGAAATTAGTTGCGATTACTGCCAAATGGTGTCCGTCTTGTATTGTTATGAATTCTCGTTTGGAAAAGATTAAGGCAGAGTTGCCCTGGCTTGAATTGGAAGAGTATGATTTTGATAAAGATGAGGCGGCCAGGCAACAATATCAAATCGGCAAAGAAATTCCGATTTTTATTTTATTAGATCAAGCCGGCGCGGAAATTATCCGGCTTGAAGGAGAAGTTGACCGCAAAGATTTTATTAAAATTTTAATTGAGCACAAGGATAAATAATATATGAAAAGAATTTTAATCAGTTTGTTTTTTCTGATTTTGTTTCTTCCCAATTTTGTTTCAGCCGAAGAATTAAAACCGGTAACTCTTACGATTTTTTATGGCAACGGTTGTCCGCATTGCGAAAGCGAAATGGAATTTCTAGATAAGATTAGTGCTGACTACCCGAATTTAACCGTTAGAAAATTAGAAGTGTGGTATGACTCAAATAATGCCAAGTTATTATCTAAAATAGCCGAGAACCTTGGCATTAGAAATTCCGGCGTACCGCTTACCGTAATTGGCAAGGAAAATGTGGTTGGTTATTTTAACGATGAAATTACGGGCCAAAGAATTAAGGGTATGATCGCGCAGTGTTCTCTTGAATCTTGCGAAGACTTTGTCGGTGATTATATTAAAAATTCAGCTTCTCAAAACGTAGTTAATAACAACCAGTCTGACATTCCGTCGCAATATATTGATTTTTTCTTTTTTGGCAAGGTTGATGTCAGTCAGGTTTCACTTCCGGTTTTGACGGCTCTGATTGGTATACTGGACGGGTTTAATCCTTGCGCCATGTGGGTTTTACTCTTTTTGATTAGTTTGATTGTCGGCAGTGGCGACAGAAAAAAAATGTGGTCCTTGGGCCTGGCCTTTATTTTAACCGGTTCAATTTCTTATTATGTTTTTATGGCCGCTTGGCTGAACTTTTTTCTTTTTGTCGGTTATATTCCCATAATTAGAGCGGCTATCGGCATTTTTGCTGTTGGCAGTGGTACTTATTATCTTTGGAAATGGTATCAAGCTAAGAAATCGTGCGAAGCCATAAGCGATCAGAAGCGCGGCCAAATTATGCAAAAGCTTGAATTGATTGCTTCGCAAAAAACATTTTGGCTCGCTCTTTTGGGTATTATTTCCCTTTCTTTGGCGATTAATATGATTGAGCTGGTGTGTTCGGCCGGTTTGCCCGCCATATATACTCAAATATTAAGCCTTTCGAAATTGTCGGCCTTGCAATATTATCTTTATTTATTGTTATACGTTTTCTTTTTTAGCCTGTTGCCTTTGGTTGTATTTTTGGTGGCCATGTTCACCCTTAAGGCTTTTGCAATTAGCAATAAAGTTTCGCGCTGGATGAATTTTTTTGGCGGGATAATAATTTTTATTCTGGGTATTCTCTTGATTTTTCGACCGGATCTAATAATGTTTGGTTAAAAGTCTTTTTAAAAAGCCCCCGCAGGTCGGGGGCTTTTTAAAATTGAATTTCTATGCCCGACGGGCAATGGTCAGAGCCAAGAATTTTATTTTTAATAAATGCTTTTTTTACTTTTGAAATTGATTTTTGAGAAATAAAGATATAGTCTATTCGCCAGCCTAAATTTTTTTCTCTGGCGCCAAACCGATACGGCCACCAGGTATAGTAACCCAAGCCTTGGTTAAATTTTCTAAAAGTATCAACAAAATTAAAAACAATCAGCCTGTCAATCATTTTTCTTTCAGCCAAAGTGAACATAATATTGTTTTGATTTTGCTTTGGACGGGCCAGATCAATTTCGGTGTGAGCCACATTAAAATCGCCGGCAAGAATGATCGGCTTTTTACTTTTGATTTTTTTAAGATATGCAAAAAGAGTTTTATAGGTTTCAAGCTTAAAATTGAGATTTTGTTTTTCCCGGCCGCCATGTGGGAGGTAAAGGTTGATCAAAATGAACTTTGAGAAATCGCAGCGTATAAATCTGCCCTGATTATCAATTTTTTTATTCCCTATTTTATACTCAATTTTTTGAGGTTTTATTTTGGTATAAATTCCACAACCGCTGTAGCCTGGTTTTTGAGCGTGAGAAAAATAAGCAAAATAGCCTTTAATATTTTTCAGTTCGTTTGGCAAATCTTTTTGGGAAACTTTAATTTCTTGCAAACAAACAATGTCTGGCTTTTCTTGTTTTAACCAAGCTAGAAAATTTTTTCTGTAAACAGATCTTAGCCCGTTTACGTTCCAGGTAATGATTTTCATAAAATTCAGACGCCCTTTTGGGGCGTCTGGTTTTTATTTGATGTAGTAAAGCGGATTAACGCGACTACCGTTAATTCTAACTTCAAAATGCAAGTGCGGTCCGGTTGAGCGGCCAGTGCTGCCCTCGGCCCCGATTAATTGGCCGCGGCTAACGCTTTCGCCTTTGCTGACGTAAATGGCGCTTAAATGTCCGTAAAGAGTTTGGACGCCGCCGCCATGATCAATGATGACATAATTTCCGTAACCGCCATTCCAACCGCCTTGAGCTGTAATTACCCTACCGGCGTTAGCCGCATAAATACCGGAACCTTGCGGACAGGCAATATCAAGGCCGGAGTGGCGCCAACCGTAATACTGAGAAATCCTTTGGCAGGAGTTCGGCCAGACCATTTTGCCGGTTCCGCTTACGTTGGTTACTGTCGGTTTGGTTGTTGGGGCAGTGTATGATTTTGTAACTGTATAGGCTGGTTGTTCGTATATTTTTTTACCGCCGGGGATCATTAACATTTCGCCGGGAGCAATATCTGAAGCGGAAGCCAACTTATTGGCGTCAATTATGGCATCAACTTCAACACTGTATTTGGCGGCAATTTTTGAAAGAGTTTCACCCTTGACCACTTTGTGCCTAATGCCCGAAGTCGGCAAAATAGTTAATTTGTCGCCCGGTCTAATCAAGCTATAAGCGGTTAAATTGTTTTCCCAGAGGATGCTTGATACGGATATCCCAAACTTGCTGGCAATATAAGAGATGGTGTCTCCAACTTCAACCGCGTAGGTAAAAATTTTATCTCGGCTGGTGCCTTCGGCCGCAACCGGTGAGAGAATAGGTGAGACTATGGCGCTGCCGCCGGCAACAGTTGATGGGAAAATTTCTTCATCCGAAGCAACGATTTGAGGTTTGAGGCCAATGCCGGTTTGGCCGATGTAATTTGTTGTTCTTGAGATTTGTCCAATCGGGCCTTCTTCGGCAATCGTACCCAAATCTTGATTGGCAAAAAGTGAAGCCACAACGCTGTTTTCTCCGATGTTTTCTCGTCTGGTTTCATAGGCGTTTAAATTTGCCCCAACGGTAAATGCCGCAAAGATAATAATAATAATATGATTTAAATAACGGCGAGAGAATGGATGGATTAAATGATGTCGGCTTTTATGGGGAGCGTAGAATTTTGAAAAAACTTTATAAAAATTTAAATAAGCTTTATAGCCGGGTAAAATCGCAGTAAACAAAAAAAGCCGGCCTAAAAGTTTGAGCGGTTTTTGCAGGGATTTAAAATATCGCGGCGAATTCTGGCCTAAATAAATAAAGCCACGAAAAACGCCGGCAATAAATTTAATCGAAATTTTTTTGAATTTGTCGCTAATATGCTTTTGGTTAATTTTTTTGGGAAAAAATAAGCATTCGCATTATATATAAATACCATTTTTAGCCTTTAGTGTCAATTGATTATTTGTGATTTTTATGATAAATTTAGTGTATAAATATTATTTTTTTGTTTAATTATGGCCAATTATTTAATTATTGGATTTATCACAATTTTGATTATTGCCGGCTTTTCACTTGTAATTTTTGTTCTTAAACAAAGCCTTAAAAAGATTGGTGAAAAATCTGGTGATCAGCAATCCTTTTTAATGATTCAAAATCAAATTAATGAAATCACAAAGACTTTGGATAGTCGTTTGGGCCAATCAACTCAACTTTTCCAGCAGCAGTTTGGACAGTCAACCCAGTTAATCAGAGATGTGACAGAAAAGTTAACTAAGCTTGATGAAACAAATAAACAAGTTGTAAACTTTGCTGATCAGCTGCGCAATTTGCAAGACATATTAAAAAACCCAAAACAGCGCGGAATTTTAGGTGAATATTATTTGGAAACGGTTTTAAAAAATGTTTTACCGCCTGAATCGTTTAAGATGCAGTATAAGTTTTCTGACGGTGAAATTGTTGACGCGGCGGTTTTTGTTCAAGATAAGGTTATTCCGATTGATTCAAAGTTCAGTTTGGAAAATTATAATCGTGTTGTGGAGGAAAAAAATCAAACGGAAAAAGATAGATATGAAAAACTTTTTGTGAATGATTTAAAGATGCGCATTACTGAAACTTCAAAATACATCCGCCCGAAAGAGGGGACAACGGATTTTGCTTTTATGTTTATTCCGCACGAATCAATTTATTATGATTTGTTGATTAATAAAATCGGCTCAATTCAGGAGGACACTGAAAGTTTGATTGAAAGAGCGGCCAGAAAATATCATGTTATAATTGTTTCACCGACTAGCTTTTTGGCTTACTTACAAACTGTTATGCAAGGTTTACGCGCTCTAAAAATTGAAGAGTCGGCCAAAGAAATTAGAAAATACGTTGAGCAACTTGGAAAACATTTAATTAGTTATCAAAGTTATTTGGATAAGTTGGGCAATAATTTGGGCACAACGGTAAATATGTATAATAGCGCTTATAAAGAGTTTAAAAAAATTGATAAGGATGTTGTAAAAATTGCCGGCGGCCAAAGCGAAGTTGATCCAATCCAGCTTGATTTACCAAAAAAAGATGAATAATTATTCTGACATTGAAAAATCAATTTTAAAGACAGTGGCGTATTTTGATATTTTTCAGTACCCCCTGACTTTGTTGGAAGTATATAAATGGCTTTTTAAACCAGAAGTTGATTATTCATTTCTTGAAATTTCTAAAACCTTAAACGGCCTGGTTGAAAAGGGAGTTTTAGAAAAAAAGTTCGGCTTTTATTTTTTTGTTGGCAAATCAGATGAAATTGAAACAAGACTTGATCGTTATTATTTGTCTGAAAAAAAATTTGGTATTGCCCAGAAAATAATTTCTAAGATTAAATATTTACCTTATCTCAGAGGAGTGATAATTTGTAACAATGTCGGCTACAATAACGCTCAGCCTCAAAGCGACATTGATTTTTTTATTATTACCCAAACAAAACGCATTTGGTCGGCCAGGTTTTTGGTTACAATTTTAGTCTCAATGATGATGCGTCGCCGACACGCCAAAGAAATTGCCAATCGCGCCTGTTTGAGTTTTTACTTATCCGAAAGTCATTTAAATTTATCTGATATTGCCATAAAGCCGTTAGATATTTATTTAATTTATTGGCTGGCAACCTTGGCTCCGGTTTTCGGTCAAGAAATTTATCTTAATTTATTTGATCAAAATAATTGGCAGCGTGATTTTTTGCCGAATTTTTATCCCGCCCGAATGTCTGACAGAAGAAGCCAAGGCAAAAGATTATCAGGCAAGGTATTTCAGCAAAATTTTTTGGGAAATATCTTTGAAAATTTGTCGCGCAATATTCAGCGCCAGAAAATGAAAGGACATATTAATCACGAACACTTGGAAACAGAGGTGGTGGTTAATGATTCGATGTTGAAATTTCATGAAAACGATAGACGCCGGCAATATTTTAATGAGTGGGAAATGAGATTAAAAAACTTAAATATTCTTTGATTATGTTAAAATTGGAAAAAATTACAGAGCTGGCTTTTTGTTTCTTTATTTTATTATTACCTTGGTCAACTTGTTTAATTTGGCGCGATTCTGTGTTAAACGGTTTTGCCTGGGAGTATGGCAAGCTTTGTTTGTTTGGCAGCGAAATATTCATTTGGTTTTTGATTGTCTTATTGGCCGCCCAACTCTACAAAAAGAAAAAATCAAATAATTTTTCTCTCAAACGTATTAAGGAGAGATTTTGGCGGCCGCAATTTCAAATTTATTTTTTGATAATTTTATTGGCTTTGGTCTCAGGCTTATCTGTTTTTTGGTCAATTGATTCTTTGTTGGCTCAAGTTCGCTGGGTTCAGCTATTGGAAGCAATTTGTCTTTTGGTTTTGATTTTGAATTTTAACTTTAATTTGGAAAAAATTTCTTTGGCTTGGATTATCTCCGGAACCATTCAAAGTCTTTTGGCGATTTGGCAATTTTTTGGGCAGTATGCTTTTGCCAATAAATGGTTGGGTTTATCCGAGCATCTTTCGGTTGGTGGCGGGTCAATAATTTTACAAACCGAACATGGGCGTTGGTTGCGCGCTTATGGCAGTTTTGCTCACCCGAATATTTTGGGTGGATTTTTAGTTTTTGGTTTATTCTTTTCAATTTATCTATTTTTAAAAACCGAATCAAAAAAAATAAAATATTTTATTTTATCGGTTTGGCCGATTATGGTAACGGGTTTATTTTTTACTTTTTCGCGTTCAGCCTGGCTAGCCTTGTTTATCTCCTTCTTTGTTTTCGCTGCTTGGATTTTTTTAACAAAAGATCGGGCAAAACAAAAAAGTTTTATATTTTTGATTTTGATTGGTTTGGTTGCTGTTTCAATTTTATTTTTTATTTTTTCCGATCTAATTCTTTCAAGAGTGGTGGTTCAAAGCGATTTGGAAGCTCAATCTTTAAGTTTGCGTTTGGCTTTTTCGCAACAAGCTTTTTCTTTAATAAAGACCGATTGGCTTTTAGGCCAAGGTTTGGGTAATTATACTTTGGGCGTGCATCATAAATTTAATTCCAGCTGGCCCGGTTATTATTATCAGCCGATACATAATATTTTTCTGTTGGTTTTGGCTGAGCTTGGAATTTTTGGCGCTTTAATATTTTGTTTGATCATATTTTTAATTTTTTACAATTCAAGAAAGAACTTGTCTTTGGAAAAAATCATTTTTCTTTTGAGTTTGTTTGTCATCTGCTTTGTCGGATTTTTTGATCACTATTTTTTAACTGTTTACTCCGGAATTTTGATGTTCTGGGTTATTCTCGGTTTGAATTTAAAGAGCATAGATAATTAAATTTTAGGGTTTAAACTTGGGCCGTTTCAACGGTTTTTTATTTTTTTGTTTGGGTCTTGACAGGCTATTGAATATTGATTAACATTAAGCTGTTAGCACTCATTTGTTAGGAGTGCTAATCATAGAAAATAATAATAATTAAGATTTAAAACTATGAAATTAAGACCTTTGGGCAACCGTTTGGTTGTCGAACCGGTCACCGAAGAAGAGGTGACTAAGTCCGGAATTGTTTTGCCGGACACCATTGATAAAGAGAAAAAAGCCGAGGGTAAAGTTATGGCCGTTGGCGAAGGCGAAAAAATTTTAAAATTTAATTTGAAGGTCGGCGACAGAGTGATTTTTGGTAAGTACGCCGGGGAAGAAGTTAAATTGGATAAAGTGGAATATAAAGTGCTGTCAGACGAAGACGTTTTGGCAGTTATTGAGTAATTAATTATTTGCAAAAAAATATGTCAAAACAAATTTTATTTGGCGAAGAAGCCAGAGTTAAAGTTAAAAAAGGGATTGACCAAGTGGCTAACGCGGTCAAAGTTTCTTTGGGACCAAAAGGCAGAAATGTGGTTTTGGACAAGGGTTTTGGTTCGCCGATAATTACCAATGACGGCGTGACCATTGCCAAAGAGATTGACTTGAATGATAAATTTGAAAATGTCGGCGCTTCTTTAATCAAGGAAGTTGCCGAAAAAACCAACGACGTGGCCGGTGACGGTACCACCACCGCTTCGGTTTTGGCTCAAGCCTTAATTGATGAAGGCTTGCGCAATGTGGCTGCGGGCACTGATCCGGTTTCTTTAAAAAGCGGTATGCAAAAAGGTGTGGCCGCGGCCGTGGAAGGTTTGAAAAAAATCACCAAACCGGTCAATGATAAAAAAGAAATTGCGCAAGTTGCCACCATTTCTTCTTTGGATGAAAATGTCGGTCAGATGATTGCGGATATAATTGAAGAGGTTGGCAAAGACGGCGTGGTAACCGTAGAAGAAAGCCAAACTTTTGGTTTGCAAAAGGAAGTAGTCCAAGGGATGCGTTTTGACAAGGGCTATGTTTCACCCTATATGATTACCAATCCGGAAAGAATGGAAGCGGAATTCAGTGAACCCTATATTTTAATTACCGATCAAAAAGTTTCAGCCTTGCATGATATTTTGCCTCTTTTAGAAAAGGTGGCTCAGTCCGGCCGTAAAGAGTTGGTAATTATTGCTGATGACATTGAGGGTGAGGCCTTGGCAACATTTGTTGTCAACAAATTGCGCGGCACCTTTAATGTTTTAGGCGTGAAAGCCCCCGGTTTTGGCGAGAGAAGAAAGGAAATGTTAAATGACATCGCAGTTCTGACCGGCGGCGTGGTAATTTCCGAAGAAGTCGGTTTAAAGTTGGAAAAAGCGGAAATCGAACATCTTGGTTCAGCTCGAAAAGTGGTCTCAACCAAAGAATATACCACTGTGGTTGATGGTAAGGGAGAGAAAAAAGACATTGAAGCGCGCATTGCCAAATTGAAAAAGGAATATGAAATTACCGACTCATCTTTTGACAAAGAAAAAATTCAGGAGCGCTTGGCCAAACTATCCGGCGGTGTGGGTGTAATTAAGGTTGGAGCCGCCACCGAAACGGAAATGAAAGAAAAGAAATTTAAAATTGAAGATGCTTTGAATGCCACCAAGGCGGCCGTGGCTGAAGGGATTGTCCCAGGCGGCGGTGCGGCTTTGGCCAAGATTAGTTCGGCTTTGAATGATTTGATTGGTGAAATGAAAATTGAATTAACTGATGAAGAAAAAATCGGCGTAAAAATTATTCAAGCTTCATTGACGGCGCCAATCAGACAAATTGCGGCTAACGCCGGCATTAAGGATATATCATTAATTTTGAATGAAATTAAAGATATTAAAGATGCCACCACCGGCTATGATTTTGCCACCGGTCAGAAAGTTGATATGTTAAAAGCCGGTATTGTTGATCCGATGAAAGTTACCAGAACCGCTTTGGAAAACGCCTCATCAATTGCTACGACCTTGATTACCATGGAAACAGTGGTTACCGAAATTCCGGAGAAGAATGAGCATGATCATGGTATGCCAAATATGGGCGGCATGGGAATGATGTAAAGTGTCTTAAGGGTCCAAAAATAATTTTTACTGAACATATATAATAAAATATCGCCCCGGGAAACCGGGGCGATATTTTATTGACAAAAAAGCAAATTATTGATAATTTATATTGTCGTATGTTCATTGACTGAAAGCAACCGAAAGGATTAACCATTGAAAACGATTGCAAGAATTCCAAAAGAAATCGCCGCCCAATTTTGTCGTGGCAAACCTCAGGTTCGATTTGATTTTTTGGACCTGGATACGCACGGCTATGTGCGTGATAGCGGCCGGGTCAATGTTTATGGCCCCAGCCTTCAAGTCAATCGCAATTTGATTGCTTGGCTTGACCAAGACCCAAACCAAGAAATCGTCGTTGACGCGGTTTTTAAAGGATTTGTTTTGAGCAAGTCCGAGCTTGACTCAATCGTGCAAATCGGCTTTGAAAAACTTGCCGGCCATTTGCACGTTGCAAACCAGAAAACCAAAATTGCTCCCGGCGATTTTGTCTGGGTGAGGGTGGTTGAGTTTGTTTGCGGCCGCCTCGCGCTTGAGGAAGTGGAAATGGCCGATTAGCCATGAGCGCCAAGCCTGTTGTGAGTTGTGAAAAACAAATTGAGCCTGGGTTGGCTCAAGCGGTCATGGCTCAATTCAATCAGCCAAAAAAAATTTCATTTGAATTATTTTTGGCCGGCCATCAAAAAGTAAGGGTGTATTTGCACCCTGACGGCAAAATGGTCGCTTATAATGGCAACCATGAGCTCTTGGAGAGCCTGGCCTTGTGCCTTCAACAAAATCACGGCCGGCAAGCCTGTTGTGGCCAGAAAGTTTGGGCGTATGTCGGGGAAATAGTGATTCCCAACTACGCTCAGGTTTATCCTTTGCCATATCGAGCGGATAATTATGTCTATCTGCCTAATCCCGAAGAGGGTCAACCCGACAATCGCGTCGGGCGCTTGATAGAGGTTGAGGTAATCGCCGTTTACGGAAACGGACTTCTTTCGCTTCAATCGGGGATCTACTGAGCAGGCCATTGGTCTGCTTTTTTATTTGACAATTTTTTTGGTCAATTATATAATACCTATACCTATGGTGTAGGTATTAAAAATAACTATTATTATGACCAAGAAAGAACAAACCCTGATTAATTTCAAGAAAACCCAAAGTTTAATGGCCAAGGTTATTGCCATGGTTGAAAACAACAATTACTGCATTGATATCATGCAGCAAAATTTGGCCGCCATTGGGTTGTTAAAATCGGCTCACCAAATGCTTTTGGAGAACCATCTTAATTCTTGCTTTAAAAACGCCATGGCTTCAAAAAATGAGAAAGTTAAACAAGAAATGATCAATGAAATTTTAAAAGTGACAAAACTTTCGGCCAAATAGATATTTATGAAAATAATTAGTCAAAAAATACAAATTTCAGGCCTTCATTGTTTGTCCTGCCAAACTCTTATTGAAAGCGAGTTGATAAGTTTGCCGGGCGTGAAATCAGTCAAGGTTGATTTTAAGACCGGTACTTGTTTTGTTGATTTTGACGCCGATAAAATCAGACTTGATAAAATAAAAGAAATAATTGTGGCATGCGGCTACGGTCTTGATCAAAATAAATTTAGGACGCCCAAAAATTTTTGGCTTGGTTTTTTAATCCCAATTTTTTTAGGTGGTTTGATTTTAATTTATTATTTATTATTTCAAACAAACGCTTTTTCTTTGCTGGCGAGGTTAAATGAAAAAAATTTAAGCTTAGGGTTGATATTTTTAATTGGAGTTTTGGCTAGTTTTCATTGCGTGGGAATGTGTGGCGGGATTGTTTTAGCATATTCTACCGCCAACGCCAAGGAGCAAATGGGTTTTGACAAATATCGACCTCATATTTTATATAATCTTGGCCGAGTAATTTCATACACTTTAGTTGGCGCTCTTTTGGGCGGGCTCGGTTCTTTTTTCTCTTTTACCCCAACGCTTTCTGGGACAATAATGATAATTGCCGGTTTGATTATGCTTGGTATGGCTCTAAATTTGGCAACTGATTTTTATTGGCTGAAAAGAATTAATAATTTTTTACCTTTGTTTTTTGCCAAGTTTATATTCAGCCAGGCCAAAAATAAAAAGGGACCGTTTTTAATTGGATTTCTAACCGCCCTGATGCCTTGCGGACCGCTGCAGGCCATGCAATTATACGCCTTGGCTTCCGGCAGCTATTTAATTGGCGGACTGAGTCTTTTTGTTTATTCTTTGGGCACGGTTTTTTTAATGTTTATTTTTGGCATTTTGGCCAGCACTCTTACGGGGAGATTAGTCAGTAAAGCCTTGAAAGTTTCCGCTTTACTGGTGGCCGTATTGGCGGTTCTGATGTTGACTCGAGGTTTTTTAACTCTTGGAATATTAGATTTTGGCCAAAAATCAGAAATAACTCAATCTTCTGAGAAAAAGGATTATCAAATTGTTAGAATGAAAATTACGTCATCTGGCTATCAGCCCAATACTTTATATGTCAAAAAAGGTGTTTGGGTTCGTTGGGTAATTGACGGTAGCGGAATTTCCGGTTGCACTAACGCAATTCAAATCCCGAGCCTGGGAATAAAAAAGAATCTCTCGCGCGGTGAAAATGTAATTGAATTTTTACCTGAGCAGTCGGGTGAAATTCCATTTTCATGTTGGATGAGTATGGTTTGGGGAAAATTTATTGTGGAATAAAATATAAATATATGCCGACAAAAAAAACAACTTTGATGGTTCATGGCATGCATTGCGTCAGCTGTGCGGCCACCATTGAGAACAAATTAAAAAAAATGCCCGGTATCTCCAAGGTGACACTAAATTATGCCACGGCTACGGCGGTTTTAGAATTCGATCCGGAAATTGTTGATGAACAAAAAATTATTCAAGCCATAAAATCAAGCGGTTATCAGGCAATGCCAAAGTCAGAGCATCTGGCTATGGGTCATGATCACGGCAAAGTGACTGCAGGAGAAGTTGTCAAAGAGCGGAATTTATTTATCTTAAGTTTGTTATTGTCTTTGCCGATTGTGTTTTTAAGTATGATTTGGCATGAAAAAAGTTTTTCTTCCCATTTATTGCAGGCGATCTTAGCCGGCATTATCCAATTTTTTGTGGGTTTGCGTTTTTATAAAGGAACATATTATGGGTTAAAAGACAAAACCGCCAATATGGATACTTTGGTGGCTTTGGGTACATCGGCCGCCTATTTTTACAGCTTGGCAACAACTTTTTTGATTAAAGGGGAAGTTTTTTATGAAACCTCGGCTCTATTAATCACTTTTGTAATTTTAGGAAAATGGTTGGAAGCCGGAGCCAAGGGCAAAGCCAACCAAGCCATTAAAAAGCTTTTAGGCCTGCAAGCTAAAACCGCCAGGGTAGTTCGTAATGGCAAAGAGTTTGATATTGATATTGCAGAAGTCAGACTAGGTGAAATTATCATCGTCAGGCCCGGAGAAAAAATACCCGTTGACGGCGTGGTTTTGGATGGGTATTCAAGCGTTGATGAGTCAATGGTTTCCGGCGAAAGCATTCCGGTGGAAAAAACAGTTGGTGACCTCTTGATCGGATCGACCATAAATAAATCGGGGAGTTTTAAATTCAGGGCCACCAAGGTTGGCAAAGATACAATGTTATCTCAAATCGTTCAATTTGTTGAAAATGCTCAAAACAGTAAAGCCCCAATTCAAAGATTTGCCGATAAGGTGTCGGCAATTTTTGTTCCGGCCGTTTTATTGATTTCAGTTATTACTTTTGTGGTTTGGTATTTTGTTTTTGGGGCAACTTTTGTTTTTGCTTTGATGGCCATGGTCGCTGTATTGGTAATTGCCTGTCCTTGCGCCTTGGGCTTGGCTACGCCTACGGCTTTAATTGTTGGTACGGGTATGGGTGCCGGCCGCGGAATTTTGATTAAAAGCGCTCAGGCCCTTGAACTAGCCAATAAAATTCAAATAGTTGTTTTTGATAAAACGGGGACACTCACAACCGGTCGGCCAGTGGTAACCGAGATTTGGTCCACAGGCGAAAAAATAAATTTAAATTTTTTGCAATACGCCGCCTCTTTGGAAAAAAGTTCAGAGCATCATTTGGCTGAAGCAATTGTGCAAAAAGCAAAAACTGAAAAATTAGATTTTTTGCCCGTTGATAGATTTTTTGCCGAACCCGGCTTGGGAGTGAGCGGTGAAATAGACGGGAGAAAGGTGATTGTGGGCACGGAAAAAATCATGATGACTAATAAAATATCTCTTGATAATATTTTAATTGGCAAAAAAAATGAAATGGAAGATGCCGGCAAAACAGTGGTGATTGTTGGTTTGGATGATCGAGCTGTCGGCTTGATTGCCATTTCTGATGTTGTTCGTTTGGAGGCTAAAGAAACGATTGAAAATCTGAAAAAATTGAAAATTAAAACCCTAATGATTACCGGCGATAATAAATCCACCGCTTCAGCTATCGCAAAACAGGTTGGTATTGATTCATTTTTATCTCAAGTCTTGCCGCAAGAAAAGGCCGGTCAAATAGAAAGTTTGCAGGCTAAGGGGCTAAGGGTGGCAATGGTTGGCGACGGAATTAATGATGCGCCGGCTTTGGCGGTTTCTGATTTGGGAGTAGCTTTGGGTGCGGGGACTGATATTGCCATT
This sequence comes from uncultured Gammaproteobacteria bacterium, assembly GCA_964540635.1. Lineage (GTDB taxonomy): Bacteria > Patescibacteriota > Patescibacteriia > Buchananbacterales > UBA6539 > 02-FULL-45-11b. Next base: position 21,903 of record CAZINP010000003.1, read on the forward strand.
GAAACCGGTGATATTATTTTGGTCAGAAACGATTTGCGTGATGTGGTTAAATCATTTTCTTTGAGTCAAGCGACAATGAAGAAAATAAAACAAAATTTATTTTGGGCTTTGTTTTATAATTCTTTGGGCATACCTATTGCCGCTTTTGGCCTGCTAAGGGCTGAGTACGCAGGTTTGGCTATGGCTTTATCCAGTGTTTCAGTCGTGTTAAACTCACTTCTTTTGAAAAGAAAGAAGCTAAACTAAAAATTTGTTTTTAATCTCATATTTTGCTAAGCTGAGCTGATTTGTGTTATAATAAAATAAGATTAAGAATAATTTAAACAAAATTTATGACAAAAACTAATTTATCAACCGAACAAAAACTTTGGGGCGCTGCGAGTTATCTTTGGATTTTAAGCCTAGTGGCTTTAGCCGCCAGAAAAGATGATGATTTTATTAGATTTCACGCCAATCAAGGTGTTCTGATTTTTGCCGTTTCAATATTTTTAATGCTTATTCCGATGTTGGGCTGGATATTGAATGTTCTTTTAGGCATAACGGCAATTGTGGCTATCATAAAATCTCTTCAAGGAGAAAGGTGGGAACTGCCCATTGCTTCAGATGTGGCGGTCAAATTCGGTGATTGGGTAATAAAAACTTTAAAACTTTAAAACTTTAATTTATTTAATATTTTCCGAAAACTTTAACAATTTATGAAAAGCACCAAAATTGTCTGTACGATCGGCCCGGCTTCTGAAGACAAAGAAGTTTTGACAAAAATGATTAAGTCCGGCTTGAATGTGGCTCGTTTGAATTTTTCCCACGGCAGCTACAAGCATCATACTCTTTTAGTAAAAAATATCAGATCAGTGGCGACTCGGCTTGATCAGCCTGTGGCAATATTGCAAGATTTGCAGGGACCAAGAATACGTACAGGCGATGTCGGACAGGAAGGGATAAAAATTTCAGCCGGCGAGAAGATTTTTTTGGTGCCGGAAAATTATAAAGTTACACTCAAAGAAGTCTCCACTTTTATTCCAATTCAATATCCAAATTTATATCGGGATCTTGAGCCAGGTGATGAGATTTTGATTGATGACGGCAAGATCCAATTGGAGGTTACTAAAATCAAAGATAAAGCAATCGCTTGTAAGGTGAAAATTGGTGATGTGGTAACAACGCATCGCGGCATGAATTTTCCCGGTGTTTCAATTAATACGCCGCCGATTACCGAAAAAGATATTGAAGACTTGAAATTTGGTTTAAAACAAAAAGTTGATTTTATTGCCTTATCATTTGTAAAAAATGCCAACGACATTATTGATTTAAGAAAAAAAATCAGCGAATACGAAAAGCGTATGGGTCGTCGGATTAAGGATTATAAAAAACCGGAGCGAGGTGGTAAGTGGCCTAAAACGATAACTAAAATTATAGCTAAAATTGAAAGACCGGAAGCGGTGGCTAATTTTGAGGAAATTTTAAAGGCAGCGGACGGAATTATGGTCGCACGAGGAGATTTGGGCTTGGAAGTACCGCTGGAAGATTTGCCGATGATTCAAAAAAAGATTGTCCGCCGTTGCATCCAGCAAGCTAAACCCGTAATAGTTGCTACGCAAATGCTTGATTCAATGATAAAATATCCGATGCCTACCAGGGCCGAGGTCTCAGATGTGGCCAATGCGATTTTAGACGGTGCCGATGCGATTATGTTGTCCGGCGAAACGGCGACCGGACAATATCCGCTCAAAGCCGTTCAGGTTATGAGCCGAATTGCCAAGGAGGCCGAGAAGATGGATATTATTGATTATGATTTGTTGGATCAAGATTTTTCATCTTTTGGCGGAATTACTGAAACCGTTAGTGATGCGGTTAAAAAAATTGCCGATGATGTTAATGCCAAATTGATTGTCTGTGCTACAACCGCCGGTTTTACGGCCAGATCAATTGTTAAGTTCCGGCCAAAAAATTTTGTGATCGCCCTTACGGCTTTGCCGGAGGCGAGAAATCAATTATGCCTTTCATGGGGGGTTAAACCATATACTTTGCCGCTGGGCCAAGATTTTAATGACTTGGTTGTTAAAATCAGAAAATTACTGCTGCAAAAGAAGTTGGTCAAGTCCGGCGATATTGTTGTTATCGCCGCATCTCATCCTTTGGGATTTGTCGGACAGACCAATTTAGTAAAAGTTGAAACGATCTAAAAGCTGAAAGCTAACAGCCGAGCTTGCAGCTGTTAGCTTTTATTAATAATAAATTTATGCTTATTTTCAAAAAAAAGTTTATATATCGTTTTGATGAAATCAGCATAAAGGATGTGCCTAAGGTCGGCGGCAAAAACGCCAGCTTGGGCGAGATGTATCAAAAATTAACGCCGCAGGGCATTCATGTGCCAAATGGTTTTGCGATAAGTGCGCAGGCCTATTTTTATTTTTTGAAAAAAACCGGTTTAAAGAAAAAGATTCAACAAATTTTTAAAAATTTGGATATTGATGATATAAAAAGTCTTGAAAAAGTCAGCCGTGAAGTCAGGGAGGTGATTGTTAAGACTGATTTGCCCAACGATTTAAAGAAACAAATAATTTCCGGCTATCACCATTTGCAAAATCAATATTATAAAAACGTGAGTGTGGCCGTCAGATCTTCGGCTACGGCCGAAGATTTGGCTGATGCTTCCTTTGCCGGTCAACAGGAAACTTATCTGAATGTCAGGGGGGAGGATGATTTACTCGAAGCTTGCCGTTTGTGCATTGCTTCACTTTTTACCTCCCGGGCCATTTCCTATCGGGCTGATAAAGGTTTTGATCATTTTAAAATCGGCCTTTCCATTGGGGTGCAGAAAATGGTCAGATCAGATATCGGCTCAGCCGGAGTGATGTTTACTTTGGATACTGAAACCGGATTTAGAAATGTGGTTTTAATAAATGGCGCCTGGGGTTTGGGTGAAAATGTGGTTAAGGGTCGGGTAACGCCGGATGAAATTTGTGTTTTTAAAGAAAATTTATTTACAAAATACAAACCGATAATTTATAAAAAACTTGGCCAGAAGGAAGTGAAAATGGTTTATGCCTCTGGCAAAAACCAAACCAAAAATGTTAAAACCACCAAGGCTGAGCAAAATAAATTTGTTTTGTCTGAAATTGATGTTATTAAGTTGGCCGAATGGGCAATTCTAATTGAAAAGCATTATGGCCGACCAATGGATATTGAATGGTGCAAAGACGGCAAGACTAAGCGTTTGTATATCGTTCAGGCCAGGCCGGAAACAGTTGAAGCGATAAAAGATTATAATGTAATGCAAGATTATGTTTTAACCAAAAAGGGGAAGGTAATATTAACCGGCTCGCCCATTGGCACAAAGATTGGGGTCGGTCAAGCCCGCTTGATTATTGAACCAAAAGAAATAAATAAATTTAAAAAAGGTGAAATATTGGTGACTGATATTACTGATCCGGACTGGGAACCGATTATGAAAATGGCTTCCGGTATAATTACCAATCGCGGCGGCCGGACTTGCCACGCGGCCATTGTCTCGCGCGAGCTGGGAATACCGTGTATTGTTGGGACGCAAGTTGGCACCAAAAAAATTAAAACCGGACAGAAAATCACTTTATCTTGCGCCGAAGGGGAAAGAGGTTTTGTTTATGAAGGTCTTTTGTCTTATAAAATTAAAAAAACCGATTTGAAAAAAATTAAACGGCCGAAAACAAAGATAATGCTTAATATCGGTTCGCCTGACATTGCTTTTGCTTCTTCATTTATCCCAAACGATGGCGTGGGTTTGGCTCGAGAAGAGTTTATTATTGCCGATCACATTAAAATTCATCCGATGGCATTGATTAATTATAAAAAGTTGGAAGATAAAAAGGCTAAAAAGACAATTGCCGAACTAACCGCCGGATATAAAGACAAAAGCCAGTATTTTGTTGATAAACTTTGTGAAGGAGTTTCGCAGATTGCTTGCGCTTTTTATCCCAAGGATGTAATTTTCAGATTTTCTGATTTTAAAACAAACGAATACGCCAACCTTGTCGGCGGCAAACAGTTTGAGCCCAAAGAAGAAAACCCAATGATTGGCTGGCGCGGTGCCTCTCGGTATTATTCGCCTGATTATAAAAAGGCGTTTTTACTTGAATGCCAGGCCATTAGAAAGGCTCGTGAAAAAATCGGTTTAAAAAATATCAAAGTGATGATTCCATTTTGTCGCACAGTCCAAGAAGGCAGGGAGGTGATTAAGGTTTTAAAGGAGGCGGGCTTGAAGCAAGGCAAGGATGGTTTGGAAATTTATGTCATGGCCGAGATTCCTTCCGACGTGATTTTAGCCGAACAGTTTGCAGAAATTTTTGACGGCTTTTCCATCGGCTCAAACGATTTAACCCAGCTGACTTTGGGCGTAGACAGGGACTCGGCTTTGGTCTCTCATATTTATGATGAGCGAAACGAGGCGGTCAAAAAGCTGATTAGCAATTTGATAAAAGTTGCCAAGAAGAAAAATAAAAAAATCGGCATCTGCGGTCAGGCCCCCTCAGACTTTCCTGATTTTGCCAGATTTTTAGTCAGGCAGGGAATTGACAGTATCTCTTTAAACCCGGATACCATGATCAAAACCACCCTTGAAGTTTTGGCCGAAGAGAAAAAGATAAAAAAGTAATTACTATAAAATATCAAGCACGATAAATTTGTGCTTTTTATATTTGACAAATTTGAGATTTTAGGGTATATTAATAATTCCGTTGTTGTCCTGAAACCCGAAACCCAAACTGGAGGAATTTGTATGTGCAAAACCTTGCTCGCCCAGGCCCGAATCGTGGTTTGGCAAAACCCCCATGGCAAACAGACTGTTGTTTGTCAGACTCAAGAAGAGATTAACGCGGCTGTGGCCAAAGCCCAGAAAGAAGGCTGTACGGCCAAGGTCAAACTCGACAACCGCGTTTCTGCTGGCGGAAGAAACCGCAAGCGCTCTTCGGGTGGTACGCCTGGTCGGCGCCAGGTGAGCTTTTCGCACTAGCAAGGTTGGCCGCATGGCTGACCAAAGTTCTTTCGGGCGATTGCCCCTGCCAAAGCAGGAGCCTGGCCCAAAACCAACCGACCGGGCTGATTCGCAGCTTGGTCAACAAGAAACGCTCGGCGTTGCGGCCCAGCGCCAGAAAACGCCTTGTCTTCGTCGCGGTCCGCGGCGAAAACCGGCCGCCGGTAAGCGTTTCTAAAATACGTGGCTGACCCGCTTGGGCAGCCTTTTTTTGTTGCCCTAAAAATGTTATGATTTATTTGATATGTTTAACTTTTTGCATAACTTTGAGCCACAGCCGATTCTATTTCATTGGTATTTTATTAATATTCACTGGTATGGTGTTTTTATTGTGTGTGCGATTTTGGTCGCTTTGAGGGTTGCCAGTAATTTAGGTAAAAAAATTAATATCAAATCGGAAGAGATTTTTGATTTGGCTTTTTATGCCATATTTTTTGGTTTGATCGGAGCCAGGTTTTACGCGGTGTTTTTGGATTGGGAATACTATTTGGAGTTTCCCGCCAAAATTATTGCAGTCTGGGAAGGCGGGTTGGCTATTCATGGAGCGATTATTGGCGGAGTTTTGGCCGCCGCAATTTATTGTTTAAAGAATAAAAAACCCTTTTGGGTTTTGGCTGATTTGGCGGCTGTGGGTTTGCCGTTGGCCCAGGCCATTGGGCGCTGGGGAAATTATTTTAATCAAGAGGTGTTTGGCAAGCCGACTGATTTGCCTTGGGGTATTCCCATTAATTTTGCCAACCGTCCTTTGCAGTATTTATCTGACAGATATTTTCATCCGACCTTTTTGTATGAATCAATACTTGATTTATCAAATTTTATTTTGCTTTATTTTATTTTCAGAAAAATTTATTCAATGGGTAACGAGGGTTTATTTTTTAAAATTGGGGAATATAAAATATCTTTAAAACCCGGTTTTATCTTTTTTGTTTATCTTCTTAATTACGGTTTAATCAGATTGTTGATGGAATTTTTACGGGTTGATCAAACTTTAATGCTAGGACAAGTTCGTTTGCCGATTTTGGTCAGCTTGGGTTTAATTTTTGGAAGTATTTTTCTATTAATATATTTTAAAATTGTCAGGAAATAGTCATTTGTTAGCAACTACCTATAATTTGACCCCAACCCGACAAAAAGTTATAATTAAATAAATATATGAAAAAAATCTTAAAAATTTTTATTGTCAGTTTTCTAGGTTTATTTTTATTTTCGAGTTTTTTTGCATCGGTTTATGCTCGTTCTTGCAGCGATTGTCAATATCTCGAGGGTCCTGAGGCCATTGCTGATTGTTATGCCAATTGCGAGGCGACGCCATGCAGTCAATGCGGCGGAGACATTGATTGTCTTTCAACCTGTACAGAGACTGATACAGGTTCATCGGGAACAGGTAGTAATACTGATAGTAGTTCTCAGGGTAGTGGCAGTGGCGGCGGCTCTGTCTCGCTTAAAGATCCGTTGGGTATAAAAGATCCGAGGGTGATTATCAAAAATGTAATTAATACCATGTTGGGCCTTGTTGGTTCTCTGGCGTTGGCCGTGTTTATTTTTGGTGGTTTTACCTGGGTGATTTCAGCCGGCAGTGAAGAAAAAATTAAAAAGGGTAAAGATATGGTGATGTGGGCTGCACTTGGTTTAATGTTGATATTTACCAGTTATGCCTTGATAAACATTGTTTTGACGGCAATTGCAGGATAGGTTTTAGTTAAATTTTACACAAAAAATAAAAAGGCTCATCCCGAGCCTTTTTCGTTTGATGGTATCATAGCGCTCATTGTTTTATTTGCAGTAGACGGCGACGAGATTGCTTCGTCGCTTTGCTCCTCGCAATGACACTCGATGATGGACAACGACACTATAGGGTGCAAGTATTAACACCTTGAGTGTCATTGCGAGCCCCGCCAAGCGGGGCGCGGCAATCTCGTCCTCTGTTAATTGTAAAAGTCAGAATGAGCGAATATTATTATTGTTTACCGGATTAAAATAAAAAATAATACATTGACAAAATCGCCAAAATATGCTAATATAAATAGTCCCGAATTTCGGGCAAATTTACCATTTTTAGCTTTGGAGCAGCTAAAAATGTAAACATAGAACCCTACAATTCAAAACAAAGCGGATTAGAACCCGCACGAGGATTTTACCATGGAAATTCTGAAGCGCCTTGGAATCGTGGTCGCGGTGTTCGCGGCCATTGCTGGCAGCCTGTGGCTGGCCAGTTGGTGGTTTGAAAGCCAAGCTCTGGCCCCGCGCCAGGTGCTTTCCGACTACCTGTTCTTGGTCTTGGCCGCGGCCTTCTGGGCTGTTGTGTACTTGGCCAAGGACATTGTCCGCGAGCGCGTCGTCGCCTCGGCCCACCTTAACGTCGGTAACCAACCGGTGGAAAAAGAGGTGGAAAACGAGCACGACGAGAACGTGGGCAAGGCCTACGACGGTGTACTCTCCGGCCTTCTGGGCTGGTTTGTGGCCCTGGTGGCTGCCAACTACTTTACCGCCACACTCTGGCCGGTGAACGTGGTCTGGCTGGTCATTATGATCCCGGCTGTGGCCATCGGCTACACTCAGTGGTCGGTGATGATTCGGCATTTGGCCGACATCGGCGCTTGGGTGGTCAGGATACCGGAAAACCACGCCGCGGTGATTGAGAAAGACGGCGCTGTCTGGCGCATCGTCATTAATGTCACCGACCAAGCCCGCCGGGATCACTTCCAAAGCTTGGTTGCCAAGTACGGCGAGATTATCCACGTCTTGCCGCTTGGCGACGGTCTGTATTTCTACGGCTGGGCCAAGTGGCCGTGGATTTACCGGCTGCACAAGCCTTGGTATGAAAGTCGCGACGATGCGGCGGATCCGGGCAAAAAGCCGGAAAAATTCCTCGCGCTAAACATGCGCGAATGGAAGTTCAACCGGCAGGCTGGCGGCAAGGGGAGCGTCCCCGCTGTCCAGACCTTGGATCCGATTGATGTGGTCGCCGATCTTTTTATGACGGCCACGATTTGGGATCCGTACAAGGCCCTGTACAACCGTGCCGAAGAACTTTTCGGTGACGCGGTTTTGCAGACCCTGATTGCCGACTTTCGTGCAGTCATCGCCGCCCTCTCGTACTATAACAAAGATGGCGAATCCGTGGTCGTCAACCCGGCGATCCAAAAGGACGTTGAGGGCAAGCTTAGGGCCAAACTCGGTTTGCCAAACGGGACGGATCCGTTAACGTTGGCATTCAAGTGCCTGGATGCCTATGGCTACCAGGTCCATGATGTCAAAGTCACTGACCTGGATCCACTTGACCCCAGGGACCTTGAGATAATTAAGGGGGTCTCAAGGGCTCAAGCGGAAGCCCAGAGGCGTAAGATTGAGGCCGACGGCGAGGGCAACGCGATTGAGCGCCTGGCTAGAGCCGAGGCTAAAGCTCTTGGTTTGGTTCGGGAAGAAACCGACAAACCAGGTGGCCGAGAAGTCTTGAACGCCCGGACGGCCACAAATGTTTCGTCAAATGTTGGCAGTCTGGTTGTTTTGGGCGGTGGTCAGTGTGGCGATCTCACTAATGCCGTTGGTGCCTTGATTGGTACGGGCGGCAGCATCTCGGCAACCACTGGCAACTCCGGCAAAAAACCGGAGAAACCGGCTGACCCGGCGCCGGAACCTGCCAAAACCGGCGGTGAAAAACCGCCTTCCAAGGATAAACCCGCCGCTCCAGCGGGCAAATCCGGTGGCTGAGGTCGCTTCGGCGGTCTTAGTCCAAACCCTTTCGGGGCGCAACTGCGGTTGCGCCCTGATTTTTTTGTCTAATTTTAGGCATATTTTATGGGTGTAAAAACCTTAAAAATATTGACAAAACTTATAAAATGTGCTATTATATAATGTTCAGCTGTTTTCAGTTTTTTCAGAGAGTCAAGGCAGTCCTTTGACAATCTGTTTCAATATACGTCCCAACTTCAACAAAGTCCGGCAGTTTTCTGCCGAAACGGAGGTTTTTGCCATGTCAATTTCGCAATTCTTGAAGTGGAGCCTTGCGCTCCTGGTGGTGTTAGGAGTGGGTGGGCAGTTTGCTGTTTTTGGGGCCCTGGGCCTCAAAAAGTCGTTTGACTATTGCTTTGGCTCCAAGTCTGCGCAAGCAGGCAAGGAGCTTAAGCTCCAGTTTGACGCCCATAATGGCTCTGGGACGGCGCAAGCGCTTTTGGGCGCAAACGCCGACCTGGAAGCCGCGCGCCAAGCCCTGGAAGCGGCGCAGACCGATGCACAGGGGATGGAAACGTCAAAGCTGGCGGCTGAAACCGCCCAGCGCCGACGGGACTATTCACAACGGCAGGTCGTCGCGCCGTTTGAGGGGGTGTCCTCGGACGGCAAGCTGAAGCGCAAGTTTCAAGCCGGGGAAGTGGTTCGCTACTACCCGCTGGAGCAAACGCTTCGGCTGACTGGCGATACCAAGTTGTACGTTTGTGTGGGGGTTGAACCCTACACGGCCGGCAACTTTTTCTGGATCCCGGAAGAGATTCTGGGTGAAGAAAGGTTGGAGGCGCAAGCCCCAACTTGGATGCCGGCCCCCTGCAGCGACGCCAACGTCATCCGGCGTTCGGCGTGCACTCTTGCCCCCGGGCAGGAGTCGCCCATCATTCAGGTTGTGTTTGACGGCGACCAGGCTTACCAGGTTGACTACAATAAGTCATCCGGTCTGCTCTGGTCAGTCAACGGCAGTCAGTGGGAAGAGATTCCCGCGAAACTGCCGCACATTTCCGGTGTGGGGCGGCTGAAGTTTAAGGCCTCCCCATACGCCAAGTCCCTTTGTCCTGTGAAGGTGTCGTTGCTGGCGCAAGGCACCAATTAACCTCAACAAACCCCCCTTGGCTGGCGCCAAGGGGTTGGAGGAAATGTCATGAGTAAGTTCAAGTTGGTGGTGGCTGCGGCCGCCGAAAGGTTTTCTGTTGACCCTGCCCTCCCAGAGTACGATGAGGGCAGTCAGGTGAAGGTCACGGCGTTGCCGGGGTCGGACCTTGATTTCGTTTCGTGGAGTGATGGCATTGCTGTTATCTCCACCGAGGCGGAACTGGTTCTAACCCTGTACCAGAACCTGATCTTGATTCCCGAGTTCCGGGCCAAGATCACCCCTGCGCCTAAGCCGGCCGATCCCGAACCGGATCCTGGTGAAGGCGAAGACGCTGGTGAAGATCCCACCGACGAACCGCCGGTCGACACCGACCCCAATCTGGGCGAAGGTGACGACGCTGGTAGCGACACCGACCCCGTTGACGAACCGCCGGTTGGCGATGCCGACCCCGAGCCCGATCCCGATCCCGACTTTGACCTGGGCGAAGGCGATGACATTGACCCCGAGCCGGGCGACTTGCCCCCATTGGACGATTCTTTGCTTGACGCATTGGCGTCTTTTGGCGGCGCTCCCACCGACGAACCGCCGGTCGACACCGACCCCAATCTGGGCGAAGGTGATGACAACGGTGGCGCTCCCGCCGACGAACCGCCGGTTGGCGATGCCGACCACGAGCCGGGCGAAGGCGACGACGCCGACCACGGGCCTCTGCCCGATTTGGGCGATCCCGAACCCGATCCGATGCCAGTTCGTCCCAAGCGGACAGCCCGCACGCGTCGGCCAGCCGCTCGTCGGCCTGGTGTAACCGAGACTGTCAAAAAGGCAGTCAAGGATCACTGGAAGTTGGTGGCTATTATTGCTGCCCTCCTCCTGTTGATCCTGGTGGCCTGGCTTCGCCAGCCACACTCGGAAAAGCCTGAGCCCGCCCCTGCGGCCCCGGCTGCCACGACGGCGCCGTCAACGAGCGCAACTCCGGTTGTCGCCGCGCCGGTTGCTGCGGCGCCGGTAGTGCCGATTGCACCCCCGGCCAAGCCCCAGTATGATCTGGGCACGGCTGAAGGTCGCGCCGCTGCTTTTCAAGAGTGGGCGGTTCAGACCTACGGCCGGGTCGGCGATCCGGTTAAGGATGCGCGCTTGCGCACACCAACCGACGCCGAACAGATCACGGCCGCGGCTTTGCAGGCCCAGGCGGCTGAAATCCAGGCTCTGAAAGAGCAGGTTGAGGAGGTCAAAGAACAGAACGACCAACTCAACCGGCTTCTGAACGAGCCGGCAGTTGAACCGGGGGGGACCCCGTAAAACATCTGAACAATGTGCTGAGGCTGACTTCGGTCGGCCAAAGCCTGAAAATATTAAGGCCCGCCCCTTTACTGGTGCGGGTCTTTCCTTTTGTTTTAAATATTCTTCCCGACACTTTCAGTGTCATTTTTTTTGTAAATAAAAAAATCCCAGAACGGAGACGACGGGACTCGAACCCGCGACCTCTGCCGTGACAGGGCAGCGCTCTAACCAATTGAGCTACGCCTCCGTTCTGGGATCTTCAAAACGGATATACTATAAGATACTATTTTTTTACTTCTTTGACAATGGCGGCAAACACTTTCGGATACTTGCCGGCGATTTCTGCCAAGACTTTTCTGTCCAATTCAATCTTGTTTTTCTTTAACAAGTTGATAAATTTGGAATAGGACAAGTCGTGCAGGCGGCAGGCGGCATTAATCTGGGTCTGCCACAAGGCGCGATTGTTTCTTTTCTTCAAGCGGCGACCTTCATAGGCATTAACGCCAGCTTTAAGAACGGCCGGGCGGCCAAGCTTAATGGTTGACTTGCGGCGCCATTTAAAACCTTTGGCTTGAGAGAGAAGTTTTTTTCTTTTTTGAACGTGAGTTTTACCTCTTTTTACTCTAGGCATAGTATTAACAATTATCGATTATCTTTTAGGCGTAAGGCAAAAGGCGTTTGAGATTTTTAACATCTGATTTGGCCGCCGTAATATCTCTTCTTTTCTGGCGAGTAACCTTGCCTTTTTCGCGTGAATTAAAATGGTCTTGTCCTGATTTTTTCATTATCAGTTTTGACTTTTTCTTGCCCTTGGTGACTTTAACCCTTTTGGCAATTGATTTCGGTGTCTTAATTTTCATAATATTATTTTTTATGGTTTAAGCGAAAAATTAAAATACAGCCAATCGCTGTACGATTTGATATTGTTTATTTATTGGCAATAATCGTAGAGAGTCTGCCGCCCATAACGCTTAATGGCGCTTCAATATTTATTTGGACTTCAGCGGCAATATCGTCAACAAATTTTTTGATAATTTCTCTGGCCAAGTCTTTGTGTTGCATTTCTCTGCCCTTTAGCTGCATATCAATTTTAACCTTATCGCCGTCGGCTAAAAAGTCTTTGGCGCGGTTAATTCTGACCTGGATATCGTGATCACTGATTCTTAATGAAAGACGTATTCCTTTGATTTCAACTTTTTTCTGCTTAGCCTTTTCTTTTCTTCTTTCTTTTTCTTTTTCGTATTTCATTTTGGCGTAGTCAACAATCTTAACGACCGGCGGGTTAGCCAGAGGGGAGACTTCTACCAAATCCAAACCTCTTTCCTGGGCCATTTCCATAGCGCGATCGGTAGAAATTACGCCGATATTTTCACCGCTCTCGTCAATTAAACGAACTTCAGGCACGCGTATAAATTGATTGGTTCTATGCCTTTTGGTTGTGTCTTGCTGATACCTATTTCTTTTGTGTGAAATTCTCAATGTTTTGATGTTATTTTTTAATTTTGCGAGTTTTGGTGGAGATGAGGGGAGTCGCACCCCTGTCTAGAAAATTTTTTTAAAACGGTTTACAGACTTGTCCGGTTTCAGGCTCTCGGTTTTTGAATAGGCAACCGGCAAAAAAACAAAAACCAAAGCTTTTAAGTTTTCAGTGGCTGATACAAAGCGATATCAGTACCTAGCCCAAGGTATAGCACCAGGATCCGGCTATTGGGCGTTGCCGGGCTGATGGCTTTGGGTTTTAGGCCAAAGCGGGAGCTAAAGACATTGACGCAAAAGCGTTTTTGACTTTAGCGACAAGTGAATTGGCACTTATCTTTTTGGCAGAAAGATTTACGAGCATTTTGCCAGGCTCGGCCTGAGCGCTTTAAAGCGATTCTCTATCGATCTTAAAGCATCCCCATAATCAATACTTGATCTTTTTTCTAAGATCACGTTCAACTTCTCTTTTCTTGATGATTTCTCGCTTGTCAAATTGCTTTTTGCCCTTAACCAGGCCAATTTCGATCTTTATCAGACCTCCTTTAGTATATACAGAAATTGGCATAATTGTCAAGCCTTTTTCGCGGGTTTTTCCTCTTAAATAATCAATTTCTTTTTTATGAATTAGAAGCTTTCTGGTTCTGGTTGGATCATAGCCTATTTGATGTGAGGCGGCCGGTTTGTAGGGGTTGATGTGAGCGCCTATCAGCTTAGCTTCGTTTTTTGAGTCAATTACAACATAGCTGCCAGTCAAATTGATCTGGCCCTTTTTAACGGATTTGACTTCCGGTCCGCTTAAAGCAATACCAGCTTCCAGCTTTTCAGTAACCAGGTAATCAAATAATCCCTTTTTGTTTAGGCTGAGTGTGGGCATAAATTAAGTATAACATATTATAATGAGAATTATTCTCTTGGTCAATTGATTTTGGGGTTGGGGCTATTTTGTGTTATAATTAGGTAAGCTTTTGTCTTGCTTTCATATTGATAAAAAATTCAAAAAAAAATTTATGGAAAAGAATCAGGTTTCAATTAATATTTCGCTGACCTCAATTGTTAAAGTTGCGGCCGCGGCTTTGATTTTATTTTTTTTGTATTTAATCAGTGATATTTTATATTTGGTTTTTTTGTCTTTTTTTCTGACGACTCTGATTGAGCCGCTGGTTGATTTTTTTCAAGAAAAAAGAATTCCTCGAACATTGAGCATGTTTATAATTTATTTTTTTCTGATTGTTTTAATTGCCGCTTTGGTCTGGCTGATTGCGCCGCCGATTGCTTTGCAGGTTAATCAGCTTATTGCCAATTTTCCCGATCTTTGGAATCAGTTCTCAAACAATTTTTCTGATTTAAATAATTTGGCGGAGCGCCTAGGAATTTATCAGGCTTCAAATTTAAATTTAAGTAGCTTGGAGTTGCCACTCACAAAGGCCGCCAGCGGGTTCTATGCTTTTGTTTCAACATTCTTTAAAAATCTTTTAGATATAATTTTTGTTTTAGTTTTAACTTTTTATTTAATCCTGGAAAAAGATTCAATCAATAAAGTTTTTCGGGCAATTGTGCCGATTAAATATTTGCCTCGGGCGATTAAGGTTTATGCTGAAATAAAAGACAAGGTTGGCGATTGGGCGCGCGGTCAGTTGATTCTCGGTTTTATTATTGGTTTAATGGTCTTTTCCGGTTTGATTTTTTTGGTGCCAAAGTATGCTTTAATTTTGGCTATAATTGCTGGCGTTTTAGAGCTAGTGCCGTATTTCGGTCCGATACTTAGCGCCATCCCGGCTATATTTTTGGGCTTAATGGTTCCTGATTTTTCTGTCACCAGGGCTTTGGCGGTTTTAATAATGTTTATTGTTATTCAGGAATTGGAAAATAATTTATTAGTACCGCAGGTAATGAAAAAAAAGGTGGGGATTAGTCCGGTGGTAACAATTATTGCTATGTTGATTGGCATCAAAATTTTTGGTATAATCGGAATAATCTTGGCAGTTCCAGTCGCAACAGCGCTGAGTATTATTTTAAAAGAATTCGGACGAAAAAAAACCAGCGCGGAAAAAACTGAATAAAAAAAATTTTAAACAACAAAAAAATAATTTTTAAACTAGGAAAAATTTTCCTAAAAAATAAAAGGAGAAAAAAATGGCTTATCCAACACCACAAAGAGCTCAGTCGTCCGGAATGTCTGCCCCAGCGTTTGAGGGGCACAAAAAGGGATCAAAATTACAATGGCTAAAGGGTTTAATTACCGTGCTGATTGTGGTCATTATCCTTGGTGCCGGAGTTTATGCTTTGGCCGGATACACCGGCATCGGCTTTGGCGGTATTAAAACAAGTTCGGAATGGCAAGCTGTCTTTTTGGGCAATGGTCAGGTTTATTTCGGCAAGGTTTCATCTGCTAACAAAGACTTTGTCACTATAAAGAATATTTATTATTTGCAAGTAATAACCAACCAAAACACTATTGGTCAGCCGAGTGATGTTCAGGAGCAACCGGAGCAGCAGCTGACTTTGATTAAGCTTGGAAATGAAATCCACGGTCCCAAGGATGAAATGCTGATTAATCGCGATCAGGTTGTTATTATTGAAGATTTGAAGGACGATTCCAGGGTGGTAACCGCGATAAACGACTATATTGCCAGTCAGAAAAAATAAATTTGAATTGAATAAAAAACCGCCCCGCTTTCGGGGTGGTTTTTATATATTTTAATTTTGATAATTTTCTTGAAATATTGTATAATATAGTATAATAAAAATTAAAATTATGTCTTTAAGCAAAAATATTTTATTTTATTTTCTAATCGGTTTTTTTATATTTTTTTTGTTACCAGCCAGCGTTATTTGGGCGCGCATGGAAAGTGATAATTATGTCATTTACGGGGATGTTTTAAGTTCTGGCGGAAACGAAATCAGCACCTCTGATAATTTTGGCATTCAAGACACGATTGGCGAGGGTTTAGCCTTATCAAGTACATCCACCTCTGATAATTTTGGCATTAAAGCTGGTTTTAGAGAAATGTATGCAGACTCTTATGTTACTCTTTCTCTGGGTTCGGCCTCTCTTGATTTTGGTTCGCTGAGTCCGACTGAAACAAAGTCTGGCTCACACACAATGACAGTAGAAACCGATGCGCCAAACGGTTTTACGGTTACGTTAAGCGGTAACGCACCGACAAGGGTTGGCGGTTTGGATGAAATCACTCAGATTGGCTTAACCTCCCAAGATTCAAGTATCGGAAGTAGACAGTTTGGTTTAAATTTAGTTTTAAATCCGACTCTAGGCATTGGCGCTGATCCGTCGGGCTCAGCCCCAATCGGCAGTGCGGCCAGCCAATACAACGAGCCGGATAAGTTCGCCTTTTTAAACGGCAGCGCGGTTGCCACCTCAAGTACGCCCATCAATTCAACAATTTTTACCGTGTCATATATTGCCAATATTTCAAGTGATACCCCGAATGGCAGCTATGCCTCAACTTTAACTTACGAAGCCACGGTTAATTATTGATATGAAAAAAATATTTTTTTTATTTTTTGTTTTATCAATATTTATTTTTTTTGTTTTGCCGGTTTCGGCTACGACTGTAATATCTCCAATTGTCGAGATGGCGGTTTTTCCGGGGGAGACGCAAAAAGGTTTTTTGAAAGTATATAATGAAACCGATCAAGAGATCACTTTGCAGGCTGTTGTTAAACCATTTTCTATTTCCCCGGGAAACAATCAGCCGCAAAATCTTTTACCGTCGGAAAAAGATGGGTATCTTTCCTGGTTTAAGTTGTCTCAGGATGAATTAAAACTTTTGCCTCAGCAAGCGGCAGTTGTTCCTTTTGAAGTGATTGCCCCGACTTCGGCTGTGCCGGGTGGATATTATGCGGTAATTTTTTGGGAAGAAAAATATCAGGCAAATAAATCAAATTTAACGTTGAGTGGTCGGGTTGGAACATTGGTTTTTTTAAGAGTCAATGGTGATCTGGACGAATCTTTGGCAATAAATAAATTTGGCCTAAAGGAAGAAAGGTTTTTTTCATTTGGTTTGCCGTTTAATTTTTCGGCAAAATTGGAAAATATCGGTAATGTTCATCTTTGGCCAAAAGGTGAAATAACCTTAAAAAATATTTTCGGTCAAACTAAAAAAATTAGTTTTTCTGATGGCAAGACGGCAATTTTGCCGGCAAATACCAGACAATTTGAAACAATTTTTCCCGGCAGAATTGATACGGGATTTTTGATTTTGGCTTGGGAGGAATTGCAGGACTTATTTTTCGGCCCAATAAGAATTACGGCAACTTTTAATTATGGCCAGCCGCAAAAAAATATTGAGCAGTCTTTTGTCCTTTGGGTATTTCCATTGAAAGCGATGATTTTAGTTGTCGGCATTATTTTTATTTTATTTTCTTTAATTTTAATAAATCGAAAAGTAAATAAATTAAAAGGAGCATTAAAAAACAAATGAAGAATAGGTCGTTCTTAATTTTTTGCTTAAGTTTTATTTTTGCCTTTACTTTTGGTTCCTTTTTTTATTCCTCCGTTTTAGCCGCCAGTATTGATTTGACCGCCAGCGTTAGTCTTGGTCCGGTTTGCGGTAATGATATTATTGAAGGATCAGAAGTTTGTGAACTGCCGTCTACTCCTTGTCCAATAGATTATAATTGTATTAACTGTCAGTGTGTGCCCCAAGGAACCGGCTGTGTGCCCGGTTCAACTGTGTGTAGCTGGGGAGCATGCCAGGGCGGTACTCAGACAGGTACTTGCAGCAATGGTTGCTCCACTTGGTCGGCCAGCCAGTCTTGCGTTATCTATGCTTGCGGTAATGGAGTTGTTGATCCAGGAGAAGAATGTGACGATAGCAATACAAGCGATAACGACGGTTGCTCTTCTTTGTGTCAGCTTGAGGTTGGTTGCGGCAATGGTGTTGTTGACCCCGGAGAAGAATGTGACGACGGTAATATTGTCAGTGGAGATTGCTGCTCTGTTTTGTGTCAAAAAGAATTAATTATCAGTAATGTCCTAGAGGTGCCGTCGGAAAATTCAGCGGGAATTTCCTGGCAGACTCTTTGTCAAAATACAAATTCAACACTTGAGTGGGGGAAAACAGTTTCTTTGGAGGTTGGCTCTGCGGCCGGCCTTTTGGGTACGAATTTTTTGTACAATATAACCAGCCTTGAAACTGATACGGTTTATTACTATAAAATCACGGCAACCGCTGGTTCTTTATCGGCCTTTAGGACCGGCACTTTTAGAACCTTGGGACTCGCCGTTGAAATTTGTGATAATGATATTGATGATGATGGCAATGGTCTTATTGATATTGCGGATCCAGTTTGTCCTTGTTCGGCAACTTATAGCTGTACCCCTTGGGAGCCGGTTGTTTGTCCGCAGAGTCAAGTTCAGACTCGGGTTTGCAGCAAAACCAATACTTGCTGGTCGGATTTACCCTTACCCGAAACTTCGCGTAGTTGCAGTCCAACCTGCGATTTAACCTGCCAGCCAAACCAAACACTTGATGTTGATAATTGTGTTTGTCTTGATATCGTGCCATTTTGCGGCAACGGTGTTTGTGAGGCGCCGTTTGAAAATCAGATTTTATGTCCGGCCGATTGTCCCGGCTGTATTTCCGATTGGGAATGTAGCGAATGGGAGCCGGAAATTTGTCCGTCAAATAATATTCAAACCAGAAATTGCTTTGATAAAAATTCTTGCGCTGTTCCGGTCAATGAGCCTGTTACCCAGAGAACTTGCGGTTCTGTTTGCGAAGGTTTGACCTGCGGCAGTTGTCAGCAAATTAATACTTCAAGTTGTTTATGCGAGGAACTATTGCCTTGTTGTGGCAACGGGATTTGTGAACAAGGTGAAAATAATCAAGTCTGTCCAAGTGACTGCATTCAGATTTGTCAGCCCGATTGGACTTGTTCTGGCTGGAGTGCTTGTCAAAACGGTCAGAGGACAAGACAGTGCTCAGATTTGAATAATTGCAATTTAAATTTAAATCGTCCGCCGGAAGTCGCTTCTTGTCTGGACGGCTGTTCGGTTGCTTGCGGGGTTTGCCAGGAAATCGATTTGGTAAATTGTCAGTGTCTGAATACTGTCCCTTGCTGTGGCAACAGAATTTGTGAAGCTGACGAAGCAACGTGGTCGTGCGGAGTCGATTGTGGCTTGCCGCCGGAAGTAACAATTTTTTTGCCGCAATGTCTTGACGGGATTGATAATGACGGCGATGGTTTAATTGATTATCCTGACGACACCTCCTGTACTCGGCCAACCGATAATTCAGAAGAGTCTCTTCTGGAAATGATTACGGATTTGCAGAAAAGCCTGACAAAAGCTTATAAGGAAAATATTTTAGAAAATCCGGTTGTCCAGGCGGTTAATCAGCGTTTGGCCGCCCCGGTTTTAGTTACGGCCGTGGCGGTTAATGCCGTTTCTGGTGTTTCATTTTTAAACTTTTTTTCGTACCTTAGGTATCTATTTTCTCAACCCATCGCCCTTATTGCCAGACGTAAACGAGCTAAGTGGGGGATTGTATATAATTCATTAACAAAACAGCCGATAGATTTAGCTATTGTCAGACTTTACCAACGCTCAGACAATCGTATTATCCAGTCACGAGTTACCGACAAGCTTGGCAGGTTTATGATTATGGCCGATCCCGGTGAGTATTATATTACTGTTACAAAGCCGAATTATAATTACCCCTCGGTGTATTTGAAAGATCAAAGGGAAGATGTTAAGTATCTGGATTTGTATTTTGGTCACACTATAAAGGTGACAGAAGAAAGAGCGAATATTACCGTTAATATTCCTCTTGATCCAATTGAAGATGTTAAGCCGGTAAAGAAGATTATTTTTATTTATTATCTGCGACGACTACAATACGCCGCCGCTTTTTCGGCTGTACCCTTAGCGGCTTTATCATTGCTTTTAAGTCCCACTTGGCTTATGGCTGTACTTTTGCTGTTTCACCTTTTGCTTTATATACTTTTTCGAAGATTGGGTTATCAGCGTCCACCAAAGAGCTGGGGCATTATTTATGACGCTGAAACAAAATCGCCTCTGCCGCGAGCAATCACTCGCATTTATGATAAAAAATATAATAAGCTGCTTGAGACCAGGGTGACAGATAGTAAGGGTCGCTATACCTTTTTGGTTAACAACAATATTTATTATGTTACCACTGAAAAACCCGGTTACTCGGTTTATAAATCAAACGATATTGATTTGGTTTCAAAAGACAGAGAGGCGATTGTTGATTTGGATATTGCCTTGAATAAGACAAACAAGGGCAATCAGGTTGTAATCGGGGAAGGGAATGGTAATAATCAATCAACTAATAAAGCAGCTGAAAGTGAATCGGAAAAAAGCCAAGGAGTGAGCCGTCAAACTCTGGATGTAATTTTGGCGGAGAAAATGAAAGAAAAAATAAATCAAAATGAACTTAAAGATGATTTTGGCAAAGAGGAAAAAGCGACCCCGGTTATTAAGCAGAAGGCGGAAATTAAAAAGACTGAATCCCCAAGTGGTGATACTAACGAAAGTATTTTTGGCTAATTTATGTTCCAAGAAGAAAAAAGACAAATAGTTCATATATTCTTATTTCTTGGCGCTTTTCTTTTTAGGTTTCTTGAGCGTTGGCAAGCAATGCTTCTGGTTTTATTTTTACTATTGTTTTCACTTTTATTTTTGCCAAAAACCAAATTTAAACATCATCTATATCGTCCGGGCGAAAATAAATACAGTCAGGGAGCAATTTTGTATTTTTTGGTGATATTAGTTTTGGTAACAATATTTCCTTTGCCGGTTGCGGGTGCGGCTTGGGCGATTTTAGCGCTGGGCGATGGAACTGCGACTTTGCTTGGTAAAAATTTTAAGTGTCGCGAGTTGCCATGGAATTCACATAAAACTTACGTTGGCAGTTTTTCCTTTTTATTTTTTGGCACCTTTGGTGCCTTTGTAGTTTTAAAATGGCTTTTGCCGGAATTGGATTCTACTATGATTTTCTGGGCCTCCTTTAGGGCAACTCTCGCTGCCGCCGTGGTTGAAAGTTTGCCCTTAAGTCTCAATGATAATGTTTCCGTGCCGGTAGTTGCCTCCTTGGTCCTGGTATTTTTGGGTATTGCTTAAATTTTTTGCAAAATCTCAACGTTTGGTTTTGCTTTTTTTATTACTTTTTTGGACTTGAAAAATTCTTAATAATCTTGTAAACTAAGTCTATTATTATTAATAATTTTTATAATATGGCAAAAGCAAAACCGATGGAAAATGAGGTGATGCAAAAAATAGTATCCTTGTGTAAACAGCGCGGATTTCTTTTTCAATCATCAGAAATTTATGGCGGTCTAAATTCATTTTATGATTATGGGCCGCTTGGCGTGGAATTAAAAAATAATGTTAAGCGTGCCTGGTGGAAATCGATGGTTTATTTGCGAGGTGATGTTGTTGGTTTGGATTCTTCAATTTTGATGCACCCAAAAATTTGGGAAGCCTCTGGACATGTTCAAAATTTTACCGACCCTTTGGTTGACTGCAAGAAGTGCAAAAAACGCTTTAGGGCCGATCATATTTTGGAAGCTAAAGGCATTTCTCCCGATTTAGGTACCATGAAAACGCCGCCGAAAGAATTAAAAGAATGCCCCGAGTGCGGCGGTGAGCTAACTGATGTGAGAATGTTTAACTTAATGTTTAAAACTTTTATGGGTCCCGTAGAGGATGAAGCCAGTATTGTTTATTTGCGACCGGAAACGGCCCAGGGAATATATGTGAACTTTTTGAACGTCAAAGATAGCATGCGCTTAAAATTGCCATTTGGTATTGCTCAAATCGGTAAGGCTTTTAGAAATGAAATTACGCCCGGCAATTTTACTTTTCGTACCAGAGAATTTGAACAAATGGAGATGCAATTTTTTGTCAATCCCAAAGATGCAGATAAAGTGTTTGAAGAATGGAAAGAAAGGCGTATGGAATGGTATTTATCCTTGGGAATGAAGAAGGAAAATTTAAGATTTCGCGAACATGATAAAAATGAATTGGCCCATTATGCCAAAAAGGCCGTTGATATTCAATACAAGACGCCGTTTGGTTGGCAGGAGATGGAAGGAATTCATCATCGCGGCGATTGGGACTTATCAAGGCATCAGCAGTATTCAAGTCAAGATTTGCAATATATTGATCCGGAAACAAAAGAAAAATACACGCCTTATATTATTGAAACTTCTGCCGGAGCGGATCGGGCGACTTTAATGTTTTTACTTGACGCCTACGCTCAGATTGAAGGTGGACGCAGCACAACCACTGAAAGCGTTAAGGAGGTTGAAACGGTTTTGAATTTTAGCAAAGTTTTAGCGCCGGTTAAAATTGCGGTCTTGCCCTTGTCCAAAAAACCGGAACTGCAAGATGCGTGTCAGGAAGTATTAAAACTTTTGCGTGATTCCAGCTTGGTTCAATACGATGAGACCGGATCAATCGGTAAGCGCTATCGCCGTCAAGACGAAATTGGTACGCCATATTGCATTACTATTGATTTTGAAACATTGGAAGATAAGGCTGTTACTGTCAGGGATAGAGATACTATGCAGCAGGAAAGAATTAAAATTAGTGAGATAAAAAATTATTTTAGCGACAAGCTAAATTAATAACTAAAACAAGAAATTTAATTAAAAACATCCAATATAAATTGGAATTTGTTATTTGTTGCTTGCAATTTTTTTATGTATAAAAAACAAAAACTCAAAAATGGTTTAAGATTAATCACCGCCCCCCTTAAAGATACCAAAGCGGTTACGGTTTTAATTTTATTGCCAGTTGGCTCAAGGTATGAAGTCGAAAAAAACAATGGTGTATCTCACTTTATTGAGCACTTGATGTTTAAGGGAACGGAAAAAAGACCAACTTCACTTGATTTAACCAAAGAGCTTGATGCTATTGGTGCCGAATATAACGCTTTTACTTCAAAAGATCATACCGGTTATTATATTAAAGCTGCGGCTGATAATATTGAATTGGCTTTTGATATATTATCTGATATGATTTTTAATTCCACTTTTAAATTTGAAGAAATCGAAAAGGAAAGAGGCGTAATCGTGGAAGAAATTAATATGTATGAGGATAATCCGATGATGATGATCCAAACGATTTTTGAAGAGACGTTGTTTGAAGAAAGCCCATTGGGCCGGTGGATTTCGGGTCCGCGGGAAATAATCAAAAAAATCAGTCGTCAAGAAATTATAAAATATCGGGATAATCATTACTATCCGGCCAATATGGTTGTGACGGTTGCAGGTAAATTTTCTGAAAAAAAAGTAAAAAATTTGGCCGAAAAATATTTCGGTAAGTCTCGCCTAAAAAAGCATAAACCTAATTTTGAGCCGTTTTCTTCAAAACAGAACGGCCCCAGAGTCAAAATTAATTATAAAGAAACCGAACAGGTTCAGCTTTGTTTGGGCGTGCCGGCTTTTGCTTTAGATGATCCCAAGATGTACCCATTATATCTTTTGGCCGTGATTTTAGGCGGCAATATGTCTTCCAGGCTTTTTGCCAGTGTCAGAGAAGAAAAGGGTTTGGCCTATTACATCAGAACCGATATTTCCCATTATCAAGATACCGGCAATTTTTTGGTTCAAGCCGGTTTGGATAAGAATCGAATTCAAGAAGCGATCATCTTAATTCTTTCGGAATTAAAAAAGACGGCTCTTCAAGGGGTGACGCCAAAAGAATTGCTTTCAGCCAAAAATTTCTTAAAAGGCAAATTAATTTTGGATTTGGAAGATTGTGAAAGTTTTGCCGATTGGTTTGGCAAACAAGAATTACTTTCCAAAAAAATTCTTAAACCGGAAGATAAAATAAAAAAAATTTTTGACGTTAAGCTTGAACAAGTTAAACAAGTGGCCGAAGAATTGTTTAAATCCCAAAAACTGAATTTGGCCCTAATTGGTCCATTTAAAGACAAAGATAAATTTAAATCCTTGTTAAAATTTTAGCAATATAAAAAACAGTCCGAAAGATTAGGACTGTTTTTTTATTTAAAAAATAAATACCAAAGACAATAAAGCAGCTTCAACAAAAACTTGAAAAATTATTCCTTGTATTAAAGTTAATTTAAAGGGGATGGTATTATGAATTTTTTCATGAAAATCCATTAAAGGCCTTAAAAATTTAATTTTAAAAAGAATGTAAACGGCATTGATTAAATCAGGCAGGAGTCCGCCAAAAACACCAAAAGCAATTATCAAATCTACGGGTAGTTTTTCAAAATAGCATAAAATTGTCAATATTAAAGACATGATTATCATGTCTAGAGTCGCAATAACAACGACAAAATTTAATTCTTTTTTGCTTGGGTTCTTAGGATCATCAAATAGATTTTCATCACCGTGCGGGATTAAATCAAAAATAAAGTGAAGAAATATGGCCGTAAAAAAACCGATAAAAATATTACCGCTGTATTTGGCGGCTAAGGCCCCGGTTGTGCCGTGAATGGTTGAAAACATAATTTAAAGGGTAATTTATTTAATCATATCAAAACCTTTGACAAATTTCAATTATTTATTTATAATGTTATCTGTAACGTATTTTTGCCGAAGTGGCGGAACTGGTAGACGCGCACGACTCAAAATCGTGTTGGGCAACCCCCAGTGAGAGTTCGAGTCTCTCCTTCGGCAGATTGACAATCAAGGCTATCTCGTATATTATTAATTGATATCGACGCGGGGTGGAGCAGCTAGCAGCTCGTCGGGCCCATAACCCGAAGGTCGTGGGTGCAAATCCCACCCCCGCTACCAAAATATTAAATTTTCATATATTTTTTTGTGATGGCGAGGTAGCTCAGTTGGTTAGAGCGAAGGAATCATAACCCTTAGGTCGGCGGTTCGATCCCGCCCCTCGCTACCATTTAAAATTTTTATAATAGTCAGGCTTATGGCCTGTTTTTTTATAAAAAAACCCGGATGATATTTTATCCGGGGGCAATGAATAGTTTTCATCTTTAGCCGTTCAAACAACCGCATGGGGTTACGGCCGAAGCAATTAATTCATAGCGCCTAGGACCAAGAACAAAGGCTAGTTCGGCCAACAGTTTTTGGAATTTTTTCTTATTCCATTTTTTTGAAATGAGCACTTTGGTAATCTTCAGAATCAACTCCCTTAATTTCGGGCCGTAAACCAACTCCCAGTTTACGGTCATGGGGTCATTGTTCAGCCATTTGGGAAAAATCGCGATTGCGTCTTCAATGTTGTAGGACTCCGGCTGTGATTGCAATTCATTAATGAACGTTTGGCAGTTTTTTATACGCCTTTCAAAAACCTTAATTACTTCTTCGATTGTCATGACCAATCCCTTTTTGTTGATTGCTTCTTAATTTTATCAGTTTATTATCCGTTTAAAGAAACCTAGAGTTCATTTTACATAAAATCAATTTTTAAAGCAAATAAGTTTAAATATCATTATTTTTTAACCGGCCCCCCTTGTGAGAAAGGGCTTTTTTTATTATAATTAAAATATGTCAAGAGTCATTGCCATTGTTAATCAAAAAGGCGGAGTTGGTAAAACGACCACTGCCGTAAACCTGGGCGCCTATCTGGCGATGCTGGGTAAATTTGTGCTGTTAATTGACATTGACCCTCAGGCCAATGCCACTTCTGGCCTTGGAATTGATCACAATATTTTGGATAAGGGTGTTTATCACGCGCTTTTTCAGGAAACATCAATCAGGGATATTTTAAAAAATACCCCACATCAGGGTTATCGGGTGGCACCGGCTACGGCTGATTTGGCCGGAGCGAGAGTTGAGTTAGTTGGCCTTGATAGTCGAGAATTCCTTTTGCGAGATAGAATTTTGGAAATAAAGAACGATTTTGATTATATTATTATTGATTGTCCGCCTTCACTTGATTTATTAACCATTAATGGCTTGGTGGCCGCTGAAGAGATTTTAATTCCAGTGCAGGCCGAATATATGGCTTTGGAGGGTTTGGGTCAGCTCTTAAATACGATAAATTTAATAAAAGAAAATTTAAAACCGGAATTAAAAATTTTGGGAGCAGTGGTGACCATGTTTGATAAAAGGAACAGATTATCTTCACAGGTTGAAGGCGATTTGCGGCAGAATTTTCCGCACCCTGTTTTAAAAACGGTTATTCCCCGAAACGTTCGATTAACCGAGGCGCCAAGTTTTGGACAATCAATACTTTCTTATGACGCCAGATCGGCCGGCGGCCAAGCATACCAAGAGTTGGCCCGAGAGCTGATTGGTCAGGAATATTTTATAGTGTAAAAATAAATAAAGATTAGATATATGGCAAAAACTTACGGTTTGGGTAAAGGTCTTAGTTCCTTAATCCCGCCAAAATCACAGTCAAATACTATTAAGTCTGATTCACCGATTTTGCCAGACCAGGAAAGAATAGTTCAAGTTCCGCTTGAAAAGGTTAGGGCAAACCCTTTGCAGCCGCGACATAATTTTGAGCACGAGGCAATGGAAGATCTGACCAATTCTATCAGAGAACATGGTATTCTTCAGCCCTTGATTGTTGTTAAGGATGAGAAAGGTTATGAGATTGTGGCCGGTGAGAGACGTTTTCGCGCCTCGCAAATTTTGGGCTTAAAAACCGTGCCCGTGATTGTCAGAGACATTAAGGAGCAGCAAAAACTGGAATTAGCTTTGGTTGAAAATATTCAAAGAAAAGATCTTAACCCGATTGAAGAGGCGATTGCATATCGAAGATTGATTGATGAGTTTAATCTTACGCAAGAGGAGGCGGCCAAAAAGGTGGGTAAAAGCCGAACGGTAGTTACCAACACCTTACGCTTGCTCTCTCTGCCAACTGAAATTCAAAAAGCGGTAATTTCTGAAAAATTACCTTATTCGGCGGCCAGGGTTATTGTTGGCTTGCCGCCGGAAGAAAGGATGAAGTTTTTTCAAAAAGTGATGAAAGAGGAGCTACCGGTTCATGCCATAGAGGAGCGGGCGAGAAAATCAAGCTCTAAGGCTAAAGCAAAAAAACCAATTGATCCTAATCTGGTTTCTTTAGAAGAAAAAATCCAAGCAATTCTGGGCACAAAGGTGACCATAAAAAAATCAGGTCAAACGGGCAGTATTATTATTGATTTTTATTCGCCCGAAGAATTAAATGAGTTAATTTCAAAATTTAATAAATTATAAAGTTATGACCGGCGAACAAAATAAAAATTCTATTCCGCCATTGCCAACAAAAATAAACACCACTCTTGGGGTGGTTCTTATTATTTGTATGTTAATAATCGGTTCTCTGAACATTGCCGCTGCTTATGTTGGTTTAGACAGAGATGCCGGCACCGTCAGCCAGAATGTCAGTTTAAAAAAATAATACAAAATTTAAAAAATTCCGCCTAAGAGGCGGAATTTTTATTTTGGTAATTTTGACCTGATTTTACTTCTTGCTGCTTGCGTTTTGGCAAATAGCAGCCAATCTCTATTGGGTCCTTTGCGGTGTTTGTCGGTAACAATTTCAACTACATCACCACTTTTTAAAGTGGTATCGCAAGAGGCCATAACTCCGTTAACCTTACCGCCAACACAATGATCGCCAATCCAGGTGTGAACATCATAAGCAAAATCAACCACCGTTGCTTCTTCCGGTAAATCGATAACGTCGCCATTAGGGGTGAAAACAAAAATTCTGTTCTTAAAGAAATCAAGATTTAGGCTGTCTAAATATTGTTCATTGTCTTGTATTTCTTTTTGCCAGTCAACAAGATCTTGGATCCATTTAAATTTTTTAGGAAGCTCCCTGCCTTTTTCCCCGATTTTTTTAGGGTTTTTATCGCTTTCTTTATAGTGCCAATGGGCGGCAATACCATATTCGGCCTGTTCGTGCATTTCTGCTGTTCTAATTTGAAATTCAACAATCTTTCCCTCAAGGCAAAAAATTGTTGTATGTAATGATCGATAACCGTTTGGTTTTGGTTGGGCAATATAATCTTTTATTCTGCCGGGCAGAGGCTTCCATAAGTGATGAATTATGCCGAGGGCGTGGTAGCAATCGGAAACATCTTTAACAATAATTCTAAGAGCGACTAAATCATAAATTTTATTTACGTCGCCATTATATTGCGGTCGGCGAAGCTTTTGAAAAAGGCTGTATAAACGTTTGGCCCGACCGTGAATTGATGTGATTTTTATATTTTCTTTTGAGAGTTCTTTTTCAACGATTTTTATGACGCGATTAACATAATCCATTTGGATTTTAATCTGAGGAATAATCTCTGTTTGCATCCAGTGATATTCTTTGGGGTAAACATAAGGGAAGGCTAAATCTTCAATTTCACCTTTGACAAAACCCATACCTAGACGGTTTGCAATGGGCGCATAAATTTCAAGTGATTCTTTAGCAATACGTTCCTGTTTTTCCGGCGGCAGAGCTTTTAAGGTTCTAAGATTATGGAGGCGGTCAGCCATTTTTATCAGAATAATTCTTATATCCTGAGCCATTGAAATAAACATCCGCCTTAAATTTTCGGCATATCTTTCCATGCCACGATATTTGATGACGCCTAATTTAGTAATGCCCCCAACAAGTTTTGCCACTTCGGGTCCGAAGTTTTTTTCCACATCAACCAGGCTGTAATTAGTGTCTTCCGGTACATCGTGGAGTAGGGCAGCGATTATGGTTGGCTGGTCCATGCCCATTTTGGCCAGGGTAATTGCCGTCTCAAGCGGGTGAATGATGTATGGCTCACCCGACTTTCTTTTTTGCCCGCCATGCGCTTCATTGGCAAAATCGTATGCCAATTTTATCATGTCAATATCGTAACTATTATTTTTTTTCTTGAGCACCTCAAAAACGGGTATTTTGCTGTTACCACGCGTGTCTTTTATTGCTTTGATTAAATCATTTAAATCAGGCATATAATGATTTTAGTATAGATTAAAACAGGTTAAAAGGCAAAAATGAGATTGACATTGATATTTTTTTATGCTATACTTAAAACAGTTGGTAGGCAAGTGCCTATCTTTTTTATATAAATAATATGCTAAATTTATGATAAATTTAAGCACAGTTGACCTGAATTATATTTATTTAGTTTTTATTATTATTGCCTCTGGGGTTATTGTATTAATTTGGCGCGGAGACAATCTTAAGAATTTTTTTCGCTTTTTTCGCGGTAATTCGATAACGACATTGATTCAATATTCAAAAGATTTAACGTGGATGGCCCAAGAAGGTAAGCTTGATCCGGTGATTGGCCGAGAAAAAGAAATTGACCGCGTAATTCAAGTTTTGTGTCGCAGAACTAAAAATAATCCTGTCTTAATCGGTAAGTCAGGTGTCGGCAAAACGGCAATTGCCGAGGGTTTAGCTTTGGCTATAAACGAAGAAAAGGTGCCAGACATACTTTTAAATAAAAAAGTATTAGCCCTTGATTTAGCAAGCATTGTAGCCGGGACAAAGTATCGAGGAGAATTTGAAAAAAGATTAAAAAAAATTGCTGATGAAATTTCAGCGTCAAATCGTAGTATAATCTTATTTATTGATGAAATTCATACTTTGGCTCAGGCTGGCAGTGCGGAAGGTTCAATGGATGCCGACGATATTTTGAAGCCGGCTCTTTCGCGCGGCGAACTCCAGGTGATAGGTGCTACAACCATTGAAGAGTATCGAGATTTTATAAAAAATGATGTAACATTGGATCGCCGCCTTCATCCGATATTGGTTGATGAGCCAGACAAGGAAGAAACCATTGAGATTTTAAAAGGAATAAAAAGAAAATATGAACAGTTTCATAAGGTTAAGATTACGGATGAGGCTATCATTGCCTCTGTTGAGTTGGCTGAAAAAAACATAAAGGATAAATTTTTTCCCGACAAGGCAATTGATTTGATGGATGAGGCTGCGTCAAAAGTTAATATTGAAAACGTAGATGATCAGAATCAAGAATATTGGCCTCAGGTTGGTAAGGCCGAGGTTGAAGCGGTTATGCAAGAATGGTTGGAGGGCGGTTTAGCCAAATAATTTTGCTTATTTCTTTCACCCTTGACAAAATTAATTTTTCGTGCTAACATAGCATTGTTGATGCTAGGTTTACCCCTAGACCAAAATACGCTTCGTGGATATCGAAGCGTATTTTGTTTTATTTATACCGAAAGATAATATTGTAAAAAATTTTTATATTTGTTATTATATATTTGCGGTTGGGAAGCTAGCGCCCTAGCATCAACATTGTTTAAGGGTACAGCGACCTTCCCCCGCACTTTTGGTTTGACAAAAAAAACCAGCCATGCTATAATGAATATGTATTGAGATGGGCAGAAGCCTATCCTTTTTTATTTTCTTTGCCTACGGGCAAGCGCTCCAACCAAAAAGAGAGCAATAAAAACAAAAGGCCCAATTGGGTAAAAAATTTGATCTTTAAAAACAAAACTAAAAAAATTACGGCTATACGCCGTAAGTAAAACAAAAACAAAAATATGGACTCAGTTCAACCTATTGCCACGCCGCAAGAGCCACAAGCCCAGTGCAGTCCTCAACCGTGTACGCCTAAAGCGTATAATGATTGGGAATTTGATATTGGACGAACATATTTGCTTTTGACGGCAACCTTAGTGATTCCGCTTTATCTCTCAATTTCTTTGATTGCGTTTTCACTGGGTGGTTTGGTCGTATAAATTTAAAAAATTTGTCATGATAAAAAAATTCCTCCGAGCAAGCGGAGGAATTTTTTTATTGTTTTAAACAATTAGTATTCTTCGCATTTAATTTGATAATATGCTTGAGCGTGCTGGCAAGACGGGCATTTTGCCGGCGCAATTTTGCCAAAATGAACATAGCCGCATTCTCGACAAACCCATGAAACTTCCTTTTCTTTTTTGAAGGTGCTGCCATCTTCTACAACCTTGAGAATTTTCATATATCTTTCTTCGTGATGCTCTTCGGCTTTGCCGATAGCCAAAAGTCTCTGGGCAATTTCATTTAAACCCTCTTCTTTGGCAATGGCGGCAAATTCCGGATACATGGTTGTATGCTCGTAATTTTCACCGGCAATGGCTGATTTCAGGTTTTCGGCAGTGGTGCCGTAAACGGCCGGGACTTCAGCCTCAACTTTTATATCATCAACCTTGGCGCCTTTTTCTTTTAGTTCGCTTATCATTTTAAAGAGTTGAGCAGCGTGCTCGCGTTCATTGTCAGCAGTAATCATAAAAAGTTCGGCATATTGCTCAAACCCTTCTTTTTTGGCGACCTTAGCATACATTGTATAGCGGTTTCGCGCTTGACTTTCGCCAATGAACGCTTTGGCCAAGCACTCAATAGTTCTTTGCATAATTTATAAATTATTAATTATCCCAGACATTTTAGCACAGAATAAAAAATTTTAAAAGTATTATTTGATTTCATTTTTCTTGATAGTTGTTTAGTAAAATTGTGGTCGGGTACATTGGCCAGCTTCTGATTACTTCTTGGCAGTCTTGAAATATTGTAAAATCATTCGGATCCTGGCAGTTTAGCGCGCAAACCGCGCGATCGTCCGGATTGCTGTTGTTGGTCAGTAGATTGTTTGCCCAATCTCGACAATCATTGAAATTGTCATATGTTTTACTGCTGGCGGTAGTCGTTTGGTCCAAAATATCGCCATTCGGATAGTAAATACCGCGCCAGTTGGTTTTTTCTCTCGGGGCAAAATAAGAAATTAAAAAAAAGAACAAGCCAAGGACTATCAAAAAATAAATTATTTTATTCATCATTTTTTTTAATGTTTAAAATTAATCGGTCAAAATATTCAAAATCATTCTTAGGGTCAGGGGAACATTCTCCATTTGAAAATTTAAGGTTTGACTGGTTGCCGACTAGGATACTATAGGCCTTTTGGCATGGTCCGGTTTGAATAATTTTAATGATTTCATATTCGCCAGTTATACTTTTTTGCGACTCGGTGATTAGATAATCTTTTTGATTTTGGAAAGATTCAATTATTTCGTCTTTATTTTGCTGCTTCATTAAATCTAGTTTATATTCCGGCACTCCTTCTTTGGAATTAAACTCCAAAGTTGTCTTTTGCGATAAATCATTTATTTCAAATCCGTCGGGAAAATAAATTTCGATATTTTCTGGATTTACTTCTATGATATTATCATCAATTTTAATAAAAGAGAATTCTTGATCCAAATAGCTTTGGCAGCCTGACAGTGCTAATGCAAATATGGTTAAAGTAATTATGCAAATGGCGTTTCTCATATAATTACTTTAATTTTAGATTATTTTTTCCTTTTTTTCAATTAAAAAATACGCCCCGAAAGGGGCGTATTTTTTTAGGCTTTATATTTACATTCTTTGTTTGAGCATTTTATGGCGTCATCTTTTGCGTGAACAAGGATTGCGCCGCATTCGGGACATTTTTCATTTTCAGTTTTACCTTCTAAAATTACCGGTTTGCCCCAAAGAGTAAAGTCGCAATCAGGGTAGCGGCTGCAGCCATAGAACCAACCGCGGCGACTTCTTTTTCCAACGATTTTGCCTTCTTGGCATTTTGGGCAACTGCCTAATTCTTGCGCTGGTTTTTTCTTAATGTATTTACATTTAGGATAATTTGAACAACCAACAAAAGGTCCAAAGCGGCCTTTTCTTTCCACCAACTCCGATCCGCATTCGGGACATTTTTCGCCAACCGGCTTGGGTCCCTCGCCGGGCTGTCCGCCCTCGCCTATAGGTTTGGCGTTTTTACATTCCGGCCAGCCGCTGCAAGCCAAAAATTTTCCATATCGTCCCATTTTAATCACCATTGGTTTGCCGCACTTATCGCAAATTTCGTCGGTTTTTGATTCGGTTAATTCTTTTTTGTCTAGCTCCATATATTTTTTATCCAGGTTTTCCTTGAAGGGTCCCCAGAACTCCTTTATGACCGGTTGCCATTTGGTTTTTCCTTCAGAAATATCATCCAAATCATTTTCCATTTTTGCGGTAAATTCGTAGTCAACAATTTGAGGAAAATGAGCGACCAATAGATCGTTGACCAAAAAGGCCATTTCGGTCGGTTTTAATTTTTTATCTTCCTTTTGAACATAACCTCTGTCTTGAATGGTTGAGATGGTCGGAGCATATGTTGAAGGGCGGCCAATGCCGTGATCTTCCAGAACCTTAACCAATGAAGCTTCAGTGTATCGGGCGGGAGGTTGAGTGAAGTGCTGGTTTGATTGTAAATCAGACAGATCAACTTTTGATTTTTCTTTCAGGGCGGGCAAAATGTTTTCTTTGGTTTGGACAGGATAAACTTTTAAATACCCCGGAAATTTTATAACCGAACCGTTGGCCCTGAAAGTATAAGTTGTATTTTTAGCGCCAATATCAATTTTTGTTGCCTCCATAATAGCTTCAGTCATCTGGCTGGCGATGGCGCGCTGCCAAATCAATTGATAAAGCTTGAATTGTCTGGGATCTAAATATTCTTTGACTGATTCCGGATCGTTAAAAGCTGATGTGGGGCGGATTGCTTCGTGGGCTTCTTGGGCGGTTTTTGATTTAGCGTGGTAGGTTCGTTTTCCGCTTGTGTAATCTTTTCCGTATTTATCTTTAATGAAACTTTCAGCTTCGTTTAAAAACTTTGAGGCGAGGTTAAATGAATCAGTTCTCATGTAGGTAATTAAACCAACCTGACCTTGTTTACCCAAATTAACACCTTCATATAGCTGTTGGGCCAAGACCATTGTTTGTTTGGCCGAAAAGCCGAGGCGATGGTTGCTTTCTTGCTGCAGGGTGGATGTGGTAAACGGCGCCGGCGGATTTTTTTTGCCGGCTTTTTGTTCAACCTCTAAAACTTCATATTCGGCGTTTTTTAAATCAGACAGGATTTTGTCAGCCAAATCTTTGCCCTTGATGCCAAGTTTATCAATTGTTTTGCCGTCCATGGTATTAAGCTTGGCTTCAAATTCGATTTTTTCATCTTTTTCGGGAATGAATTTTGCGTCAATTGTCCAATATTCTTCAGGGACAAAGGCCTGAATCAGTCTTTCTCTTTCAACGATTAATCTTACGGCAACAGATTGAACGCGTCCGGCCGATAAGCCCTTGGCGACTTTTTTCCAAAGCAGAGGGGAGAGTTGATAGCCAACCAGGCGATCAAGAATTCTTCTGGCTTGCTGAGCATCAACTAAGTTTAAATCCAGGTGGCGAGGATTTTTTAAGGCTTCAAGAATGGCTTCTTCGGTGATTTCGTGAAAGACAATTCTTTTTATTTTGTTTGCCGGTGTTTTTAAAATTTCAGCCAAATGCCAAGAAATTGCCTCACCTTCGCGGTCCTCGTCAGTCGCGAAGTAAATTTGGTCGGCCTTTTCCGCCAATTTTTTTAAGGCTG
This sequence comes from uncultured Gammaproteobacteria bacterium, assembly GCA_964540635.1. GTDB lineage: Bacteria > Patescibacteriota > Patescibacteriia > Buchananbacterales > UBA6539 > 02-FULL-45-11b. Next base: position 55,789 of record CAZINP010000003.1, read on the forward strand.
TAACGTTTTTTCTGGCCTTGGTGGGGATGACATATTGTGGTTCAAAATTATTTTCCGTATCAACACCAAGCTTGCTTTTTGGCAAATCACGGATATGGCCAAAAGAAGATTCAATTTTAAAATCTTTGCCTAAAAATTTGGAAATTGTTTTTGCCTTTGTCGGTGACTCGACAATGACTAAATTTTTCGTTTTCATATGGAATGATTTAGAAGTAAAAGTCAAAAAACAAAAGTCCGCCAAAGCGGATTTATTTTTTGGTTTTTAATTCTTGATTTTTAAGAATTTCATTTTCGCTTATCCAGTATTTTCTTAATTCGCCGGCCAGAAAAAATGAGCCGGTTATTAATATTAGATCATTAGGTTTAGCAATTTCAAGAATTGATTCTAATGCCAGTTGAGGGTCTAAGCTGAAACTGTAATTATTTTTTAATCCCAGTTTTGCCGCCAGTTCTTTAGGTGCCCAGCATTGTTTACCAAACAGGTAGCGAGTCAAAACCACCTTGTCAGCTTCCTTTATTATTTGACCTAAGACTTGCCTTGGATTTCTCTCTTTGGTCAGTGCAATAATAATAAATAATCTTTGATATGTCAAGTTTTTGAGATTTTTAATTAATGAGGCGATTTTGATTTTGTTGTGTGAGCCGTCAATAATTACTCTTGGTTTTTTTTGCATTAATTCAAAGCGCCCAGGTATTTTTAGCTTAGTAAGCTCTAGGTTTTTAAGCTTTTCGGGCGGGATAAATTTACTTAGAATGGTTTGGGCCACTTTAATATTTGCTTGATGATAATCGGGCAATTTTTTGGTTTTAATCAGATTAAAATTCGCCTTATTTTTTTGGCAAACCACTTTGAATATCTTTATAACTTTTTTTCGGTTAGAATCAATAGTATAGAAATCGGTTTTATATTTTATAATTCCCGCCTTTTCCTCGGCGATATCGTTAATTGTTTTGCCTAAAATTTTCGTGTGATCGTAGTCAACAAAATTTACTAAAGCCGTAGCAGGCGAAGGGATTATATTGCTGGCGTCGTTTTTGCCGCCAATGCCGGCTTCTAAAACCACAAGACGGCATTTTTTATTTTTAAAATATAAAAAGGCAATTGCCAAAAGAATTTCATAATACGACGGCCGGCCGTAGCCGGATTTTTGGTAAGTTTTATCAACCGCGGGTTTGATTGTTTCCATCAACTTGGCAAAGTCATTCGGCGAAATAAATTTTTTTCCAACCTTAATTCGTTCAATAGTCGTGCTTAGATGGGGAGAAGTGTAAAGCCCGGCACTAATTTTTGCCTCAACCAATCCATGATGAATCAAATGGGCGATTGTGCCTTTACCGGCTGTGCCGGCAATATGAATGTATTTTAATTTTTTTTGAGGATCACCCAAGGTTTTTAAAAAAAATCGCATTCGCGGCAAATAAAAAGACCGGTTGTCCTTAACCGGTTGAGAAACGTTTTTTATTGTTTCTAAATATTTTATGGCTTGAAAATAATTTTCAAACATATTTATCTGGCTTTAATGTAATTTTGTCCACCCAAATTTTTGACCGAACCCTTTATCTCCATCATTGCGAGAGTGGAATTTACAACACTGATATTAAGCATACTTAATCTAATTATTTTGTCAACTGGTGTCGGTTCAAAACTAAGAAGGCTAAAAATTATTTTTTCCACTTCGTTGTCGGGAATAATTTGCGCTGCGCTTTGGAAAAACTTAGCCTCTTTTAGATTGAGTGTTTCAAGAATATCATTTGAGCTTTCCGTTAATACGGCGCCCTGTTTGATTAAAAAATTTGGCCCAGCTGACAGTGGATTGTAAATACTGCCCGGCACGGCAAAAACTTCGCGGTTTTGTTCCAAGGCATATTTGGCCGTAATCATGGCGCCGGATTTAACGTCGGCTTCTGTTATTAAAACGCCAAGACTTAGCCCGGAAATAATGCGGTTTCGTCTGGGGAAGTTGCTTTTAAATGGCCTTGTGCCAATTGGAAACTCGGAAATAATCGCGCCGTCTTTTTCTATGATCTCTTTGGCCAAATTTTGATTCGCGCTCGGGTAGATTTTTTCTAGTCCACAGCCCAAAACGGCGATGGTTTTTTTGTTAACCCCAACTGCAGCTTGATGAGCCAAAGTATCTGTTCCTAAAGCCAAGCCGGAAACTATGCTTAAATTGTTTAAGGCCAAGTCCCTTGCCAGTTGAGTGGTTATCTGTTTGCCATATGAACTTATTTTTCGGGTACCGACAACGGCAAATGGAAAATCGTTTTCCAAATTTAATTTTCCCAAAACTTGAATCATAAAAGGTGGTTGATGTATTTCTTTGAGCAATTTTGGATAGTTAGAATCATCAAGCTCAATTATTTTAATGCCCAGTTTTTTAACTTTTTCTTCTTCATTTTCCGGCGAAATTTCTTTTCTTTGAGCAATAATCGTTTCGGCTGTTTTGGAATCAATTCCGGCCTTGGTGATTTCACCAAAATCAGCCTTCCAAAAGTTACGAAGATCAAAAAAGTGTTTTTTTATTTTTTTATATCGGCTTGGTCCGATAGTGGTAATCTTGGCTATTCCAAGAAGATATTTTTGTTGATCGTCTTTCATATATATAATTAATATTAAGTTAGTCTTGACAAAAGCCGTTTTTTCTGTTAAATTGATAAATCTTCAAGAGCTTCCAGGGCTCTGTTTGCCAGCGGCAAAAGTAAGGTTAACCCTCCTAGCCAAACGATTAGCCAAAAAGCAAAGTTAAGAATGTCTTCTGACATTTGTGACTTTCGCTGGCAAGCAGTGTCCTGGGAGTTTTTTTTAATTAAAAAACGCCCTTTGTCGGGCGCTATGTTGATTTTGTTGTTTTGTTAATTAAATTTGTTCATTGCTTTTTCCGGAGAATTAAGAATTGCTTCTTTGATGGCTAAAACTGTCGTTTGCAAGACGGGTCGTAATATCTTATCATTTTCTTTGCTGATTTTTTTCAAAACAAATTTTTCCGCTGGAATTTTGGTGGCAATTATCGGTTTGATGCCGATTCGAAAGCGGACGAATTCCTTGGTTCCTGTTTGGTTGATGATTGATTGTATCCCTTTATGGCCGCCGGCTGATGAATTTTTTGAAATTCTAATTTGACCCAGAGGCAAATCAAATTCGTCATGAATAATCCAAATGTCTTCTGGTTTGATTTTGTAAAATGAAGCCACGGCCAGAACAGATTGGCCGGAAAGATTCATATACGTTTGAGGTTTAACCAAAATGACTTTTTCATCAATAATTTTACCCTCGCTGATTTCCGCTTTATATTTTTTAATTAATTTTAAATCCGAAAAATTTTCTTTTTCGTCTTTTTTTATTTCATCCAAGGCTTGAAAGCCGACATTGTGCCAGGTTTTCTCGTATTCTTTGCCGGGGTTACCCAGGCCGATGATTAATTTCATATTTTTTATGATTCTTGTCGTTTATAGTAACCTTGTTGTTTTGGTGGCAGCATCTCGCTGATGGCCACGCCAATTTGTTCAGATTGTTCTTGTAAGGTTTTGTGAACTCTATGGAATTCGGCCAAATCTTCGGGGCTGATTCTATCTTCGGCGGTGATTTCTTCTCCATTTTTTATTTTTTCTTTCCTTTTTTTTCTTTTTTCAATCACGGTATCAATAATGCCTACATCAATTGGTTCTAGCTCGATTGGTTGGCCAATATGGTAGGTGCCATTTAATCTTTTTATTAAAGCTTTAAAACCTTTCCATCCATGAATACTTAGATCATTTTCTTCTCCTTGGATTTCTAGGGCAGTTGGAATTATTTTTGCTCTAGCTTTTTGAGCTAGATAGATCGGTCCGATACTAGCCCTTGTCATTTTCCCGTCAAGATTGAATGGATGTATGGCAATCCATGGCGTTTTTCCCTCGTCCATTTTGCTTTCTAGTGAGGCGAAATTATCAGGATTAAATGAACCGGCACGATCAGTCGGGGTTAAATGATAGTCAAGAAAACTAAAATTTTCTTTACCGCCGAGTTGAAACATTATTTTTTGTCCTACCTCATCGGTCAATAATGATTGGGCGGTAATTTGCATATTAAATTTTTCGCCCAAAGCCTTGATTGCTGCCGGAGCATCTAAATTTGATAAGTGTGCGGACGTGACAATATACTTATCGTCATTGCTAAGAGTTTCGAGATTTTCTGATCCTTTTATGGTAAATGATCTTAAGCCCAACATTAGGGCTTCGGCCCCAAGACGAAGCCTTTTTGGCGTTTCTTGTTTTGTATTTTTTGCATACTCTTCGGGCACAGGGGTGTTGAATTCTGACATATTGCAGGTAATTATTTTTTTTCGTGAACTTTAACGTTGGTTACTTTAAGGTTAATTGGCGTGCCAATAAAGTCAAACCTTTCTCTGAGTTGATTTTCAATAAAGCGTAAGTAGGAAAAGTGAACAGAGTCATTGCGACCAATTGATAAATTAAATTGCGGCGGGTTGCTTTTGATTTGCTCCAAAGAGATAAGGCGCGGGGGATTTTGGCCCTTGGCTTGGGCCGGGTGCTGTTTTTTAACCAAGCCTTTCAGGATGGCGTCAAGCTCGGGCTGGTCGATGATTTTTTTGCGTTGATTGTTAACGGCCATAACCAAGTCTAAAATTTTATGAACGTTTTTTCCGGTTTGAGCCGAAATAAATATCAGGGGCGCAAAGCTTAAAAATGGAAAATGTCTTTGATAGTATTTTAAAAATTTTGAATCGGTTTTTTCGTTTTTCTCTCCAATCAGATCCCATTTGTTTGCCACCACGATAATGCCGGCGCCGGCATCTTTTATCATTCCGGCCAAATGCAAATCTTGAACCGTTAGCGGTTTATCGGCTTCGGTAACAAAGATGATGATATCAGCGGCCTTGATTAAGTTTAGTGAGCGGCGAGTGGAGAGCTTTTCCAGGCCGCGTTCAATTTTAGCTTTTTTGCGCAGCCCGGCCGTGTCAATGATTTCAATTTTTTGATCATTATAAATAATCTCAGTATCTTGCGGTTCGCGAGTGGTATGGGGAATAGGCGAGACAATTACGCGTTCTTCGCCTAAGATTGCATTTAGCAATGATGATTTCCCCACATTTGGTTTGCCGATAATGGCGACTTTCAGGGCTCGGTTTTCGGCTTGGGTTTTTGGTCTGCCTTTTTGACCCTTAACCTTTTTTATCAACTCATCAAGCATATCGCCGGTTCCGGAACCATTTGCCGCTGAAACCGGCCAGGGTTTACCCAGACCTAATTTGTAGAATTCATTTAGGTTGGTGGCGTATTTTTGGCTGTCTACTTTATTGCTGATTAAAAAAATCGGTTTTTTAATTTTTTTTAAAACCAAGGCGAGCTCTTTATCTTCCGGCATCAGACCGGTTTGACCGTCGGTAACCATTAAAATCATATCCGCTTTCTGCATTGCCAGTTTGGTTTGTTTGACAATTTCTTTTTCAATTACGTCTTCGGGGAGAGATTCCAGAGATTTTTTGCCGGGCAAAAGCGATTGAATGCTGTGCTTGAGAGTATTGATGTTTATTCCGCCCGTATCAATTAATTCAAAATTTTTATTGCGCCAAGAAACCAGGCCAACATTATAATCTCTGGTCGTGCCTTCAATGTCTGAAACCAAAGCTCGGCCGGTTTCGGTTAGACGATTAAAAAGCATTGATTTACCCACATTAATTCGGCCGACAATAACAATCGTGGTGAGTTTTTTTTCAATTTTGAATTTTTTTTCCATATGTGTAAATCAAAAGATTTTATTTTTGGTCTTGACCCAAAACAATTACAATGTCAACCTCGCCGTTGCCGCCCGCGGTTTTTACCCAGTCGGGCAGGGTGGTAGTGACCTCCGCCTTTAATTGCTTGGCAATCTTGCTTGCCGTCTCATCGTTTTTGTCGGTAATTAAATTATAGACAACTGTTTTTTGATAATCTTGAGTCGGGGCATTGCCGTATTTATGTATTTTGTAGCCTTGACTTTCAAGCATGTCAGCGGTTTTAAAGGCCAGGCCCGGGATCTTTGTGCCATTTCTGACTTCAATTACTTTTGGTGTGTATTTTTGCTCAACTTCGGCGGTTTGGGCTTGAGCTTCCTGGGTGGTATTGAAAATATTCAAAACAATTTGGCGCATCTCGTTAAAATTTCCCGATTTGGGTTGAAGCACCCAAGCGCCATCCGCGGTGGTGCCGCCGACCAAAAGTCCATTGGGGCTGTCGTCAAAAACGTGGCGGATAATATCTTCTTCATTAATGTCTTTGCCTAAATTAAATCCGTGAAGAATTTCCCAGCCCTGGACGTTTGTCAGCAAGTGCTGGCTTAAGGTGTCCATAATGTTGGCGATTTTTACGGGGTTGGCCAGGGTGGAAAAAGCCAGGGCTTTTTCTTTTACGGTCATTAAAACTTTTTGCTGTCTTTTACTTCTGGCAAAGTCTGAGCCCTCACTGCCAACGGCATGTCGTGAGCGTACGTATTTAAGAGCAAGTTCACCGTCCATATGACGCAAGCCTTTTTCAATATGCAGATGTTCATATCTTTCCGAGGTGGTGGCGGTTTCTTTGCCGGCAACCGGATAGGCATAGTCGTCAAGCGTATTTTCAACCTCAACATCAATTCCGGCCAAGTCATCAATTATTTTTTTAAATCCGTAAAAATCCAATCTGACGTAATAATGGATTGGTTGATTTACAACCTGGGAGACAACCTGTGCGGCAAGCTTTGGACCGGCACCGGTTTCTTGGTTTTCGCCAAAAGCATTGGCGTTATTTATTTTTCGCCAACCATAACCGGGAATTTGAACTTGCAAGTCGCGAGGAATAGAAATCAGAGCAACCTGATTGGTTGACGGTTTAAAGCTGGCCAAAATTATGGTATCGGTTAGCTGCGGTCCGTCGTGTCTGACGCCAGATTCATCAAAGCCGCCAATGCCTAAAAGCAAAACATTGATTCGGTCATCTTCTTCGCCCAAAAGTTTTTGGTCGTTTTGGCCGATTAGGTTTTTAAATTGTTCCCACAGGCTGATATTGCCAAAGCTTTTGGACAGTTTTTCGGTTGAAGAAACAACACCGACGCTATAGGAAACCGCCAAGATAATAAAAATCACCAATAAATATAAAAATAATTTACTGATGAGCTTTTTTTTCTTTTTTGGTTGTTTGACGATTTGATCGTCTTCCTTTACGAATTCGAATTCAGTTCTGGACATAAAAATTTTGTTTTAAGACATATAAATTTTGCCATAAAAAAACTATTTTGGCAAACGGCGAATAAAGGCTTATTATAAAATTTTTTAATATATTTGTCAATGATATTTTTTAAATTCTCCTTTATTTTGCCGTCTTGAAATATGCGGCTGTTTCTGTTATTCTTTAATAAGCATTTTACGTTTTTTGAACCTGCCGTTTGGTAGGTATTTAGATTTATCATTGACTCTTTGGCGGGTCTGTAGCTCAGTTGGTTAGAGCGCTGCATTCACATTGCAGAAGTCAGAGGTTCGAGTCCTCTCAGGCCCACCATTTATTTATAAGAAGGTTTTTTGCGATAAATAGTTTTATGTTAAAAATTGGACATCGTGGCGCCAAAGCTTATGCGCCGGAAAATACAATTGCCTCTTTCAAAAAAGCGTTAGAATTGGGCGTTGATATGGTGGAATTTGATATTCGCCTGACAAAGGATTTTCATCCGGTTGTAATTCACGATTCGCAATTGACGCGTTTAGCGAAGAAAGCTAAAAGAATCAGCCATATAAATCTTGATGAACTTAAAAGTTTGCGCATAAAGGGAGAAGAAGAAATCCCAACCTTGGTTGAAGTTTTGGAAGTGATTGGCAATAAAATCGCGCTTGATATTGATATAAAAGTAAAAGGCGCCGCCCAGCCTGTCATTCAAACTTTACGCGACAATGGAATTGATTTTAGCAATGTGATGATCTCCTCCAATTATGCCGGTGAGTTAAGGATGGCTGAGCAGATGGAGCCGGAGATAACGACAGCTTTAATTTTTCGTTCCGCCTTTCATTATTATTCATTTTGGCTGTTTATGGATTTTTTAGCGGTCCTCTTTTTGCCGATTACGAAATATTACATAAGTTGGCTGGTTAAGCGCGCCAATGCCGATTATTTGGTGATTAATCATCATTTGTTAAACAAGAAAAAGGTGGAATGTTTTAAGAAGAATGGCATTAGGATTTGTGCTTGGACGGTTAATAACGTTAAAAAAATTAATTATTTAAAAAGCCTCGGCGTCGATGGCATCATAACTAATTATCCTGATCGTTTATGATTTTTTTCAAAAAACAAAAAGAACAAACATTGGCAGGGGGTGAACTGTCTTTTGGCAAGCAAGCCATAATTTTTGTCTGGGAGCTGGTTAAAGTGGTGGTAATTTCCATGGCAATAATAATTCCCGTCAGATATTATTTAATTAAACCTTTTTATGTGATTGGTTCTTCAATGGAACCGAATTTTGAAAATCATGAATATTTAATTATTGATGAGATTAGTTATCGTTTTGCTTTACCGCAACGAGGCGATACGGTGGTAATTCATAATCCCTTTAAGTCGGGAGAATATTTTATTAAAAGAGCCATTGGTTTGCCGGGAGAAAAGATTAAAATCACCGGCGGACATGTCTATATTTATAATACTCAGTATCCGGACGGCGAAAAATTAGTTGAGCCTTATCTTGATCCTGAACTCAAAACTTTAGGCGAAATTGAGGTGACCCTAAAAGATGATGAATATTATGTATTGGGCGATAACCGAACCGCCAGCTTGGACTCCAGAGTTTTTGGGCCGATTAAAAAAACCGGCATCATCGGCCGAACTTTATTGCGCGGCTATCCCTTAAACAGATTTGGTTTGGTAAACGATAAAGTTGATTATAATTTTTAGTTTTAGATAAATTTATTTCATTTTTAACAAGATAAACATATGCCGAAAGAAAAAAAAGAAAAAAAACAGGCCGTGCCTAAAACTTCCCAGCTTTTGCGGGGGTTTAAAGATATTTTGCCGGCCGAACAGCCTTATTGGCGTTATTTGTACCGCACTGCCGAAGAGTTTGCCCTTGCTTATGGGTTTGAAAAAATTGACCCGCCGATTTTAGAAGAAGTCGGTTTGTTTGTTCGTTCTATTGGTAAAGGAACAGACATTGTTGAAAAGGAAATGTTTTCTTTTGCCGATCAAGGCGAGGGAGTAGTGGTGATGCGTCCGGAAGCGACCGCTTCAATTGCCAGGGCATATGTAAATCACGGTATGGCTAATTTGCCTCAGCCGGTTAAACTTTGGTATTGGGGTCAAATGTTTAGAAGAGAAAGACCTCAGTCTGGTCGTCAGCGCCAGTTTCATCAGTATGGCTTTGAAGTTTTGGGCGAAAACGATCCGGTTATTGACGCACAAGTGATTGCCATGACTTATAATTTTTATAATCAAATCGGTCTTGACGGCGTTAGTATCCAAGTTAACAGCATCGGCTGTCCCGATTGTCGAAAAGTTTATTTGCAGGAATTGGTGAAATATTTTAAATCAAAAAGAAAGATGTTATGCGAAGATTGCAAAAAGCGTTTACTGAAAAACCCTTTGAGATTGCTTGATTGTAAAAAACCGACTTGTCAGTTTGTTAAAAATGAAGCGCCCCAGATTGTTGATTGGCTCGATGAAACTTGCCGCAACCACTTTATGAAAGTGGTTGAATACTTGGACGAAATGCATATTTCTTATAAATTAAACCCGTTTTTGGTTCGCGGCTTGGATTATTACACCAATACGGTTTTTGAAGTTTGGCCAAAAGAAGAAAAAGAAGGTGCGCAAAGCGCTTTGTGCGGTGGCGGCAGATATAACGGTTTGGTGGAATTGGTTGGCGGCAAGCCAACGCCGGCTGTGGGCGTGGCAATTGGCATTGAACGTATTATTACCCAAATGCGATCTCACGAAATTGTTCCACCCCAGGCACCAGCCCCTGATATTTTTCTTTGCCAGATTGGCGACCAAGCAAAAGTTAAAGCCATGCGCCTTTTTGAGCAATTGCGCCGAGAAAAAATTGTTTGCGCCGAATCGTTTTCAAAGGATAGCCTTAAGGCGCAGCTGGAAGTGGCAAATAAATTAAAAGTCAAATACGCTTTAATTCTCGGTCAAAAAGAGGTAATGGACGGAACCATACTGATTAGGGATATGGAAAGCGGGGTTCAGGAAATTATTGATTTTAACAAGACAGTCAATGAAATGAAAAAGAAACTTATTCCCGTTTCAGCAACAAAGGATTAATCTACACAAAAATAACTTAAATTTTTTTAGTGCCGACAAAAGTCGGCACTATTTTTTTTGATTTATTTTTAATTTTTCATTGTAATAATAATTATATTTTGACGTTTGACATTGATATGATAAAATGTTATTGTATAGTTAACCTTAAAAATTAATTTTCACCGTAAGGAGGTGAGAATATTGTGTCAGAAGTAAAACGAAAGAAAAGCGAGACTTTTGAAAGTCTTTTGCGCCGATTTCACAAGAAACTGCAGCAAAGCGGTCGTTTGATTCAAACGAGAAAAATCCGTTTTCACACTCAGGCCAAGAATCGCAACGCGGTTAAAAAAGAAGCCTTGAGACGCAAAGAAATTGGCGAAAAACGCGAATATTTGAAGAAAATCGGCAAATTGAAAGACGAATTTTCTCCAAACAGATATCGTTAATCTTTACCTGATCTCGACTGTGCCTGTCTAAAGGTGCAGTCGAGAAATAAGGTTTAAAACAAAAATGGATATCATCAATAAATTAGAAAACGATTATACCCAGGCGTTTAAGAATAAAAACGAGCTGGTTATTTTAGTTTTAAGGGGATTAAAAACCGCGATTACAAATGCGGAAATTGCTAAAAATCGCGAGGCTTTAACCGAATTGGAGATAATCAAATTATTCAAAACTGAAGTAAAGAGACGAAAAGACGCGATTTTAATGTATGAAAAGGGTGGTCGCCAGGATTTGGCCGATAAAGAAAGACAGGAAGTTGAAATTATTAGTCAATATTTGCCGGCTGAGTTGGGCGAAGATGAAATTAAGAAAAAAGTTATTGAAGTTATTGAAAAAACCGGCGCCAAAACACCCGCAGAAGCCGGAAAAGTTATCGGTGCGGTTGTTAAAGAGCTGGGCGGCAATGCCGATGGTGGTGTTGTTGGTCAAATAGTCAGATCCGAGCTTTCAAAATAGTTTTGCCGTTCAGAACGGTTATATAAAAGGAGCATAGGGAACGAGTGAATTATATTCATTATATTTTTTACCAAAAATAAAACATAAACTTTATGTATAACTTTCAAAAAGGTTTTTGTTCCCCATTAAGAAATAAAAGGTCTAGAATCGCCCTGATTGTTTTCAGTATGGCGGTTTTATTTTTAGCCGGAATCGCCCCGGCTCTTGCTACGGACTATGGTTTAAGCTATGGCACTTATTTGGGCTTTGGGACCCAAGACTTGCGGGTTACCATCATGAATATTGTCCGGATATTTTTGGGTTTTTTGGGTATTATTGCCTTGCTTTTGGTAATTTATGCCGGTTGGCTTTGGATGAGTTCGGCGGGCAATGAAGAAAAAATTACTCAGGCCAAAAATATTTTAAGAAATACTTTGATTGGTTTGGCAATAATTATGTCAGCCTTTGCCATTGTCAGCTTTATCATTGTCATGCTTACCGGCGGCCTTGGCGGCAACGGCACGATTCCGGATGTTAACCCGCCGCCATCTGGCTGTGAAAACTGCGGCTACTTGGGGACAGGCATAATTGAAAGTGTTTACCCGGCCCCGATGTCAACTGATAATGATCGCGATACAGCTATTATTGTTACCTTTAAAGAAGAAATCAGCCCGGATTCAGTTATTAATGGTGTATCCGCATCGGCTGTTTGCGGCGGTAATCCAAATCCGTGCGCCGGCACTCTTAGGGAAATAAGTGGCGAGCCGGTTGTTAAGATATTTAAGCGCGCTGAAACTGAATCCGCTTTTATTCCGACGATTAACGTCAATGTTGTTACGGTTGATAAAAAAACTTATCAATTTATCCCGCCGGTTCTAGGTGATTCAGTCAGTAAGAATTGGTATACCGTAAAGTTAACCAATGCCATTAGCAAGGCTTCTGACGGCAGCAGTGCTTTTCCCGGTGTTAATAGTTATTTTTCATGGGATTTTGAAGTTGGCACGAAACTTGATGTTTTACCCCCAAAGATTACCAGCGTTTTTCCTTATCCTGATAATAATGTTGATGATTATACGCCGGTGGCCGGCCAAAAAGCTCAAGGTTCTGTGGTTGTTGTTTCTCAGCCAAAAGTTAGTCGCGAACCAAGTGCAACTTTGAGTGTTATTGTTGGGGATACAGATATTGAGCTTAATGGTGTATACAATGGGACTTATGAGGGTACGGCAACATACACTGTTGGTCCAGACAGAACAACTGTTGGGGTTGTCTATAGTCCCACTCTAACCAATGGCGCCGCCTCATTTCCAATTGATAATATGAGAATCACTTTAGGCGTAGGTGTTAATGTTGTTTTTCAGGAAGACACCTTTGCCGCCGGCGATCAGTTTAGCATTTCTTTTGTGCCAAATACCGAAGCGGATGTTTTGCAGATTTCAAATAAAATATACAGATTTGTTTCCGGCACGCCCACGGGTGATCAAATTCAGGTTGGTTCAAATATTAATAATACGGCGGCCAATATTGCCACCAAAATTCAAAGTGACGGCCAAGCGCCAAAGGTTAATGCCACGGCTTCAGGCGCGACGGTTAGCCTAACGGCTGATGTAGCCGGTTCGGCGGGTAATTATATTAATGTAGCCGGTTCCGGTACTTGGGCTACTATTACCAACTTTGGCGGCGGTGCTAATCAAACAACAAGCGCCGAATGCTCTGGTGCTTGCGATCAACCGCGCAATTCGGTAATTAGGCTTGATTTCAGCGAAGGGATTATGCCTTCGGTTGCTTCCGGCAAAAATACAATTACCCAGGAGACAGGCTCGCCAACCGGTGTTGGTTCCGGACCAAGTTTTAATTATGTTACCGTGCAAGCTGATATAAATAATGACGGCACTTTTTCGTCTAACGAATATATTTCAGGTACATTTACCCAGAGTAATCAATATAAAACCGTTGAGTTTCTTTCTTTGCAGCCTTGTGCATCTGAGACTAGTGTTGTCACCAATTCTTGCGGTGACCCGATTTATTGTTTGCCAATCAGACCAAACGCTGACGCTACTCGCTATCGCGTGACCGTAAAGGCTTCATCGCTAAAAGGTTGTACGAATTCAAATGAGTGTTTGGGCTTAAAATATGAAAGCGGCGAATTAACCGAAACCTGCACCACCATTCCAAAAGATAAGCAAAACCCCGCAACTACTGACAGGGCTTGCGGTAATAGTAACGGAATATTCTATCCTAAAGCGGCAACCGCAATTGATGGTATCGCTGATTTGGCAAGTAATTCATTTGATGGTAATGGTAATGGTTTTTCTCAAGGAACCTTGACTCAAAGCTTGAGCTGGGCTTTTGCCTTGCATTTGCCAAACGTTACCCAGCGCTGTGATTTGCAGTCTTTGGCGCCGACAAATCCGGCAACAACGGGCCAGGTCGGTACTAACTGTACCGGCGATCCGGCAATTTGCATTGACGGTACCTGCCGTGATTTGGGCGATGATTTAATTTTTGATTTCTGGATTTCGAGCCGCATCGATTCCGGTTCGCCGGTAATCATAAAAGTAAATCCATCGGTGCAAGGTTCGGGTTCAAGTTTATTAAGTCCAATTTCTAGCTACTTTAATAAATTATTAATGAGCAGCACGGTTAAATCCGGCACAGGCTATAAAGATGGTCGCTGTACTTGTACGGCTGATATTGATTGTGCGGATGCGGATCAAAAGTGTTTACCGGCCAACGGCACAGTTAAATATTGCGTAAACGTTAATAATCCTCAGATTTATTGTGCGGCCACAAATGAATGCAAAAAGACCGGTACTACTCAGGGATTTTCTCCGGCTTGTGAAACCAAGGAATACATTACGCTTGTTAACCCTACAACAATCGGTGTTGGTTGGTGGTTAAGCAATATTGGTCAAGATATTAGAATGTGTCTAAACGAAAGCAATAAATATAAAGAATGCACCGGCAATTCAGATTGCAACCCGGGTGGCGTTTGCTCTCAGGCCGACAGCTATTTTGACCGAAATTTAATCCAGATAAATCACACCCGTTTTGCCGAATCAACCCAGTATGGTGCCAAGGTCGCATCGGGCGTTAAAGATATTTATCAGAATTGTTATATTCCCGGCAAAGGTCCGCAAGTGGAAAACTGTAATTATCCATATGGCACTAGTAATGGTTGTTGCGCGGTTACGGCTACAGGTGCCAATCCTCAACCGTTTTGCTGCAATGGTAATCCTCAAGACACACCTTGCAATTAGTTTTAGCTTAAATAAGAATGAAGCCTAAAACAAAAATAATCACCAAAAAAATTACTGTGCTGGCACTTTTTGCCATTGCCATTTTTGCGATTGCCCCCGTGGCTTTGGCTGCCGATTTTGGTTTGGGGTATGGGACGAATTTAGGGTTGGGTACTCAGGATTTGCGCGTGACGATTATGAGAGTGGTTCAGGTAGCCTTAGGATTTTTAGGTATAATTGCCATCATATTGTTTATGTATGGCGGATGGCTTTATTTGTCTTCGGCCGGCAATGAAGAAAAAATCAGCCGAGGCAAGCAAGTTTTAATTAATGCTGTTATTGGTTTGGTTATAATTTTTACTTCATTTGCCATTGTCAGTTTTATTATAAATTTCTTGGGATCGGCAACCGGTTCCCAGCCGCCGCAGGGTTTTACATGTACGGCCAATCAATGTGTTTCTTGCGGTGTAAGGTGCAATGATACCGGCGATGGCTATGTTTCTACAAGTGATTGCTCAACCCAGGAATACTGTTCTGTCCCGCCAAACCCGGCCTGTCCGAAGCCAGATGATATTATTCCGACTATTTGCCGCATTGAGCCGGTTAGGGGAGTTGGTTTTGGTGGCGTACCTCAAGGTTACGTCGGTGATTTTGTAACAATTGAAGGTTGGTATTTAGGTATTTTTGAGTCGGGAGTCAGCCGGGTTAAATTTGATGAAACCGAGGCTTCAATTGCCACTTGTGATAACAATCCGATTTGGTATACCAACGCTAATCGCTATAGCATTATCAGGGCAATTGTCCCTTCAATTGAATTGGGTACGACAAATGTTTTAATTGAAACAAGCGCTTCTCTTACCAGCAATACAAAACCGTTTATAGTAATTGAAGGAAATCCCGGTCCCGGCTTGGCCTGCTTGATTCCGCCGAACGGAAAGAACAACGACCTTTTAACCAAAGCCGAAGGTGTTCGTTTTGGTGATGATCCGGATATTTTAGGTGGCTTATTCTTTAATGACAATCAAAAATCAACTTTTGTTTCTTGGTCGGATGAGATTATTAGTCAGCCAACAGTTCCGGCGAATGCGGTTTCCGGTCAGGTTTATGTTAAAGACGCTGACGGCATTCAAAGCAATGGCGTCTGGTTTACGGTTAGTTGTACCGAGAATAGCAGTTGTGCCAGTGGCTGTTGCAAGAGCTTTATGTGTCAGCCTGATTCGGCTTGCCAATCGGGCGTGGGCGAAAGTTGTGATAACGATATCAACACGACCAATTGTGAGCCCGGATCAAATTGTGCCGATGGTTTAGTTTGTAACAGTAATAGTTGTCTTTGTGATTTACCCGGATATGATCAACCGTGTGATACAAATTTAGATTTGCCACTTTGCCAAGGTGGCAGTTGTGCGGCGGGTTATTATTGCCAAGAATCAACTTGTACCTGTCAGGAGATTCCAACTTACGGCGAGCCGATTATTTACGGCTTTACGCCAACGAGCGGCGCAGTTGGGACTTATGTGACAATTTCCGGCGGTAATTTTGGTCCAAATAAAACTTCAGCGGCCGGTCATGTTTATTTTATTGAAGGTGCGAATAAGGTTGAAGCCGATTATACATTAATTAAAGAATGCGCCGATACTTTTTGGCACAATACTCAAATCGTCGTTAAGGTGCCGGCCGGTTTAGTTAACGGCAATCAATATATTATTGAGGTTGAAAATAGCGAAGGGAAATTTGATACTTCCGGCTTAAACCCCTCCGTCTTTACGGTTGATGAAAATTTAATTCGTCCGAATATTTGTAAGATTACTCCAGACAACGGACCTATTTATCAAGATGTAGAAATCTACGGCGAAAATCTTAACCCGAGCGCTGCGCCAGTCAGCAGTGTCATATTTTCGTCAAATGTTGTTCAGAGTAATTTCACTTTATCTACCAATGACATCTTTGCTTCTGTTCCGGCCGGGTCAGTTTCCGGTTTGGTAAAAGCTAAAAACAGCAAAGACAATGAGAGTAATGGTTTGTATTTTCAGGTCGGTGCTTGCGTAGTTGGCGGTTGTCAGTCCGGCTATGAGTGCTGCCAGGGTGGCAGATACAACTTAAGTTGTATGCCCGAAGGCGGTTGTTATGCGGCAGTCAGTAATTCGTCTTATGATTGGACTTTTACCACCGGCGCCAGACCGGGGAATTGTTCAAATGATTCAGGTATTTGTATTCCCAATAATGATATGTGTTCGGCCGGTTATACTTGCGATACTCAAACTTGTAATTGCACCCCAACCGGCACGTTTAATTGCAGTAATAAAGCTTATCCGGTTTGCGAGCCAAACAGTGATCTTTGTCCCGATAATCAGTTTTGCGGCGCAACTTGTACTTGTTTAGCTAAGATCCCATGCGATGGCAATGTCGCCACCCCGGCTTGTCAGCCAAGCGACGACATTTGCCGCAGTGTTGACTCAAGCCTTTCTTGTGACCCAGAGACTTGTTATTGTGATACCGGATTTAGCGCCACAAAGGCAGCTTATGATTGGACTTTTAATTCTTACACCGAAGGTCCGCAAGTGGTTGATGAATGTAATCGTACTCCCGAATGTGCCAAGGTTTGTGCCAACGACAGATCGATTACCTGTTCTCAAGACAGTGATTGTGGTGCTGACGGGCCGTGCATCAAAGCCTTTTCCAGTCCTTCGCCAAAGTATAATCGTGACGGTGAGGTTTATGCCAATTCTCAAATCAGCGTTAGTTTTGACCAAGAGATTCTACCAAGCACCGTTAATTCAAATACCATAAAATTGTATCGTTGCAATCAAGACTCCGGGTTTTTAAGCGCCAGTTGTTCGGTTATAACTGTTAGTAGTTATTTAGTTTTTGATTGGGATTACGGAATAATTGATGCTAATGGTGTAATCATCAACCCAGTCAACTCATTAGAAGCGGGTTATTGGTATAAAGCGGAAGTAACCGCCGGTGTCATCGGTCGCAACGGGTTTGCTGCCGCTCCTTATTCTTGGCTCTTCAAAATAAAAGCCGGAACAGGCAGTGTTGGCTGTGCGACTTGCCAACCGGGTTATGCTACATTATTTGCTCGATATGACGGCAACTGCAGTGGAGTGGGTGATCCCGACTGTCAACCTTACCTTGGTCAGGCTTGGGATCAAGATCACGTTTGTGTCATGTTGAAACCTGAAACTTTAACCTGGAATTGGAATTTGTTAAATGAAACCGATAAACGAGCTTCAATATTTAACAGAGCAACGTCGCAACCGGCTTATCCAAACGACGAAGATGCTTATCTTTCAAGTGTGAGCGGCCAGGGCTTTGATGTTATTGATGTTTATGCCAGAAAGGAAACTTTGACTAATCCGGTTAAGGTGGCTACGGAAATTAATGGTTTGCCGTCTCAAGCCTATCAGTATGGTGAAAATATTTGCGATTTAAGCGTTGATTTATCAACTCCGATTGTTGTTAAGCGCTGGCCGGATTGTAATGGCGCTTGTACAAACGCTTCTGTTGGGGCGGCTTTTTCCATCCCCATGAATTCAAGCTCAATTACCGCCAGCGGAGCGGTTGTGCTTTATGCTTGTGCGGATAATGCCAATTGTCGGCCCGGTTATGGTGTTTGCAGTGTTACCGGCAACTACTGTAATGCGGCCAAAGGAACCGGTTGTGGTACGGGTGAGACCTGCCAGGCCCTTGATTACGATCAAGTAAGTGTCCCGCTAAACTTTAACCAGCTAGGTGCGGTTGTTAATGGTTATGCGAATTCTTATTTGGCTGATTCGCCCTGTTTTGATATAAACGCTGACGGAAAAACCGATTATTGTCTTTTACCAAACACCTATTATAGAGTTATTTTACGAAATACGATTGAAGCAACCAATGGTAAAAAATTAGGTAAATTAAATTATGACGATGCCCTATATAACGGTTTGAGTGAGCTAGGAATTAAAGATTCTTATTCTTGGGTTTTCAGAACTCAGGATAATATGTGCGCCCCCGGCCGAATTTCAGTTCAGCCGGAAGAAAGACATATGAGTATTTATGAGGTGCAAAAATACGCTTCTTATCCTTACACCTCGCCGGATAGCTGTGATGCCCAGGGCCAGCCGTTGATTGCCGCAAGTTTCGTCTGGGAATGGCAATCAAAATATTGCCAGATCGCCGATTTGTTTTCATCTTCATATGGTGGTTATTTAAATACTCACACCTTTTTTGCGGTGCCTCCCGGTTGCACTAAAGTGACCAGCCAGTACGCTACTTTACGCAGCGGTTGCGGTAATGGTGTTGTTGGCTTGGGTGAAGATTGTGATGATGGCAACATTTTCAATCAAGATGGTTGCAGTTCAACCTGTCTTAACGAAGGTGTTAGTACAATGCCGAATTATAATTTTTCATTTGACGGCATTCCAACAATTTCGTCAAACACCAATGAATTTCCATTTGAAAGTACTTCATTTTCTTTGCTTAGAAATTATCCCCTAAATGGCACTGCCAGATCGGGTTTTGGTTCAAGTCAAAATTTAGGTGTAAATAATAGTGGTGTTATTTATGCTCAATCAGACAATGGCCGATCCGGCCTAATGAGAGATAATTGGGTTAGTGCTGATCATTATTTTGTCAGTGCAAACATTAAACTTCCTCAGAATACTGAAAATATAAATGATGTTGGTTTAATTTTTGGCTATCTCAGTAATAATAGCAATTATTTTGCTGCAATCTGGTCAAGCCTTGGTTATTCAGCCATGGCTGACTATCAGCAATTAAAGATAATTAAAGCCGCAAGTGGCCTGCCGCAAAGTGTTGCTAATACGCAAAAGATTCCGGCCGATCAAAATTGGCACGAAATTAAAGTTGAAGTCATTAATTATGATTTTTCAGCGGATATAAAATTATATTTTGATGATAATTTGTATTTAACTTACAAATCAAATACTAGGGTTGTGGGTAATGCCGGTATTTATGCTTATGATACTGATGGTCAGGTTTTATTTGATAATCTAAAAATTTACGGGGATGATTTGCCGATTTGCGGCAATGGCATTTTAGAGAAGGGCGAAGAGTGCGAAAAAGATCAAGCTGGAAATTTTGGACCTTATTGCACCTTGGGTTGCTTAAATAGTGGAAACGCCGCTTCCGGTGCGGTTTGCGGCAATGGCGTGGTTGAGCCGGGCGAAGAATGCGACAATGGCAACGAGCCTAATAATAATGAGGCTGACGGTTGTACCAATACTTGTATTTTAAGTGGCTTTACTCTTTCAAATATGTGTGGCAACGGCATCGTTGATAAAGGAGAGGCTTGCGATAACGGTGACTTTACCAGATACACCTGCCTTAATAATCCAAGTCAGGTTTGTGATCCCAATGATGATACGGCCTGTGGTAATCAGAAAGCTCTTTGCACTAATCGGGCCAAGTCTGGCGATGGGTGCACCGGTTATTATCAAAGCGTCGCTTTTCCGGAGAATATTTCGGGGCACAGTTGCAGCACGATGACTGAAACTCAATGTAAAACTTTTTCGGAAACATCAAGTGATAATCACGCTAAGTATTGCTATTGGACTGGTACCGAGTGTCGCATTAGGCCTTGTATTTCAGAAACCAGCACGGCTCAAGGCAACGACCGCTATGACATTTCCATCTGCGGCAATGGATTGGTGGAGGCTGGTGAAGAGTGTGACTATGGTTCTCTTTGCCAAACGTCTTACGGCGGGGTGGCAAGATGCACTTCATTAAATGCTTCAACGGTTTGCGCTTCGGGTATTTGCGGCCAGGGGGTTTGTCAGGCAAAAACTTCAACTGGATATATTACTAATCAATACGTTGCATGTACCGAGGAAAACGCCGGTGATCTTTGCTATTCCGGCTCTTGTGAGTTGCCGGCAAATTCTTATCTGCCAGGGTGTACTTCAAATTGTTTAAACGCCGGCTCTGTTTCTGATAATCGGTCACACCAAATCGCTCAAGGCTTAGCTGACGGTCAAACCGAGGTCCAAGCTTGGACAAGCGAATTTAAGCCCAGTAGCGGCGGTCCGATGGGAATTGGTAAATTATTTGTTGGCGCTTGGGGTCAGCCGGAAGATTTCTATGTCATTGATCAATGGCCAAATTGTTTCACGGCCTGCTTAAACGCTGATATTGGCGCCCAATTCAGCCAATATGTTAATACCGCTTCGCTTACTACTTCAGATAATATCAAGCTTTATGAGTGCCGCACCGATTCGGGTTGCAATTTGGCTAATGCGACCAAAATATCCGGTTTAAGCGTTATCCCATTTACGATTAAGACCAATTCGGATAATCGTATTGATGCGGTTCAACTTTTATTGCCAAATTCTTATAATCCGGTTAACCACGATAATAATCCGTCGACCGCCCCAATTCCGGCACTATTGCCTGATAGTTATTATCGCGTGGTAATAAGCAAAAATGTCAGGACCGATTCCAATCCGCCAAAGAATTTACAGTATTTAAACTTTAACGACCCAACCGTTGGCTCCGGTACGGAAAATGATTCATACTCATGGGTTTTCAAAACTCAAAACAAAAATAATTTCTGCGCCCTATCCAGTGTAAAGGTTTTGCCGCAAACCTGGCAGATGTTTACCGGTAACAAGAGACAATTATATTTCTCACGGCCGATAAGTAAGCCGGATGAATGTTCGGTTAATGGTCAACTTTTGAATCCTTTCTATTTTGATTGGCGCTGGGATGATGTAGAAATGTCTCAAGATAATGGCAACTTTATCAATGGTGCTGATATATTAATTGACACTTTGGATGAGTTTCTTAAAAAAGTTATAAATGGTGGAACTCTACCGACGACACCCCCAACCGCTGGCGGATACCTTAAGGACGGTTGTGGTAATGGGGTGGTTGAGTTTGGCGAAGATTGCGACCCGGGTTTGCAGTCCATTGAGGGTTGTTCCAATACCTGTCAGCACGCCGGCAGTGGCGCCTGTAGCCCGACGGTAAGTACCAATTGTTGCGGCAATTCAATTATTGAACCGGGCGAAGAATGTGAACCTTTTGTTAATGGCGGTTTTTGCACCAGCAATGGTTTGCTGTGTGATCCTTTTCTTGATCCAAACTCTTGTCCTGGGGGTACCTGTTTATATTTATGTGATAGTAGATGTAGGTTTGCCGGCAATACAAATACCCAAGCCAATTGCGGCGACGGCGTGATTTCACCTATCGAAATTTGCGACGGTAAACTCGGAGATGATAGCGACGGTTGTTCTGATTATTGCCAACCTTCAGGTGCTGTACCCGCAACCGGCTCAACCTGCGGCAATGGGATTATTGAAAAAGGAGAAGAATGCGATGGTGGGGAACTTGCTTCGGGCAATATACCTTTAAGTTTTGATGGTAATAATTGTTCGGGAATCAAAAATAAAACCGGCGTAAGCGGCGGTTGCACCAATTATTCAACCGAAACTCAATGCCAGTCTTGGAAGGGTTGTTATTGGAGTGGTAATGAATGTAAACATCGGCCTTGTATTATTGAGAATCGAAATGTCGCCGTCTGTCGGAATAGTGAAAATTTATCCGTTGATTTCAAACAAAATTATAATGCCTGTAAACCGGGTTATACGTCTATTTTTCTAAATACTTTGACCGGAACCTCATTAACCAATCGACCGGTTTGCGGCAATGGCGTGGTTGAGCCGGGCGAAGAATGCGATTTGGGCGGCTGGTGTATTGATGAAGAAACCAATAATTTTAAGACTTGTACAACTTACAATGCAGTCGGTTGTCGCAACAATATCTGCTTAACTTACAGTTACTATTGTTCGGTTGATGGTTTGCCCATAGATGGTGCTACCACACTTGGCGCCTGCAGTGCCGAAGGTATTTGCGATAGCAATAAAAATTGTGTTGTTGCCGGTCCCGGTGGTTCAGAAATAGAATATCCCAAGTCAACATGCACGACAATTGGCGCGGCATGCTCTATTTCCGGGACGGGATATGTCAATGGCTGCTCAAGTAATTGTGTGTATAATGGTTCGCGTTATGATGATGGCATTAACGATCCGTATCAAATTGTTCAGTCGGTTGGTGTTTTTTCTAACACTGTTTTGACGGAGGTAAATGAAGAAATTCGCGCTTGGCACGCTTTGCAACCTGATAGAGTCGGGGTGGGCGAATTAACGATTTTGGCCAGCGCCAACGTACCGTTTACGGTTGTTGGCCATCAGCCAAAAGCAAGGGGTCTTGATCCAACTAATCAGTGCCGTAACGTCGGCATCTGGGCAATTTTGTCCAGACCGCTTGATGCAACATCTGTTACCGCTGAAAATTTATATTTGGGCAAGCAAGGTGTTGAGGATAATCTTATCAAGAGCTATTCGGTTTTACCGGTTTCCGGGTCCTGCAATGAAAATCACCGCTGT
This sequence comes from uncultured Gammaproteobacteria bacterium, assembly GCA_964540635.1. GTDB lineage: Bacteria > Patescibacteriota > Patescibacteriia > Buchananbacterales > UBA6539 > 02-FULL-45-11b. The sequence goes on from CAZINP010000003.1 coordinate 78,587, forward strand.
GTTTATCCTGGTGCGGAAGATAGTCCACTGGAAACCAGTTATTGTTATGTAAATTCCGACTGTGTCGGCAGTAAGATTGTAATAAATGAAATTGAAGGTGTTTATTTGGATGGTAATTCTTCTTATGTATTACGTTTTAAACAAAGTTTGAAGGCTCAAGACGGCTCAAATTTGCAGGAGTTAAACTATTCAGACCAAGATCTGAAAAATTATACAATTTGGGGTTTTGATACAAGCGCTGATTTCTGTTCGTGCAATTATGTTGGTGTCAATATATTAAACACCACCGGGCAGGCTTTTACCACCAAGGATTATTTCACTTGTGCCGGTGATAATTGCGGGTCAAATACTTATAAAGTTTTATTTGATGACGACTACAAGCCAAAAGCAATGTGTCGTTTGTCCGGGCAGGAAGCTAAATTTGCTTGTGACACTTCAAAATCTGCTGTTGATCAATGTGGTACCGGTGGCACCTGCAGTCTTTATAGCGCTATGGCCGGCAATCAGCATTTGTACAATGCCAACTGTTATGATACCGAATATTCGGAAGGCACAGATATTCCGGTTGGTTTGGGAACTGCTTATGATTTTGCTGAAATTGATCCGCAAAAATTAATTTATTTAACAGGAGTTGACGAAAAGACCGTTGACTGTACAAATGTTAATGGTCAGTGTTTGGTTACGCCGGGTGATAATCAGGTTCCGGCCGGAAAAAATGGTGATTCGCAAGTTATGGTTTCGGGCAAACAATATATGGATAATAACAATCAGATTTGTACCCCAACAGAAGCCAATGCTCAAACTTGCCTATTGCGTCGGTCAGCTCACCAAACCATTGATATCACCAATTTTATTTGTGATAATCCTTGGCCGGCTCTTGGATCTTTCCCGTATACAGACAGTAATGCCAGCGGCAACTCGCCGACAAACAGCGTTACGCCATATTATAATTTCACCATGTATTATTGCCGCGATTACGGCAAAGAAGGTTTTGATGACGATTTGCCGTCGTTAAATATCAATGGGCCGGTTTTTGGCAGCCGCGGTGATGTCCTAAAAGAATTTTTATTCCCGGTTGGAACCGATGTGGTTATTAATGCCCCCGGTTCACCAAAGAGGGGTGTTGATTTCTTGAGCAATGACTGCACTCAGGCCGGTATGGGTGGTATCGTGCCAAGCAATACCGATGCTTATCGGTGCAATGTTAATTCCCATTTCCGTTATAAATTTACGGGCGTGGAGAAGGGTTACTATAAATTAGTCTACCAAACTTATAATTACGGTTCGGGCAGCATGAATTCTCTGGATTTATATGGTTTGAAGATGTGTGATAAAAATAAAAATGGTTATATAAATACCGGCGGGGCAACCGGGGAAACAACTCCTTGCAACACTCAGGCTGATTGTGCCAGCTTGGGAACGGGCATTGCCTGCTTGCCGGTAACTCAAGAAATTGATGTATATCACGTTAATGTTAACGATACAGTTCCGATTGCAAGAATATCAGCTATACCGCGCGCATACGACAATATGCAGTCAAATGAAGTGCCGGTGTTATTAGAGGCGGGTGATCACACTTTTAGATTTAGATGGATTAATGATTGGAATGTAACAGTAGATGGTAAATATTATGATTCTAATTTGATTATCAATAAGGTTTCATTGATTAAAGTTGAAAATGAAGCAACTTCAGATGCAATCGGCTTAAGAATTTTACCAAATACGCTGCATCTTTCCGCCTCAACTTGGTATAATACCGGCCTTTGCGGCGCCCAAGTTGGCAGTGGTGTAGAGAATATTTGTTATAGCAACAATGATTGCGCCGGCATTAATTTGTTTAAGAACGCAAACTTTGAAGATACAACAAAGCCTTGGGTTTATGAATATAACACGCTTTCGCCAAATGTTTACCATAATCAGCCCGGTGAAATTATTGCCGGTGGCAGAAGTGGCAAAGCCGATAAACTTGCTGGTCAAAGCACGGTAACAACCTGGGGTTATCAAATAAAATATCCTTCCCCGTTTGATTTGCCGGCAGGAAACTACGTCTATTCGGCTTGGATAAAATCACAAGACGGTGGAAAGGTTGGGATCACGGTTCAAGAAACAACCGGCTGGAGCCATTTATGCAGCAATAAAGATTGCACGATTAGGGGTGATTCAGTCGTCTGTGCCAATACTGATAACGAGTGGCATAAAGTTACTTGTACTTTTAGTTTGGCAAAAAAGACACAGGTTCAAATGGCCGTTAGAGCCGACGATGAGGCTAAAACCTTTTTGGTTGATGACGTCTCTCTCACGACGGGTTGCAATTTTAATTTGCCAAGCCGCGGCACAGCCCAACCTTTGACTTTTGACGGATACAACGCCGCTTCAGACGGCAGAAGCTTATACGTTAATGCCACTAATTTTAACGGCACCAATTTGTTTTCAAACATTTTCTTATTATCGTATACTCAAAACGCCAGCGAAAGTACGAAGGAAATCTTCAGGCGTTTATCTGATCAAACCAATACTTTGGGCGGCTTGAGCTTTAATGCCAATATGACCAGCCATCGCCTTTGCAGTGGCGTTGGTTTGTACGAGAAGACAAGCTTTATTTGTAATCAAGTCGGCGTTGCCACCGATTGCCGTGGATATAACAGTCAATCGCTTTGCGAAAGCGAAGCAAACTTAAAGAATGGCTGTTACTGGAGTGAAACCGATAAAATTTGCAGCGGCCGCATGTGTTTGCCGATTTATTGTCAAAGTGATAAAGACTGCCCGAATTTAATTTGCGATAATCAAAAGGGCGGAGCAGTCAGGGATAATTTGCGTTTCGGCAATTTGCGCGATATGCAGCTGACTTTGGAAAGAAGTTATAAATCAAACGGCAGCTATCCTAAGTTATCAGCCGGTACCTATATAGCGTCCACTACTTTTGCGGTTTGGCCGTCTTGGCAGGCAACCTTGGGCAGTGGAATCGGCAGCACCTTGCCTTCTGATCCGTTAAATTATTTTACCGGTTGTGTGGCCAGTTATTGCGACACCAATGAAAACGGTACACTTGAAACCGCTGAAACCACTTCTTGCTTGCCCTATAATGTTACTTCCTGCAATAACAAGCCTCAAAATTGTTTGCCGACCGAAGTTGATCCGGATAGAGTAAAAACCTGCTGGGACGAAAAGGCTAAAGAATTTTCTTGCCCGCAAGAAATGTACACTTATGCTTATCGTTCAAGTGAAGGCGGCAAGGAGTATGAACTTTATACCAATTTTGAATTTATAACTTCCGGCTGGGTGAGTAACGCCACCGGCTATCAATTGCCTTTTTATGGCACGCAAGAATGCAAGAAATTAAATTTTGAAATACATCAAACCAGAGATAGGGTTTCAACCCCAATTGAAGATTCCAGCTGTGCCATTAAGCATTGCTGGGGAGCCTCAGGTATTTTAACCGGCTTAAGGGACGGTTGGACCTATGGTCAGAACAACACAAATGATTGCGAAGGTACCAGGCCGGCGTGTCCAAGCGGTTATCGCTGTACCGGTGATGCTGATTCGGACGGAGTTTGTGATGAAGGCTTGAGTGATAATTGCGCACCTCTTTTGATGTGTTCGGCTAACGCCAAGGATTGCTATAACCCAGATCAGCGCGACAGCAACGGTGATGGTCGCGGCGATGTTTGCGATCAGACATGTTCGGGCGATAAGGATGGCGATACGATTTGTGATAACATTGATAATTGTCCGACAGTCAGAAACACCGATCAACTCGATCACGATGGCGACACAATTGGTGATGCCTGCGATCCGTGTACGGATATGGATAGTGATGGTTATTGGGATTATAAGACAGCTGCCAATGACGAAAAAGTTTGCCCTCAAGACAATTGTTCCCCGTTCTATAACGGTTATTGCCAGAGCAGCGCCGGAGATCGAAACGGTCAACGTTGTCATTCAACCTCGGATTGCGTTGCCGGGTTTAATAATACATGTTTTATCCCATTTACCTCTTCCTTTGGTGTCTCTAATGATCGTCCAAAATATTGCATTAAAACGGTTGACGGTAAAGAGCTTTTTGCTTCAAAGGAAGTTTGTAGTACTGCTTGTCCCACCGGCTATACTTGCAAGCAAGCCTTGGACAGTTCAACCAGGTATTTTAATCCGAACCAAGAAGATTATGATAACAGCGGTCGCGGCTATATTTGCAATGATTGTTTGGATTATGATCAGGATGGTTTAGGTGATTGGACCTTTTATGCCAAATCAAGCGATGTCGCAACGGCCGTAAATTTAACCTTTGATCAGAAAGAACATTTTGCCGGTTGCCGAGCCGATCAAAGAGCATTTGTTGGTTTTGGGACACCGTCACCGGCGACAGATTTAGATAATTGTCCGGGTGGGCCTTATTCAAAGAAGTGCTATGATAATTTCGGCGTGGAAACCCTCTGCTCAAATCCGCCGACAAATTGGAGTGATGAAAATAATAATAGTTATGTTAACAGCCAAGCCGATATTGATTTGAATCATTATGGTGATATCTGTGATCCTTCGGGCGACGGCCGCCTTGACCCGGGCGAGGCCTGTGATTGCGGTGATTTAGCCATTTCTCAAGATGAACAAAATCCGTTCCAATGTACAACTTTAAATGATGTAGAATGTGCGCATTCAGAAAGATATGGTGATTGCTGCAAGTATTGCGCCACTGATTTGGCCACCGGGCAGCACTACATTGCTCAATCTTGCGGTCCAAGGCTGGGAGACGGCATTGTTAATGGTAGTGAAGAGTGCGATTGCGGCGAGAACCAAATAATTCGCGACAGCATTACCGATCCGCCTAATATTGACGCTACCGCCACTTCCGGTATTTCGTGTTTGACTTTTGATACGGCCAGAACCCCCAGAACCATTTTTAATGGAATTGATTGTGGACCGATAACTCAAAACGGGGTGTTTCAGTGGAGCATGGACGGCTATTCCTGTCAGTGGTGCGATATGGGTAGAATCGAAGAAACTACCGGCCCATATTTTGGTGATGGGATAGTTGACACGGACGTTTCCGGGGGCTTGGAACAGTGCGATTGCGGTGATGCGGCGCCGATTTCTACAGATACCAACAACTCTTTCTGTGTCTATGGCACATACAATTATTATGGTGAAACCAGGACCGGCAATTATTGGACTTTAACCGAAACTGCTGTTTTATTTAATGAAACAGAGACGATTACCAGAAATATTCCTTGTATCTCAAAATGTTCGTCGTTTAACGGCCAACCCTGCACACCACAGGAAAGATGCGATGGTGTTTGCGGGTATTGCCGGGCTAATGATACTAACACCGGTAGCATAGAAGACTATTCCGGTCATCTGTGCCTGCCGTGTTCATCAGTAGAATGCAATTCAATTTGCATTAACTTACCAAATGACGGTTGTTGCCGTGATGGAGAAACAGCTGATAATGAATATGGCTGTCCGTTTAAGGTGGGTGATCAAATTTTAATAAAAACACGAGAAAATAATACTGCTTGCGGATCAAACGAAGATAAGCCGTGGTGTCACCCTTCAATTTTCTTGAAAGCTAAGACGCGTTTGGCAACCGATCCGGGGATTTTTGGCGACGGTACCTCGGCTTCACCATTTTATTTCTTTAAGGTTTTACCTGGAGATGAAGATGACTGTCGAGTGAACAATAATCGAATTCCTGAATTGGGCAGTGACGTAAAAACCGGGGATTGTATTAAATTTGAAATTACTTCGATTAATGGTAAAAACAAGGTTTCGATTGGTTCGGACGGCTGGATAACGGTTGGGGATAATTTCGCCAGCTGGGTTATTAACATTGTTGACGGTATGCCGCTGAAGGTTGGTAGTATAATCTCATTGAAACAGGCTGGTCAGAGTGATGATAAATTTTGGTCAACCAGGTGGAAAAATGTTGTTACGCTTTTTGGCGAGGATACTCCTGTGGGCACGGCAGATAAGGATCAGGACTGGGAAAAATTTAAAATTTGCAATCGTGCAAATATTTGTTCAAACCAGGAGCTTATTCAAGAAACGTGTACGCCGCCCGCCACCGGTGAAGTGGATTCGTGTGCAAATAAATATACCGGCTGCCACCGTTGCGTAGCAATATCTGAAAACTTAAATATTTGTAGTGAGTACAATTATACTTGGAATCCGGACTTAGTTATAACACCAATTTTGCTGTGCTCTGGTGCTAATCGTGACTATTGTTGTAATGAGTCTTTGTGTAACGGCAATCCTAATGATTCAGCTAAATATGATATTGATTGTGACGGCGTAAAAATAAATGAGCCAATCAGTTTGAATGCCGTAGTAGAAAGTAATGGTGTTGATGGTTTTGAATTTTTAACCGGTGGAACAAACTCTTCTGATTATGTTCACACGAAAGGAACTGGTGAAAACCTTACAAATTATAGGTTTGTGGCAGCTATTTCTCGTGCCTGCAGATCCGATCGGGATACTGTCATAAGAATGCCCGGGGCAGGTAATGCCGTTACTGGTGGTGGGGACGATAATATTCGTGACGGGGACTGCATTTCGCTTGAAGCTAATGCCGGCGCCTTGGTTATGAACGATGAAAGCTTTTGGAATAATAAAAAATGGTTACGAAGCGAAAAAGACGGTATGAATGGAGATGTAATTACCAGAGAATTTAGTGTGTATAATTATACAGCCAGAGAAAACGGCATAGATGATGCAAACATTTCTTATGGAGATATTATTGGTTTTTATGAAATTCGCAGCCCTTATGGATATGGCGCCTGGTGGCAAAATTTTTATCCGGACGAGGGGGGTAAAATTGGTAATAATCCGACGGAAGGCTGGTGGAGCACTCCAATGAATGACTGGTCAAGAAAATTTAAAGTTTGTAAAGCTGATGGCGTCTGCGCACCTATATGTGATGTTGTTAACAGTAAAGTTTCCGGTTGCCCTGAGCCTCAAGGCTGCTATATTTGTCAAGATCCAGGCGCTTGGTCTTCTATTTGTTTGCCAAACCCGACTTATACTTACGGTTCTTACACTTGTGGCGTGAGAGAGGACAATTCTTTATGCGCCGGCGTAATTGGTGAGGATAATTGTTGCGTCTCCGGGGAGTCATGGTTGCAAGATCGCGCCTGTCCTTTAACTGACGGTTCACAGATCTCAATGAAGGATGATCATTCTTATTCTGCTGGTTTGCGAGTATTTTTAGCTGCGGGCAATAATAATGGGGCTGATTCCATCTCTGGCTGTGGTGGTCCTGGTGAGGAGTGGGATTGGCGCGCCATTAGATTAAGCGTAACAGATGATGCAAAGTTTACAGTTGAGAAGTGTGATAAATATAAGGCAGGCTGCACAGCTGTTAATCCAAAGGGTCCAATTCGTTATGGTGAAATAGTAAGAATCAAGAGTAATAGAAATTATTGCCCGGCAGTTGAGGCAGAGACAGGAGTATTTTCTGGGGAAGAGGTTGATGTGGAGTTTGGTGATGGCGTTGCCGCATACTTTAAGCTTTGCAGTGCGGTGGTTGGCGGAAATTGTGCGCAGAGAGATGATGATATTAATAGTTTAAATTCTTATCCTTATATAAGAAAAGGCGATAAGGTTTACCTGGAAAGGGCGTCTTGGAATCAAGCAAACAATTGGTGGGCTGGAAATGGAAAATATATAGATTTAAATGAACACAGTGAAGATATAAATGATACTCAGGGCGACAAGGATAATAAAAATCCAGTATTATTAAGTTCTGGAAGCGGCGAAGGTTTATTTGTTTGCGACTCAACATTAAATCAATCAAACTGTTATTGCAGGGAATATCCCGGTACGATAGTTTGTGGGGCAGAATGCAAAGCACCACAGACAAAACCGGCCGATGATTATTGTAATACTTATGTTCCTAATTCTGCCAGACCCGAATGTGACGGTTGGCATGCTGTCAGTACCGGTAAGCCGGAGTGTGGTCCCTGCAGTGAGTCAAACTGCCAATTGTATTGCGCTAATGCTGACAACGACGGTTGTTGTAAGGGTAGTGAAACTATCAGCAATGAGTATGCTTGCCCGATCTTATCGGGTAGTGATGTAATTTTATATTCGGTTGGTGGCGGTACTTATATTGATAGGTATAACGATTGGTATACCTTAGATGCTGATTCCGCTGTGGTTACTAGAATTATGGAAACTACCGGCGGTCGAGACCAAAACTTTACGGTTCATAATTTGGCAATTTTTGATGGCGCATTTTTTGAGATGGTCGGAGACAATGAGGATAGCCGTATTTGTAATAGAAAATCACTCCATTGGTGGTTGGCGTGGACATCATGTGATAATAGTCAGTTTAAACTTCATTTGGTATCTGATTCAAGGCCTGGTATCGCCGGGATTCAACCGGGGTCTATTATTGGCTTGGAAACCGGGACTGATACTCCAACTAATCGCAAGTGTTATAGGGTTAGGACAAGCGCCAACTCTAGCAGTTGGGCCGGGTATTTTGATGGCGTTGATTGTCCAACATGGAACGCAAGCACCGATAATACTTTCTTATTTATCATTCAGGCCAGTAATGGCAATCAAGCTCCTTAATTTTAAAATATTTAATTATATTAATTATGTTTGACCAACCATTAAATCCAAATTCTAATCAAAATTCACAACCACAGCCGCCGATGGCGGGCGCGGGTTCGCCTATGCCCAAAAGAGAAATGTTTGACGAGCCGGAAGATATTTTGGGCGATGTTGATCGCATTCAACCGGCTAAACCCCAAGTCCCAAGACCGACGGTTTCTGCTTTTGGCACCAAACCAAGCCCAATTTTAAATCCGTTAGCTGCCACGCCAGCCATGCCGATGGAGAAAAAATCATCCGGCCTTGGGTTTTTAGCTAACTGGAAAAAGATTTTAGTGGTAATTGTCGGGATCGTTGTTGTTGGCGGTTTTTTAAGTGCGGCGGGTTATTATGCATTTTCGTTTATTTCTAATTTAACCGCCTCAAAACAACCCGTGGTTAACGTTAATCAAAACACCAATGCCTCAGTTCCGGTTAATGTTAATACTAATGCTGGCGTCGTTGATCAAACGCCGACCCAGCCCTCAGTAGTTGACACCCAACCGGAAGTAGCAGTTGATACCGATAAAGACGGCTTGCTTGATTCAGAAGAAAGATTATATGGCACTGATATAACCAAAGCCGATACTGACAATGATGGCTTAACTGACAGGGACGAGGTTAAAGTCTTTAAGACCGATCCAAATAATCCGGATACGGACGGAGATACTTATATAGACGGCAAGGAGGTTTTATCTGGTTATGATCCCAAAGGACCGGGTAAGCTTTTAAAGATCCCGACTGAAGAATAAGGGAGAAGATCACAAATTTCAACTTGCAAGTCCCAACATTGGTATTTAGGTGCTTGGAACTTGATAAGAGTTTAAGATTTGTAATTTGGAATTTGTTTGGACCTTGTTATTTGATGCTTGGAATTTATTTTTGGAATTTTTAATTTATTTTCCCACAACCTACTCACTAATACTTTATGTTTTTCAAACCGAAAAAAAAACCGGAAATCACTCCGGAAAAAGAAGCCTCAGAAAAGCTGGATCAGAATTTGATCAAGCAAGTTCATGTTATGCCCTCACGTTATTATCTGCCACCCAAAAAAAGCAATTTGGGTTTGGTTGTTATGATTATCATTGGTTTATTGATAATTTTGGTTTTAGCCGTTGCCGCCTTTTATTTAAATGAAACCTTAAAAAAAGCTTCACAGTCTAATGTTGTTCAAACTCAAACACAAGAGATGACTGAAGTGGTGCCAGAGCCGCAAGTTCAGGTGCCGGTTGAAGAAGTCCTTGAGCCAACCACTACGCCGGAGCTCATTGAGCAGCCGCTTGAACCAACCAGCACCCCAGCCGTAGAAGAGGAGAAAGAAGAGGAGCCGGCATCGGTTGGACCGTCGGTTGATTCTGATAATGATAATTTAAGTGATGCCGAAGAAGCGCTCTTGGGCACTAACCCTAAAAATTCTGATACGGATAGTGACGGCTACCCGGATGGAAGCGAAGTGCTTTCCGGATATGACCCCAAGCTAGCCAATAAGAAATTATCCGCTTCCGGTCTTTTTAATAATTATAGCAACGATCAATTTTTAACGATTTATCCGACCACTTGGCGCACAAGAGAGAATGATAATACCGGCTCGGAAGTTTTATTCATCTCCGGCAGCGGCCAATTTTTTGAAGTTCTAGTCCTTGATAATCCGGCTGAATTAAGTTTGAGTGAATGGTTGAATTCGGAATTTGAGCAGAATTTGCCCCAGACCATTGCCCAAAAAGTTAACGAGTTTGATGTTTTAAAGGAAGCAGACGGTTTGACATACTATTTAATGAATCCGGCATCTCCGGAAAAGATTTATCTTTTGACTTACAATATTGGCAGTGCTACCCAGGCCGATTATACAACGTTGTTTGTTACCATGGTAAAAAATTTCAAGCAAGTTAAATAGGTATGAAAATTGATTTTTCTGTTAATCAGCAAAGCGGTCCCAAAATTCCAGTTAGTTTTTGGCAAAAATCATGCAAAAAAATAGAGAAAAATATTAAGATAAAGTCAAAAGTGGAAGTTTCAATTGCCGTAATCGGTTCGGATAAGATAAGAACCTTAAATAGAATGTATCGCAAGAAAGACAAGCCAACAGATGTTTTGAGTTTTGAAGCAGTCAAGGATTTTAGGGGTAGAGATTATCTTGGAGAAGTGATTATTTGTTATCCCAAGGCGCTATCACAGGCCAAAAAGAGGGGAGTAAATGTTTTAGCCGAGATTGAGTTTTTGCTTGTACACGGTTTTTTGCACTTGATTGGTTTTGATCATCAAAATTTAGCGGAAGAAAAGAAGATGGACGTGCTTCATGAAAAAATTATAAAAACAAAAATATAAAATAAAAACAAAATTACAAGTTAAAAGTCACAAATTTTTTAAGTTTGAGATTTTAAATTTGTAATTTATTTATTTACTTTGAATATTTCACTTTTTGTGTTAAAATAATTAATATCAAAATTGACTTTTCCCCAATTCAGGGGTGAGGCAATAACCTAAAATTATGGCAGAAAATGATATCATTGCTGGTTTAGACATCGGCTCATCGGCAATTCGAATTGCGGTGGGTCAGGTTGTCGGTGATCAGGAAAAAATTCAAATTATCGGTTCGGCCGAAGTGCCGGCTGAGGGCATTTCAAAGGGGATAATCTCTAGCATTGAAGATGCGGTTTCTTGCATTTCTGCCTGTCGGGAAAAGGCCGAAAGAATGACCGGCGCTTCTGTTGATAGTGTTTGGGCTGGTGTTTCCGGTTCTCATATAATTTCTCAAGAAAGCCATGGTACGGTTGCGGTTTCGCGCTCAGACGGGGAAATATCCGAAGACGACGTAGAGCGCGCCGTAGAAGCGGCCAGAACCGTTGCTACACCTCAAAATTACGAAATATTGCACGTTATTCCTAAGAATTTTACGGTTGACGGCCAAGGTGGCATAAAAGATCCGGTTGGCATGACCGGCGTTAGATTAGAGGTTGACACTCAGATTATTCAGGGTCTAAGTTCGCAGATTAAAAACATTTCAAAAGCGGTTTATCGTCCGGGTTTACAGGTTCAGGATTTGGTTTTATCAATCTTGGCAACCGGTGAAGCCGTTTTATCAAATCGCCAAAAAGAATTGGGCGTGGCCGTTATTAACATCGGTGGTTCCACGACCAGTTTGGCGATTTTTGAAGAAGGCGATATTTTACACACTACGGTTTTGCCCATTGGTTCCGATCATATCACTTCTGATATTGCTATTGGTTTGCGCATCCCGATTGATTTGGCCGAAAAAATAAAATTAGAATATGGTACAGCTGATTCCGAAGGTATCTCCAAAAGAGAGGAAATTGATATTGGTGCCTTGGAGGGAGGAGAGGCCAATTATGTTTCCAGAAAGTATATTGGTGAGATTACTGAGGCTAGAGTTGAAGAGATTTTTGAAAAGATTGACAACGAGTTGAAAAAGATTGATAAGAGTGGTAAACTACCCGCAGGCATTGTTTTAACCGGTGGTGGCGCTAAGCTAAATGGCCTGGTTGAAGCCGCTAAAAAATACTTAAGGTTGCCGGCAGTTATGGGTCAACCGGTTAATGTTACAAGCGCGATTGATAAAGTGGGCGATCCGGCCTTTGCTACTGTTATTGGTTTGGTTTTGTGGGGCAAGCAGATGCAAGGTCAGGGTGGAGGAGGCGGGTTGAATAAATTTTTTGAACAGTTGCCCGGTTTAGGTAAAATTAAAAAACTTTTTAGAAAATAATACTTATCAAAATATTTTGTTAATATGGCTGAAATCAAACCAGAAATAGAAACATTTGCTAAAATTAAAGTAATTGGTGTTGGCGGAGCCGGAAATTCGGCGGTCAACAGAATGGTGAAAGCCAATATTCGTGGCGTTGAATTCATGGCCATTAACACGGACGTTCAAGCCCTACATCAATCTCAGGCTCAGACCAAGCTTCATATTGGTAAGATGACCTCGCGCGGTTTGGGTGCTGGTATGGATCCGGAAGTTGGCGCCAAGGCAGCCGAGGAAAGTCAGAATGAAATTAGGGAGTTAATCAAAGGATCAGATATGGTTTTTATTACTTGTGGTTTGGGTGGCGGTACCGGCACGGGTGCTTCGCCGATTGTGGCCAATATTGCCAAAGAGTCCGGCGCTCTAACAATTGCCGTTGTTACCAGGCCATTTGAGTTTGAAGGCCCGATTAGAAATGATATTGCGGAAAGAGGCTTTAATGTTTTGCGTGATCGGGTGGATGCAATTGTGACCATTCCCAATGATCGTATTTTGCAAATTATTGATAAAAAGACTTCAATGGTTGATTCGTTTAAGATTTGCGATGATGTCCTAAAGCAGGGTGTGGCAGGCATTGCTGAAATTATTACCATCCCGGGATTAATCAATGTTGATTTCGCTGACGTTAAAACAATCATGAAAGATACCGGCTCAGCCTTGATGGGCATTGGCACGGGCACAGGTGAGAATCGCGCCACGGATGCGGCCAGAGCGGCAATTTCTTCTCCCTTGCTTGAGCTTTCCATTGAGGGTGCCAAGGGAATTCTGTTTATGATAACCGGCGGGCCGGATATGGGTATGCACGAAGTCAGCGAAGCGGCCAAAGTTATCACCCAATCGGCCGATCCAAACGCCAAAGTTATTTTTGGCGCCAATATTAGCGAAAACATGAAGGATGAGATAAAAATTACTGTTATTGCTACTGGTTTTAACCAGAGAGAAGTGCGCGGCACCCCCCAAGCCTTTAAGATGCCTGAGGTTCAGCCAAGCCAACCGCAGCCGACTTATATTCCGCCGGAGTTTAGCTCTGCGCCAAGCCAACCTGCCGTGGCGCCGGTTAGTCCGATTACCAGAATTGCCAAAAAAGTTGCCAAAAAACCTGATTTATCCGAAATTAATGTCTCTGAGGGTGATGATGAATTAGAGATCCCGGCTTTTATTAGAAAAAAAATGAAATAAAATTTGAGTTAGTGAACAAAAAAACAACAAAAAACTTCACTAATTTTAGGAACAAAAATAAACACACACTGAAAAACAAAAAGGGTTGATGTTGAAAATTTTAAATAAGGCAAAGACTATGTCTTATTTTTTAGTCGCTTAAATTCATAAAATAACTATAAAAATTAAGATAAAAAGATATGATTTTGGGAATCGGAGAATCAAAACTAAAACTTTCAAAAAACGCTTTAACTGTCTTGGAGAGTCGTTATTTGCTTAAGGATGAAAAAGGCAAGGTAATTGAAAAGCCAATGGAAATGTTTAAGCGCGTTTCCTCTTATATAATACAAGCTGAAGACAAATATAATTTATCCAAAGAACGCAAGGAAGAATTGGAAAAAGCGTTTTTGGAAATAATGACCAATTTGGAGTTTTTACCAAATAGCCCGACTTTTACCGGTGCCGGTACGGCCTTGGGCCAACTTTCTGCCTGTTTTGTTTTGCCGGTTGGCGACTCAATGGAAGAAATATTTTCAGCTATAAAAAATACCGCCTTAATCCACAAGTCCGGCGGGGGAACCGGCTTCTCATTCTCTCGGCTTCGTCCGTCAAATGATCCGGTTAGATCAACAAGCGGCGTGGCTTCCGGTCCGATTTCATTCATGGCAGTATTTGATGCGGCCACCGAAACCATCAAACAGGGCGGAACCAGGCGTGGTGCCAATATGGGCATTCTACGTGTTGATCATCCGGATATTTTACATTTCATTACCTGCAAGGAAGACAGTAACAAATTAAACAATTTTAACATTTCCGTCGCCATCACCGATAAGTTCATGACCGCCATGGAGAGCAACGATGAATATGAATTAGTTAATCCTCATGATGGCAAAGTTGCAATCAAGCTAAAGGCTCGCGAAGTTTGGGATAAAATTGTTGACCATGCTTGGCGCAACGGTGATCCGGGTATAATTTTTATTGATCGGATTAACAAATACAACCCAACTCCGCATGTGGGTGAAATCGAAAGCACCAACCCTTGCGGGGAACAGCCTCTCTTGCCCTATGAATCTTGTAATTTGGGTTCAATTAATTTGGCCAAATTAATTAAAGATGGTCAGGTTGACTGGGACAGACTCGGCGATGTTGTAAAAATTGCTGTACGATTTTTGGACGATGTGATTGACATGAATTCTTATCCAATTCCAGAGATTGATAAAACAACAAAATCAAACCGAAAAATCGGTTTAGGAGTAATGGGTTGGGCAGATATGTTAATGATGCTTGGCATTCCCTATAACTCCAACGAGGCGATTGATTTGGCTGAAAAGGTTATGAGATATATTAAAGAAATTGCCGATAAAACCTCAACAATTTTAGCCAAAGAAAAAGGCGTTTTCCCTAATTTTGAAGGCAGTATTTATGACACTCCAGAATCAGCCGGCATGAGAAATGCCACCAGAACCACTATTGCTCCAACCGGCACTTTAAGTATTATTGCCGCTTGCTCTTCCGGTATTGAGCCGCTTTTTGCCTTAGCTTATGTGCGCAAATCTCATATTGGCAAAAAGGGCGGCGACGAATGGGTTGAATTGGTTGAAGTCAATCCGTATTTTGAGGAAGTAGCCAGAGAGCGTGGTTTTTACAGCAAAGAATTAATGGATAAAATTGCCAAAGAAGGTTCAATTAAAGACATTCCCGAAGTGCCGGAAGATATCAAAAAGATTTTTGTTACTTCTCATGATATTACGCCCGAGTGGCATATCAGAATGCAGGCGGCGTTTCAGAAGTATGTTGATAATGCGGTTTCTAAAACGGTTAATTTTCCGCACTCGGCCACCAGAGAGGATATTGCCAAATCCTATTTGCTTTCGTATGAAACCGGTTGCAAGGGCGTAACAATTTATCGCGATGGCAGCCGCGATGTTCAGGTTTTAACAACCGGCAAATCTCATGGCCAAGAAAAATCGGGGCAAAATTTACCCGCCGTTTCCTTAACCAAACGCGAGAGACCCGTGGCCATGAAGGGCACAACCTATAAAATCAATACTTCATATGGTGATTTATATGTAACTATTAATGACGATGATTCCGGTCGTCCGTTTGAGGTCTTTGCCACGATCGGTAAGGCCGGCGGTTTTTTCTCGGCCAAATCAGAAGGTATTTGCCGCCTGGTTTCTTTGGCTTTAAGGTCAGGCATTCCGGCCGAAGATGTCATTAGACAAATTAAAGGTATTCGTGGGCCAATGCCGTCTTGGACCGAATGGGGGATGGTTTTATCTTTGCCGGATGCTGTTGCTCAGATAATGGAGCACCATATTACAAAAAATCAGCCGAAACTTGATTTGGAATTTCATAATAAATCCGAAGAAGAAAAGCAATCAGCTGGCAATCAATCAGCCCCAAAGCCAAACGGCAATGGTTTGAATATCAAACGCTCAATTGCGGATATCGGCGCAGCGCCAGAATGCCCGGAGTGCGGTAATGTTCTAGAGATTGCCGAGGGTTGCTTAAAATGCCAATCTTGCGGCTATTCCAAGTGCGGCTAATCTGAAAAAAATAACAATAACTTTCAATAATCCCGGACAGTTTTGCCCGGGATTATTTAATGAAAAAAATCATCTTTTGTGTTATAATAAAAACATAAAAATTAAAATAAATTTAATCCCTGCCAGGACGCAAATTAAGGGGTGGCTTCAGGGCTAAAAAATTTTTAGCCGAAAAAAATAATTTATGAACAGCCAAAATATTTTTGGAAAATATTGGGAATTTGACAGCAATAAAACGCTAAAAATTTTTAATACCAGTACGCAGGGGATTACAGAAAAAGAAATCGCTTCAAGAAGAAAAAAATTTGGTTCCAATGAAATTAAATCCCAAAAACAGCGATCTGCTTTAAAGATTTTGCTTTCACAATTTTCAAGTCCGCTTTTGATTATTCTTTTGGTTGCTGCGCTTGTTTCGGGATTTTTGGGAGAATTTTTTTCAACAACAATAATCATTTTAATGATTATTTTTTCGGCGATCATTTCTTTTTTTCAGGAGTACAGAAGTGAAAAAACCGTTCAGTTGCTTAAAAAAAAGGTGGCGCTTAAAACGCAAGTGATTCGCCACAATAAGACTCGTCAAATTCTAGCCAGCGATTTGGTGGTAGGAGATATTGTCAGTTTATTGTCCGGCACAGTCATCCCGGCAGATTTGAGAATTATTCAAAGTGATGAATTAACGATAAACGAGTCGGTTTTAACCGGAGAATCCTATCCGGTTCAAAAAAACTCTGAACCGCAAAGAGTAAAAGATTTTTTACCTCAGGCGATGAACAATTTAGCCTTTGCCGGCACGCATGTGGTTTCCGGTTCAGGCTTGGGCGTGGTGGTGGCCGTGGGTGCAAAAACTGAATTTGGCAAAACCGCTGCTTTATTGGGCGCACAACAAACGCCTTCACAATTTCAAAAAGGAGTTTCTGATTTTGGTATTTTTCTTTTTAAAATCATCGTGGTTTTTTCCTTGATGGTTTTTTTGTTTTTGGCAATCTTTAGAGGGAATTGGCTGGCCTCATTGATGTTTTCTTTATCAATTGCCGTTGGTATATCACCTGAACTTTTGCCTTTGATTATCACCATAAATCTTTCCAAAGCCGCCAGGTTGATGGCAAAAAATCATGTTATTGTTAAAAGATTAATGGCCATTGAGAACTTAGGCAATGCTGATATTTTATGCACGGATAAGACCGGAACCCTAACGGAAGGCAAAGTGTTTTTACGAGATTTTTTCAATTTTGAAGGCAAGAAGGACTTAAAACTTTTGACTTTTGCAAATTTATGCAACTGTTATAATTTTACCAAAGCTGATTGCCATAATATTTTGGACGATGCGGTTATTGAGTTTGTGAAGAAGAATAAATATGGCAAAAAATTAATTAAAGAATATAAATTTATCGACGACGTTGCTTTTGATTTCGATCGTCGTCGCATGAGCGCCATTGTTCAAAATAAAGAAAGATTGATTATTACCAAGGGCGCTGACGAGGAAATGCTTTCTGTTTGTACTCATGTGGAAATAAATGAAAGAGTTGCTCCAATTAACGCACATTTGAAAAAAATCAAAGCTAAAATAAAAGAACAGGAAAGTTGCGGTTTGAAAACATTGCTTTTAGCCTACAGGGAAATTGAAGTTAAAGATAAATATTCTACCGAAGACGAAAAAGATTTAATCTTATCCGGGTATTTGGTTTTTGCCGACCCGCCTAAAAAGTCAGCGGCCAAATCTCTGGAGATGTTTAGGCAAATGGGGGTTCATATAAAATTAATTACCGGAGACACCGAAGAGTCAGCAAAATTTTTAGCCAAGGAGACGGGATTTTTGTATGCCAAAACAATCTCCGGGCAAAAATTGCAAAAATTTAAAACGGAAAAATTTAATCAAGCGGTTTCTGATTATGATATTTTTGCCAAAGCCACGCCTGAATTAAAATTACGTATTATTAAGGCCTTAAAAGAAAAAGGTCATGCCGTTGCTTTTTTGGGCGATGGCATTAATGATGCCCCGGCCTTAAGGCAAGCTGATGTGGGCATCTCGGTTGACAGCGCGACGGATGTGGCCAAGGAGGCAGCAGATGTTATTTTGTTAAAGAAAAATTTGCAGGTGTTAATTGGCGGCATAATTGAGGGTCGAAAAACCTTTGGCAACACGCTTAAGTATATTTTTTGCACCATCTCTTCAAATTACGGTAATATGTTTTCTGTTGTTGGCGCGTCAATTTTATTGCCATTTATTCCTTTATTGCCGGTTCAAGTTTTACTTCTAAATTTTTTAAGCGATTTTCCACTTTTGGCAATTTCCACGGACCGGGTGGACGAAGAATATTTAAAAAAACCGAAGCAATGGGACATAAAGAAAATTAAAAAGTTTATGAATTACTTCGGACTTATCAGCTCCGCTTTTGATTTTCTGACTTTTGGTTTTTTACTTTTTATTGTCAAAGCTTCCATGCCGCTTTTTCAGGTTGGTTGGTTTTGGCAGTCATTTCTAACAGAGGTGCTTTTGATTTTCGTAATCAGAACCCGAAAGTGGTTTTTTAGATCAAGACCGTCAAACGGTTTAATTACGGCTTTTTTAATAACCATTTTGATTGTTTTGGCAATAATGTATACGCCGTTGGCCGATTATTTCGGTTTTGCGATAATGCCCCTTTGGGTTAATTTAACAATGATTGCCATGGGCTTTGGCTATTTCTTCGTGGTTGAATTGGGCAAGAAGGCATTTTATCGTAAATATGACATTTGATTATTTTAGCGATTTGCGCTAAGTATTAATTTGTATGAAAAAAGATTTGGGTAAAATACATGTTTATACCGGCAACGGTAAGGGCAAGACCACGGCGGCCTTAGGTTTGGCTTTGCGCGCCATTGGCGCCGGGTATAAGGTTTATATTATTCAGTTTTTGAAAGCCCAAGATTATAGTGAGTTAAAAAGTCTAAAGCCGCTTAAACAAATTACTCTCAAGCGCTTTGGTTTAAAATCTTTTATCGTCAAAGAAGCAAAATCTGCCGACAAGGTTTTAGCCAAAGAAGCCTTGAGTTGGTCAAAAAAAATATTACAAAGCAAAAAATTTGATCTGGTTATTTTAGATGAAATATTTTTAGCGACATTTTTTAAGCTTATTGATGTTAAGGATTTGATTAAGCTGATAAAACAAAAACCAAAAGGCATTGAGCTTATTTTAACCGGCCGGCAAGCGCCAAAAGAAGCGATTGCTTTGGCCGATTACGTTACGGAAATGAAAGAAATTAAGCATCCATATCAAAATGGTCAGCTGGCCAGGAAGGGAATAGAGGATTAATTTTTTTGTGGATAAGTTATTTTTATAAAAAATTCTAGTTGTTTTGCCACATTTGACAACCCAAAATAAATAAACTAAAATTAAAAACACATTAAAAACTTGTTTGAATTTTCCGAAGCGAGGTGAGAGTCCTCCACTGGTCCGCAACTGTGAAGTTTTAGCCAAAAGCTAAAAATAAGTCAGGTCGCGAAAATTCAGACGCTAACACTTAACTCTTCGAGATCAAGAGTTGGTGGCCTGGCCGTTTGTCGCGGCTTGTTGCCCCGACTCCCTCGAAAAAGGGAGATTTTTTTATGAAAAAAAGCAAAGTTTTGCTTTTGGGCCTAGCCCTAATGCTTTTGCCCATTAATCCGGCAGTGGTTTTGGCTGATTTACCGTCAGGCGTTTCCTATCTGCAATCGGCCACACAAGACGCTTGGACAACTCAAGCTTTGGCGGCGGCCAATCAAACGAATTTAAGTTTGGCGCATTTGCAGTCGGTTTCCGGAAGTTTGGCCACTGATTACGCTAAAGCGATTTTAGCTTTGGCTTCAGCCGGAGAAGATCCAAAAACTTTTGGTAATATTGATTATGTTGCCAAATTAAAAACCTATTACAATAATAATCAATTTGGTGATGCCGGTTTAATTAACGACGATATTTGGTCGCTATTGGCTTTGGCGGCCGTAAGGGATACAGCCGGTCAAGATTTTATTGATGCAAAGAATTATATTCTCAATCATCAAAACAGTGATGGCGGCTGGTCTTATGCCGCTTCTGGATCAAGCGACAGCAATGATACGGCCGCGGCCATTATCGCTTTGGTTGAAGCCGGTTATGATTCTTCAAGCCAAGAGGTTGCGGCGGGAATCGATTATTTAAGAACTACTCAAAATTCCGACGGTGGTTTTGGTTATGATACATCTTCTGACTCTGATTCTGGATCTGACTCTTGGGTAATTGCGGCCTTGAACAAATTAAATATTCAAGCCAACACTTGGGAAAAAGACGGCAATGATCCGATTGAGCATTTAAATTCGTTGCAAGATACTGATGGCGGCTTCTGGTGGGTAAAGCCAGGTACTTCTGATTTTAATAATAAAGCGATGACTGCTTATGCTGTAATTGCTTTGTCCGGGAAGTCATTTCCGGTTGGTTATTATCAATTGGCAGTCAGCAATGATTTTTATTTGAGAGTGGAGGGGAGTGCAGGTCAAATTTGTGAAACAGAAGTTGCCGGTCAAACGGCGTTGGATTTAATTAAGAATGCCGCTGAAGAATGTAATTATACCTATACAATTACTCAGGAAAGCTTTGGGCCTTATTTGCGCGCAATTAATTCCGAAGAAGCGCAAGGACTGGATGGTTGGCTTTATTTTGTCAACGATTCTTCGCCGGCCGTGGGCGCGGCTGATTATGTCTTGGCTGCCGGTGATAAGGTTTTGTTTTATTATGGTCAGTGGGGCTGGAATCCAACCAAATTGATTTTATCTGCTCAAGATATTGAAGTCGGCCAGAGTGTTCAGGTTCAGGCCAAATATTTTAATGGTACAAACTGGCTTCCTTTACCCGAGGCGACAATTTACGTTAACAACACTTCGCGCCAGGCTGATTCAGCGGGTGGGTTGACTTTAACCTTTGAGCAAAATGGCATTAATCAAATTTGGCTTGATACGCCGGAATTTGTGCGCAGCGCTAAATATAAAATCCAAGTGGGCGCCGGTGTTTCCCAAGCCGTTGGTTTGCAGGCTGAAATTGATCAAGCCGGATCGATTTTGGGTGATTCAATCGGGCTGGAAGTTGTCCCGGGAAATCTTGATTTTGGACGCCTAAAACCCGGCCAGAGCTTATCTCAGACTTTGGTTCTCAGAAACGTTGGGCAAAGCCAAATTGAAGTTGGTGCCAATGTTACCGGCGATGATTTATTTGTAAATCAGATAAAAATTAACAGTATTTCCCCCAATCAATTTTTGGAAACAATTGACTATGCTGATCAAAAAGAAGTGGTAATCGGTTTTGCGGTTCCGGCCAGTTACGGCGGCAGCGGCGTTAAAACCGGTCAGATAATTTTTTGGGCGACAAGCGCGAATTAATATGAGAATTATTGGCCAAAAAATATTATTTATCTTGGTTGTTGCCTTATTTTTTTGGCCGTTGCCGTCATCGGGTTTGGGTCTTTTGGTTAAGCCTCAGAAGTTGGAAGTGATTTCGTCTCCCGCGAATTTTAATGCCACCGAAATTATGGTTTTGAATAATTCCGATCAGCCGGCCATATATTTGGTTTCTTCGGATGGTTGGCAAAATCAAATTTCAATTGAGCCCAATGAGTTCAAGCTTGAGCCGAACGAATCAAAAGCAGTTAAAATTTACAGTCGCTTTTTGTGGCCCGGTTCATACAAAACCAACATTGCCGTTATTGCCAAGTCATTGTCGGCAGGGGATGCTTTGGCGGTTCCGGGAGTTAAGATACCTTATAAAATTAATATCTCAAATTGGTTTTATGTATTGTTTTTAGGGTTAATTATATTTTTTTGCTTTGTTCTGTTTTTTGCGGTAAAATGGTTATTGTCAATAAAAAGAAACAAGAATGAATTATAGGATTATAAAAAATTTAACCAGGATTTTGGTCGTTTTATTGGTTTTTTTTGCCGGGTTTTGGTTTGGCCGCTTGCAGGTTCAAGCGCCTGTTCAAAATCTTGATAACACTCAGATTCCGGCTGAAATTTATGTTGACTTAACTATTGATTACGGCTCGGGAAATATTCAGGAATTTAAAGATCTGTCATTAAGCCCAAAATCAAGCGTTTATGATTTACTCAAGGTTGCAGAGAAATCAAATGGTTTAGGGCTGCAGGTTAAAGATTACGGCTCGGACATGGGTGTTTTGATTGAGGGTTTGGGAGGGGTTAGTAATAATCCCAGAACCGGCACTTATTGGCAGCTGTGGGTTAACGGTTCATACGCCCAAGTTGGTGCCAGTGCGTATGAGCTAAATTCAGGTGATAAGGTTGAGTGGAAATATACTAATTCTCAAATTAAATAATTAAGGATATATTATGAATTTAAAGACAAAAATTTTATTTGCCGCCTTCTTGGTTGGCTTGGGTTTATTGGCAAGGTTGGCGCCACATTTTTGGAATTTTGCGCCGATTACTGCCATTGCCCTTTTTTCCGGCGCTTATCTTGGCAGACGCTGGGGCGCAATGGTGCCGTTAGCCGCAATGTTTGTTGGTGATTTATTTATTGGTTTTTATGAATGGCCGTTAATGATTACGGTTTATGCTTGTTTTGCGCTGTTTGGTTTGGCCGGTTCAATCATTTCCAAGAATAAGAATTTCAAATCGGTTTTAGCTCTTAGTCTCACGGCCTCTATTTCCTTTTTTATCTTAACGAATTGGGCGGTTTGGCAATTCTCTCCTTGGTATGCCAAAACTTTTTCCGGCTTAATCGGATGTTATACCAATGCTTTGCCTTTCTATCGCAATACTTTGTTGGGAGATGTTTTTTACACCCTGGCTTTGTTTGGCTCATACGAGTTAGTTAGAAATTATTCCCAGAAATGGCAGCTAAAAGCGATTTTTTCGCGTTAAAATCAAACAGAAATTTATTTGACCGGCAAGCCTTGCCGGTCTTTTTTTATTTAGATTTATATTGTATAATATAGGGAAGAAAATAAGCACAAAACTATGACAGAAAATCAAATTAATCAAAACCTGGCGGATGAGTCAAAGTCTTTTCATGATCAAATTGATGAGGTCAGAGGCATTGCCGAGGAAAATCTGCATTATATAAAAGCGATTTATCAAGCCAAAACGGACGGCTTGGGTAAGGATGAGGCTGATTTAAGGCAACTGGTTCAGGAAAACTTAAATTTGTCCCATGAAATTTATCGTTTGGTTAAAAAAATCAGGAAACAGCTTTTGTGGCAAAAGATTTTTGGCTTTTTGAAATTTTTAATTATCGTTGTTCCTTTGGTGGTGGGTTCAATTTATTTATATCCCATGCTTCAGGAAATGATTGGAACTTACCAACAAATAACGGAAATGACCAAGGGTAATACGGTTGATGTCTCAAAATTGAATTTGGATACCAGTAAGCTTAGCCCGGAAGTTATTCAAAATTTATTAAAACAGATTAAAAATTAACATTTGGCTATGCTCAAAGAGTTTTATAAGTCATTGCCCAAGAGAACAATTATCTTGCTTTTGATTTTTATCACTTTATTGGCAATTGCCAATACTTATATTTATTTTTACCGTCAGAATATTAAAGGTGTTGTTAATAAGTATCTTTCCGAAATTACTGTTTGTGAGAATATTAAAGATGAGCAAACTTGTTTTGAAAAGGATTTTTGTGAGGGTATTTATGATAACGACGGCTCAGTTTTAAGTTTTAAATCTTGTCGTCGCATTAGCAATGAATCAATAGAAAACCAAAGAGCGCAACAACAATTATGCGAAAGAACTCAGGGAACATGGTATGTTAATAAGCTTGGCTCGTTTTGTCTTTGCCAGTCAGCCGGTCCGGGAAAAATATTTGATTCAAATAATGGTTGTCTTGATCAATAATATATTATGAAAGAAGTTATCCAAAAATTTAAAGATTTAAAAGACCGCATTTCGGCAACCCGGAGGTTACTTTGACCTGGACAATCTTAAGGCGGAAATAAAAAAATTAGAAGAAAAAATGATCGCGCCAGATTTCTGGCAGGATCAGGAAAGCGCTAAATCAATTTCCAAGAAATGCGAGAGTTTAAAAAAAACTGTTGGGTCTTGGGACGAAATTGACAGCGAAGTTTCTGCAAACCTTGAGATTGCTCAGCAAGCAGTTGATGATCTTGATTTGGAAGGAGAGTTAAAAAAAGAATTGAATAAATTAGAAAAAGAGTACGAGAAACTTGAGTTTCTTGTTTTATTTTCCGGAAAGTATGATCAAAACGACGCGATTATTTCGATTCACGCCGGCACCGGCGGCACGGAAGCTCAGGATTGGGCGGAAATGCTTTTAAGGATGATAATGCGTTTTTCCGAGAAGAATGATTTTGAAGTTAAGTTAATTGACGAAACGAGAGGGCAGGAGGCGGGTATAAAAAGCGTAACCATTGAGGTTTCCGGCCCTTATACTTACGGCCATTTAAAATCTGAAGCCGGTGTTCATCGCCTGGTGAGAATTTCACCCTTTGATGCGGAAAAAATGCGCCATACCTCTTTTGCCTTAATTGAAGTGCTGCCTGTTTTAGACGATAGCGATGATTTTGAAATTAACGAAAAAGATTTAAGAATTGACGTTTTTCGTTCCGGCGGCGCCGGCGGTCAAAGTGTTAATCGGACCGATTCGGCGGTGCGCATTACCCATCTGCCTACCAATATTGTGGTAAAATGTCAAAACGAGCGTTCGCAGTTGCAGAATAGAAAAACCGCAATGAAGATTTTAAAATCCAAATTAGCCGAATTGTCACAAAAAGCAAAAGGTAAAGAAATAGCCGAAATCAGGGGTGAGGTTTTGGAAGCGGCTTGGGGCAACCAAATCAGGTCTTATGTGCTGCAGCCTTACAAGCTGGTTAAAGATCATCGTACTGATTTTGAAACCAGCGACCCCGATGCGGTTTTAAACGGAGATTTGGATGATTTTGTCGCGGCTTATTTAAAACATATAAACCAAGTTAAATAATAAATTTTACTTTTTTATGAAGATTCTTGTTACCGGTGGTGCCGGATTCATCGGTTCGCATTTAATTAAACTTTTATTGGAAAGAGGGGATCAGGTTGTGTGCCTAGATAATTTTTTCACCGGCCAAAAAAGAAATATTAATCAATTCTTGGAAAATAAAAATTTTGAGTTGATGGTTCAGGACGTTACCTTGGCAATTGATTCAAAAGTAGATCAGATTTATAATTTAGCTTGTCCGGCTTCGCCAATTCATTACCAAAAAAATCCGGTTGAAACCGTTAGGACCAATGTTTTGGGGGCGATTAATTGTTTAGAGCTTTCTAAGAAATTGGGCGGCGTAAAAGTTTTACAAGCTTCAACTTCTGAAGTTTATGGCGACCCCAGTATTCATCCTCAGCCAGAGAGTTATCATGGTAATGTCAGTTGCATTGGTCCAAGAGCTTGTTATGATGAAGGTAAGCGTTGTGCTGAGACTTTATTTTTTGACTATCATCGTCAGGATGGCATACCAATTAAAGTGGTGAGAATTTTTAATACTTACGGTCCGAATATGGCCGCCGATGATGGTCGGGTGGTTTCTAATTTTATTATTCAAGCTTTGAAAAACCAAGACATAACCATCTACGGCAAGGGTGATCAAACTCGTTCATTTTGCTT
Source organism: uncultured Gammaproteobacteria bacterium (assembly GCA_964540635.1). Taxonomy (GTDB): domain Bacteria; phylum Patescibacteriota; class Patescibacteriia; order Buchananbacterales; family UBA6539; genus 02-FULL-45-11b. Next base: position 104,239 of record CAZINP010000003.1, read on the forward strand.
TGTTTCCGATCTGGTTTCCGGTTTGATTAAAATGATGGATTCAAATGGTTTTACGGGTCCGGTTAATCTTGGCAATCCGGGAGAGTTTACAATCAAGGAATTGGCCGAAATGATTATTGAAATGACAAAGAGTAAGAGCAAAATTGTTTATCAATCTTTGCCGGCCGACGATCCCAAGCAGCGAAAGCCGGATATTGCTTTGGCAAAAGCAAAACTTGGCTGGGAACCGACGATTCCATTGAGCCAGGGTCTAGAAAAAACAATAAATTATTTTGAATCAATAATTTAATATGAACGATCACGGTGAGAGAAATTTAGAACAGCAAAAACAATTAGCCGAATCATGGTTGTTGGATTTTGGCGAAAGCCTTAATTCGGCAATCAAAAACCCCGAATCTGATTTTGATCAAATTATGGATGTGGTTTGGGAAAAAGGAATATTGAATCGGATTTGTCCCGACAGCCAGGAAGTAAAAGCCGCCAGAAAAAATTTAGGCAGGAATGTGTATGAAGGTCAAAAAGAAGATTCTGATCTTTATTGGCGTTTATTAGCGTCGGCTGAGAACGTGGAGTATGCCGCCAAAAATAGTTTGACCCTTGCTTCCGGTGATCTATCGCCGATGTTTGAGGCCTTTGTGGCAATGAATAGTCCTGAGATTAAAAGAAGATTTTTTCAGAAAGATGATGACGGTAGGGAACTAGACAAAGTTATTGACGCGATTAGGCAAAAAGCGATTTCTAAAATTTCTGATTTAGAAAAAAAACAAGTGCCGGCCTTGCCGGCCTATGGTAAAAAGATTAATGTCGCAGGCATTGATTTAAAGGTTCGCTATACGCCTAACGGTCAAATTGCTTTGGAAGCTTTTAGTCCAGAAGATCATGAAAAAATTGGTCAGATGACTGATTATACCGGTACAATCTCACCCAAAAAATTATTTGAATTAGGTTTTGAAGAAGTAAAATAATAATTATATGAAAATTTTTGTTACCGGCGGTGCCGGATTCATTGGCTCAAATTTGGTCGATGCTTTAATCGAACTTGGTCATCAGGTTTGTATTATTGATAATCTGTCAACCGGCCAGAAAGAGAATATTAACCAACAGGCGAAATTTTTTGAACTTGATATTCAGGATAAAAAATTGGCTGAAATTTTTGAGTCTGAAAAGCCGGAAGTAGTTTTTCATTTAGCCGCCCAGATTGACGTGAGAAAATCCGTAGCTGAACCGGTTGAAGATGCCAAAGCAAATATTTTAGGCTCGCTGAACCTTTTGGAAAATTGCAAAAAATTTAAAATAAAAAAAATAATTTTTTCTTCCACCGGCGGCGCAATCTACGGCGATTCAGACATTGTTCCCACGCCAGAATCCGCACCCCAATTGCCAATTTCACCTTATGGTATTGGCAAGCTTTCCGTTGAAAAATATCTTTATTATTACCACATTGTTCATGGTTTGGATTATACGGTTTTAAGATATGCCAATGTTTATGGTCCTCGGCAAAATTCCCACGGGGAAGCCGGTGTGGTTGCGATTTTTTGCGATAAGCTTTTAAAAAATCAACCCCCGATAATTAACGGCGACGGCAAGCAAACCAGAGATTATGTTTATGTGGCAGATGTGGTTTCGGCTAATTTAGCGGCCTTAAATTCTTTGCCCGGCCAAACTTATAATGTCGGCACCGGAATTGAAAGTGATGTTAATAAAGTGGCGGCATTGATTAAAGAGGGTATTGGCAGTGATTTGGATTTTTCATACGGTCCGGCTAAACCAGGCGAGCAAAAACGTTCATGTTTAAATTATGACAAAATCAAAAAGGAACTTGGTTGGTTGCCAAAAACCAGCTTGGCCCACGGCATAGCCGCCACAACCCAGTGGTTTATAAATAAATAAAAAGTTTTTTAAAAAAGGAGCATTGCCTCCTTTTTTAATTTACTCTCTTGATTATTCTGAATTTTTATTTTATTATTATTGGCGTATGAGTAAATCGGCCTTATCAAGCTTAAAAAATAACCTCGCGGTTTTAGAGGAAATTATTGAGACTTTCAGCAGCAACTTTGAGCTGAGAGAGATTTTAAATAATATTGCTAAAATAATCGGCAAAGTAACAAAGGCTGATTCTTGTTTTATATACCTTATTACCGGCGATGAGGTTATTCTAAAGGGTTCGCAAAATCCGCATCATTCCAATTTAGCTAAGATAAAAATGAAATTGGGCGAAGGTATTACCGGTTGGGTGGCCGAGACCAAAAAAACCGTTGCCATTTCTCAGAAAGCCTATGAAGACAAGCGCTTTAAACTTTTTTCCGGTTTACCGGAAGATAAATTTGAAGGCTTTTTGTCCGTGCCGATTATTTTTCAAAAAAAAGTAATTGGCGTCATTAATATTCAACATCGTCGATCAAAAAAATACTCTAAAAAAGATATTAGTTTTATGGAAACGATTGCCAAGCAAATCGGCGGCATTTTGGAAGTATCGCGTTTGATCTCTGAGACAAATGTTTTAAAGGAAGCTTTAGAAACCCAAAAGTTAATTGCCAAGGCCAAAGCCATATTAATAAGATCGGGTAACCTTTCCGAAGAAGACGCTCATAAGCTTTTGGTTAAAAAGAGTATGGATAAAAGAAAAAGTTTAAAAGAGGTGGCCGAAGCTATAATTTTAGCCGAAGACGTAGTCAGATAATTTTTCCTCTTGTCAAAAAAAATAATTTTGATAAAATATAAATAGGCACAAGGGCGTGCCCAAAAGACATAGACGTCATCATAGTTTTGACGGCTTTTTTTATTATTAATAAATTAATTATGATTGAATTAAATTACGGCAATACCGCCTTTATGTTGGTTGCCACTGCCTTGGTGATGATTATGACGCCCGGCTTAGCTCTTTTTTATGGCGGTTTGGTTGGACGCAAAAACGTTTTGGCGATAATGATTCAAAGCTTTATTTCCATGAGTCTAACAACAATTATTTGGTTTGCTTATGGCTACTCTTTAAGTTTTTCCGGTGATAACTTTGGATTAATTGGCAATTTGGATTGGGCTTTTTTAAGAAATGTTGATTTGGGCTCACTGCACGCCAACGGTTTTCCAATTTTGGTTTTTATTGCTTATCAGATGATGTTTGCGGTTATTACCCCGGCTCTGATTACCGGCGCGTTTGCCAACAGGATTAGATTTGGCGCGTATCTTGCCTTTTTAACTCTTTGGCTTACTTTTGTTTATTTTCCGGTTTGCCATATGGCTTGGTCAGCCGACGGCTTATTAATAAAACTTGGCGTGCTTGATTTTGCCGGCGGTATGGTGGTTCATGCCACAGCCGGTTTTGCCGCCTTAGCTTCGGTCCTATTTGTTGGCAAGCGCGAACAAGTTACCGAGGCAGCCCACAATGTACCCTTGGTTGCCTTGGGAACCGGCTTGCTTTGGTTTGGCTGGTATGGTTTTAACGCCGGTAGTGAGTTGGCTGCAGACAGAATAACGGCTTTGGCTTTTTTGAACACGGATATTGCCGCTTCGGTGGCTGCAGCAGTTTGGCTTTTATTGGTTTGGGTGCTGGAAAAGAAACCGAAATTTGTCGGGCTTTTAACCGGGGCTTTAGCCGGGTTAGTTGCCATTACTCCGGCAGCCGGCTTTGTTACTCCCGGGGCGGCCTTTTTGATTGGGGCAATTGCCGCTGTTGGTTGTTATTTTGCCGTTTCGTTTAAGAATCGCATCGGCCTTGATGATGCGCTTGATGTTTGGGGAGTTCACGGTATTGGCGGGGTAATTGGCAGTATTTGCGTGGGCATTTTTGCCAGCCACACGGCCAATTCAGTTGTGGCGGGAAGTCTTTTGAGCGGTGATTGGCTTTTCTTTGTCAAAGAAACGTTATCCGTCATCTTAGTTTCCGCTTATGCTTTTGGCGCTTCTTGGTTTTTGCTTTGGGTGATTAATAATTTTACCGCCGTAAAATTTACTCATGCCGAGTCAGGTCTTGATTGGTCAATGCACGGCGAAATTGCTTACGAATAATTACATCTTTGCTCCCCGAAAGATATTTCGGGGAGCACTTGCATCTTTTTTTTGTTTTTGATAATATAAGGGAGTAGAGCACAAAGGCGTGCTTTAAGAAACGACAAAGATGTCCTAAATTTTTAGGCGCTTTTTTGTTTTTACTTAATAATTCACGACATTTATCGTCGTTAATAATTAATAATTTTATGCCAAAAAGAGTATTTGATCTCATCAAGAAAGAGGAGGTGGAAATTATTGATTTGCGCTTTGTTGATATCTTCGGCAAATGGCAGCATTTTTCCGTGCCTTCAAGCTTTCTTTCCGAAAATGATTTTAAGGAAGGTATTGGTTTTGACGGCTCTTCAATCAAGGGCTTTAAGCCGATTGAAGAAAGCGATTTGATTTTAATGCCGGATCCGGAAACTGCATTTATTGATCCTTTCTTTGAGCACAAAACCTTGTGTTTGTTTTGTGATGTTTATGAACCGGGAACACTGAAGCCTTTTATTTTTGATCCGCGCTTTATTGCCAAAAAGGCTCAGGCTTATTTGGAGTCAACCGGAATAGCTGACAAGGTGTATTTGGGTCCGGAGGCGGAATTTTTCATTTTTGATTCAATAAATTATTTTGAATCAGAAAGTCAGTCATTTTATAAAATTGATTCAACTGAAGCTTTCTGGAATTCCGGTTTAGGCGAAAGAAATTTGGGCTATAAGATTAGGGCTAAGGAAGGCTATTTTCCCGTGCCGCCCAATGACACTCTGCAAGATTTAAGGAGTGAGATAACCAAAAACTTGATTGCCGCCGGCATTCAGGTTGAAAAACATCATCATGAGGTTGCCACTGCCGGTCAGAGCGAAATTGATATTAAGTACGATGAGCTTTTGAAAATTTCAGACAATGTTACAAAATTCAAGTACATCGTCAAATCAACTTGCAGCAAATATAATCGAATGGCAACGTTTATGCCCAAACCGATATTTTCCGATAATGGTTCGGGTATGCACACTCACGTTTCTTTGTGGAAAGACGGCCAGCCTCTTTTTGCGGGAGATAAATATGGCGGTCTTTCGGAAATGGCTTTATATTTTATTGGCGGCTTACTAAAGCATGCCGGCGCGGTTTTGGCCTTTGCTTCCCCGACAACCAATTCGTATAAGCGCTTGGTGCCGGGCTACGAAGCGCCGGTTAACCTTGCGTACTCCCAAAGGAATCGTTCAGCCGCAGTTCGCATTCCGGTTTATTCTCAGCACCCGTCAAGTAAGCGCATTGAATTCCGTCCGCCGGATCCGGCTGCCAATCCGTATTTGGCTTTCTCGGCAATTTTGTTAGCCGGTTTGGATGGCATTCAAAACAAAATTGATCCGGGCAAAGCGGTTGATTCAAATATTTTTGAAATGTCAAAAGAAGAAGCCAAAGACATTAAGTCGGTGCCCGGTTCTTTGGTGGAGGCGCTTGATTGTTTGAGTAAAGACAGAGAATTTTTGACTAAATCCGGTGTTTTTACCGACGCTTTTATTGATCAGTGGATTGATTTAAAAATCGGCTTGGAATCAGATCCGGTCAAGCTTCGTCCGCATCCGCATGAATTTTTGCTTTATCATGATTGCTAAAAAATAATTTTTACTCCCGGCAAAAGCCGGGAGTTTTTTTCTTGAAATTAGCCTAAAAATAAACTATAATTATTTAAGCGTTTAAATCATTTTTATCAAAATATGGGCATTCAGGTTGAATTTAATCCGGATTTGGCCTTAAGAAATATCGTAGAGTTTGAGGCCGGCAAACGCCTGGCAGAGGAGTGTATTCCGGCTGATTTGCAAATTGGTCAGATTTACAATTTTTTAAAGTCAGGGCAAAGAAATTATTGGCTGGAAGGTGAAATTCCTTTATTGGAAACAAAAGGCGGCGGCAATTTGAGCGCGCCGCTTGCGTCAATTATTATCCTTGAGGCCAGCCATTTTATTTCTGATGGAAAAATTTTTACTCGAGGAAAATATTTGGTTAAAGATTTATTTAAAGATAATCAAATCCATTTTAACGGATTTGCTAAAGTTTAAAATTATGAAAATAATTGTTACCGGTTCAATTGCTTATGATAGAATTATGGATTTCCCCGGGAAATTTGCTGATCATATTTTGCCGGAAAAAATTCACCAAATAAATCTTTCATTTTTAGTTAAAGATTTGAAAGAAAGTTTTGGCGGTACGGCCGGCAATATTGCGTATAATTTATCGCTTCTTGGTTTAAAGCCAAAAATTTTAGGCAATGTCGGTTCAAGGGATTTTATTGTTTACGAACAATGGTTAAAGAAAAATAAAATTGATACCAGCGGGATTAATATTTTATCAAACCAACACACGGCTTGCGCTTATATTATTACCGATCAAAAAGATAATCAGATTGCCGGTTTTTATCCGGGTGCGATGGGTTCGGCAGTCACTAAAATTATTTCAGCCCAAAGAGCAAAATTAAAAGCCGATTTGGCAATCGTCGCGGCCCAGAATCCGGTTGATATGGTAAAACTTCCTCAAATATTCAAGCAAAAAAAGATTCCGTATATTTTTGATCCGGGTCAACAAATGACTTCACTTTCAGCTTCTCAGCTAAAAAGCGCGATTGCCGGCAGCAAGGTATTAATTGGCAATGATTATGAAATAAGTCTGATTTCAAAAAGAACCGGTTGGTCTTTAGAAAAATTATTAAAACAAACGGAAATTTTAGTTATAACAAAAGGGGAAAAAGGCTCAGAAATTCGTCAGTCAAATAAAATTGTTAAAATTCCTTCGGCAAAACCAAAGAACACTTCGGACCCGACCGGAGCGGGGGACGCATATCGGGCCGGATTAATTTATGGAATTTTAAATAATTGGCCATTGGAAAAAACCGGTCGGTTGGCCGGGTTGGTTTCGGTCTATACGGTGGAAAAATACGGCACGCAAACTCATTGCTTTACCAAAAAAGAATTGGCAAAAAGGTACAAGCTTAATTTTAAAGAAAATCTTTGGTAATTTTTTTGATTGTAAAAAATGAAAAATAATGATAAAATAATCCTGTTTAATATTAAAAAAATAAAATGAATTACAGCATTAAAAACATTAAATTGTCAGTTGAGGGCAAAAAAAGAATCGAATGGGCTGAGCGCGATATGCCGGTTTTGGCTGAAATTAAAAAAAGATTCGCAAAAACCAAACCGCTTAAAGGTATAAAAATATCGGCTTGTTTACACGTTACTTGCGAAACCGCCAATTTGGTTAGAACCATGAAAGCCGGCGGAGCCGATGTTTTGCTTTGTGCGTCAAATCCGCTTTCCACTCAGGACGATGTGGCGGCCTCTTTGGTCAAAGATTACGGCATAAAAGTTTTTGCCAAATGTGGTGAAGACAAAAAAAGCTATTATTCAAATTTAATAGCCGCCATTAAGCATAAGCCTGAAATCACAATGGATGATGGAGCGGATTTGCTTTCTTTACTGCACACAAAATTTAAAGATCAGGCTTTCAAGATAAAAGGTTCAATGGAAGAGACAACTACCGGCGTGATCAGATTAAAAGCCTTGGAACAGGATAAAAAATTATTGGTGCCGATTGTTGCCGTCAATGATGCTAAAACAAAAAACATGTTTGACAATCGTTACGGCACCGGTCAGTCAACCTTAGACGGCATAATTCGCGCGACTGATATTTTGTTGGCCGGGAAAAACGTGGTGGTGGCCGGTTATGGCTGGTGCGGTCGCGGTTTTGCTTTGCGGGCTCGAGGCATGGGCGCAAATGTTATTGTCAGTGAGGTTGATCCGATTAAAGCTTTGGAAGCGGTTATGGACGGTTTTCGGGTGATGCCGATGATTAAAGCCGCCCCAATGGGTGATTTATTCTGTACTTTAACCGGTGATATACATGTTTTAAGAAAAGAGCATTTTGCCAAAATGAAAGATGGCGCCATGGTTTGTAATTCCGGCCACTTTGATGTGGAGATTGACATTGTGGCCCTGAAAAAGATGTCCAAAAAAGTGGTAAAAAATATCAGAAATTTTGTAGATGAGTATACTCTTAAAAATAACCGCCGGATTAATTTATTGGGCGAGGGCCGCTTGATAAATTTGGCCGCTGCCGAAGGTCATCCGGCTTCGGTGATGGACATGAGTTTTGCCACTCAAGTTTTGGCCACCGAATACGTTGCTAAAAATTATAAAAAATTACAGAATAAGGTTTATAATGTTCCCGAAAGTATTGAAAATTGGATTGCTAAAACTAAAATGAAATCAATGGATGTGACAATAGACACCTTAACCGCAGAACAGAAAAAGTATTTGGCCAGCTGGGAGATTGGAACATAAATTGAGAAAAAATTAAATCAACATAGCGCCCCCAATTTTTTGGGGGTGTTTATTTAAATAAAAAAGCCCAGGCGTTAAGCACTGAGCCCAAAGACATCTTTAAATTGTTCGGGATATTGATGCCAAAGATCAAGCATCATCTCCAAATGCGTCAGCAAAACGCCAACGCGCAGTTCCACCGGCAATTGCCGAACGTCGCAGTTTGTGCAGAGGTTGGCGCCGTGGACATTTGTTTTAGAAAAAGCCAGGTCAAAGATCATGCCCAATTCCTGGGCGCGGCCGCAATGCAAATAGTGATGGACGCGACTGAGGTGATGCGGCTCATTTTCTTCATCTTGTGGAGAAAGATGATATTCTTCACGAGTGCCGTGAATGTTGAGGGGGCTTGAAATTTCCCCGCGTTGAATGTCATTTTTTACCTTAAGTTCTTGGTCGTCTTGCGGCCAAGCTCTTAGTGACCTGATTAGACCCTCATTTTCCGGCGTGATCTCCACAAAAAGGTTTTCCATGGTAGATCTCCTTGTCTGGTTAGGGGAGAATAAAACCGATTCTAATTTAAATATGATACCAAAAAGATAATATGTCAATATGATTTCAAGAATAAGACAGAATAAAAATTATTATTTTCTTTCTTTTATTTTTGGCATCGCCATGGTTTCATATTTTGATTTTGATTTGATTTTATTTTTTATTTTTTTGTTTACACTTTTTGCTTTATTGTTTTTAAGGCAAATGGGAATAAAATTTTTATTGATAAATTTTTTAATTATAATTTTTGGAATTTTTTGCTATATAAATTCTTTGCCAAAACTTGAAGCGTCAAAAATTTGGTTTTACAATGATCAAAAAGTTGAGTTTATCGGCGTGATTTCTGCTGAAACCGACAAACGGATTGATCATCAAAAAATTACCATACAAACCGAAGAGATTATTTTAAATAATAAGTCAGAAAAAATATCAGGAAAAGTTTTGGTCAAAACCGGACTTTATCCGCTATATGATTATGGCGATAAATTAAAAATTGTTTGTAAAATTCAAGCACCTGAGCCAATAGAAGATTTTTTATATGATAGGTATTTAGGCAAAGAAAATATCTACTCGGTTTGTTATCGGCCCCAGATTACTCTTTTGGAAAAAAATCAGGCGAATTTTTTTGTTTCTAAAATTTATGAACAAAAAAATTATTGGCAAAAAATAATTGATAGAAATTTGCCTGAGCCTCAGGCGGCCTTATTCTCAGCCATTACTTTGGGCGCGCGCAAGGGGATTTTGCCGACCCTTAATGATGATTTTAACGCCACGGGCACAACACATTTAATCGCAATTTCCGGATTTAATATTACGATTATTGTTACAATTCTCATGGAGGCAGCGCTGCTTTTTTCAATTCCCCGAAAAAAAGCTTTCTATTTGGTCAGTTTGGTTTTAGTTTGCTATATTATACTTATTGGTTTCCCGGCTTCGGCTGTTCGCGCCGCTTTAATGGGTTGGTTGGTAATTTTTAGCCGCCACGTCGGGCGTCAGCTTAAGCTGGAGCGTGCAATTTTATTGGCGGCCTGTGTAATGCTTTTTTTAAATCCTAAACTTTTACGCGACGATGCCGGTTTTCAACTTTCTTTTTTGGCAATTTTAGGTTTGGTCTATTTAACGCCATTTTTTAAATCAATCTTAAAATTTTTACCGGAGAAATTCGGCTTTAGGGAATCGCTGGAAACCACTTTGGCTGCGCAAACTTCAACCATGCCCCTGATTGCATATAGTTTTGCCCGGGTTTCGCTTGTTGCGCCCGTGGTAAACTTGTTGGTTATTCCGGCCGCAGTTTGGTTGACAATCGGCGGTTCGGCCGCAATTATTTTAACCGGTGTTTTTCCGTTTTTAGAAAAATTTTTATTTTGGCCGAATTATCTAATTTTGACTTATCTAATTAAAGTAATTCAATTTTTTGCAAAGGTTCCATTCGCGGGAATAAATTTATGAAACCAGAAGCTAAGCTTCCAATCTTAATTTTTTACATTTTGCTTTTTGGCGTTTTGATTTTTTTAACCGCTTATATTTTTCAAGCCTCTTTGGCAAAGGGGACAGAGATTTATTTTTTTGATATTGGGCAAGGCGATAGCAGTCTTATTATTACGCCGGATTTAAAATATATTTTAATTGACGGCGGGCCGGATAATAATATTATTTATAAATTGGGTCAGCACTTGCCGTTTTTCCAGAAAAAAATTGATTTAATTATTTTAACCCATCCTCACGATGATCATTTGCTCGGTCTTTTGGAAGTAATGAGCCGATATGAAATTGGCATGGTCTTAATGCCCAAGGCTCAATGTCAGACGGCCGGCTGCCAGCAGTTGGAAAAAATTCTTGAGCAAAAAAATATTCCGGTTCAGTTTGTTGATCATCAAGGAATTTTAAATATCAGCCCCAATCTTGATTTTAAAATTTTAATGCCCAAGGAGTTTGTGGTAACTGAGAAAAATTTAAATAATTATTCAATTGTTTTTCAGATGATTAACGGGGGAGTAAAATTGCTTTTTGTAGGTGACCAAGAAAATGAGGAGGAACTAATTGGTAACGACATTAAGTCTGATATTATTAAGGTTGGCCATCACGGCTCTCAAAATGCCAATGATTGTGATTTTTTGAAAGATGTTGATCCAATATATGCTATAATTTCGGTAGGCAAGGATAATAAATTTAATCACCCCAGCCAAACCACGATTGATTGTCTTGGTTTTATTGGCAGTAAAATTATTAGAACCGACAGTGATGGCGATATAAAATTTTTAATTGAAAATGGCATTTTGGCTCAAGTCAGATAATGCCCTTGAAAAAAATACAAATATTAGCTAAAATATGTTTATTATGACAAAAGAAAAACAAGAAAAAACAATTTTATTGGTTGAGGATGATGAAGCTTTGGTTGATATGTATTTAACTAAGTTTAAGGCGGAAGGCCTGAGCCATATTTTTGCTAAAAACGGTGAAGATGGTTTGGCTTTGGCTAAAAAAGACTTGCCGGCTTTAATTTTGCTGGATATTATGATGCCCAAGCTTGACGGCTTTTCTGTTTTGGCCGAACTAAAAAAAGATCCAAAGACAAAAGACATTCCCGTAATTATCTTGTCCAATTTGGGTCAGGATTCTGATTTAACCAAAGGCAAGGAGCTTGGTGCAATTGATTATGTGGTTAAGGCTAGTATGACGCCAAGTCAAATTGTTGATAAGGCGAAAATTTATCTTAAATAATAATTAATAAGTTAAAAAATTATGAAAGATCTTCAGGCAGAACGCACGGTCGTTTTGGTAAAACCGGACGGCGTTAAAAGGGGATTGGTTGGAGAAATCATTACCCGCTTTGAAAAAATGGGTTTAAAAATCAGAGCCGCCAAAATGGTTTGGGCTGATAAAGATTTGGCTCTCAAGCATTATCCGGAATCAAGAACCGAATTGATGCAAGCCATTGGCGAAAAGACCTTGGCTACTTACGAAAAGTACGGCATGGATCCGGGAGAAAAATTTGGCACCCTCACGCCGGCTGAAATTGGCAAGATGGTTAATAAGTGGAATATTGAATTTTTGACCTCCGGTCCGGTTTTTGCCCTTTTGCTAGAGGGTTTACACGCCGTTGAAAATGTCAGAGCTTTGGTTGGCGCGACCATGCCGGTTTCGGCCCAGGCCGGAACTATCCGTGGCGACTACTCTTTAGATTCAGCGGCCTTAGCCAATATCAAGGGTAGGGCGGTAAAAAATTTAATTCATGCATCAGGTAACCCAGAGGAAGCTGATTTTGAAGCTCAGCTTTGGTTTAAGGAAGTTGATATTGTGGATAACTATAAAAGAACAGACGAAGAAGTGATGTTTGAAAAATAGTTTTTTCTTTAGGTAAATACAAAAAAAATGGCCTTTGGCCATTTTTTTGTCTTAAAATTTTAGCTTTTTTAAGCTATTTTTTATTATTTAATGGACAATGGAAGACAATAATATACTTATAATAAACTATAATATATCTATAATAATATAATAATAAACAATGATATATTTTTGAGTAATTATTCTTGACAATGCAGGACATTATCAATTATAATAAAAACGTATGCCGATATTAAATAAAAATATCTGTGCCTAACCAAATTTTGACGTTAGAAGAGGTGGCAAAGACAATGAAGGTAAGCCTTAAAACGGTTTATCGTTGGGTTGGTTCTAAAAAATTGCGTGCCGCCAGAATCGGCCATAAAACTTATCGAGTTCTAGAGAAAGACCTGCTTAAGTTTGTCGAAGACCATGTTCGATAAAAGCGGGTTTTTTATTTTAATAAAATTACTAAATTGAAAAAATGCCTTACGTCAGCAACAATTATCGTTTTGAAGAAAAATCAAAAATTAAAGGTTTGACAGACGCGTTTTTCTTCGTTGCCTTTTCCACGGTTGCCATTCTGGCTATTTTGTTTGTTTTGGGCTGGGCTTCGTCCGGCCAGGTGAGGGCTCAGGCAATTGAAGAAGCGCCTTTGGTGGTTTCAGCGCAATAGTTTTATTGTTTTGGCTTATCCGTGCTTGGAGCCAAGATAATAAATAATTGCGTGAGGGCTTATTTTATCCTCAAACAAGAGGGCATATAAAAACAAAAAAGTAAGAACGCCCAAAAGGCGTTTTTACTATTCTTGACAAAAAAGAGATTAGGGCATAGAATTTGAAATATCAAATATGTTTTCCACCAATATCATTATTATCAGCATTATTATTAGCCAGCCTAGGGGTGGAAGCTTTCTGAAATAAAGATAAGTCAAACAATGAAAGCAGTCCGCCCCGGCGGACTTTTTTGATTGTCTGGCTTGCAATGGTAAGTCAGTAAAAAGTGTTCCTTAACTTTTGAGCAAAAACAGGAGGACTGTTTACATGAATACCGGTGTTCAGATTTTTGATTCGACCTACCGCGACGGGAGGCAACAAGGAGGCATGGATGTTTCTTTGTCCAATGCTCTCAAAAACTTGATCCTGATGGATCAGTGCGGCATTCACATTGCCGAGCTTGGTTTTCCGGTTGGCGATGAATTCGCCAAAAGCCTCATTGCCGAGGCGGCCAAGATAAAGTTTAAGCAAATGAAGGTGGCGGCCTTTGGGCGCACCCGAAAAGGCAACGAGAGCGTTAATGGCTCTGCGGATCTGAGGTCCATTGTTTCTTCCGGCGCTTCAGTCGGAGTTTTGGTTTGCAAGTCGCGTCCGTTGGACGTGGTTGAGGCGCTCAAAGTCTCTTTGCAAACCAACCTTGACATGGTAAACGACTCAATCAGGCATTTGATTGCCAATGGTCTGGAGGTGGTTTTGGACCTTGAGTTGGCAACCGATGCTTATTTCGGTCGTGGCGGATTCGGCCAAAAGCTTGATGAGGCGGCGGCCAAAGAGTCGCGCGCATATTTTTTCAAGGTTGTTGAGGTTGGTCTTGCGGCTGGCGCCAGAACTTTGGTGGTTTGTGACACAACGGGCGGTTCTTGTCCGGAAGAAGTTTATCGGATTTTTACCGAACTCGTCTCGCTTTACCCCATGGCGCGCTTTGGTTTTCATGGTCACGACGATAACGGGTTGGCTGTGGCCAATTCACGCGCCGCAGTGATGGCCGGTGCCCGCCAAATACAAGGCACAATCAACGGTTACGGCGAGCGGTGCGGGAACGCGAATCTTTGTACGATTATTCCGCGCCTGCAGCTCAAGGACGGCCTTGATCTGGTTTCTCCGGAGTCCTTGGCTTGTATAACCGAGCTTTCCTACAAAACCGCGCTTGGTTTCAATCGCGAACCGAGTGATCGTGCGCCCTTTGTTGGCACAAACGCCTTCAAGACTTTTGCGGGGATGCACGCTTCCGGTGAAAACAGAACAGATGGTTGCTATTTGCAAGTTGATCCGTTTCTGGTTGGCAATGAGCGACTTTTTGGGCTTAATGCTCAGTCCGGGGCCAGCAACGTTATTGTTTTGGCTAAGCGCCTAGAACTTGAGTTAACGGCCCAACAAGCCAACCGGCTGCTCTCTGAATATGCTTTGATGGTTTCCGGTGGCGGCTTTGCTGCCAGCGAGGTGAGTTTTTGGATGGCTTGCCGACGCATTCTCGGCGATCATCAGGATTATTTGCGGGTGGAGGATTTCTCCACGCAAACCGGAAAAATAAACGGCAAGCCTTTTGGCAAGGCCGAGGTTCAGGTGTTTGTGGGGGATCACTATGAGCACACGGTTTCAAAAGGCGAAGGCCCGGTCGGTGCCTTGTATGCTGCTTTGAAAAAAGCAGTCGCACCTTATTATCCGGACTTAAGTCGGATGCACTTGTGTTCTTATGATCTGCACGCCATTGACGTGGCTGCCGAAGAGGCCAGGGCCGCTGTGCGCGTGGAAGCGGAATTCTCACTTGATGATTGGCGCATCAACACCGCCGGTGTCAGTTCGGACTCAACGCACGCCGCTTTGCTGGCTTGGCTTGATGCTGTGCAATGGTTTTTGCAAAAAACGGGCAACGGCAATTTGCATGCTCACTAAAACTAATCCGGCGACCCAGTTTGGGAAGCCGGTTTTTTATTTGACAATTTTTATAAATTTGATAAAATGATTTTATGAAATCCATTCAAACTTTAGTCGTAACCGTAGTCGTACTAGTCTAGAGACTGGGTTGTTTGGATATCAAAATTAAACGCCTAGTCTCACAAGGACTAGTTTTTTGTTTTTGTCCTTTGAATTTAACCCAAGCCAGTCAGAACAAGGAGAAGGTCCAATGGTTACAGATGTTCTTGACCCGGTCAAGTCGTTTCCTTTGCCTGTTGGCAAGGAAATAAAATATGCCAATCAGACTATTAGTCGTTTTGATGAGGGTCGATTGGTTGTTAACGACAGCCAGCCGCAAGTGATAGTAAGCTTTAGCTTGCATCGCGGTTTGGCTGAGTATCGTTGCTTTGCGGCGATAAAAAATGATCGTGTCTATTTTTTTGAAGGCGCGACAATCGGGGCCAGTATGATCACCCAAGAACAGGTTAAAGAAGCACTTAGTCTTGTTTGACAGACATCAAGACGAGTGTTAAGTTGATATTTATTGCAACCTGACATGGAGGAAACCCAAAGATGGAAATCGGTATTGTTGACGAATTTGCGCCCGAAAGTGGCGTAGGCACAACTCGGGTGTACGATCAGCGTTCACTCGAGAGGATCTTGGGCAAGTACCTTGATGAGATCGCGGTACTTGATCGGCGTTTAGCCGATAAAACCCTTTGGGCAACTACGCCCGAAAAGCAAAAGTCGCGTCAGGCGCGCCTTGATCATTTGCACAATCGCTGCCTGCCTTTTGTTTCTGACAGGATAAATGCTATGTGCAGAAAAAAAAGGGATGATTTCAGGGACATTTTCAATCCCCTGTAATGACTTTCTTTTCCAAAATGCTCTTCCCCCCGGCAGCCGTGCTTGCCGGGTTTTTTATTTGACAATTTTTGGGGGATATATTAAGCTTTAGCCATATGAATAAACTTTCCTTAAATTTGTTGGGTTTGCTTCTTAGCCAGCCATTGGGTGGAAAGTTTATCCGTGCTTAAAAAGTCTGTAAGCAAAAAGGAAAGCCTTCCACCCGGAAGGTTGTTTTTTTTGGTGAAGTTCTTTACAACTACGAAAGGACCTTGGTTATGAAGATTGTCGGCATCTTGTTTACCGCATTGATTTTGAGCTTGGGCCTTTTGTTTTGGCGTGAGCTGAAAAACACGCCGGTGCAGTGTGGCCGGTGCGGGAAAGCGTATTCTCAGAGAGAACGATATTGTCCGCAGTGCGGACCGAACCAGAAAGGGTAGTGCAATGAGCGATGTCTTTTGGAACGACGTCACTTTGCGTGACGGTAACCAGGCGCTGAAAAAGCCCTGGAATAACCAAGAAAAGGTTGCTGTCTACCAGTTGCTTTTGCGGCTGGGGGTTACTTGCATTGAAGCCGGTTACCCCGGTGCCAGTCAGCAGGATTTTGATGCCTTTGTTGAAATTGCCTGCCAGGCGCCGAAGAATGTTGTCATTGGTGCTTTGGCGCGAGCCGAAAAAAAAGATTTGGACAGGGCAATTGATGCCTTGAGCCATGTCAGCCGCGGAATTCCGAGACTGCACACCTTTATTGGCATGTCGCCATTTCATATGGCAAACGTTTTGGGCAAAAGCCAGGAAAAAGTTTTTGAGATGGCAATTGAGGCCGTCTCTTACGCGAGAAAAAACTTGCCGGCTAACGCCCAGATTCAGTTCAGCCCCGAGCACTTCGGCGATTGCCGGGAAAACCTGGATTGGCTGAAGACGGCCCTGATTCAGATCGTTGAGGCGGGTGCTGATGTCATAAACTTGCCCAACACGGTTGAGCGCTACCGGCCCAATGTCTTTGCTCAGATGGTGTCCTCGATTGCCGAAGTTTTACCCGAAAAAGCCATTGCTTCGGTTCACTGCCATAACGATTTGGGCATGGCAACCGCCACGACGGTTGAATCTTATTTTGCCGGTGCCCGGCAGTTGGAAGTGACCCTTAATGGGTTGGGTGAGCGCGCCGGCAACTGTAGCCTGTACGAAGCAGCGGTGGCTTTGCACCAAAACGGCATTGATGTCGGGCTGGACTTGGAAAGGATTTACAGTACCGCGCTTAGAATCGCCCAGCTCTCGGGCGTGAAAATTCCGCCCAAGTCCCCGCTTGTCGGTCAGGAAGTGCTTTTCCATCGTTCCGGTATTCACCAGCACGGTTCGGGTAAGACGCATGACATGAGCAAGGGTGCCTACCGTGCCTTTGACCCCAAGCTTATTGGTCGCGCCGGCGATGAGGAAATGCGATTTACTTCCCAATCCGGTTGCGCGGCTGTTAAGGCGATTATCATGGAGCAAGGGGAGTGTCCCAGTGATGAGGACGCGCGTTTACTCCAGCCGGCGCTTAAGGCTGTTTCCGAAAATCGTGGCGAGCTTGAGCCCGAAGAGATCCTGGCCGTCTATCTTGATTTTCAGGAGCTCAAAGGCAAAAAGCCAACGGTTGATTTGCCGGATCTAATCGCCTTGGCCGAAAACGCCATCAGCAATCGCGGCAAGCAGACCTGGAAGCTGGTTGAAGTGGTCGCCACCTCTTCAAGTTTGCCCACAGCCGGTGTTTACCTGGAGCGTGACGGTCAGAAATCTCGGGAGTCAGCCATTGGCGACGGACCGGTTGACGCAATCTTTGAGGCCATAAAAAAGATCACGGGCATTCAGGCTCGAATCGTTGGTTATCACGTTGGCAATGTTTCGGCCCAGGCCGACTCTCAAGCTAAAGTGGAGGTGATTGCCGAGTATCGCAATCAAGAGTTTGTCGGCGTGAGTGCTGACACGGACACGATTAAGGCTTCGGCCTTGGCTTGCGTGGACGTGATTAATCGCATTTTGCGCGAGTTCAACGGCAACGGCCAAAAATAGAACGTTCTTTCGTTCCCAAACGGGGGACGGCAAAACTTGCCCGTCCCTTTTTTTATTGCTAGAATAAAAATATGAAAAGACTTAACGCCAATTTACCTAAACCGCCAGCTTGCCAAGGGAAGTTGGGTTAAGTTTGTAAATAAAAGCAATGATAAAAACCCGGCTTCCCCGGGTGTTTTTTATTTTAACAGGGTGTAGCTTAAACCGAATGCCGCAAGGTTAGTAGGCGAGATCTTCTCGGGTAAAGCGGCCAAAAGGCAGATGCAGGTTCGAATCCTGCCATCCCGACCATTTTTAGGCAAACGGAAAAATCCGTTTGCCTCTTTTCTTGACAACTCTTTATTTTAGCGCTATATTGGTTTTATCATGACAAACTACAAAGCTAACAATTGGTTTTTCGGTTTTTATTTCTTTACTGACCTGCAGGTTGGCTAGCTTTGTTTAGACAAAAAAGGAAAAGCGAACTGACCTGCAAGATGGCCAGTTTTTTGTTTTTTTACCGAGATTTTTCGATTATTTGTCATAAATAATTTACGGCAAATGATCGGAAAATGTTTTCCGAGCCTTAAAACTAAATACTAACCGCAACCGATCGGAGGGTTTTTCTCATGGGTTTGAAGACGTTTTTGGATCAGCGGCCGTTGCCGCAGCGTGAGTTTGACATTCTGGCGACTTTGCGCCAGTTGGAAGTGAAAAAAATCGCCCATTATGTTTTGGGTCCGCGCAATATTTCCAATATTCCGCAGGCCTGCGAACTCTGGCAGAAAATAACCGGCCTTGAGGCCAAAAGCGAGATGATTATCGGCATCACGCCGGATGTTTACATCAAGCAGGCGCAAAGCGATACTCGTGCCGGGGTCGTGCCGCTGGTTTGGACTTGTGCCGTTTACGGCCAGGAAAAAGACCTGTTCTTCGGCCACCTGAACACTTCGCTTTTCTTTGTTCAGCAGACCATGCCGCTTGATCATATGCAGCTGGCCACTAGAAAAGAAATGCTGGCCGAAAATCGCGAGGCGATTGTGGGCAATATGATCAATCGTTTGGTTCTGCCCGAGAGCTGGACCAAATTGACTTCGCATCCTTCGCCCAAACTGCTTTTGCAGCCGCTTCTGGAAAACAACGACCAAGCCGAATGGCTGGCCGCCACTTCCAACGGCGCGGCCGCCGAAGATTGCGCCGGTGGCAAAGTGGATCTTTGCGTTTGCACCGAAAAGGCCCGGCTTGATACCGGCCTGGAGATGCTTTGGGATTTCGGCTGTCCGAACATGGTGTTTTTCGGCGGCCTAACCGAGCACGGTGCCAAAATCGTGGCTTCGGCTTATGCCGAGCTGGAAAGACAACGCAACGATCAGCACGCCAAGGACATGGAGACCATGATCGTTAGCGGTTAGGCAAAAAAACAAACTATGATTAACGCAATAATCGGAGCAGGCGGGGACATGGGCAAGCACCTTTTGGTCCCGCTGCTTTCACAACTCGGGCCGGTGGTTTCAATCACTCGGCAAAGCTCAAAAGAGGATTGGGTCAAGGCCATGAAAGCCGACGCTATCTGGCTTTCCATTCCACGTCAAGAGATCCCCAAGATTTTAGAGGGAGTGTCTTTGAGTTCCGAGCAGTTGGTCATAGAAATTTGTTCCATCAAGCGGCGCCTGTCTGAAGTGATAAGGCGAACGGGCGCCGCTTGCCTTTCTTTACATCCATTAAACGGCCCGCTGGTGCCATTAAACGGCCAGAAGTGGGTTTTAATCAATACCGAAAATGAACAAACCAAACATCCCTTGGCCGAGCAAATTCTGGATTTATTAAAAAAAGAAGGCGTCAGTTTTTTAAACGCCCAGTCCGAAGATGAACATGATTTTATGATCGGTATTGTTTTATCCATGCCGGAAATGCTTTCAATAATTATAGATAATTTAATAAATCAATATGCTAAAGACTGCGGCCAAAAAGCCCCTGGTTTTGAAAAATTGATGGAGTGGGCGGTGCCGGCTTCCAATGCGATTTTCAGCGCCTATATTCATGTTATCAATTCCACGGCCGGTTGGTTGCGCCACGATTTAATTTGCGGGGCGCATGGAAATTTGATCGCTTCGGCCAATCGCGCCTTTAAGCAAATGGAAAACATGGACAGCCGTTTGATCGAAGAAAAAATCGCTTTGCAGTACGAGCAAATCCAAAAATTACCCAAACTGGAAAGACAGCGCATTAGACAATGGATTGAGCGCTGGTTTGTGGATTCAACTCAAAAAGTTTTTTCTTTTCACAAAAAAATTTCTTTAAAGCCCAAATTAAATATTCAGGATAGGGCGGCTGATTTGGAAACGATTTTTCCCACTCAAAAGGGGATGGTCAGCGTGGGCGTGCACGGCATCGCCGGCTGTTTTACCCACGAATCGATTTTGCGCTTGTGCGAAGAATTGGGCATTGACCAAAACAGATTGGATTTAAAATATTTGGTGGAAGCTGAAAATGTAATTAAGGCCGTAGTAAACGGCGAAATTGATCGAGGCGTTTTTGCCATGGCTAATTCCGGCTCGGGCGCGTATGTTTCTTCCATGCATGCCATGGGCAATTATTTGTATGATGTTGTTGCCGTTTATGGCATGGAGGTTTTGCAATGCTTAATCGCTCACCCCAAAATTAAATCCATTGAAGAAATTACCGAAGTCTTCGGCCACCCGCAGGCGGTTTCGCAATGCAAAAGAACTTTTGCCGAAAAATATCCGCAAATCAAATTAACGGCCGGTCAAGACAGCGACGACACCGCGCTTTGCGTTCAAAAAATCGCCGAAGAAAAATTGCCTTTACAAACGGCAACTTTGGCTTCCCAGCAAGCCGCCAAGATTTATAATATGAATATTTTGGAATACGGTATGCATCACGACCCGTTTAATACCACCACTTTTGTGGTCATAAAGAAAAAAGAATAATATGGCAAGATTTTGGCGCAATTATTTTTATTTTAACCTGACTCCCTAAGATCAGTCGTTTGAATATATCCAAAAATCGCTTTCAAAAAACTGATCTAAAAACAAGGTCGGTTTTTTGGAAGCGATCCAAACGTTCTTTGTCTTCAAACCCAAGGAGGTCTCAGCCATGTTGCATATTGCGGTCAATAAAATAAACGCTCAAAGCATTATTGAATTTTTGAGCCGATCTTTTCCCCAAGCGGAATTTCGCGTTTTGGAAAACGGCTCAACCTGTTGGATTGAGGCCACCGGCGATGAAGCGGTGGTTAAAGGTTTGAAAAATTTGATCACTTCGGTGATCACGGTTCGTTAAGCCGGGGGCGGTTCTTTACCGCCCTTTTTATTTTGAAAAATTTTTGCTATAATAATATTGAACTTCACAGTCCTGGTTGAACAAAGTTTTGGGACAAACTTTTACGTAGGGTTTCTAAATTGGCAATCGCCTTCGGCGTTTGCTTGCGAGCCCAAAGGCCAAATACCGGCCTACTAACGCTTAAGCGTAGCAATATTCTTTTGTCGTTATTATGTCGGACACGGCTGGCTGTCATTTCAGCCAAAATTTTGGTCAATCACGTGAGGTTCAATCTTTTTTGCATCAAGGTTTTTCCTTGATTTTTTTTAAAAATTATGTGATAATGCCAAAGTTAGAAATTTTTATCGGGCCGTAGCGAAGTTGGCTATCGCGCATGCATGGGGTGCATGAGACCGCGGGTTCAAGTCCCGCCGGCCCGATAAAGATTTCTA